>NZ_JAJPWO010000011.1:0-357206 GCF_046549075.1 Amycolatopsis sp. lyj-84
AACCGGCGACGCGGTCCGGCCAGACGATCAGATGCTCCCCGACCAGGCCTTCCCGTTCGTGCTCGATCACCGTCACCGAATCGCCACTCACGACCCACTGGACCACCGCGGATCAGCAGGCGAGATCGTGCCGCGGTCGCGCGCCGGTGACCAGGAACCCCGTCGCGAGGTCGTTGGCGCACTTGTTGTCCTTGAACAGGTAGGCCAGATGCCCGCCCTGGTCGACGGTGACCATCCTGGCGCGGTCGCCGAAGGCTTCACGCAGCTTCCGCGCGCCCGCCAGCGGCGTGGCCGGGTCGCGGAGGTTCTGCACGATCAGCAGGTTCGACGGGCCGCGGCCGGTGATCTTCACCGGCGGTTCCACCGGCTCGGACGGCCAGAACGCGCACGGCGTGATGTCCGCGGCCGCCGCGCCGAACAGCGGATGCCGGAACCGGTCGATCGCGACGTTGCGCCGGTACGTCCCGACGTTCTCCGGCCAGTCCGAGTCGTTGCAGATCACGTGCAGCTGGCTCGCGATGTAGTTGTCGGCCGGGTACGCCGTGCCGGCGGTCGATCCGGTGACGGCTGGTGTCGGCGCGGGTTTCCCGGTGTCGAGCGCGCGCCAGGTCTCGGCCAGCAGCGGCAGCTGCTTGTCGTAGTAGAGATAGGCGAACGTGATGTGGCGGAACACCTGGCCGTTGTAGCCATCCGGACTCGGGGTCTTGTCCAGCCGCGCGGCGAGCTCGAAGTACTTCGCCGTCACCTCCGCCGGCGTCCGGCCCAAGCCGTACTCGGGTTTCGAAGCGGCGAACTTCGCGAAGTCCGGGAAACGATCTTCGACACCTTGCCCGAACAGCCGCGAGAACGACGCGTCCCAGCCGCCGGGCCCGGTCGCGCTGTCGATCAGGAACCGGTCGCTGCGCTCGGGGAACAACGAGGTGTACACCGAACCGAGGTAGGTGCCGTAGGAGATGCCGAAGTAGTTCACCTTCCGCTCGCCGAGCGCCTCGCGGACACGGTCCATGTCACGGGCGGTGTTGGCGGTGGTCATGTACGGCAGGAGCGGCGCGGTGGGCGAGGAGCCGCATTTCGCGGCGACGGCGGCGACCCGCTGTGCCTCGGACGTGACGTCGGCCGAGTCCCGGGCGTACCTCGGGATGTTGGACGGATGCTCAGCGACGGTCAGCCCGCAGGTCACCGGCGTGCTGTTGTGGACACCGCGCGGGTCCATCCCGATCACGTCGTAGCTGTCCAGCACGTCCTGCGGGATGTTCAGCTTCTTGAGGGTGTCCGGATAGGCCAGCCCTTCACCGCCGGGGCCGCCGGTGTTCGTCAGCAGCACGCCGCGGCGCTTTTCAGGCTTGGTGCTCGCCAGCCGCGAGATCGCGATCTCGATGGTCTTCCCGCCGGGGTCGCGGTAGTCCAGCGGGACCTCGAGGGTGCCGCACTCCAGGCCGAGGCCTGCCGCCTCCGCCGGGCAAGGCCCCCACTTCGGCGGGGGTGCCGCGGAAGCGACCGCCGGGGTCGCCACGGTCAGCAAGGCGGCCGCGAGAACGGGGATCATGGCTTTGCGCATGGGTTTTCCTCCTCGGATGGACCGGATCACCGGCGCGGTTCCCAGCGGAAGAGCCGCGAGGCCAGGACCACCGCGACGACGACCCACGCCAGGGTCGGGGCGAGCAGGAGCAGCGATTCGGAGACCGCGACGCCGCCGTTCCAGGCGTTGACCGCGAGTTCGGTGGCCGAACCGCCCGGCAGCAGGCGCTTGACCAGGGTCAGGTCGTCGGTGCCGCTGATGCCGACCCAGGAAGCGACCGCGATGACCCCGAGGCTCACCGGCAGCGTGGTGACCTGGGCGTGCTCGGGGGAGTTGGTCAGGCCCGCGGTGGCCAGACCGAGGCCGATCATCATGGCGACGGTGGCGAGGACGGCCAGCACCAGCAAGCCGATGTTCGCGGGCTTGCCGGTCACGAAGCCCAGTACGGTCATGATCACGGCCACCTGGACGAGCGCGATGACGGTGACCGGAAGCACCAGCCCGATCAGGATGGAGGCGTCACCGGCCGCTGTCGAGCGCAACCGCTTGAGGAACAGGTTCTGCCGCCGGGAGGCGAGCGTGGTCACCGAGCTGGCGTAGAGACCGAACGCGCACACGGTGAACATCACGATCGCCGCGATGTAACCGAGGCTGCCGATCTTGGCGAAGATTTCGTGCTGGTAGACGAAGAACGCGCAGATCGCGATGGGCATCACGAAACTGGTGATGAGGACCGAGCGGTTCCGGAAGATCTGGATCAGCTCGCTGCGGGCGATCGAAAGCATGACTGGAGTCCTTTGTGGAGTGAGTGGCTAGTCGTTGTCGATGGCGCGGAACACGTCGTCGAGCCTGGTCGGGCCCGCTTCGAGGTCCCGCAGCTCGATCGCGTGGTCCTGCGCCCACCGCAACAGGGTGTGCAGGTCCTTCTGCAGACCGAAGGTCTCGATGACGAACTTCCCGTCGTGCTCCCGCCTGCCCTGCAACGGCAGCGCCGGTGCCGGGGCGGGGAGGACGAAGCGGATCACGGCGGGCAGCGTCCGCGTCAGTTCGGAGACCGTGCCCTCCTGGTGGAACTTCCCCCGGTGCATCAGGCCGATGCGGTCTGCGCGCTGCTGGGCCTCTTCGAGGTAATGCGTGGTGAGCACGATCGTGGAGCCGTCCTCGCGCAGTTTGTCGACCGCGTCCCACAGCGCGTCCCGCGACTGGATGTCCAGACCGGTCGTCGGCTCGTCCAGGAACACCAGTTCCGGCGAGCCGTACACCGCGGTCGCGAAGTCGAGCCGCCGCTTCTCGCCACCGGAAAGCTGGGACACCTTCGTGTTCGCCTTGCGGGCGAGGTCCACGATGCCGAGCACCCGTTCGAGCCGGTCCGTGCGGTGGGTCAGCGTCCCGATCAGGCGGATCGATTCCTTCACCGTCAGGTCCGGTGAGAAACCGCTCTCCTGCAACATGATGCCCATCTTGGGCCGCACGGCGGCGCGGTCACGCGGGCTCTTTCCCAGGACGCGGACCGTGCCCGACGTCGGGGTCCGGTGCCCTTCGAGGGTTTCCAGGGTCGAGGTCTTCCCCGCCCCGTTGGTGCCCAGCAGGGCGTAGAACTCGCCTCGCCCGACCTGGAAGGACAGATCCTTCACGGCGTGGAAGTCGCCGTACTTCAGGTTCAGGCGGTCTACGTCGATCACTGGTGTCGAAGTCATACCTAGATCTCAACCGCTCCGGCCCGGAACGGCCAGTGCGGCCACGTCATGACCGGCCCATGACATTCTTCGGGGTGAACCATGACGTGGTGTCACTGGTGCCCTCCGTCGCGGAGGGCCGATACTGGGCCCATGTCTGATGTGGACACCGAGCCGGCGCGGGGAAAACTGCGCAAGCTCAATCTCACCATGTTCTTCCCGCTGTTCACCGTCGGCGGGGTGATCGTGGTGGCGTCGGACGCGCGGACCTGGTGGCATGTGGTCGTCCTGAGCTTGAGCGTGCTGGCGGCCATGGTCGCCTTCGTGCGGTGGACTTCGGGCGAGCTCATGCGGGTCGCGATCCCGTGCCTGGTCGTCACGGCCGCCGTGTGGCCGTTCTCCGTGCTGCTGATCGGCGGCGGGTCGGCGTTCTTCGGGATCCTTCTCGTGGGTTCCTTCGTCGTTCCCCAGCTTCCCCGGCACCGGGTCGCGGCCGCGATCGCGCTCGTCGTGTACATCGCGGCGGTGGGCGCGTCGAGGCTGCTGGTCTCCCACGAGGACGTGTCCGAAGAGCTGATCAGGTTCGTCTTCGTTCCCGCCGCGGTCACCGCCATCGTGCTCGGGCTCATGTTCCCCAACAAGCGGTTCTACGACGTCGTCCACGAACTCGAGGAGTCACGCGAGCGTGAGGCTGAACTGGCCGTCATCCGCGAACGCGTCCGCTTCGCCAGCGATCTGCACGACATCCAGGGCCACACCCTCCACGTGGTGAAGCTGAAGACCGCGCTCGCCACGAAACTGGTGGACATCGACGCCGAACGGGCCAAACAGGAGCTGAGGGAGATCCACGCGCTCGTCAGCGACACGATCACCCAGACGAAGGAACTCGCCTATGCTCAGCGGAGGCTCAACCTTTCCGCCGAACTGGAGAACGCGAGGAACCTTTTCGAGGCCGCGGGGATCCGCGTGCGGATCAACCGGGAGGGTGACGTCGATCCGGAGGCGGGCAGGCTGCTCGGCCAGGTCCTCCGCGAGACCACGACCAACATCCTGCGCCACGCCCAGGCGACGCGGGTGCGGATCACCCTGACGGAGTGGAGTATCGGCATCGTCAACGACGGCGCCCAGCGCGCACCACTGCCCGAACTCCGGGGGCTGGCCGCGCTCGGACAACGCGTCGTCGCGGAGGGCGGCGAGCTGACGGTGGAACAGGAAGACGGGCAGTTCGTCACGGCCGCGTCCTTCCCGGGCGGGCGTTCCGAAGCAACGGAGAAACGATGACCACGGTGGTACTCGCCGACGACGAAGCCCTGCTCCGCAAGGCGATGGCCGCGCTGCTCCCGCTCGAGGGCGAGATCACCGTCCTCGCCGAAGCGGAGAACGGCGAGGAGGCCGTCGAGGCCACCTTGCGGCACGAACCCGACGTCCTCGTCATCGACCTCGAAATGCCCGGTGTGGACGGGCTCGGCGCTGTCGCGGAGATCCGCCGCACCCGGCCGGACCAGGTCATCCTCATGCTGACCAGGCACGCGAAACCCGGTGTGCTCCGCAAAGCCCTCAAACTCGGGGTGCAGGGATTCGTCAGCAAGGCGGCCGAACCCTCGCACATCACGTTCGTCATCGCCGCCCTGCACCAGGGCAAACGCTGGATCGACCCGGACGTCTCCGCGCTCGCCGTGGTCGACGACTGTCCCCTCACCGAACGGGAGCTCGAGGTGCTGCGGGTGACCGGGGAGGGGTATTCCGTCGCCGAGATCGCCGCTCAGCTCCACCTCGCGCAGGGCACGGTGCGCAACTATCTCTCGAACGCCATGCAGAAGACCCAGACGCAGACCCGGCACGAAGCCGCCAGGTACGCGCGTGAGCACGACTGGCTCTAGGGCTTATGAAACACGCCCTAGTCCGCGCGGATGTGGGCGCGTTCGCCCTGCGGTCCGAAAAGGACAAGGGTCTCGACGGCATGCCCGTCGGCGGAGCCGAGCCAATGCGGCAGCGCGGTGTCGAACTCGGCGGCCTCGCCGGGCGGCAGGACCATGTCGCGGTCGCCGACCACCAGCCGGAGCCGTCCATTGAGGACATACACCCACTCGTAGCCGCCGTGGGTCTGCGGCGTGGGTTCCGCCGGTTCGGGGCGACTGGGAATGAGCATCTTGAAGGCCTGCACGCCGCCGGCGCGGCGGGTGAGCGGCAGGAAGGTCATGCCGTGCCGGTGGATCGGCTGTAAATGGATCCGCGGATCGCCGGTCCGGGGTGCGCCGACGAGGTCGTCGAGCGGGACGCCGTGCACGCGCGCGAGTGGTAGCAGCAGTTCCAGTGTGGGCCGCCGCCCGCCGCTTTCCAGTCGCGACAAGGTGCTTTCCGAGATCCCGGTCGTCGCCGACACCTCGGCCAGGGTCAGGCCACGGCGTTTGCGCAGCGCGCGCAACCGGGGGCCGACCGCGTCCAGTACCTCGTCTGTCTCGTCCGCCATGCCGTCGATCTTGCCAGGTCGGCAAGTTTTCGTGCCAGGTCATGTCCTCCGAGGCAACAGTGGCGACCATGGACGCGACGAAATTCTGGGACGGGCTCTACGAACGGCGTTCCGCCGGAACGCCCAAGGTGAACGCGAGACTGGCCGAGATAGCCGGCCCGCTGGCCCCTGGCGCGGCGCTCGATCTCGGCTGCGGCGGCGGGGGAGACGCGCTGTGGCTGGCCGCCCGGGGCTGGCGGGTGACCGCGGTCGACATCTCCGGCGCGGCCGTGCGTTCGCTCCGGGAGCGCGGTGCGGCGATCACGGCCCTCCGCGTCGATCTCGCCGAGGATTTCCCTTACGGCGCCTTCGATCTGGTGTCCGCGCAGTACTTCCACACGCCTTTCGAACTGGACCGGGCCCACGTGCTGCGGACCGCCGCGAACTCGGTGAACCCCGGCGGACGGTTGGTCGTCGTCGATCACGGCTCGGCCGCGCCGTGGTCCTGGGACCAGAACGCCCAGTACCCCGCGCCGCTGGAAGTGGCCGCTGAGCTGGACCTCGATCCGGTGGAATGGCCGGTCGAGCGCGCGGAGGCCTCGGAACGGCACGCCACCGGTCCGGCGGGACAGACCGCGACCGTCGTCGACCACATCCTGGTGCTCAGGCGAGGGGAGCGATGAGCAGGAAACGCGACACCGGGCCGCCGTCGACCGGAGCCGGCGAGAAGGACGTGCTCGCCGGTTTCCTCGACTACTTGCGCGCCGCGATCATGGTTAAAGCCGACGGGGTGCCTGAAGAGCGGGCCCGCGTACCGGGCGTGCCCTCCGGCACGAACCTGCTCGGCCTGATCAAGCACCTGACCCAGGTGGAACGGCACTGGCTGCTCGGGCACGACGACGTCACCGACTGGAAAGCGACGTTCCATCCGTCCCCGGAGGACACGACGGCGTCACTTCTCGCCGCTTACCGGGAAGTCATCGCCGAAGCGAACGACGAGATCGCGTCCTGGACCGACCTCGCCGAAGCGGGCCCCCGCCGGGGATCACGGCGCTGGACGCTGACCCATTTGATCGAGGAAACCGCACGCCACGCGGGACACGCCGACATCCTGCGCGAACTGATCGACGGCGCCACCGGGCGCTGAGACGGAGACTTCCATGCTTCACCGAGCCGCCGTGTTCGTCGCGGCCCTCGTCCTGATGACGGCCTGCGGTTCGCCACCGGCCGCCCCACCCTACGAAGAGATCACCCGCGGCGACGCGAGTTTCGCGCAGCAGTTCCGCCACGAGTTCGCCGACGTCGACGGGGTGAAGATGCACTACGTCACCGGCGGCAAGGGCGCCCCGCTCGTCCTGCTGCACGGCTGGCCGCAGACCTGGTACGGCTGGCACCGCGTCATGCCCGCGCTGGCCGAGCATTTCACCGTGTACGCGCTCGACCTCCCCGGCCTCGGGGACAGCATCGGCGCGCCGCCCAGCTACGACAAGGCCACCCTCGCCCGCTACGTGCACGGCCTCGTCGCCGGACGGCTGGGCCTGCGCGACGCCCGGATCGCCGGCCATGACCTCGGTGCCGCTGTCGCCTTCCAGTACGCCGCGCAATTCCCCGGCGATCTCACCAAGCTCGCCTATCTCGACCTGCCGCTGCCGGGCCCCGCGCTCGACGCGACGGCGTACCGGAACCTGAGCTGGCATATCGCTTTCCACTCGCAGAAAACGGTTCCGGAAGCCGTCGTCGGCGACGACGTCCGCGAATATCTTTCCCTTTTCTATCCCCAGGTCGCCTATTCGGGGACGGCTTTCGGCGGGCCCGGGGCGCCGTCGCCGTTCGACGAGGCCGAGATCGGCGAATACGCCCGTACCTACAGCAAGCCGGAGGTCCTGCACGGCGGTTTCGAGCTCTACCGCACGCTCGGCCAGGACGCGACCGCCAACACCGGCGCGAAGCCCATCACCACTCCGACCCTGCTGATGACCGCCGAAGGGCTGCTCGAACCGCAGAAGGCCACCCTGGCGCCCCGCGTCGCCGACCTCGCCCGCGCCGTCGAGGTGCCCAGGGCCGGGCACTGGCTCGCGGAAGAGAACCCGGAGTTCGTGAGCGCCGAACTGGTCAAGTTCCTGAAGTAGCCGTCCGGTCCGTGAAGGCCTCCTTCCCTACCCTGAAGGTAGTGAAGGAGGCCTTCACGGACTGCCGAGTGCGCTGTCGGCGGCCACCAGGCTCAGTGAGGGAACAGTCGCCCGGCCGCCTTGAGTAGATCGTCCAGCTCCGAGGAGAGGGAGCCGGCTTTCTGTGCGAAGGTCGAGGTCTTCAGTTCGGGCGGTGGCAGTCGTTTCTGCAGCCGGGCCAGTGTCTGTCGCTCGTTTTCGGCGATCGTGAGATCGGCGGCGCAGCGCGTCGTCCCGGTGGTCAGGCCCAGCGACTGGATCAGCGTCTGCGTGTCGTACCTGGCGGCGGCGCCGTAGTCGACGATCCGGGTACTGGCCTCGAGACAGCTCGTCACCGCGTTCTTGTACCGCTCGTTCCGGATCAGCTCGGGCAGCTGTTCGCGAGCGGCGGTGGCGGTCTGGTCGACCACGGTCATCGTCGACCATTGGCTCTGGAGCACGGAATCTATCACCAGGCCGACCTCCGCCGGCCGCAGCGCGACGGTGACGGCCGTGCCCGGTTCCAGCGTCGTGCCGCCGAGGACGCCCGGTGATCGGCTCGCGCGGAAGATCTGCACCATCGCCGGCACGCCGCCGTGTTGCAGGACCGTCGCCGGGCGGGCGGGCTGAACCAGCCAGACGTCCTTGGTGTCGTTGCCGATGAAGACCGACGTGCCGATTTCGTCGGTGCACATGGCCAGCCCGGAAATGTCCCGCAAGGCCCCGCCGGTCATCACGAGGGGTACGCGTTTCCCGGTCGTGGCGTCGGGACAGCCGGGGTCGCCCCCTTCATCGGGAAAACGTGTCTGCAGGTCGTCGGCGAACCGGGAACCGTTACACGACGGGATCCGCTATCTTCTGCTCATGGGGGAGAATGCGAGCGCCCGTGACGTGGCGCAGCGGCTGGCGGATTCGGTGAACAAGGTCTCGGTCGGCCGCGTGTACGACTATCTGCTCGGCGGGGTGCACAACTACGCCGTCGATCAGCAATTCGCGGAGGAACAGCTCCGGCTTGTCCCGTCGATGCGCGATTTCGCCCGTGCCAACCGGGCTTTCCTCGGCCGTGCCGTTCGCTACATGGTCGATCAGGGCATCCGGCAGTTCGTGGACATCGGTTCCGGGCTGCCGACCCAGGGCAACGTGCACGAGGTCGCCGAAGAGGTCGCGCCGGGCGAATGCCGGGTCGTCTACATCGACAACGAGCCGATCGCGCAGGCGCACGCGGAGATCCTGCTGGAGCAGACGGCCGACCCGGCCCGGCACACCGCGCTGGACGGCGACTTCCACGACGGTCTCCGGCTGTGGAAGAAGGTGCTCGGCACCGGGTTGATCGATCCGGGCCAGCCGATCGGCCTGCTGGCGGTGGCGTTGCTGCATTTCATGCCCGACGAAACCGCCCCGCACGTCACCCTCGGCCGCTATCTGGAGCAGTTGCCTTCCGGCAGTCTCATGGCACTTTCGCATATCCACGTTCCGGTCGAGGACACCGTGCTGCACGCACAATCGGCGAACGTCGTCGATTCCTACCGCCGCCGGACAAACAGCGCCATCACGCTTCGCGGGCGGGAGGAGATCGCCGCTTTCTTCACCGGACTGCGGCCGGTCGAGCCCGGTCTGGTGTGGTTGCCGGAATGGCGTCCCGAAGGCGGACCGCTGCACGAGGAAGATTTGGTGGGGTCTCGCGGATTGGCGGGCGTGGCCCGTAAACCCTGAGCCTCGTGAGTGGTAAGGACGGTTAGAACCGTCCTTACCACTCACGAGGCTTTGTCGGTCAGGAACGGGTCAGCGTGACCCCGTAGGTGTTCGCCGCGTCCACGACGGGCTGGTAGTAGGAGTACGAGCCGGTGGCGTTGGAGCCCTGGTTGTACCCGCAGTCGTGCCCGTCGTCGGGGCCGCCGGAGGTCATGCCCTGCGCGGTGTTGCCCGCGATGTAGGCGCCGCCGCTGTCGCCGCCTTCGGTGCAGACCGTGGACTTCGCCAGGCCCTTGGTGGCGACGCTTTCCCCGTTGTAGCGGACGGTCTGGTTGTAAGCGGTGATCTTGCCGCAGGTCCAGCCGGTGGTGTTGCCCGCCTTGCACAGCGTGGTGCCGACCGGCGCCTTCGAGCTGCCGGTGATCTGCACCGTGGTGCCCTTGCGGGTGTCCACGTAGCCGCGGCCGGTGTCTTCGTCGTCGATGTCCATCAGGCCCATGTCGGCCGACGGGAACTCGGTGGCGACGCCCCGGCCGATGTGGACGCCGTTGCGGTTGAGGATGTCAGGGTTGCCTTCGACGCAGTGCCCGGCGGTGAGCAGCACGTTGTCGCCGTCACTGGTGGTGCCGGGGAAGCCGAGGGAGCAGTTGGTGCCGGGGTCGAGGTCCATGATCTGGCCGGGGATGACGTCGGCCTGCGTGGTGTTGCCGTTGGCGACCCCGGTCCGGACGGTCACGCCGGGCAGCGCCGAAAGCCTGCGGACGAGGGCGCGGTCCGCGCCCTGCTGCACGGTGACGACGACCTGGTCGGCCGCGAGTTCCGGACCCCAGGACTGCACCTGGGCGACGTCCTTGCCGATCACGCTGCCGACGGTGGCGGTCAGGGCGTCCAGCGCCTTCTCGCCGCGGGCGCCGGTGCGGGCGGTCAATCCGGCCGCGCGGAGTGCCTGGGCGGATCCGGCGTCGGAGTTCACCACGAGGGCGCCGGCGTCGTCGAAGTACGCGCCGTCGGTGTGCAGGCCACGTGTTCTGATGCTCTCCAGCGACGAGATCAGGTTCTTCTCGTGGTCGAGTTTCTGCGCGGCCTGAAGCGGGCTGACCTGGAGCTGGGCCGCGAGGGTCTCGAGCATCGTCTGGTCGTAAGCGGTGACCGGGGCGGCGGTCGCCGGAACGGCGAACGCGCCTATTCCGGCGCAGACGCTCAGCAGAGTGAGCATGACGGGTCCGCGAATTCGCATGCGAATTTCCTTCGATAAGGAGGGAACGACGAACCGCCGGAATATGTTCTAAAAGGCAGGGACCGGGCGGTTCATCTCGACGTCACGCAGATTACGAGCGGCTGACTATCGTGTCGTAGCGCCGAAAGTAGGTTCCGTTGAACCGGTACTACTTTCGTATGCGGAAAACGTGAATTGCCTGCGTATTCTATTGCGCGGAAGTGTCAATGGCGCAAAAGTGTCAGCGATTCGGGTTCTCGCCGAGATAGGCGTCCAGCGCGGCGGCGCCGGAGAGCAAGGCGCGGCCCCTCGCCGAGAGCCGGGTGTGCCAGTCGTGCAGTGTCGACTCGAGGGGCACGACGCCTCCGGCCGAGCGGACCTGCTCGATCAGCGGCGCGATCCGCTCCAGGAGATAGCCGCCCCGCCTGAGCTGATGGGTCAGCTTGGCGTCGCGCACATCGGCCGGGCTGTACACGCGGTAGCCCGTCCGCGGGTCGCGTTCGGGCCGGAGAAGGCCGGCGCGTTCCCATTTCCGGAGGGTGGCGGGCCGGACGCCCAGTTTCCGCGCCAGCGGGCCGACGAACAGGTCGCCCCGCTCCTGCGGCACGGGCTCGAGCTCGCGGAGCGCGGCCGCGACGGCCTGGAGGGTGCGGCGGTCGTCGAGCAGCTGGGCGTGACTCTCGTCGACGAGCCGGAGCGCCTCCTCGACCGCGCCCCGGTTGACCTCGGTCATGATCGACGTCGCCGTCGCGTGGCCGTGTCCCGGCACGAGCGCGAGGAACGCGCGCAGGGCTTGCGCGTGCAGCGGGGTATAGGTGCGATAGCCCTGCGGACCGCGTTCGGCCGCCGGGAGGATGCCGTCCGCCTCGTAGTTGCGGACGGCCTGCGTCGACAGACCGTGCTCACGCGCCAGATCGACCGGCCTGAGCCGTTCGCGGATTTGAAGGTTTCGGCCCACTGTCCTGCCATCGTCGCTGCGAAGTGCCAACCGGCGATTCAACGATACAGTCGAGTGAATGACAGCGGCGGAACAGAACCTCACGATCGACCTCGACCTGGCGGAACTACGTGCGGTCACGGCCTTCTCCGTGGCCTGCGCGGAGCCCGCCCTGGCGATCTTCGAGCGCGAGTGCCCGGAGGATCCGCGTCCGCGGGCCGTGCTCGACGAGGCACACCGGTTCGCGGCCGGGGGCAAGCGGACGAAGGCGTTGCGGGTGACCTCGCTGGACGCGCACCGGGCAGCTCGGGCCGCCAGGGAAAGCGGTCGTGAAGCCGCGTTCGAAGCGGCCCGGGCCGCCGGCCACGCGGGAGCGTCCGCGTATCTGCATCCGCTGGCGAAAGCGACCCAGGTCCTGCACATCCTGGGAGCCGCTGCGAACGCGGCGCGCGCCTTCGAACTCGAGGCCGGTGATGACCCCGCCGTCGGCGCCGGGTACGTCGAGAAGTTTGCCGGTCTCGCCGGTCCTGTCGTGGTGGACGTCCTGAAGCGCTACCCGGACGCCCCGGGCGGCGGTCGCCGGGCAGGGGAGTTGCTGCGGACGCTGGACGCGTCGTTGCGGTCGCGTTCGGTCCTCTAAGCGCGTGGGGAGTCCGCTCGCCGCTCGTACCGCTCCCGCGCTCGCTGATAGGCCGTGCCGAGCAGTTCGCGAGTGACCTCTTCGGTCCGGGACGCCGGGTTCACCACCGCCAGCCAGCCCGCGGTTCCGTACACGGGATGGGCGATCACGGTGTCGGTGACGCCGGGGTCGACGTCGGTTCCGGCCGCTTCCCGGGGTGTGCGGCCGAGCCGCCGGGCGAACTCCTCCTTACCGGCGTGGATGTTCACGCGGAACGTGTCCGGCCGGTCCAGGCGCGAGGTCTCGTCGCCGGGGTAGTTCTTGGTCACGACCGTCGCGAAGGGCTGGACGTTCGTGGGGACGACGCCGTCGGGTGAGTAGTAGAAGAACGCGTCGCCCCAGCTGAGCTCCGGCCAGTCGTCGCCGGGCGCGGGGGTGAGGGCCAGGACGCCGTCGAGGTCCGACACGAAGCTGATGATCTCTTCGATGGTCATGTGCTCAAGCGTCACATTAAAGTGCTTGTGGAGGGTTCGACCATGTTTCCGACGGAGTGAAGGTGTCAAGTCTCAAATCGGCCGGGATGCGCACCGCGGAGGTCGCGCGGCGGGCGGGGTACTCCGTCCAGCAGGTGCGCAACCTCGAACGCGACGGCGTGCTCCCGGCGGCGACGCGGGCGGCCGCGGGGTACCGGAGCTACGGGGAGGTCCATCTCCGGTCCGCGCTGGCCTATCGTGCGCTCGCCTCCGGGGTGGGGCCGGTCGAGGCCAAGAAGATCGTCCGCGCACTGCACCGCGACCCGCTCGCCGAGGTGCTCGCGCTCCTCGACGCGGCCCATGCCCGGCTCGACGCCGAACGCGCGGATCTGCGAGAGGCCACGGAAGCCGTCCGGGTGATCTCCCGCGAACCGATCGAAGACGTGCGCGGCTCAGACTCGATGGGTGTCTCCGAACTCGCGTCGGCGCTCGGTCTGCGTCCGTCGACATTGCGGCACTGGGACGCGGAACGGCTCGTCGTCCCCGGCCGCGATCAGCGCGGGACGCGGCGGTACACGCCGTCCCAGGTGCGGAACGCGCGGATCGTGCACCAGCTGCGGCTCGCCGGGTATCGCGTCGCGCCCCTTCGCGCGCTCATGCCGGAGTTGCGGCGATCCCGGAGGCTGGAGGACGTCGCCTCAGCGCTCGCCGTCCGGGAGGCCGCGATCACGGCCCGCTCGCGAGCGCTTTTCGACGGCACCGCCGCGCTTTCGCTCATCGCCACGGCAGGCTAGGCCGTGGTCTTCCGTTCGCGCAGGGCCGCGAGCGCCTTGTCCGCATGGACGTCGAACTTCAGCTCGCTCTTGATCACCTCGAGGACCTTGCGGTCGGTGTCGATCACGAAGGTGCGCCGTTTGGCGTGCAGCGGGCTGAACCTGCGCCAGACGCCGAACTGCTTGGCTACGGCACCATCCACATCGGACAGCAGCGGGTAGTCGAAACCGTGCAGGGTGGAGAATTCGCGCTGTTTGGTGACGCCGTCCGGGCTGATCCCGACGCGGTGGGCGCCGACGTCGGCGAATTCCGCGGCGAGGTCGCGGAAGTGGCAGCTCTCGGCGGTGCAGCCACCGGTCATCGCGGCGGGGTAGAAGAACAGCACGACCGGGCCGGTGGACAGGAAGTCCGACAGTGTGCGGTCCTGGCCGGTGTCGTCGGGCAGGGTGAAGTCCGGGGCGAGGTCTCCTTGGTCCATGTCCGGCTTTCGGAGCCGGGTGCGCGCCGGATTGGTCCCGGATCTCAGCGGGTGCAGCGCCAGAAGACCGTCGCGTTGTACGGGAAGAGGATCTTGTCGTACTCCTCGCAGTCCGGGAAACCGGCCCAGGTCGCCTGGTTCCTGGCGTCGTGCCGGGCGTAGACGAGTTCGAGGCCGAAGTCGCTCGACCCGTGCCCGACGAACTCCCTGGTCTCCTGCGTGCTCGCGGAAGCGGGGGTGGCGATCGTGCCCAGGACGGCGGCCGCGCCGAGCAGCGCGAGCAGTGTTTTCCTCATGCCGACCACGGTAGGGCGGGAGTGGTTCGCGGTTCGCCCGCTGGATGGGCGTTCTCGCGGCCTCCGTCCGTCGTAGGTAACAAGGACCCGGAGGGTGCGAAAACGGATATCGTCGCGGCATGTCTACTCGCAAGGTCGGCACGCAGCGTGCCTTCGACGAAGCGGCGGCCGATTTCGCCGCGTTGGGGCGCTATCTCTGGGAGCCGATCGGCGCGGCCACGGTGGCGGCCGCCGGACTCGGCCGCGGAGCCCGTGTCCTCGACGCCTGTTGCGGGACCGGCGCGTCCGCGATCCCGGCGGCGCGGGTGGTCGGCCCCGAGGGGGTGGTGGACGCGCTCGACCTCTCCGGTCCGATGATCGGCGAGTTGCGCCGGTTGTCGGCGGACCTGCCGCAGCTTCGCGCGCACCAAGCCGACGCGACGGCGTGGGAAACCGACGGGTACGACGCGGTGTTGACCGCGCTCGGCATTTTCTTCTTTCCCGACATGGCGGACGGCACCGAGCGGCTGATCAGGCGGGTCCGGCCCGGCGGGCGGGCCGTGTTCACCATCTGGCGCGGCGGATCCATGGTGACGGCGGGCCGGTACGTCGGCCGGGCGATGGCCGCGGTGACCGATTCCGCGCCGCCGCCGGAACGCGAGCCCGGGTTGATCGACCGGATCAACCAGGCCGGAAGCTACGCCGAGTGGCTTTCCGCGCGTGGTCTGTCCGATGTGGACGTCGTGGTCAACGAACTGCGGCTGACCATGACGCCGGAAGTGGCGTGGCTGGTCATCATCGGTTCCGGCTTCCGGGGCCTTCTTTCCGATCTCGAACCCGCTGTCGTCGAGCAGGTACGCGAGCGTTATCTCGATTCCTTGCGCGACGAGGGCGTGACCGAGCTCGACGTCACCACGCTGATCGGCTCCGGCACCGTCGGCTGACCCCGCGTTCAGAGGACTAAACGCGAGGGGTGGCGGGTTTCGGTGTACAGTCGTTCACTCAAACCGGGTGAACGGCGGGTACGGGGTGCGACCAGTCAAGGACTCCTCTGTTCGGGACCGCGGGCAAGGGCCGTTCGGCTCCTGGCTGCTCGGTCCGCTCGATCAGGACGCGGCCGTGTTGCGCCGTCGCGTCCAGGGACTGCTCACCGGGACGCTGATCGCGACCAACGTCATCGGCGCGCTGGTCGTGGTCGGCCTGGCGGCACTGCTGATGCCCTCACCCGGCATGTCCGGCGAACTCGTCCGGGTCACCGCGATCGCTGTCCCCGTCTACGTGGTCTCCGCCGTCGTCGTGGGGGCGATGTGGGGCACCCGCGGCGCGCTGCGGACGTTGCGCTGGGCGGCGGACGGCCGGACGCCGACCGACGCGGAGCGCGCCGCCTGCCTCCGCGTGCCGTTGCGCCTGACCTTGGTCCAGGCGGTGTTGTGGGGCATCGCGACCGTGGTGTTCGGCGTGCTGGCCGCGCTGGTGCAGCCGCGGGTCGCGCTGACCGAACTGCTCGTCGTCGCGTTCGCGGGCGTGGTCGTCTGCGCGATCGCTTATCTGGCAGGGGAGTTCATCCTCCGGCCGTACGTGGCCCTTGCCTTGGCGGGCACCTCGCCCGAGCGGCCCCTCAGCGGTGGGGTCAACCTGCGGATGCTGCTGTTCTGGTGCCTCGGCACCGGCGTTCCGGTCGCCGGGCTGGTGGTCACGGCGGTGCTGGCGTGGGTGCGCGGCGACGTGTCGACCACGAAGCTCGCGGTCTCGGTCGTCGCCCTCGGCCTGGTGGTGCTGTGCTTCGGCCTGCTGGTGACGGTGTTCACCGCTCGCGCCGTGGTGAACCCGATCCGGTCGGTGCAGCACGCGCTGGGCCGCGTGCGGGCCGGGGACTTCGCCGTGGAGATCCCGGTCTACGACGGCACCGAACTCGGTCTGCTGCAGGCGGGTTTCAACGGGATGGCCGTCGGCCTCGCCGAACGCGAACGTTTGCGGGACCTGTTCGGCAGGCACGTCGGCGAGGACGTCGCGATCGAAGCGATGCGCACGTCCGCCGAACTCGGCGGCACGGTGCGGACGGTGTCGGTGCTGTTCGTCGACCTGATCGGCTCGACCGCGCTGGCCGCGAGCCGTCCGCCCGAGGAGGTCGTCGGCCTGCTCAACCGGTTCTTCGCGGTGGTGGTCGACGAGGTCGATCGCAACCACGGGCTGGTCAACAAGTTCGTCGGTGACGCCGCGCTCGCGATCTTCGGCGCGCCGGTGCGGCTGGACGACCACGCGACGCTCGCGCTGTCCGCGGCCCGCGCGATCGGGCGCAGGCTGGCGGCGGAGGTGCCGGAATGCCCGGCCGGGATCGGCGTGGCGACGGGCGAGGTGGTCGCCGGGAACGTCGGCGACCCGCGGCGGTTCGAGTACACGGTGATCGGCGACCCGGTCAACGAAGCCGCCCGGCTCACGGAACTGGCGAAGAACGTCGAAGCCCGGTTGCTCGCTTCGTGGACGGCGATCGAGTCGGCGGCCGAGGCCGAGGCCGCACAGTGGAAGGCGACGGAGGACGTCACCTTGCGAGGTCGCACCCGCCCCACGACGCTCGCGACCCCGCGTCCCTGAGCCTTTGGTGGCGGATTCACAGCTCTTGTGAACGGACAGTGAATCTTGCGCGTGTCCGCGCGTCGTGACTCCGTGGACCCGCGCTTTCCTGCCGTCCCGACGTCGCGCTTCCTGTGAACGATCACAGCGTTTCCTGACCGTCGCGCGAGGGCGTTGTCCCCGGGGGCGCCGCGGCGCACGGTGATCTCGGCCGGGAGCACCTCGTCCGGCCGGCGGCCACCTTTGGTGCGCCTCTCCCCATCCCCATGTCAAAGGAGACATCTGTGAAGAGCTTATCGAGTCGGCGGGTGACCCGGGCCGTGCTGGCGACCGGTGCCGCGGTCTTCGCGTTGAGCATGGTGCCCGCCGCCGCCCTCGCGCAGCCCGGCGGGGACGGCGACCGGCCCAGCGGTCTGATCAAGACCGAGACCCACACCCAGGTGCGCGAGATCGCCCCGGTCGCGGGCACGGCGATGACGGTCGCCTCGACCGCGGCCTCCAAGCAGTTGAACTACACCCAGCAGGTGCAGCAGTACAACCAGTGGTGCTGGGCCGCGGACGGTTCGAGCATCGAACGCTCGATGGGCGGAAGCGCCACGCAGGCCCAGTTCTGCGCGGCGGGCAAGGGAACGCAGGCGGGGTACTGCCCGAACCAGGCGGCACAGATCTCCGAGATCATCCGCGGGTTCCGCGGTACCGGCTTCTCCGCGCAGGACGCCGGTGGCCCCATCGGTTTCACCTCGGTCGTCAGCCAGGTCGACTCCGGGATCCTGAACCTGACGGGGATCTACTGGACTTCGGGCGGCGGCCACGCCCAGGTGATCTACGGCTACGACACCACGAGCCAGTCCATCATGGTCGGTGACCCGTGGGCGTCTTCCCCGCGGTACAAGACCTGGAACTACAACCAGTACCGCCGCAACGCCCAGCACACCTGGAACGACACCATCGTCAACATCCGGAAGGGCTGAGACGCGGTCATGAACAGGATCTGCCGGAAGTTCTCCGGTTGTCTCGTGCTGGCCGTCGCGGCACTCTTGCCGGTCACGTCGCCCGCCGCGGCGAGCGAAGGAGTCGTCCCGCCCTCGGCCGACGATCTCGCCGCCGCTGTGCGCGTCGCCGGTGAGCCGGGCGCGATCGGTCTCGCGAAATCGAACTTCCGGCAGGTCGACCGCATCGAGCCGCAGCGGATCACGGTCAGCGAGCGCGGTGTGGCGGTCTACACGCTCAATCCCGATTTCGTCCGCGGCACCGCCGGCGCCCCGGCCGGTGCTTTGAGTTCCGTCGCCGTGACGGCCACCGCCGACTCCGGCCAGAAGGCGACTCTGCAGGCGATGCCGGACGGCCCGGGGAAGTGGGTCGCGGCCGGCGCGTTCTCCGGGAACGACGAAGAGACCTTCAGCGCCCGGCTCCGGCCCGGTTCGGTCCTGCTCAACGAACCTCAGATCGACGGCTGGTACGACCTCGGCGCGGACGACGTCGTACTCCTGCGGGCGAGCCTTCCCCAGTCGGAGGTGGGAAAGTCCCTCTCGCTTCCCGACTACCAGCGGAAGGTGCACGACCGTTACGGCGACAAGATGCCGGGCTCGGACTATCAGCGCAATCAAGGAATCGGCTTCGCCCCGGCCGGCCCGCAGCCCGTCGACGGCGGTGTGCCCGTCGCGATTCTGGCCGGATCGATCGCCGGGGGAGTGGCCGTGCTCGCCCTCGCGGTGTTCTTGGTCTGGCGCAAGCGCCGGCTCACTCCCAGATGAGGTCGATTCCGGCGATCCCGACGCCGAGGTCTTCGAAATACGCGCTGACCGTGGCTCCCGGACCGCAGAACAACGGTTCGCTGACCACGGGAGGAAGTTCTTCGCGCTCGCGGACGGTTTTGACGCAGCGGGCCGGGATCGCTCCGGCGTCGAACCGCATCCGGAGAAGGTAGGCGGACATGCGAGAGCGCACTGTCCGGTGAAAACAGGTCGAACGGACGGACCCGGCCAGGTGCAACGTGAAGGCGAAGGTGTGCGTCTCGCCCTCGGCCAAGCCCCGGTCGAAGAGGAGCTCAAAGACCATTCCCGGTGATGAGGTGCTTCTTCGCACTCTGCCTCTTCGACAACCGTCGACGGCGACGACGGACGTGGCCTCCATGTCGGTGCCGGGTTCGTCCTGGTGGGTCACCACGAAGCCGTCCGCTCCGGTTTCCCGCGCCCGGACGACCATCGTCGAGGTGATCTCCACGATCCGGCCTTCCACCGTCATGGTCAGCACGTCGACGACGGTCACGACGTCGACCTTCGCGTTTCCCGCCGCACCGGGTGACTCGCTCAGTTCGTCCAGCAGCGAGCAGGTTTCGGCCCAGCTCTGCCGTAGTTCCGGCAACGACGGCCTGCGGTCGCCTTCGCCGGGAGACCTCCGCTGCGGGCCGATCAGGACGACCAGGCTGTCCGCGGGCAGGCCCAGCACCGCTTCGAGCGCGCGGACGATGTCGAGCGACCGCGGCGTCGACGGATGCCGCAGTCCGCGCTGCCAGTAGCTCAGGGTCGATTCGGCCACGGAAACCCCGCGTGCCGCCAGATGCGCCCGGATCCGGGACAGGGAAAGGCCGCGGTGATCCACCGCCTCGGAAAGCGCGCGATGGAAGGGGCCGGACCTGACCGCGTCCGGCACCGCTCGCCGTGCGCTGGGCTCCTTGGTTTCCTGGTACATAGGGCACCCCCACCGGGACCGGGTCGGGCGCACAGCATGTTGCAGTCCGGTGGCGGACGGCAACCGTCGAAGGTCGAGAACCGGACTTTCCGCCCCCTCAGGCGAACTCGAGCCGTAGGCCGGAGAGGCCGCGCAACGTCACCTGTTTCACCCAGGCCGGCTCGGAGGTCCGGTGGAAGGCGCGGCCCGCGCCGAGCAGCGCTTCGAACACGGTCCGCCCTTCCAGCCGTGCCAACGGGGCGCCGAGGCAGAAGTGGATGCCCTGTCCCAGCGCGAGATGCCTCGGTGAGGGCCGGTCGACGTCGAAGCGGTCCGGGTCCTCGTACGCGCGAGGGTCGCGGTTGGCCGCTCCCAGCAGAACGACCGTCTGGGCGCCTTCGCCGACGAACCGGTCGCCGACGGTCGCGTCCCGCAAGGCGATGCGGGTGGTCAGCTGGACGGGGGAGTCGTACCGGAGCATCTCCTCGACCGCGTTCGGGATCTTCGACCGGTCGTCGGCCAGTTTCCGGAGCTGCTCCGGGTGGTTCAGCAGCGCGAGGATCCCGTTGCCGATCAGGTTGGTCGTCGTTTCGTGCCCGGCGACCAGCAGGAGCATCGCGGTGATCACCAGCTCGCCCTCGCTGAGTCTGTCGCCCTCGTCGGACACCGACACCAGGTCGGAGAACAGGTCGCCGGTCGGCCGCTTCCGCCGGTCCTTCGCCAGTTCGCGGAAATAGGCGACGAACTCGCGGCGGGCGGCGACCGCCGCGGCGACGGTCTCCTTCGCGATCAGGAAGGACGGGTCGAGCGCGCGCCCCATCGCGTGCGACCAGCCCTCGAACCGATCGCGATCGGCGAGGGGCACGCCGAGCATCTCGCTGATGACGACGACCGGCAGCGGCTTCGCGATCTCGGTCATCAGGTCGAATTCGCCCATTTCGAGCGCTTTCGAGACCAGTTCCTTCGCCAGTTCTTCGACTCGCGGGGCGAGTTGCTCGACCATCCTCGGCGTGAAGGCTTTGGAGACCAGCCGCCGCAGCCGCGTGTGATCGGGCGGATCGAGCCCGAGGAACGACCGGATCACGCGGCCCTCGTCGTCCACCGGCTCGTTTTCGTGCGGATCCGGCAGCACCTCCGGCTCCGAATGCCCGAACGCGGGGTTCTTCAGCAGCGCGGAGGCCTCCTCGAACCCGCTCACCACGAAGAACCGGTCGGCGGCCTCGAACACCGGTCCGCGGCCGAAGACCTGACGGTAGAACGGGTACGGATCGGTCCTGGTCTCCGGCGTGAGCAGGTTCTCGAGCATGGCCCGATCCTATGCTCAGCCGTCGAGGATCTCCGCCGGTGTGACGAAGCGGTACCCCAGCGCCCGCAACGAGTTCACCAGATCCCGCAGGCCGCCCTCGCCGAGGAACGGGTGGTAGAAGAAGCTCGCCACGTTGTCACGGACGACGAGCGCGCTCTGGGCGTCGGCGAGCATGTCGACGGCGGTGCGGGCGGCGTGCTGGTTGAACGCGATGGGCGCCACGTTGCCGATGTTCTCGGGGACGACGTTCGCGCCGTAGACGTCGCGCACCGGATACGGGAAGAACTGGCCGTACACCTGTTCCGAGGTCGCCGTGGCCGTCGAGCCGCAGCGGCCGCCGGGGCAGAAGCCCGCATAGTAGCTGCCGCGGTCGTAGCGTCCCTGGAAGAGCGCGGTGGTCTGCTGGTAGTCCACGGCGGAACCGCCGTAGTGCGGGAACTCGAACATCGTCGGCTCCGGGAGGCCCACCCGCCGGAATTCCCCGAGGCCGGTCGCGATGCGCTGGTCGAACCACTGAGCCGAGTCCTCGGGCATCGGCCCGTCCATGTGCACGACGCCTTCGCCGTCGACACTGGCCTTGTAGAACTCGAAATCGCTCGCGCTCACCCCGTCGTACGGGTTCGGGCCGCTGTCGCTCTGGTGGCTGTAGCCGTGCATGATCAGCGTCGCGCCCGCCTGGACGGCGTCCTTGAGCACGCCGACCAGCTCCGGCGAGTCCACCAGCCGCGCGGAGGTCGGGTCGCCGTTGTTGGCCCGGCCCTGCGGATCCGAGTAGTACGGGTAGACCGCGAGGGAGAACGGAACCTGCTGCTGGATCAGGAAGTCCGTGATCCGCCGGAGTTCCTCGGGCTTCGTCCTCGGACCGACGTCCTCGAGCCGGACCAGCGCGCGGTGCCGATCCGGCGCCTGTGGCGACAGGACGCCCAGCAGGATGTCGGCCGCAGCGAGATAGCGGTCCTGCGCTTCGGCGTAGGCGTAAGGAACTTCGGCCAGATACGTCAACTGTCCTGAATGGACAGCCCAGGGTGACGGCGTGCCGCCCGGAGCACTCGCTTCGGCCAAGATCTGGACCTTCGTCCGATCGCGGACGTCGATCGCGACGACCCCGGTGCCCGAACGCGGATCGCGGCGCAGGGGAGTGCCCTTGTAGGTGACGGTGGTGGGGTTGTCGTCGCGGTAGCCTTCCGCGCGCCAGCCGGGACCACCGGCCGCCTTGCCGGAACTGGCGTGCAGTTGCCAGATGTTGGCGCCGATCCAGACCACGGGGATCCGGGTCGTCGTGACGTCGGTCAGGAACGCCTTCGGCAGCGACGCGTCGTAGATCGAGCCGAGGTACACGATGGCCTGGAACTCGTCCGCCTGCCGCGGCCGGTAGTCGGCGGCGGGCTGCAGTTTCCAAGCGGTGCCACGGGAAACGAGGTTCGCGGTGAACATCGCGTACGCCTCGGCCGTTTTGACCTCGTCGGGCGGGGAAGTGGTTCCGTCCTTCTTTCGCCCGTCGTCGTAGAGCACGAGGGTCCGCCGGTCCGGATCGCCGCCGGGGCCCGGTAGTCCCGCCTTGCCCGCCTCGGGAGCGCGACCGGCGAGCGACACCGGCGTGGCGGGCGGCGACGCCGTGACCGGAGTCTTCTTGGTGACCTGGACCAGGACGACGACGGCGACGGTGACCGCGACGACCGCCACGACGGCGAGCCGGAACCAAGCGGGCAGGCGGAAGCGCTGCGTGCCCTTGTCCTTCGTCATCGGGTCAGACCTCGGCCAGATCGCTCGCGGAGGCGGGCCGGAACGGAGCGGGCAGATCCGCGGCCAGCCCCAGCAGGTGCGCGAGTGCCCGCTCGGTCCGTTCGGAGGCGGCGCCGTCGCCGAACGGGTTGCCGCTGCTCATCATCCGCGTCCGCGCCGCCGGGTCGTTCAGCAGTCGCGTCGCGGTCGAGACGATCTTCTCGCCGTCGGTGCCGACGAGCAGCGCGCAACCGGCGTTCACGGCCTCCATGCGCTCGGTGACGTCACGGAGCACCAGGACCGGGACGCCGAAAGTCGGGGCCTCTTCCTGGATACCGCCCGAATCGGAGAGCACCAGCGTGCTGGCCGCGAGGGTCGCCGCCAGTTCGGGATAGGGCAGCGACCCGGTGATCAGCACACCCGGCGTCGCGGCCAGTTCCTCGCGGACCAGGGCACGCACCTGCGGGTTCGGATGCGCGGGAAGCACCACCCGCAGTTCCGGATCCGAGGCCATCAACTCGGCCACCGCGCGCAGGACCCGGCGCATCGGCTCGCCCCAGGATTCCCGGCGGTGCAGGGTGACCAGCATCAGTTTGACCGCGCCGCGGGTCGCGTTTTCGAGCAGCGTCGCCAGTTCGGGATCGTGCACCGTGGTGGATTTGTCCGTCACCGTGAGGATCGCGTCGACGACGGTGTTGCCCGCGACGAGCACGTTCTCCTCGGGCACCCCTTCGGCCAGCAGGTTCGCGGCGGCGTCGGGAGTGGGGGCGAGATGCAGCGCGGCCGCCTGGGTCACCAGTTTCCGGTTGAGCTCCTCGGGGAACGGCGCTCCCAGGTCGAACGAGCGGAGGCCCGCCTCGAGGTGCACGACGGGAACACGCCGCCAGAACGCCGACAGCGCCCCGGCCAACGTCGTCGTCGTGTCGCCCTGGACGACCACGGCGGCGGGCGGACGTCGCCCGGCTATTTCCTCCAAACCCAGGAGGAGTCCGGAAAGGAGTTCCGGTTGGGACCCCGTTCGCCGATTCAGGGTCAGCCGTTCATCCGCCGTCAATCCGAAGGTCGCCAAGGCCTGGTCGACCATTTCGGGATGCTGGCCCGTGGCCACGACCACGGGCCGCATCCGGCCTTCGGAAGCCAAGGCCCTGGCCACCGGGGCCAGTTTCACGGCTTCCGGGCGGGTTCCCGCGACCAGCCAGATTTCGGGCATGGCGTCGGTCTCGTTCTGTGCGTTACGCACCTGGTCCTTCTTCCGGGTTCGCGCTTGGTACGGCGTGAATTCGTCGTTGAAGTCACGAAGGAGTGGTAGGTGAGGCGAGGATCACTAACTGATGGTCACCTTTACGGGGGATCGTCGCCCGCGAACGTTAACACAGACGGGGTACTGTACCCACCCGAAAGGCTTAATATCGCTTCCCAGGGTGACCCCAAGCTCACGGTGTGAAAACTGTGAGTAGATGTTTGCGGCGCCCTCTGTCCGGAGGAAAGACATGTCGATGGTGCCGGTGGGCCCGGTCAAGGTTTCCGCGCTCGGAATCGGCGCGACGATGGCGGGGGCGACGGTGAGCACCGTGCTCGCCATGGTGATCGGCGCGATCGCCCTGCTGCTCATGGCGCGTTCGCTGCACCTTCGCTTGAAGGACTGAACCACCCGCCCATGACGAACCCCGCCTTCGCCGCGACCATGATGCTGTTGCTCCTGTGGTGGCCGACGCACAACATCCTGCTCGCGGCGTTCGCGTGGCGCACCGGCCGCCCGCGCCGGGCGGTGGCCGCGCGCGGGGAGGGGCTGGAATTCTGGATCGTGATCCCGGCGCTCAACGAGGAGCGGGTGGTCGGGAACACCGTCCGCACCGCGCTTTCGCTTGGCACGACGCGGAATCCGGTGCGCGTCCTGGTCATCGACGACGGTTCGGACGACGGCACGCCGGGCGTCCTCCGCGAGGTGACCGACCCGCGCCTGCACGTCCTGCGCCGTGATCTCCCGCTGGCCCGTCAGGGCAAGGGGGAGGCGCTGAACGCCGGCTACCGCTACATCCGCCGGCTGTGCGAGGCCGAGGGAAGCGTGCCGCGGACGATCGTCGGCATCATCGACGGGGACGGCCGGGGCAGCCCGGGGATGCTGCGCGAGGTGGCCGACGTGTTCGGCGACCGCGGAATCGGCGCCGTGCAATGCCGGGTGCGTATTCACAATCGGCGCAGCATTCTGGCCTTGTTGCAGGATCTGGAGTTCGGGGCGGTCGCCGACGCGTCGCAAAGCCTGCGCGATCTCGCGGGCAGTGTCGGAATGGGCGGGAACGGGCAATTCACGAGACTCGGCGTGCTGCGCCGTTTCGATCCGGCCCCCTGGTCGGACTGCCTGGTGGAGGATCTCGAACTAGGGCTGAGGCTGCACGTCGCCGGTATTCGGATGCGGTACGTGAAATCGGCGTGGGTCACGCAGCAAGGACTCGTCGATCTGCGCAGGTTGCTGCGGCAACGTACTCGATGGGCACAGGGCAATTTGCAGTGCGCAAGGCATTTGCGGGAATTGCTGGGCTCGCGTCACGTGGGCAGTATCGGTCTCTTGGACTTCCTCGCCTATCTCGTGACGCCTTGGCTGACGGTGCCGTTGTCCTTGGTGGTTTCGCTGTTGTTCGTGGGCACGCTCGTCGCTTCGTGGTCGGGCGTCACCTTGGGCGGGCTGATCGCGCCGCCGTCGGCGTTGCCGGGCGCGGCGTTGATCGGCGTGGTCGTGTTGCTGGTCCCCGGTGTGGTGTGGGCGGTCGTGCACCGGCTGCGGCTCGGCGAGGAACCGTTCCACCGCTGTCTGCTCGCGGGCCTTCTCTATCCGGGATTCCTGGTGCTCGGCGTGATCGCCACCTGGCGCGCGCTGTTCCGCGTGCTGGCCCGCCGCAACAGCTGGACCAAAACCGAGCGGCTGAGCGAGGACGAGACCGTCTCCGCCGGAGTGGCGTGACCCGGCGAGGTCACCTGCTCGCCGCGATGCTCTTGGCGTGCTCGCTCGCCGGTTGCGGGGTGGAGGAATCGACAGGCTGGACGGCGACCGTCTACTACACCGCCGTCGAGGAGTTCCACCACGAACCGCCGGTCGGCGTCCGGGGCTGTCCCGACCGCGACTGTGTTTTCGGTGACGCCGATCTGGGGCGGCATCCGGCGGGCTTCGTCGCGGCGGTGCGTGAGGAAGGAACCGGCCGTCTCGAAGCGGGCGGGTATCTCAACTGGTCCCACAACGTCGGCTACTGGCTGGACTCCGAGCCCCGGGACGCGGCCGGTGACGCGTTGCGCCCGTTCGTCTCGGCGGCCGCGGATCCGGGAGTGCTCGCCAGGGGGACGGCGTTCCGGCTGATGGACTGTGGCCGGTTCCCGGCGGGCGCGGTGTGCGCACGCCTGCTCGAAGCGCGCTGGGTGGTCGTCGACGAGTTCACCCCGGGCTTCGGCGGTGACCGGCACGTGGATCTCTACCTCGGCGAGGAAACCGGACCCGGTTTCACCACGGGCCCGTGGTACGCGACGTTGGCCGGGGCCACTGTCGCGCAGGAGTGAGCATGCGCGAAGGTGTTCGGATGACTGCCGACGCGATGATCGAAGACCTCAGGACCCTCGTCGAAATCGAGTCGCCTTCGGGCGACCTCAAGGCTTTGACGGCCTCGGCCGAGGCCGTCAAAGCCCTCCTCGGGAGCCGCCTCGGCGGTACGGCGACCCTGACGGAGAGCGCGGCCGGGCCCCACGTCCGGTGGTCCGGCGGTGGTGAACCCCGCGTGCTGATCCTGGGGCACCACGACACCGTGTTCCCGATCGGCACGCTGGCGCGCCGCCCGTTCGCGGTGACCGGCGGCCGGGTGACCGGCCCCGGGGTGTTCGACATGCTCGGCGGGCTGGTGCAGGCGATCCACGGCCTGGCGGCACTCGACGATCTGACCGGTGTCGAGATCCTGGTGACGGCCGACGAAGAAACGGGCTCGCACGAATCCCGCGCGCTCATCGAGGAACGCGCCCGCGCGTGCGGCTCGGTGCTCGTGTTCGAAGGAGCGGCCGACGGCGGCGGCCTCAAGATCGGGCGCAAGGGATGCGGCACGTTCGAGGTCGTCATCACCGGCCGGGCGTCGCACGCCGGTCTCGAACCCGAAGCCGGGGTGAACGCGCTGACCGAAGCCGCGCATCAGGTGCTGGCCATCGCCGCGCTCGGCCGGCAGGCGGCCGGGACGAGCGTCACCCCCACCGTCGCTTCGGCGGGAACCGCGAGCAACGTCGTTCCCGCTTCCGCGACCGTCGTGGTCGACGTCCGCGTCGAGTCCGCCGAGGAGAAGGAGCGCGTCGAAGCGGGGTTCGCCGCGCTGACCCCGCGTCTCGCCGGGGCGGAAATCCTGGTCCGAGGCGGGATTCACCGGCCGCCGATGCCCGAGTCGGCCGCCGCGGAGCTCTTCGCCGTGGCGGAACGGCTGCTGCCCGGCGTCGCCGGGGTCGCCGTCGGCGGCGGGAGCGACGGCAACCTCACGGCCGCGATCGGCGTCCCGACCCTCGACGGGCTGGGCGCCGTCGGCGGCGGCGCGCACGCCGATCACGAGTACCTGCTGGTCGAGTCGATGGTGGAGCGGGCGAACCTCGTCACCGGGCTCGTGGCGGCGATCCGGGACCGGTGACCATGTGGTTGCCCACCACTCACGAGCGATTTCGAGGTCAAGCAGGCTGAAATGCCAGTTCTTGCCCGATTTCGGGCAAGAACTGGCATTTCGAGACCTCGCTGTGCATGATGGGAGCGTGGAGGACGCGGACATCGTCGAGCAGGTGGCCCTGTCGACGGGTCTGTCGACGGCCATCGCCGCCCGTGTCGTCGAGGACGTCCTGGCGTTCTACCGGCAGCCGGTCGAGCAGTACGTCCGGTCGCGGCACGCTCAGTTGCAGGGCGAAGGCAGGAAGAATCCCGAGATCTTCCCTCTCATCGCCGGGGAACTGGGCGCGCGGCTCGTCGCGCCTCCCGAACTGTCCGAGCGGCAACTGCGCCGCATCGTCTACGGCTGACGGAGCACGCCCGGTCTCGCGTGCCATTCGTCCGTTTTCTTTGTGAGGTTGACTCGTCATGTGCGGAATCGTCGGCTACATCGGCGGTCAGAACGCCGCCCCGATCCTGATCGAGGGGCTCACGCGGCTGGAATACCGCGGCTACGACTCGGCCGGGATCTCCGTCCTGGGCGGTAAAGGCGCGCAGGTGCACCGGATCGTGGGGCGGGTGCGGAACCTGACGGCGGCCCTGCCCAAGCGGCTCGCGGGCAAGGTCGGCATCGGGCACACGAGGTGGGCGACGCACGGCCCGGCGACCGAGGCGAACGCCCATCCGCACGTCTCCGAGGACGGCCGGATCTCCGTGGTGCACAACGGGATCATCGACAACGCCGACAGCCTGCGCGAGCAGCTCGGCCAGGCCGGGGTGACGCTGACCTCCGAGACCGACACCGAAGTGCTCGCCCACCTCATCGCGAGGTCGGGTGCGAAGACCCTCGAAGACGCTGTCGTCGAGGCCGTTTCCCGGGTCACCGGTACCTACGCGATCGCCGTGACCGACACCGAGCACCCCGACCGCGTCGTGGTCGCGCGGAACGGTTCGCCGCTGATCATCGGCGTCGGCGACCGGGAGATGTTCGTGGCCAGCGACCTGTCCGCGCTGGTCCGGCACACCTCGCAGGTGGTGCACCTCGACGACGGCGAGTTCGCCAGCGTCTCGGCCACGGGCTACCGCACCTTCACCGTCGACGAGAGCGACACCGGCAAGGCCGCGACCGCGATCGACATCAAGGCCGACGATCTCGACCTCGGGGGTCACCGGCACTACATGTACAAGGAAATCCAGGAGCAGTCGGAATGCCTGGAGCGCATGATCCGCGGCCGCCTCGACGACCGCTTCGGAGTGTCCCGTTTGGACGGTCTGAACCTGACTCCCCGTGACCTGCGCGGCTTCGCCAGGGTGAAGATCCTCGGCTGTGGCTCCGCGTACTACGCCGGGCAGATCGGCGCGACCATGATCGAGGACCTGGCGCGGGTCCCGGCCGACGCGGAGGCCGCGTCCGAGTTCCGCTATCGCAACCCCATCATCGAGGCCGACACCCTCTACATCGCGGTCAGCCAGTCCGGCGAAACCGCGGACACCGCCTTCGCCGTCGAAGAGGTCAAGCGCAAGGGCGGCCGGGTGATCGGTCTGGTCAACGTCGTCGGCTCGACGATCGCGCGGGCCTGCGAGGGCGGCCTGTACCTGCACGCGGGTCCCGAGATCGCCGTCGCCTCGACCAAGGCGCTCACCAACATGGCCGTCGGGTTCGCGATGATCGCGCTGGCGCTGGGCCGGGTCCGCGATCTGTCCAATGCGGACGGACAGCGCATCGTGGCCGCCATCCGGGCCCTGCCGAAGCAGGTCGCGTCCATTGTGGAGGCGGAGTCCGAGATCGCCGAGCACGCCAAGACCTGCGCGGACGCGCGGAGCCTGTTCTTCATCGGCCGCGTCCGGGGTTTCCCGGTGGCACGGGAAGGCGCGCAGAAGTTCAAGGAGATCTCGTACCGGCACGCGGAGGCCTACCAGACCTCGGAACTCAAGCACGGCCCGCTCGCGCTGATCGACGAGTCGCTGCCCACGGTCGCGATCGTGCCGTTCGACGACCTCGCCGACCGCAACCTCGCCGCGATGCAGCAGATCAAGGCCCGCAAGGGTCCGGTCCTGGCGATCACGCACGACGACGTCGACTTCGGCGACCTCGACGTGCCGCGGTTCGTCGTCCCGCGTTCGGAGCCGGAACTCGACCCGATCCTGCTCACGATCCCGCTGCAGTTGCTGGCCTACCACGCCGCGCTGATCCTCGGCCACGACATCGACAAGCCGCGGAACCTCGCGAAGTCGGTCACCGTGGAGTGACCCTGATCTTCGAAGATCGGGTATCTCCCTGATGTCCCCGGCGTCTCACACGGACATCATCTGTGACATGAAACTTCCAGTTGTCACAGCAGTCGCCGTCGTCGCGGCGGTCCTCACCTCGGTGCCGGCCGCCGCGACACCCTGCCTCGGAAAGCCCGACCCCGCCGCGTTGTCGGCGGCGATCGCGGGTCTGCCCGACAAGGACACGACGGGCGCGCTGGTCCGGGTCACCGGCCTGTCCGGCGCGTGGTCCGGCACCTCCGGGGAGTCCGACGTCCGCACCCATGCCCCTGTCCGGCCGGACGGGTTCTTCCGGATCGGCAGCACCACCAAGGTCTACACCGCCGTCATGGTGCTCCAGTTGGCGCAGGAGAACCGGATCGACCTCGAACAGCCGGTTCAGCGGTATCTCCCCGGGGTGCTTCCGGCGGGCTATCCGCCGGTGCCGGTGCGCACCCTGCTCGACCACACCTCCGGGTTGCCGTCGGTGGACATCCCCGGTCTCTACGAGCCGGAGTGGATCCTCGCGCATCGCTACGATCACTGGAGCCCGCGCGAGGTGGTGGACACCGCGCTGCGCCATCCGATCGACTTCCAGCCCGGTACGGCCCAGAAGTACACGAACACCGCTTACGTCACGGCGGGAATGCTCGTCGAGAAGGTGACGGGACAGTCCTACGCCCGCAATCTGCGCGATCGCATCACCGTGCCGCTCGGCCTTTGGGAGACCTTTTACCCGGAGGACGACCCGCGTCTGCCGAACCCGGCCGCGCGCGGTTATCTCGACGTGGACGGGGAACTGGTCGACGTCACCGAGATGAACCAGTCCATCCCCGGCGCCGCCGGCGCGATCGTCTCCACGGCCGGGGACCTCGACAAGTTCATCACCGGTCTGTTCGGTGGCCGGCTGCTCGGTCCCTCGGTGATGCCGCGCCTGTTCGCCGTGCCGGACGTGCCCATGGCCGACGGCAACGGCCGGGCGAGTTACAGCCAGGGCTTGATGAAGCTGACCCTGAACGGGCTCACCGTCTGGGGAAAGACCGGCAGCCGGTACGGCTACGCGAGCGGGATCTTCGCCACCCAGGACCTTTCCAGGGTGGTGGCGTACTCGGTCAATCCCACGGTGAAATCCCCGGACGGCCAGCCGCTCATCGTGCAGAAGATCGCGGAAGCGGCGAGCAGGAGCCTGCCGAAGACCTAGGCCTAGTACTGCAACGGCAGTTAGGTGCGTTGCAGTACTAGGTCGCCGTCGGGGCCTTCGGTCCCATCCCGGCGAAGACCGCCTCGATCACGCGGTCGACGTATTCGCGCGTCAGCGGTTTCCGGGTGATCAACACCTGGAAATACAACGGGCCGGACAGGAGGGCCATCGCCAGGCTCAGGTCGAAGTCGCCGGCCAGTTGCCCCTGGTCGCGAGCCTTCCGCAAGCGAGCGATCGTCTTCTCCTCTTGCGGGCCGATGAAACGTTCGTTCAACGCCTCCGCGACTTGAGGATCTTGCTGGGCCTCGACCAGCAAAGCCTGATACAGCGGCCCGAGCGGCGGTTTGGCCAGCAGATCGACGGCCGCGTAAATCTGCCGGCGCAGGTCGGCTTCGATATCGCCGGTGTCCGGATAGTTCAGTCCGGGCTCGTTCAGCGACAGCAGGGAGTCGAGGAACAGAGCGCCCTTCGACGGCCATCGGCGATAGATCGTGTGCTTGCCGGCTCCGGCGCGTGCCGCGACCGCCTCGATGCTGAGGTTGGCGTACCCCACCTCCTGCCCGAGCTCCAGTGTGGTCCGCATGATGGCGTCAGTCCGGTCGGCGACACGGCTGCTGCGTTTGTCGGCCATTTCGCCAGCATAGCGGAACGGCACGTGCCGTGTTGACTTTGCCGGAGGCCTCCAGCATGCTCCCTTCGGAAACGGCACGACACGTGCCGTTTCGTAACTGGAGGATTTCATGGATTCATCGGGTACGGCTCCGGCGCTTCGGCTCGCCGGGCTGACCAAGACCTTCGGCGGCAGGCCGGCGGTCGACCACATCGATCTGGAAGTGCCCCGGGGATCCTTCTTCGGCCTGATCGGCCCCAACGGCGCCGGTAAGACGACGTCGTTGTCGATGGCGGTGGGACTGCTGCGTCCCGACAGCGGGCGCTCGGAGATCTTCGGCGTCGACGTCTGGACCGACCCCGCGCGGGCCAAGGAAATCATCGGCGTGCTGCCTGACGGGCTGTCCATGCCCGAGCGGCTGACCGGCCGCGAACTGCTGCGTTTCACCGGTCTGCTGCGCGGTATGGAGGTGGCCGAGGTCGAACGGCGATCGGGCGAGTTGCTGGAGATCTTGGCACTGGCCGATACCGGGCGCACCCTCGTGATGGAGTACTCGACGGGCATGCGCAAGAAGATCGGCCTGGCCACCGCGCTGCTGCACGCGCCGAAGCTGTTGGTGCTGGACGAACCGCTGGAGGCCGTCGATCCCGTCTCGGCCGCCACCATCAAGGTCATCTTGCGGCGGTTCGTACGCGATGGCGGTTCCGTGGTGTTCTCCAGCCACGTGATGACCGTCGTCGAGCAGTTGTGCGACCACGTGGCGGTGATCGCCTCCGGCCGGGTCGTGGCCTCGGGCCTGTTGGAGACCGTGCGATCGGGCCGAAACCTGGAAGAGCGGTTCGTGGACCTGGTCGGCGGCCAGGCTCCCGAGATGGGGGAGCTGGCGTGGCTGTCCTCCTGATCCGGATGAAACTGGCCGTGCTGCGGAATTCCATGAACGGCCAGCGCGCCGGCCGGCTGGTCACGGGCGCCGTGGCCGGGCTGGCGCTCGCGGCGGGCCTGATCTTGGTCGCCGGACGCGACTACCCGGTCGCGTCGCTGCGCTTCGATGTACTGGGAGCGGGATTCGCGCTCTGGACGGCCGGGTGGCTGCTGGGCCCGGCGCTTTTCGGTGGCGGTGACGAGACGTTGCGTCCCGAACAGTTCTCGCTGTTGCCGTTGACACCACGTCGTCTGGCGGCCGGACTGGCGGCGGCGTCGTTCGTCGGCGTGGGCCCGCTGGTCACGCTCGTCGCCTTTTCCGCGCTGGTGGTGGCGTCGGTCAAGACAGGGCTTGGTGCCGCGGCCACGGTGGTCGGCGTGCTCGCGGTCGTCCTCCAGCTTTCGGTGTGCGTGCTGGCCTCCCGCTTGGTCACCGCGGCGCTCGGCCAGGTCATGCGCTCCAAGGTGGGTGCGGCGCTCGCCGCTCTCGTCAGTGCCGCGATCTTGGCCGGGCTGCATTCGAGCTGGGTGCTCTCGCCGCTGGCACAGACCGCATTGCGCACCGGCTTCCCGGACTCGTTTTCCGCGTTATTGACGGCCTTGCCCTCAGGCTGGGGACTGCTGGCAGTGCGGGCCGCCGCGCAGGGGAATTGGCCGACCGTGGCCGCCGCCCTGGCGGGGCTGGCGGCGCTCGGATTGCTCTGCTGGTACGGCTGGGCCGGTCTGCTGAAGCGACGGCTGGCCACCCGTCGCGCGAGCGGACGTCCGGTCCGGGTGTCCTCCGGCGGCTGGGCCAGTGGCCCGGTGACGGCGGTCGTCGCCCGGGAGCTGCGCACCTGGTCCCGAGACCTGCTTCGCTTTCATTACCTGGTTTTCGCCCTGTGCTACGCGCTGGTGTTCTGCCTGCTGCCGCTGGCCGTCGGCGCGTCGATCTTCCTGCCGTGGACCGGGCTGGTGTTCGTGCTGTGGGTCGCGGCGATCTCCGCGAACCTCTACGGCGAGGACGGCACCGAGCTGTGGGGCAAGCTGATGATCCCCGGTTCCGCCCGCCACGATGTCCGCGGCCGCCAGCTCGCCTGGTTGCTGGTCACCGCGCCGGCGGCACTCACCCTGACCATCGCGATGGTCGTCTTCACCGGCGAATACGGCCTTGGGCACTGGCTGGCCACGTTGCTACCCGCGCTGCTGGGCGGCGGTGCGGGCGCTGCTGGGCGGCGGTGCGGGCGTGACCGTGCTGGTGTCGGTGCTGAGGCCGGTGCCCATGACCGATCCGCAGCTCCGGGGCGGCAACCTGCTGGAGAACGGTACCGACTTCGCGCAGGTCCTGTTGGTGCTGATCCTCAGCGCGGCGACCGCCGCCCCCGCCTATTTCGCGGCGCGGCTGGGGCCGGTCTGGGCGGGGCCGGTCGTGGGCTTGGCCGGCGGCGCTTCGCTGGCCTGGCTACTGGGACGTCGGGCCGCGGCCAAGCTCGAATCGAGCGCGCCGGAGTTGCTCCTGTATCTGCGTACCGGCGTCTCGCCCCGGCGAAAGCGACCGGCCCCGGCCTGGAAACCGGAAAAGCCTTCCCTGCCCAAGCCTGAACTGCACCTGGAGAAACTCGGCCTCCACCTGGCTCCGCAAGGCAAGCGTTTCTACGTCGTCGCGAGCCTGATCCTGTGCTGGGTGCCCCTGGGCGCCCAGGGCATCGTGCCCGCGACCATGCTGATCACCGGCCAGATCACGCCATCCTGGTTTCTGGCGCTGCACCTGCCCCGGCAACTCCAGTGGCCCACGGTCATCGTCATGACCTGCCTTGGGCTCGTCATGCTGACCACCGGCCTCGGCATCGGCCTCCACTACCGGGCCAAGTCACGGCGAGAAGAGGGCGAACTCGAGCCCGGCTAGCTCCGCAATCGCGAAAACCGCCTCTCCGGCGAGTTCACGGAGAGGCGGTTTCGCCGCTGAGCCGCCAAGCGAGTCGCATCCGGCCGAGTGCCACCGCAAAGCCGTATCATCGTTCGGCCGGGACGAAGCCGAATTCGTCACCCGCCCCGTCGATCGATCCACATAGGACGCTCCTCCGTTGCAAAGGGCACCACATCCGGTCGGTTACGACGGCACGGAGATAGCCGACCCGCGATCCGCTCATGCACCCGGCCCGGCTCACCCATCGCCACATCGACCACCGCAACGATGATCTACCACACGCACACCAAGTGCCGTTGCAGTACTAGTCCAGCAGGCGCCACAGGTGGTCCGCGGTCCCGTTGTCGTCGAACTGCACGACGATCGCCGAGTCCGCCGTGGACATGAGGTCCACGCCGAGGACCTTGCTCGAGTTGCGGTTCTGGAGGCGGAACCACCCGTCCCCGTTGTCCAGGAACCGCCAGAGGTGGTCCGCGGTGCCGTTGTCGTCGAATTGGACGACCCGCGCCGAGTTCGCCGTGGACATCTGGTCCACCCCCAGGACTTTGCCGGAGTTGCGGTTCTTGACGCGGAACCAGCCATCGCCGTTGTCGATGGTGCGCCACAGGTGGTCCGCGGTGCCGTTGTCGTGGAACTGGACGACCTGCGCCGAGTCCGCGGTGGACATCCGGTCCACGCCGAGGAGCTTGCCGGAGTTGCGGTTCTCGATCCGGGTCCAGCCGGTCCGCCACGGCCGTGATCCACCGGTCCGCGGGAACGACGTCACCCGCAGTCGCGCGGCGCCCATCGGGATCAGGGTGACGCGCTGGACCGGTGTGGTCACGGCGACCGGGCTGTCGGCGAGTTCGTCGATCACGTCCTGCTCGCTCGCCTGCCACGCGTCGATGCGCTGGGCGTCGGTGGTGAGCCGGACCGGGCTGTTCGCCGGGGTGAACGGGTCGAGCGGGTTCCCGCCCGTCGTGGAGACCGTGAACGCGGCCTGCGGCACCAGGCCGTAGTTCCACGCGGAGCCGGGCCGGACCTCGTGGACGGGCCATTGGTCGTCGCCCGCGACCCGGCTCCAGTTCTCCTGGATCGCGAGGGAGAACGTCAGCGGCCCGCGGTCGACCGAGACGGAGCCGTGGTTGCGCGCCCAGACCCGCGTGCGGGTGGTCATCGGCAGCCGCAGGGTGACGCGGTCGCCGGTCCGCCAGACCCGGCGGACGGTTTCGTACCGCGGGCCGCCGCTCACGGCGACCGTGCCACCGTTCACCGACAGCGCCGGTGCCGGGCACCAGCCGGGAATCCTGATCTGGAAAGGGAAATCCGTCGGCTTCGGCAGTGAGAAGGTGAACGTGATGGTGTCGGAGAACGGATAGCCGGTCGTCTGCGTGATGGTCACCGGAGTGCCGCCGGCGACCTTCGCGGTCACCGTGGACGCGCCGTACAGCATCGCGCAGAGACCTCCGCCCGCCGTCGCCTGCCACATCTCCTCGACGTAGTACGGCCAGCCCATCCCGTAGTTGTGCGGGCAGCACCGGTAGTTGTCGATCCCCGGTTCGTACGCCTGCATGGTGAAGTCGTTGTCGAACTGGCTCAACGTCTTCGGCTGCCGGTCGAGCTGGATCCCGTTCGCCGACGTCACGTAGTGCACGCCCCGCCCCGCCGGATCCAGCGCGGCGGGAAGCAGATTGAAGGCGAGTTCCTCGACGCGGTCGGCCCAGACGGGATCGCCGGTCGTCCTGGCGAGGATCTCGTGGCTCATCATGTACTCGACGATCCCGCAGGTTTCGAAGCCCTGCCGGGGATCGTCGTAGCCGGGCCGGACGTTCTCGTCACCGGCGAAGCCGCCGCCGGGGAACTGGCCGTAGCGGCCCTGGATCCGGTCGTAGTTCGCGTAGGCGCTCGCGCGATGCGCCGGATCGCCGGAGAGGACCCAGAACTGGCCCGGTTCGCGGAAGCCCTGGGTGATGTTGACGTTGTGCGCGGTGGGCAGGTCGTCCACCCAGTTCGCCGAGTGACGGTGGATGGTGCGGACCAGATCCAGCAGGAACGGCTCGCCGGTGCGGTTGTAGAGCCAGTAGACGACGTCGATCGTGTCGGCCCAGCGGGTGTTGCCCCAGCCGTCGGTGTACACGGACACCGGTTGTGCCGCCATGAAACGGAAGTAGCCGCTGAGGAACGGGACGACCCGGGCGTCCTTTGTGTACTCCTCGTACGAGCGCAGCGCGTGCAGCATCGGCATGTGCGGCCAGAGGTCCGCGTGGCCCGACTGCCGGGTGCGCAGCTCGGACGGGCCGAAGTACCCGTCCGGGGCCTGGGTGGCGAGGATCGCGTCGATCCAGCGGCGCGTGTCGGCGAGCACGCGGGAGTCGCCGGTGACGTAGCCGAGATCGCCGTAACCGCGCAGCCAGTACGGCACCTCCTCCCAGCCTTTCAGCTCGGGCCGCGTCCAGCCGGTGTTGTCGAACGCGAGGTAATGCGAGACCTCCTGGTAGCGGCCGTTGAGGCCGTCGAGCTGCTTGCGGAGCTGGGTGGCCAGCCAGCCACCGGCCTTCGCCGAGCCGGGCGGGAGCCGGACCAGGGGAGCGGGCAGGAGCGGCGCGCGGTTCGCCACGTAGGGCGCGGCGGCCGCGGCTTCGGCTGTGGCCTGCGTGCCGACGCCGACGACGAGGCCTGTCGCGAGGGTGGCTTTGAGGAAGTTGCGGCGGGGGACTGACATGGGGTTTCCCCTTTCCTGGCCCGGTGCGACCAGATTTACATCGTTGATACAACGTTGTAAATCCGCCGTTCGGTCGGTCCGAACGGGCAAATCAGCCGTCGATTCGGGCAATACCGCGGCAAGGTCCACCTGGCGCAGTGTCCTCAATGGACAGAGCGACGCGGAAAGCTCCCGGTTACCGAGGGGTTCCGTTGTCGGACCGGTGAGAAAGCAACTATTGTCGCCATGACCGCTCATCCGCCAGGGCAGGAGGTGACCGTTGTACGCCGAAGAGCGGCAACGCGCCATCCTCAAGCAAGCCCGGCAGGACGGCCGCGTCGACGTGGCGACACTCGCGGCCGCTTTCGAGATCACCAGCGAGACCGTCCGTCGTGACCTGACGGCGTTGGAGCGCAGCGGGGTGCTGCGCCGGGTGCACGGCGGCGCGATCCCGGTCGAGCGGCTGGGGATCGAGCCCGGCCTCGACGCCCGCGACACGGTGATGACGGCGGAAAAGGACCGCATCGCCACCGCCGCGCTGGACGAGATCCCCGCCGAGGGCGCGATCCTGCTGGACGCGGGCACCACCGTAGGACGCTTGGCGGGCCTCATCCCCGCCGATCGTGAACTGACCGTGGTCACCCCGTCCCTGCCCAACGCCTGCGCCCTCGCCAACCGGCCAGGAATCACGCTGATGCTGGTCGGCGGAAGACTCCGAGGCCACACCATGGCCTCGGTCGACAGCTGGGCTCTCGACACCCTCAAGGACACCTACGTCGACGTCGCCTTCATCGGCGCCAACGGCCTTTCCGTCGAACGAGGGCTCACCACGCCGGACACCGCCGAGGCGATGGTCAAGCGCGCGGCCATCGCGTCCGCGCGGCGGACGGTGCTGCTGGCCGATCACACCAAGATCGGCAACGACCACTTCGCCCGGTTCGGTGACCTCGGGGACGTCGACACCCTGATCACCGACGCCGGCGTCGATCCCCGGATCGCCGACGAGATCACCCGGACCGGCGTCAAGGTGATCACCGTTTGAGGCGAACGGGCGAGCGGCTCGCCGGATACCTGATGACAGCGCCGTTCTACGTCCTGTTCGGCGTTTTCGGCCTCTTCCCCCTGCTCTACACCGCCTGGGTGGCGCTGCACCACTGGCATCTGATCAACGGCGACACCGGGTTCGCCGGGCTCGGCAACTTCGCCGTCCTGCTCCAGGATCCGAACTTCTACAACGCTCTCTTCAACACGGTCAGCATCTTCGTCCTCTCCACCGTCCCCCAGCTGCTGGCCGCGCTCGGGCTCGCCGCGCTGCTCGACCGCCCGTTGCGCGCGCGGACCCTGTGGCGGGCCAGCGTGCTGTTGCCCAACGTCGTCTCGGTGGTCGCGGTGGCGCTGGTGTTCAGCCAGCTCTTCGCCGAGGACTACGGCGTCGTCAACTGGGCGCTGGGCCTGGTGGGTCTCGACCCGGTGGACTGGCGGTCGGACCGGTTCGCCTCGCATGTCGCGGTGAGCGTGATGGTGATGTGGCGCTGGACCGGCTACAACGCGCTGCTCTACCTCGCGGCCATGCAGTCCGTGCCGCAGGAGCGCTACGACGCCGCCATGCTCGACGGCGCCTCGCGCTGGCGGACGTTCTGGTCGATCACCGTGCCCGCGATCCGGCCGACCATCGCCTTCACCGTCGTCGTCTCGACCATCGGCGGGCTGCAGCTGTTCGCCGAACCGCAGCTGTTCGACGACACCGGCACCAACGGGACCGGCGGCGCCGACCGGCAGTTCCAGACCCTCGCCATGTACTTGTACGAGAAGGGGTTCGGCGAGTTCGACGCCGGATACGCGGCGGCCATCGCGTGGCTGCTCTTCCTGTTCTCGGCGGGCTTCGCGCTGGTCAACTTCTTGCTCGTGCGCCGGATCCGGGGCGGTGAGTGAGGCGTGGCGGCCAGGGAACGGACCGGTTTCGTCGTCTACGGGCTGCTGCTCGCCGTCGGCATCGCCTCGATCTTCCCGCTGTACTGGTCGTTCGTGGTGTCCTCCAAGGACAATTCCGCCCTCGGCGAGACCACCCCGCCGCTGCTGCCCGGCGGTAACCTGATCGAGAACGTGGGCAAGGTCTTCGAGACCGTCGACTTCTGGCTGGCGATGCAGAACTCGCTGATCGTCGCAGGAACGGTGACCGTCTCGAACGTGCTGCTCTCCAGCATGGCCGGATTCGCCTTCGCGCGCCTGCGGTTCCCCGGCCGCGACTCGCTCTTCCTGGTCGTCATCGGCACGGCCATGGTGCCCGCCCAGCTCGGCGTCATCCCGCTCTACCTGGTGGTCGGCGAACTCGGCTGGTACGGGCGGCTGGAAGCGGTGATCGTGCCCGGACTGGTCGGCGCCTTCAGCGTGTTCTGGATGCGGCAGGCGTGCGAAGAAGCGATCCCGGGCGAACTGCTCGACGCCGGCCGCGTCGACGGCTGCTCGACGGCGCGGCTGTTCTGGAGCGTCGCCATGCCCGCCATCCGCCCCCAGGCCGCCGTACTCGCGATGCTGACGTTCATGACCGCGTGGAACGACTTCTTCTGGCCCTTGATCGTGCTCGATCCCAACGCGCACCCGACGGTCCAGGTGGCACTGTCGCGGCTGGCCAGCGGCTACTTCACCGACTACTCGCTGATGCTCACCGCGGCCACGCTCGGCGTGCTGCCCGTCATCGTGCTGTTCATCGTGCTGGCCAGGAAGGTGGTCGACGGCGTCATGCGCGGTGCGCTGCGGGGCTGAAGTCCCGTCGCGCGCCACCCCCGGGACGCTATGAAAGGCCCGTTACTTGCAAAATTTGCAAGTAACGGGCCTTTCCTAGCACTTCAGGGACCCGTGACCGGGCCGCTCACGCTCCTGCGAGACCGTTGCGCGCCACCACGTCCGCGTAGAACCGGGCGCTGTCCTTGAGCGTCCGCTCCTGGGTGCCGAAGTCGACGTGCACGAGGCCGAACCGCTGCGTGTACCCCATGGCCCATTCGAAGTTGTCCAGCAGCGACCAGGCCATGTAGCCGCGGATGTCGGCGCCGCGTTCGATCGCGTCGTGGACGGCGGCGAGGTGTTCGGCGAAGTACCGCACGCGTTTCGCGTCGTGCACGCGACCGTCCACGACCTCGTCCTCGAAGGCGGCCCCGTTCTCGGCGATCACGAGCGGCAGGCCGGGGCAGTGGTCACGCAGCCACAGCAGCAGATCGGTGAACGACTCCGGCCGCTGCTCCCAGCCGAGCGAGGTCAGGTCACCGCGGGGTGGCGTGACGTCCATCCCGCGCAGGCCGGGCAGCGGGCAGTTGCTGTCGGCCACGGGGTCGGCGAGCGGGACCGCGCGGGCAGGCGCGTAGTAGTTGACGCCCAGGACGTCCAGCGGCTGCGCGACGATCTCCAGATCGCCGTCCGCGATCGCCGCTTCGAGGGTGCCGAGATGCTCCAGATCCGCCAGCAGTTCGGGCGGATAACCGCGGCCGAGCAGCGGGTCGAGGAAGAACCTGTTGTGCAGGAAGTCGAACTTGCGCGCGGCCTCACGGTGCTCGGCGTCGTCCACGTCGGTCAGCACCGGGGCGAAGTTGAGCACGATGGACACTTCCTGCTCGCCGCCACCCGCGCGCAACGCCTGCGCGGCCAGCCCGTGCGCGAGCATCAGGTTGTGCCCCGCCACCAGCGCGGCGCCCTCGTCCCGGATGCCCGGCGCGTGGTCGCCGTTGCCGTAGCCGATGAAGGCGGCGCAGAACGGCTCGTTGATCGTGGTCCATTGCCGGACGCGGTCGCCGAGTGCCTTGTGGACGGTCAGGGTGTAGTCGGCGAAGAGACTCGCGACATCGCGGTTGGGCCAGCCGCCTTCCTCCTGCAACGCCTGCGGCAGATCCCAGTGGTAGAGCGTGACCATCGGGGTGATCCCGTGCTCCAGCAACGTGTCGACAAGACGATCGTAGAAGGCGAGCCCGCGCGGTTCGATCGTGCGGCCGTCCGGCATGACCCGCGACCACGCGACCGAGAAGCGGTAGTACGGCACGCCGAGTTCGCTCAGCAGGCCGACGTCCTCGCGATAGCGCCGGTAGTGGTCGCACGCCGGGTCGCCGGTGGCGCCGTCGAGCACCAGGCCCGGTCGCGCGGTGAAGGTGTCCCAAATGGACGGTCCGCGGCCGTCGGCGGTCGTCGAGCCCTCGATCTGGTACGCCGCCGTGGCCGTTCCCCAGCGGAACCCGGCCGGAAACCCGCGTGTCACGCCGTCCCCGCTCATTTGGCGGCCGCGGCGCGGCCTTCGGTCGCGGCCTGGGTCCAGGCCTGGTCGAGCGTTTGCCTTCCCTCTTCGACCCGGCCGAGCGCGTGCCCGTACACGGGCCGCACCTCACCGTCGCGCAGCCCGCGATAGTTCGGGCGGAGGGCTTCGGCGGACGCGGCGAAGATCTTGCCGACCGGCGCGTCGCTGAAGTACTTGCTGGTGTGGGAAAGCACGGCGCCGTCCTGGTAGGCGCCCAGCGCGCTCGGCAGCAGGCCGCTTTCCAGGAAGATCCGCTTCTGCTGTTCCGGCGCGGTGAGCCAGACGGCGAGGTCGTAGGCCTCTTTGCGGTGCTCGCCCTGTTTCGGGACGGTCAGGAAGGATCCGCCCCAGTTGCCCGCCTTGCCGGGAACCGAGGTGACGTCCCATTTGCCCGCGAGTTCCGGGCCGCCCGCCTCCTCGATCTGGGTGAGCATCCAGGCGGGACAGGTGATGGCGGCGAACCGGCTCTGCTTGATCGCCACCGTCCAAGGCTGGGTGAAGGTGGTGACGGCGGCCGTCTCCTTCTTCAGCGCCATCCCGCCCGCCAGGTCGAAGGCCTTGCGCACGTTCGGGTTCGTGTCGCCGACGAACGTGTCGTCCTTGGCGAAGTAGTTCTCCTGAGCCTGGTTGAGCATCGCCGTGTAGATGGTGCCGGCCGAGTCGGCGAACTTGACGTCCGGCGCCCTCGAACTGAACTTCTCCCCGGTTTCGGCGAACTTCTCCCAGGTCGGCCACAGCGCGGCCACCTGGTCGCGGTCGGTCGGCAGACCGGCGTTCGCGAACAGGTCGCGGCGGTAGCAGAGGGCGAGGCTGCCCATGTCGGTGCCGAGGCCCATCACGAACTTCCCGTCGTTCGCGGTGCCCTGGTCCCATTTCCAGCCGGGCCAGTTCGCGCGGAGGTCCTGCGCGCCGAATTCGGAGAGGTCGGTGAACTTGTCCGTGGATTGGCGGAACTTGGGGAGGTACTGCTCCTCGATCGCCACCACGTCCGCGCTGCCGCGTCCGGCGCCGAGGCCGGTGGCGAGCTGACGGTGGTGCGTCTCGAAGTCGGCGACCCGGCCCTCGACCGTGATCCCCGGATGCGTTTTCTCGTACTCGTCGAAGAGCTTCTCGTAGCCGAACTCGCCGAAGGTGGCGACGGTCAGCTTGATCGGTCCGCCGGATTCCGCCGGCTTTCCCGAACAGCCGGTGAGCAGCAGCGCGAAGGCCGCCAATCCGGCCAGCAGGCGGGTCATGGCTCTCCTCGGTCGTGCGCGATTCACGGACTGCAGGCGAATTATGTCGTGGTGATCGGGCGGTGGCAGCGCGTGCCGTCCGTTGGGACAACCGCGTTGCCCGAAGAGACGGCTCACGCGAGCCGTCTCGGCAACTGATCGCCGACGGTCAGCCGGGAATCGGCGTGCAGTTTGGTCAGCACCCGGGACACCAGCGACTGCACCGTCCGCCTCGGCAGGCTCAGTTCCGCGGCGATCTCCGGATTGGACAGTTTCGCCGCCACCAGCCGCGCGACCCGCAGTTCCAGCGGCGACAGCGCCCCGGCGTGGCGGGGACCCTGCTCGGCACGGCTCAGCACGCCGTGGCGGCGCAGCCTGTTTTCCGCCCGGCGGATGTTCCAGCCCGCGCCGACCTGCCCGAGTACCTCGCACGCCTCGGTGAGCGCCTGGGTGGCCGCTTCGAGGTAGCCGGTGCGGCCGAGCAGTTCGGCGGCGTCCTCCAGCGAGGCCGCGAGTTCGATCGGGCGGCGGACCTCGCGATAGTGATCGGCCGCGGCCAGCACGCCTTCGGGATCGCCGTCGATCAGCGCGCGGCACCGCGCGGCGGCCGCCGCCGCCCTCGCGGGCACGGTCTCCTGGCTCGCTTCCTCGGCGCAGACGGCGAGCGCTTCCCTTGCGAGGTCGTCGTTCCCGGCCGCGAGCGCGATCCGGACGACGTCGGGAAGCCATTGGTGGCGCAGCATCATCTGGGCGAAGTCGGGGCGCAGCACCGGTGCGAACAGCCGCAGCGCGTCGTCGAGCCGGTCACGCTGCTCGGCGGCCATCGCCTGGGCGGCGAGGTAGAAGTCGCAGCTTTCGCGCTCGGAGGAGTTCGACGGCGAGTGCGCCTCGGCCGCTTCCAGATGCGCGCGGACGGAGACGCGTTCGTTCCGGTGGCCCGCGATGAGGGCGGCGACCCCGTGCAGCAGCAGGGCGGCGGCCCCCGGCTCGCGCACGCCGTAGAAGGTGATCGCCGGGCCGTCCTCGGTGACCGAGTCCAGTTCGGCCAGCGCCTCGTCCCAGCGGCCTGTCCAGTAGTAGTGCACGGCCGCCGAGACCTGCGGGCCGGTCGGCAGGCCGTGCCGTGCCGCCGTCTCGTACCCGGCGTGCAGCGTGGCGTCGGCCTCGTCGAGACGGTCGAGGTTCTGCAGGGTGAAGAGGCGGTTGTCGAGCAGGTCGAACCGCAGTGTCGCCAGGTCGGCTTCGTCCCCGGTGGTCTCGAGCGCGGCGTCGATCGCGGTCAGCGCCCGGTCGTGCTCGCGGCGGATCGAATGCACGAGCCACAACGTCTGCTGCGCGTGCGCGGCGGGATACCGTTCGCCCGCCTCGACGGCCTCGGCGTGCAGTCCTCGCGCTATCCGTTCGGTCTCGCCGAGATCGTCGAGCGTGCCGCGCCGGAAGTTGGCGAGCAGGGTGCGGGTGCTGGTCCGCCACAGTTCCGGCATCGACGGGTCGTCCGCGGTGTCGGCGAGCGCCTCGATCGCGCCGGGGGTGTCGCCCCGGCGGTAGCGCAGCGCGGCGAGGACGTGCCGCATCTGCGCCAGATCCGCCTTGTCGCCGACCGTCTTCACCGCCTGCTCCGCCTCGGCCTCCGGGTCTTTTTCGAGCCGGAACAGCACGCGGACCAGCGCGGCGATCAGCGTCTCCCGTTGCTCGCGGGTGGGCACCGTGCTGTCGAGCGCGCCTCGGAGGAGATCGGCCGCGATGTGCGGGGCGCGGTTGGACACCGCGATGTGGTTGCCGGTGAGCCAGCCGACCAGCCACGGGTCGACCGGCACCGGTTCGGCCGCCAGTTGCTCGGCGACCCGTTTGATCGGCGCGCCACCGCGGGCGAGCGCCTCGGCGGCGCGCCGGTGCAGCGCGGCGCGGACCGGTTCGGCGATGCCGCCGTAGAGCGCCTGCCGCTGGAACGGATGGTGGAAGGCGAGTTTGTCGCCCGCGTACTCGATCACCCCGGCGGTGGTGGCCGGTTCGAGATCCCGCAGGACCTCCAGCGGGCTCTTGCCCGCCAGCGCGGCGAGGTCCTCGACCGCGAACTCCGCGCCCAGCAGCGAGGCGGTGCGCAGGATGTCGGTCGTGGCCGGGTCGAGGCATTCCAGCGTGCGGCCCACCGCCGCCAGCAGCGATCGCGGCGCGTTCTCGCTGCCGTTGAGCGTCACCTCGGCCACGCCCGCCTTGATCCGCAGCGAGCCGGTGCGGACCAGGTCGTGCGCGATTTCCCTGGCGTAGAGCGGATTCCCGGCCGCGCGCCGGACCAGCGGGCGCAGGCTCGGGCCCAGTTTCGCCGCGAGGATCACTTCGAAGACCGCGGTGACCTCGTCGTTGGTGAGCACCTCGACCGGCATGATCTCGCCGTCCCTCGCCTCGATCCCGCGGCGCAGCTGGGCGAGGTCCCGGCGGCCGTGCCCGGTGCGCGTGGCGGCGACCAGCAGCAGCGGCAGCTGACGGGTGGCGGCGGCGAGGCGCTGCCACAGCAGCACACTGGCCTCGTCGGCCCAATGGAGATCGTCGATCACCAGCACCAGCGGGCCCGCCGCGCAGGTCTCGTCGACCAGTGCCAGTAGTTTGTCCACGGTGGACAGGATCGGGTCGGTGGGGCCCCAGTTCCCGTGTGCGGGCTCGGCGTGCAGCTCACCGGCCAGTTTGGCCTTGGCCGGATCCGCGGCGCCGTGGTGCACCCCGAGGCATTCCATGATCACCTGCAGCGGGAACCGTTGCTGGAGCTCGTCGGCCGCGGTCCAGGCGAGCTGGCAGCCGCGTGCCGCCGCGCCCGCCAGCCCGGCGATCAGCAGCTCCGACTTGCCGATCCCCGGTTCGCCTTCGAGCCAGACCGGACGGCCGCGCCCGGCGAGCAGGTCGGTGACGAACCCGTCCAGTCGTTCGACCTGACGGGCCCGGCCGGGCAGATACCCCTGGCCGCCGCGTTCGATCGCCTTGGCCACCGGCGGCGGCACGACGCGCACCGGAACCGGTTTCGATCCGGTGACAGGTTTTTCGGTGCCGTCAAGGATGCGCTGATGGAGTTCACGCAGCGGGGCGCCGGGCTCGACGCCGAGTTCGTCACGGAGGACGCGCCGGGCATCGCGGTAGACGGTCAGCGCTTCGATCTGCCGCCCGCTGGCGTGCAGGGCGCGCATGAGCGTCTCGTGCAGCGACTCGCGCAACGGGTGCCGCTGGACCAGCGCGGTCAGCTCGGCCACCAGTTCACGGTGGTCGCCGAGGCCGAGCAGCGCGGTGGCCCGCAGTTCGGTGGCGGTCAGCTGGAGTTCGGAAAGCCGGACGCGCTCGGCTTCGGCGAACGGGCCCGGTACGCCGGAATAGGCCTCGCCGCGCCAGCGGCCGAGCGCGGTGGTGAGCCGCGCGGCCGCGCCACGCTGATCCGCGTGGGCCAGCAGCATTTTCCTGGCGTCGGCGGCGTCCCGTTCGGCCAGGTGGACGTCGAGCGCCTCGCGGTCCAGCCGCAGCACGTAGCTCGATCCGGACGAATGCAGCACTTCGTGCGCGTCGCCGCCCGCTTTGCGGATCGCCCCGCGCAGACCCGAGACGTAGGTGTGGACACTGCCGGTGGCGCTGGCGGGCGCCGTGCCACCCCAGACGTCGGCGATCAGTTCGCCGAGCGAGACGGACTGGCCGCACCGCGCCGCGAGGGTGGCGAAAACCGCGCGCTGGCGGGCGGGCCCGAGCTTCAGCTCGACGTCTTCGAGCCAGGCACGGGGCGGCCCGAGCAGCTCGACGCGCAGCCCGTTCGTCACGCCGGCTCCATTTCTCGTTCTCACCGAAAGTGGCCGGATCACTACCGTGGTCCCCGCAGTTTAGGACGTACGCGCGGCGGTTCGGTTGCGCACCCGGGTGTGGGTCAGACGACGCCGCGCTGGGGCGGGACACCGGGGCGGGCGAGGGCGTGCAGCGGCGCGCACCAGGGCTGCGCGGCCCCCGTCGTGCGCGCGGTGGGCCAGGACGTCTCCGTGCCCGTTTCGGGCAGCAAAAGCGCGGCGAGTTCGCCTGCCAGGCCCTGGTGCTGCTCCTCGGTGAGGTTCCGCTGGTGCGAAAGCAGGTGGAGCAGTTCGACCGCGTGCCCAGTGGACAGCAGGCCTACGTTGTCGAGCAGCCATTGCGGGATCCACCGCGCCGTCAGCTCGTCGCCCACCTGGAGCAGCTGCTCGGCGACGCGGTCCGCGGGCGCGCCGGAGCCCACCATGGTCGCGGCGATCTCCTGGTGCAGCACGGCGCGGATGGCGGGCGGGGTGTTCGCGGCGAACACCGAACGCACCAGGGGGACGCGGAACCGCAGGCGGTCCCCTTCGGTTTCCAGCACACGCGCGGCGAGCGCCTCCTCGACCGCTTCGATCAGCGCCCGCAGCTCGCGGCCGGTGACGCCGGTCAGGTCGGCGACCGTGAACGACGAGCCGAGCAGCGCGGCCGAAGTCAGCGTTCGCTTGCACGCCACGGAAAGCGTGGCGAGATGCTCTTCCACCACGGCGGTGATCCGGCTGTGCGGTGCGGCGGTGAGGTCGCGGCCGTCGGCGAATTCGGTGAACAGCTCGCACAGGTAACCGGCGTTGCCCGCGGTGTACTCGGCGGCGAACCCGAGGAAGTCCTCACCGGGATCCCTGGCCAGGGTCTCCTCGGCGAGCGCGGCGACGGCCGGGCCGTCGAACGGCGGCAGCGAGACGATCTCGCCGTCGAGCCGCGAGCGGAGGACGTCGAGCGTGCGGCGCCGGGGGAGGGGTCGCACGGAGCCGATCAGCAGCAGTGGCAGGTGCGCGGTGAGCCGGTGCAGGCGCTGCCAGGCGAGCAGGCTGTCCTCGTCGGCCCAGTGCAGATCCTCGAAGACGAGTACCCGCGGCCCGTCCTCGCACAGTTCGGTGACCGTCTTGGTGAGATTGTCGAGCGCCTCCCCGCCGAGGCAGTCGGCGATGAGGCTCAGCGGGATTGCGCTGGTCAGTTCGTCGGCTTCGACCCAGCGCGTCCGGTTTCCCGCCGCGGCGAGGGCCTCCGCAAGGAGCGCGCTCTTGCCGCTGCCCGCCTCGCCGTCCAGCCACACCGTCCCGCCGCGGCCTTCGTCCAGCAACGCGGACAGGTGACGGCGCAACCGGCCCAGTTCGAACTCGCGGCCGACGAAGGCGGACGGCCGTTCGGGCAGCGCCCGCGTCGGCCGGTGGCGTTCCGGCTGGTCCTGGTGGTGCAGCGACGGGTCGCCGTCCAGGACCCGCTGTCGCAGCGCCAGCAGCTCCGGACCGGGTTCGAGACCGGACTGCTCGATGATCGTCTCGCGGGCGCTGTCGAACGCGGCCAGTGCTTCGGCCTGCCTGCCGGACCGGAACAACGCGGTAACCAGCATGCGGTGCAGGCCTTCGTGCAACGGATGGCGCTCGACCAGCACGGCCAGCTCGCCCACGAGCTCGCGATAGCCGCCCAGGTGCAACGCGACCTCGGCCTGGCGTTCGAGCGCGCCCATGCGCAGTTCGTTCAGCCGGGCGCGCTGGGTTTCGGCGAAGGGACCGGGGATCCCGGTCAGCGCGGAGCCCCGCCACTGAGCGAGCGCGGAGCGCAGCGACTCCAGCTCCCGGTGGTGCTCGCCCGCGAGCCGGTAGGTGCGGGCCCGTTCCAATTCGGCTTCGAAGACGTGGACGTCGACCTGCTGTCTCGGCAGGTCGAGGCTGTAACCGGCGCGGGTGGCGACGAGCGGCTCGCCCACGGGCTCCAGCGCGCGGCGCAGTGCGGAGACGTAGGTGTAGACGATGCCGGTGGCGCTGTCCGGGGGCCGCTCACCCCACACGGCGTCGATGATGTCCTTGCGGGAGACGAACTGGCCGGCGTGCAGGGCGAGCGCGGCGAACACCGCTTGCCGCTGAGCGGGACCCAGGGCGATCTCGCCGGAGCCGTGCCGGGCGGGGGCGCCGCCCAGTAGCCGCACCGTCAGCGAGGGAACCTCGTCCATGACCTGCCGCCTGTGCGTCCGACTTCCGGAAAGAGCATCGCGCCCGGGGAAAATCCTAGTAGGGCCGTTGTGGGTTTCGCAATCAATCGGACACTCAGCGTGTGGGTTTCGTCCGCTGGTCATGAGACATTCTCGCGTTTTGCCAGGGCGGTCCGGTTCAGGGGGTTCACCACCGTGAACGGGTCCGAGGTCGGTGCCCGTTCATGTGGTTTTCAGGATGTGGACAGCCGAGGGGCGACTGGGCAAAGCCGGACGTTCTCGGGGGCAGACTGTCGTCCGGCCCTGGTCCCTGGCATGCGTGGCTGTGCATGCTGTGTCGGTGAGCCAGGATCAGGAGCGATTCGCCGGAGATGTCCTGCTCAGCCTCGCCCACGACGGCAGGCTGATGCTCGACGCCGACGAAGCCGAAGCGCGCGTCGCCGAGCTCCGGCGGACGCTGGCCTACGGGTACGCCCTGCTCGCCGACCCGGACTACACCGGACCCGAGGACAGGCTCCGCGAGATCCTCGACGAACTTCCCAAGTACGTGGAAGCGTTTCAGCTGGCCACGAAGTTCTTCACGCCTCGTTGAGAACTCGTGGAGAGTTCGTGAAGAGCTCCTTCGCAGACTGTGTCCCATCCGACTGGGGCCGCGGATCAAGCGGAGGGGACAGAGTGGACACGGAAACCCGACAGATCACCGTGGCGGTGCACGCGCCCGATCCGATCACCACGGCGGGCCTGGCCAGTCAGCTGGGCACGCAGCAGGGGATCGACATCCGGGACTGGGAGCAGCGCGCCGACACCGACGTACTGGTGTTCGCCGCCGAATGGCTCACCCCCGAGATCGTGCTGTGGCTGCGACGGCTCGCCTCCGAGGACGGCAAGCCGGTGGTGCTCGTGGTGAGCCAGATCAGCGAGGCGGAACTGGTCCCCGCGATCGAATGCCGGGTGGTGGCGGTCCTGCCGCGTTCGGCGACGACCGGTGAGCGGCTCGCGCACGCCGTCCGCGCGGCGGCGTCCGGCGGCGGGGTGCTCCCGCCGAGCCTGCTCGGCGAACTGCTCAAGCACGTCGAACGGCTGCAACGCGAGGTGCTCGACCCGATGGGCGTCAACACCGCCGGGCTCACCACGCGGGAGATCGACGTCCTGCGCCTGATGGCCGACGGCAAGGACACCGTCGAGATCGCGGGCGAGCTCTGCTACTCGGAGCGCAGCGTGAAGCACATCATCCAGGGCATCACCGGACGGCTGAAGCTGAAGAACCGGCCACACGCCGTCGCTTACGCGGTGCGGGCCGGGGTCATCTAGAACGGGCTGAAGGGGCCCATGGCCGCATGTAACGCGGTGAAGGGCGCTTTCGTCGCGTCGGATGCGGGGAAAGTCCCCTTCAGCTCACGTCCTCAGATCAGCCCGGCCCGGATGGCGGCGGCCACCGCCTCCGCCCGGTTCCGCAGCGCCAGCCGGTGCTGGGCCTGGTGCAGGATGTTCTTGATGGTCCGCTGCGAGTAGCCCATCGCCGCGCCGATCTCGCCGGTGTCCTTGCCGTCGGCGATCATCCGCAGCACACGGATCTCGCGTTCGTGGAACCGCGAAGTTTCGTCGGGGCCGCCCACCATGGCGTCATACCCGGCGGCCAGCCTCGCGGCGGTGGTCGTGACCGCCGTCCGCGCGGCCAGGACCTCCGCGATCAGCAGTTCCGTCCCAGCCGCCTGATGCGGCAGCGCGCGGCGCACCCCGGCGGCCGCGGCCGAGCGATAGCCCTCGGGCGGCAGCGGCCCGGTGATCAGGACGCCGGGCAGGCCGCCCTGTTCGGACACCGCGCGCCGGAGAACCGGGAGGTCGTGGTCGACCGGATCCTCGGCGGCCACCAGCACGTCCGCGCCCCGGGTACCGGCCGGGACGACTTCGAGCGCCTCGGCCTGCGACAGCATGCCGACCAGCCCCGCCAGGGTCAGCGGGTCGGCCGTGTGGACGGCCACCCGGAGGTCCGGCCCGCTCACGAGGCGTATCGGCCGTTCAGCAGCGCCGTGGCCAGTTCGATCCGGGAACGGTAGCCGGTCCGGCTGAAGAGCAGGCTCAACCGTCCCTCGACGCTTTTCTGGCTCGTCTGCAGCGCCGTCGCCAGTTGTTCGTTCGTCAGCCCTTCGCCCGCCAGCAGTGCCAGCAGGTGCTCGTTCTCGGCGACCGTCTCCTGGCCGCCGGGAATCTCGATCCCGTTCTCCCGCATCAGGTTCCGCAGCCGCGCGCGGTACAGCAGCGCGTCCAGCGACCCGAGCACCTCGTACACCTCGGTGAGCACCTTCGGATCCGTCGCGCCGTGCCGGACCAGCCGTTCGGCCGCGACGGCCAGTTCGAGCGGTTGCGCGCGTTCGCGGGCCAGCCAGAGACATTCGCCGGCGGGCTCGCGGCCGAGGCAGGCCCGGACCAGATGGCGGTGCAGCAGCACCCGCCCGGTCGGCATCGCGGAAGCGAGGTCCTCCAGCGCGTCGAGTGCCTTCTTCGTCCCCGCGCGGTCGTTGTTGCGCAATGCCAGTTCGGCGAGATCGGCCCAGGCGATGTCCGTTCCGACGGCGAGTCCGCAGGTGGCCGCGTGCAGACGTTTGGCGGCGCGGTCGGTTTCGCCCAGCGCGATGTCGACCCGCGCTTCGGCGATGTCGAGCAGATGCGCCAGCATCGGCGCGGTGGCGCGGGCGGCGGTCAGCAGTTCTCGTGCCGCGCTGAACCGTCCCTGCGACAGCAGGACCGACACGGTCGACAGGTGCATCGCGGCCGAGCCGGTGTCATAGCCGCGCCGCGAGCGGTCGGCCACGCTGCGGTGGGCGAAGTCGACCGCGCGGGCGGAATCGCCGTGCATGGCCGCGAGCAGTGAACGTTCGCTGTCGCGCAGGCCGGTTTCCGGGAAGACCTCGTCGGCGAGCAGCTTTTCCGCCCGCGCCCGTTCGCCCAGCACCAGCAGCGCGGTGACGTACGACGTGATCTGGTCGTTCCGCGGCCGCCTCGCCGTCCTCAACGGCCACCGCTCGCGCTCGGTCAGGTTCGCGCCGAACCGTGCGGAGCGGCCTGCCCAGAGTTCGGCCAGACCGCCGAAAAGTTCGCCCAGCATCGCGGAAACCGTCGACTCGGTGCGCCATGAATCGTTCTCCGCCAGCAGTTCGGCGGCTTCGGCCCACCGGTCCAGCAGGCTCAGCGCGATCGCGCTCGACGCCACCGACCATTCCGGCGGGTTCGTGGCGATCCTCGCCAGCTCGGCCGTGTTGCCGGAGTTGTGCAGCGCGCAGACGGCGATCGACTGCGCTTCCTGTGCGGCGTCGGCGGAAAGCCGGTCGGGGAATTCCTCCAGCAACCGCCGCGTGCCCGCGAGACTCTGGTCGTGATCGCCGTTGAGGTGGCACCACATGGTGTGGAGAAGGGTCACCCTCGCGCGTTGTGGCCGGTCCTCGGTCAGTTCGACGGCGGCGCGCAGCCACCGCGCGCCGCGGGTGGTCTGGTCGTCGGGCAGGAAGGCCGCGTTGTCGAGCAGTTCCGCGAGCGCGCGCCGCGGATCGATCAGCTTGCCCGCTTCGGCGATCCGGTCGGCGAGATAGTACGGGTCGGACGTGTGCGCGGTCCCGTTCCACAACGCGGTGACGGCGGCCGCGGAGAACCGGCGCCGCTCGAAGGGGCCGAGTTCGGCGATCAGCGCGTAGGCCACCACCGGCACGGTGAACCGCCATCCGCGGCCGCGGTGCAGCACCCCGTCGGCGCGCAGGACTTCGAGGATCGCCAGGGTTTCCGCGGGATCCTGTGCCAGCACCCCGCTGATCAGCGACGGCATCGCCTCGCCGAGCGGATGCAGGACGGCGGCGGCCTTCGCGACCGCGAGCCGCTCGGGATCCAGCGGCACGGACCGCAACGGCACCGCGGTCCCGGGGACGAGATACGCGCGCCGGTCGACGATCCGGATCGCGCCTTGCGCGCGCAGCAGGTCCAAGGCCTGGCGCAGCGCGGCGGGGACACCCCGGCTGAGTTCGTGCAGGCGATCCCGCAGCGAAGCGCTCGGAACGGCGCCCAGCGCCTCGACGACCGGCCGCGTGATCTCCTCCGCCTTCAACGGCAGCAGCCGCACGGGATGCACCAGGCCGTCGGCCCGCAGCCGCCGCACGAGGGCGAGTCCTTCGGCCACCTCACGGACCGGGGTGCGAGTAGCGCAGATCAACCGCGCGGAAGTACCGTCCAGCCGCCGGATCAATGCCTCCAGGACGGCCAGCGAGTCGCGGCCCATCCACTGGGTGTCGTCGAGCATCAGCACGTGCCCGCCACCGCCGAGGATCGGCACGGCCACCGCCCGCGCCGCACGCCCGGCCACCGCGGGGTCGTCGGCCGCGCCCGTCGCCGGGGCGGGCCAGGGAAAGCCGCCGGGAGCCAGGTCACCCGTCTGTGTGAAGCGTGCGCTCGAAACCCCTTGCCCTGACTCGGAAAGCCGCTCGCGCAACCGGGCGAGCAGCGTGGTCCGGCCGGCGCCCGCCGGTCCGGTCACCCATACGCAGGGGGCGCCCGTGCCGGTGACACGCTCCAGGATCTGCTCGGTCACCTCGTCCACATCCGCCATCCTGAGCCGACCCGGCGGCCGTGACGTGGGCGTCCGGCGGGTTCTGGCCCGTATGGACGGCGGATCCGCCCGAAAGCCGCGACCGGATGCGCGCCGCTTCCTCGAAGCTAACGTGGTCCGGCCCCGGCGCGGCGTCTTTCGGACCGCACGGCCGGAGGCACTGACCGAAAGGGCAGCGCGGAGGTCAGGCCGCGAGCGGGCCGAAGACGAGCGTGCCCGGCGCCCTGGCGTCGTCGCCCGCCCAGAACTCCAGCCACAGCGCGGCGAACTCGTTCCGGGACAGCATCCCGTCGCCGTCGGAGTCCAGCAGCGGGAACGTGGCGTCGGTGTCGGTCGGGCGGCCGTTCCAGACCTCGATCAGCCGGCGGTACTCCGCCGCGGAGATCAGGCCGTCACGGTTCTCGTCGATCGCTTCGAACATCGCGTCGGCGGTCGCGATCACGGCCTCGGGCGTGTCCGGCAGCTTGTCCACCACCAGCAGGACTTCGTCGAGGGAGACCTTGTCGTCGCGATCGAGATCCGAGGCCGCGAGCAACGTCGTCCACCAGCTCAGCATGATGCCGGTCAGGCGCGGCCCGTCACCGGGGCCGCGCTGTCGCGCCCAGCGGTCGGCCAGGGCCTGGAAGTCCCGCTTCTGAAGGAAACCGTCGCCGTCGACGTCCATCGCGGCGAAGACACCGGAGATCTTGCGCCGTTGCAAGTCGCTTGCCATGCGTCCGAACGATAGAACCGACTCCGGAGGGACACATCGGCCATTCAGGGCCCCGGCGAACCACGATCGGGGGACGGGCGCTCACTCGGATTGCGGCGGCTGCGCGGAAGGGGGAAGGCCCTTGATGATCTTCGCGACGAGGACTTCGAGTTCGGACCGGATCTGGTCGGTGGTGGAACCGGCGGCGATGCCCCGGGTGACCCGCAGCAGGTCCGTCACCGTTTCCGTCTTGTGGTCGAAGATCTCGGCGGTCGCCCGCGCCTTGGCGGCGAGTTCCTGCGCCGCGACGAGTTCGTCACCGGAGCCTTTGATCAGCGCTTCGACGGTGCTGACCAGACGTTCCAGGATGCGGTACACCGCCCGGGCCGAGAACCCGCCGAGGAGCGCGAGCAGCGGACGGGTCAGGAGCACGCTGACGCTCGTGGAGGCGGGAGCGTTCGCGGTGGTCGCCACGGGCTCCACGATGAGGAACGCCAGCGCCGTCCCGGCGAGGCCGCCGAGGATGATCAGGTTGGTGTACCTGCCTTCCAGGCCTCGTTCGAAGGAGCCGCGGGAGAGCTGACGGCTCAGGGCGAACATGACGTAGAAGATCCCGCCGATGACCGAGGCGAGCGCGGTGACGAGGATGTCCAGCCAGAGCGGGGCCCCGGAACTCGTCCGCCAGATCTGGAGGACCACGAAGGTGGTGAACAGCGCCATCGCGAGGAAGGCGAGGGAGCGCGCGTATCTGGTGGCACCGAAGTAACGGCGGACTCCGTGGGCTTCTTCGTCGGCGAGCAGCTCGATCGTGTTCGGGTTCGCCGGTGCCACGGCGGCGACGAGTTGTTTGTGGGCTTCGGTCAGTTTGCTGAGTGGTAGCGGGGTGTAGAGCGTGTCGTCGAACTGGGGATCGGCTTCTCTCCGTGCCACGTCCACGATGTCGACCGCGTCGGCGGGGAGGGACAAGCCGCTCTTCGTGCCGTAGCGGATCATCGCGAGGCACTGGTCGAGGACGGTCAGGCGGGGGTTGTAGGCGTCGACACGGTCCCGCTTGCCCCGTGGTTTCCACTCGGCGGATCCACCCCAGCGCCGTTCATGCGCGTTCGGCTCCTCGAATTCGGAACTGTCGTTGAGGGACATGGCGCGCCTCGCATCCGGAGAATGACCTGCCTGGCAGTCGTCGATTCCCTGTCGCGCGTTGCGTGCCTGCCCGGATCGTTATTCGGTGAGCGCGTCGAGGATCTTGCCCAGTGCGGATTGCGCCACCGCCGAGGTGTACGGGCCGACGGCGACCAGTGAGGCGATGAGCGCCGAGGCCTCGCCCGGGGTCAGCGAGACCGGCGGCAGCACGGACCGCGCGTCGATGCCGTAGCCGCCGCGTGGCCCTCGGTGGATGGCGATGGGAACACCCGCTTCGCGCAGGCGCGTGATGTCGCGTTCCACGGTCCGCAGGCTCACCCCGGTCGACTCCGCGAGACTCATGCCCGTCACCCGGCGCGGCGCCCGCACCCGCAGCAGTTCGATGATCGCGTGCTGCCGTTCGATCAGGGGCGCCGCCTGGTGTAACTGGGTCATCCCTGCGATTCCTGCGGAACCGACCAGCCGCTGACGCATTTCCGCTCTCCTCGAGTTCGAATAGCCGACCCGGCGCTGACGTGTATTGGATCTTAGGCTCGTTTTTCCTTCTCGTGATCGGATCTCGATGACTACACCTTTCGCTTTCCCCGGCGACTTCCGGCGCCTGTGGATCGGTCAGACGATCAGCGCGTTCGGAGACAAGGTCTCACGGGTGACGTTGCCGACGGTCGCGCTGCTCGGGCTCGGCGGGACCGCCTGGGACGTCGGACTGCTGGCCGCGTTGCGGTTCGTGCCGTTCGTGCTGATCGGTTCGGTGGCCGGTGTGTGGGTCGACCGGTTCCCGCGCCGCGGGACGATGATCTGGGCCGACGCCGGCAGGCTGGTGGCGATGGGGTCGATCCCGGCCGCGTATCTGTTCGGCGTGCTCACTCTCGGCCAGTTGTTCGTGGTCGCGGGGGTGGTCGGAGTGCTGACGGTCTTCTTCGAAGTCGCCGCGCAGTCGTATCTGCCGGTGCTGGCCGGACCGGACGGGATCGTGGCGGGCAACGAACGGTTGCAGACCTCCCGCGCGGTCGCCGAGGTCGGTGGCGCGGCCGCCGCGGGCGGGCTGATGCAGGTCCTCGGGACCGCGCTCGCGATCCTGGCCGACGCCTTGTCCTTCCTCGCTTCGCTGGTGTCATTGTTGCTGATGCGTCACCGCGAGCAGCCAGCCGTCAAGCAGCAGAAGCCGCGATCGGCGCTGGCGGAGGCCAAGGAAGGGCTGGCGGTGTTGCTGTCCGACTCTCGGCTGCGCAACCTCATGTTCGCGAGCACGACGGTGAACCTCGGCGTGGCGACGGCGACCGCTCTCGTGCTGGTTTTCGCCTACGACGACGGGAAGCTGAGTCCTGGCGCCGTCGGCCTCGCGTTCGCGATCGGCACGGTGGGCCTCATCCTGGGCGCGGTCTCCTCCGGCGCGATCGCCCGCAGGCTTACTCTCGGCCGGACGCTGGCGACCTCGATCCTGATGACCGGCCTGGGTTTCCTGCTGCTGCCCGCAGGCGGGCAGGGGGCCGCGCTCGCCATGTTGATCGTGAGTCAGTTCCTCATCGGTTTCGCCGACTCGGTGTTCAACATCCACGTGCTCAGCCTGGTCCAGCGCATCACGCCGCCGGAAATGATGGGCAGGGTCAACGGGACCGCGCTCTCGGTGGTCTTCGGCACCGGGACGCTCGGCGGCCTGGCCGCTGGCTTCGTCGGCACGGTCTTCGGCACCGTGCCCGGGTTGGTGCTGTCAGCCGGGATCATCTGCTGCGGCGCGGTGTTCGTCCTCGTCAACCCCTTGCGGACGATTCTGTCGGGAGCGGACGAGGAGGTTCTTCAGCGGTCCGGGGCGAGCGCCACCAGGGATAAGGAATCCCGAACAGCTTGTTGACCAGCACGGCGAGCAGCGCGATGAGGGCGACGCCCACCAGGACCGCGACGATCTGCGGAGCGGTGTGCAGGAGACCGAGCGCGATGATCAGGGTGGTCGCCCCGGCGGGTGGATGGGGAATCTCCAGCGCGGCCATCGCGGCGCAGGTGAGGCCCAGCGCGATCGCCGCCGCCCCGATCCTGGCCCAGGAAGGATGGGTCAGGTCCGGGGCGGCGGTCAGCAGCCCGGTGACGGCGAGGCCGGTGAGTCCCGCGAGGACACCGGCCAGGTGACCGAGCACCGTGTTGCGCGGGCTCGCGCCCGGCGCCCGCGGACTCGCGAACACCAGGAACGCGGTGGGCCCGAGCGAAGGGAACAGCAGGGGAGCGCCCGAAAGGATCGCGCAGAGGCCGATGAACACGATGCAGCCGAAGGAACTCAGCGCGACGTAGGCGGTGCGGCGGATCCTGGTCATTCCCAGCCACGGCGCGGGTTCCGGGTACCGACACTGCCGGGGGCGCGGCGCCGGTAGACCACGTACGGGCGGAGCAGGTACCGCACCGGGGCGCTGAAAGCGTGCACCAGGCGGGAAAACGGCCACAGCGCGAACAACAGCATGCCCAGCGCGGTGTGCAGCCGGTAGTCCAGCGGCGCCGACGCCATCAGCTCCGGCTGGGGATCGAGGAGCAGGATGCCGCGGAACCAGGGCGCGACGGTCTCCCGGTAGTCGTATCCGCCGCGGACACCGTTGTCGACCAGCGTGGTCGCCAGTCCGGCGAGCATCACCAGCACGAGCACCACGTACATGTACTTGTCGCTGACCGAGGTGGCGCCGCGGACCGCGGGCACCCGGATCCGCCGCCACAGCAGGAGACCGAGCCCGCCGATCGCGACCAGCCCGGCGATGCTGCCCATCCCGAGCGAGATCAGGTGGTAACCGTGCTCGTCGAGTCCGGCGAACTCGGTGACACCCTTCGGCACGAGCAGGCCGAGCACGTGCCCGCCGATGACCATCAGCAGTCCGATGTGGAACACCGGGCTGGCCACCCGCAGGAGCCGGGATTCGTGGAGCTGGCTCGACCGGCTCGTCCAGCCGAACTTGTCGTGGCGGTATCGCCAGATCGTGCCGAACACCAGCAGCGCGATCGCCGCGTAGGGCGCGGCGCCCCACAACAGCAGGTCGAATCCGGAACTCATCGGCCACCTCCGGCGCCGGTGGGGAACGGGTCGAGGCCGACCAGTTCGGTGGGCGGCTCGGCGGGCAGCGGCGCGGGGACGGCGGGCAGGGTGGCCAGCACCGCGGCGACGGCGTCGCGATACGGGGTGTCCATAGTGGACAGGTTGCGGTGCAGGAGTTCCAGTGCGGGATGGAAGCGGGCGAGCACCTGCCCGGCCGCGTCCGGTTCCGCGGCGGCGGCGAACTCCAGGATCACGGGCAGGAAGTCCGGCAGTTCGTTCTCGGCGGGGGCGAACCCTTGGGTGCGGTAGAACCGGCGTACCGCGGCCAGCGTCTCCCCGCGGCGGCGGGTGTCGCCGTCGAGGAACCAGCTCAGATGCAGGGTCCGGCGGGGTTTCCTGTCGAAGACCTCGATGTAGTGCGAGGCCAGCTCGCCGGGTTCACCTTGTCCGAGATACGCCACCGTGCGGGAGAGTTCGTCGTGGCCGGGGCCGGTGGTCTCGTCGAGGCAGGCGCGCAGCAGGCCGAGCTTGCCGAGGACGGCTTCGTCGGGATACTGCAGGCACCATCCGGCGATCTGGCGCAGTGCCGCGTGATCCCGGGAAGCCTTGGGACGGAGGAGTTTCACCGGTTTCGCCCCCGCAGGGTCGGGAACAACGCGTCCGGGCGGGCGCCGTCGTCCCAGCTGACCAGGTCCACTGTGGACTCGCCGCCGCCCATGCCGGGACCGCCGTCGACGTCGAGGCTGCACCGGGTGGCGATGCCCTCCAGATCGTGGGCCTGCCCGACACCCGCGGTGGGGATGACATAGCGTTCGTCGTACTTGGCCAGCGCGAGCAGCCGGTGCATGCCGAAGATCTGCTCCCCGGTGAGCCCGACGGAGGCGGGGATGTCCTCGTCCGTCTCCTGCCCCAGGTTCACCGCCCGCATGTAGGAGCGCATCGCCGCCAGCCGCCGGAGGGACCGCCGGACCGGCTCGGTGTCGCCGGCGGTGAACAGTTCGGCCAGGTACTCGATCGGGATGCGCAGGGCGTCGATGGCGCCGAACAGGTTGTCGCGGTGCTCACCGTCGTGACCGCTGCCGCTGACGGCGTCGACCACCGGCGACAGGGGCGGGATGTACCAGACCATCGGCATCGTGCGGTATTCCGGATGCAGCGGCAGCGCCAGCCGGTAGTCGTGGATCAGCTGGTACACCGGGGAACGCCGCGCCGCGGTGAGCCAGTCGTGCGGGACACCGGCCGCCTCGGCCGCCCGGATCACGGCGGGGTCGTGCGGATCGAGCAGCAGGTCGAGCTGCGCGGGGTAGAGGTCGTGCTCGTCGGCGACGGACGCGGCCTCGGTGACCTTGTCGGCGTCGTAGAGCAGGACACCGATGTAGCGCAGCCGCCCGACGCAGGTTTCCGCGCACACCGTCGGCTGCCCGGCTTCCACCCGCGGATAGCAGAAGGTGCACTTTTCGGCCTTGCCGGTCTTGTGGTTGAAGTAGACCTTCTTGTACGGACAGCCGGTGACGCACATCCGCCAGCCGCGGCACTGGTCCTGGTCGACCAGCACGATCCCGTCCTCCTCGCGTTTGTACATCGCGCCGGACGGGCAACTGGCCACACAGGACGGGTTGAGGCAGTGCTCGCAGATCCGCGGCAGGTAGAACATGAAGCTCTGCTCGAACTCGAACTTGATCTGGATGCCGAGTTCGTCGCGGAGCTTCTCGGCGATCGGGTCCTTGACGCCGTGCTCGGTGGAGCCGCCGAGATCGTCGTCCCAGTTCGGTCCCCAGGTGGGCTGGAGGGGTTCGCCGGTGATGGCCGACCGCGGCGCGGCGGTGGGCACGTCGTCACCGAGCGGCGCCTCGATCAGGGTGGCGTAGTCGTAGGTCCACGGCTCGTAGTAGTCGGAGATCTCCGGCAGATCCGGGTTGGCGAACAACTTCGCGAGCTTGCTCAGCCGTCCGCCCGCTCGCAGCCGGAGCCTGCCCTTCGCCGTCCGCTCCCAGCCGCCCTTCCAGCGCTCCTGATCCTCGTAGCGACGCGGATATCCCTGCCCCGGGCGGGTTTCCACGTTGTTGAACCAGGCGTACTCGGTGCCCGCCCGGTTGGTCCAGGCCTGCTTGCAGGTCACCGAACAGGTGTGGCAGCCGATGCACTTGTCGAGGTTCATCACCATGGCCAGCTGTGCCATGACCCGCATCAGTAACGCACCTCCTGGGAACGGCGGCGGATCACGGTGACCTCGTCGCGCTGGTTGCCGGTGGGGCCCAGGTAGTTGAAACCGAAGGAGAGCTGGGCGTAGCCGCCGATGAGATGGGTGGGTTTGAGCAGCAGCCGGGTCAGCGAGTTGTGCGTGCCGCCGCGTTTGCCGGTGGCCTCGCTGCGCGGCACGTTCACCGCCCGATCCTGGGCGTGGTAAAGGAAAACGGTGCCCGCGGGCATCCGGTGGGAGACGATCGCGCGGGCCACCACGACGCCGTTGCGGTTGACCGCCTCGATCCAGTCGTTGTCCTTCGCGCCGATGGCCTCGGCGTCGGCCGGGCTCATCCAGATCCCCTGCCCGCCGCGGGACAGGGTGAGCATGTGCAGGTTGTCCTGGTACGTCGAGTGGATCGACCATTTGCTGTGCGGGGTCAGATAGCGCACGGTGACCTCCGCGGCGTCCCCCGTCCCGCCGGAGAGATGCTGCGAGCCCAGCGGCGGCCGGTAGACCGGGAGCGCCTCGCCGAGTTCGTGCATCCAGTCGTGGTCGAGGAAGAAATGCTGACGGCCGGTGAGGGTATGCCAGGGTTTCCCGTGTTCGACGTTGATCACGAACGCCGAGTAGCGCCGTCCGCCGCTCTCGCTGCCGGACCATTCCGGACTGGTGATCACCGCCGCCGGACGGGACCGGGTGTCGGCGAAGGTGATCTTCTTGCCTTCGTGCTCGGCGGAAAGATGCGCCAGCTCGGTGCCGACCCGTTTCTCGAGATCGCGGAAACCCTGGGTGGCCAGCCGCCCGTTGGTGGTGCCCGACAGGGCGAGCACGGCGTCCGCGGCCTTGATGTCGGTGTCTATCAGTGCTTGGCCCTGAGCGGCCCCGGTCATCGCGACACCGTTCTTCGCGCGCAGCCAGTCCACCTCCTCGCCGACGTCGTAGGTGAGGCCCTTGCTGGTGGCGCCCAGTTTCTCCAGCAGTGGGCCGAGCGTGGCCAGTTTCGCCGCCACCGCCGGATAGTCGCGTTCGACGACGGTCAGCCGCGGCATGGTGACGCCCGGGATCGGCTCGACGTCGCCGTCACGCCAGTCACGCACGACTCCGCCCGGCTGCGCCGTTTCGCTCGGGGTGTCGTGCGTCATCGGGGTGGCGACGAGGTCCTTGCGCACGCCGAGATGCCGTTCGGCGAGTTCGCTGAACCGCTTCGCGATCGTGTGGAAAGCCTCGAAGTCGGTGCGGGTCTGCCACGGCGGATCGACGGCGGCGTTGAACGAATGCACGAAGGGATGCATGTCCGTCGACGAGAGATCGTGCTTTTCGTACCAGGTCGCCGCCGGCAGCACGAGATCTGCGAACAACGTGGTGCTGGTCATCCGGTAATCGATTGCCAGCATGAGATCCAACTTGCCGACCGGGGCGGTTTCGTGCCATTTCACGGATTTCGGCCGCGCGTCCGGCGGCGCCTCCTCGCCGCGCAGGTTCGCGTCGGTGCCGAGCAGGTGGCGCAGGAAGTACTCGTGGCCCTTGGCGGAGGAACCGAGCAGGTTGGACCGCCACACCGTGAGCACCCGGGGCCAGTTCTCCGGATCGTCCGGATCCTCGGCCGCGAACCCCAGCGTGCCTTCGCGGAGCTTGTCGGTGACGTGGCGGACCGGGTCGAGCCCGGCTTCCTCGGCCTCGTCGACCAGGTCGAGCGGGTTGCGGTCGAAGGTGGGGAACGACGGCATCCAGCCCAGCCGCGCCGACTGCGCGAGCGTGTCCGCGGCACTGGTCCCGGCGAGTTTCCCGGTCGCCAGCGGGGAAGTCAGCTCGTCGTTGCGCAGCGCGTCGTAGCGCCATTGGCCGGTGTGCAGGTACCAATAGGCCGTCCCGATCATCTGCCGGGCGGGCCGCATCCAGTCCATCGCGCCCGCGAGGGTCTGGTGTCCGGTCAGCGGCCGCACCTTCTCCTGGCCGACGTAATGCGCCCAGCCGCCGCCGTTGCGGCCCTGGCAGCCGGTCATCGTCAGCAGCGCCAGGAAGGACCGGTAGATGGTGTCGGAGTGGAACCAGTGGTTGGTGCCCGCGCCCATCAGGATCATGCAGCGGCCGCGGGACGCCTCGGCGGTCTCGGCGAACTCCCTGGCGATCCGGGCGACCCGCTCGGCCGGGACCGAGGTGATCTCCTGCTGCCACGCCGGGGTGCACGGTTCAGCCGGATCGTCGTAGCCGGACGGCCACCGGCCGGGGAGATCGCCGCGCCGCACGCCGTACTGCGCCATCAGCAGGTCGAACACCGTGGTGACCAGCTGTCCGCCGTGCTCCACGGCCGGTACTCCGCGCCGCAGGACGCCGTCGGTGTCGAACCGCGGGAGCAGCACCTCGACGCCCTCGTGACCGGGATCGGTGAGCAGGCTCAGGCGCGGCACGACGTCTCCGAGGTCGAGGTTCCAGCTGCCCTGGTCGTGTTCGTTCCAGCGGAAGCCGACCGAGCCGTTGGGCACGACCGGTTCCCCGGTGCGGTCGTCGACCAGCACGGTCTTCCACCGCGGCTCGGCCGTCTCGGCTCCGAGATCCGCGGCGGTGAGGAACTTCGACGGTACGTACGCGCCGTCCCGTTCGGTCAGCGTGACCAGGAAGGGAAGGTCGGTGAAGCGGCTGACGTAGTCGGTGAAGTACGGAACCCGCCGTTCGGCGAAGAACTCGGTGAGGATGACGTGCCCCATGGCCATCGCCAGTGCGGCGTCGGTGCCGGGGTGCGGGGCCAGCCACTCGTCGGCGAACTTGGTGTTGTCGGCGTAGTCGGGGGAGACCACGACGACCTTCTGGCCGCGATAACGGGCCTCGGCCATCCAATGGGCGTCCGGTGTCCTGGTCACCGGGACGTTCGAGCCCCACATCATCAGGTACGCGGCGTCCCACCAGTCCGCGGACTCCGGCACGTCGGTCTGATCGCCGAACACCTGCGGCGAGGCCACCGGCAGATCGGCGTACCAGTCGTAGAAGGAGAGCATCGGGGCACCGATCAGTGCCATGAACCGCGACCCGATCGCGTGCGAGACCATGGACATCGCCGGAATCGGCGAAAAGCCGGCGACCCGGTCCGGCCCGTAGCGCGAAATGGCGTGCACATGCGCGGCGGCCGCGATTTCCGCCGCTTCGTCCCAGCCGACCCGGACCAGTCCGCCCTTTCCCCTGGCACGCTGATAGGACAGTCGTTTCATCGGGTCGTCCATCACCGAAGCCCAAGCGACGACCGGGTCTCCGTGCTGTTTCAGCGCCTCCCGGTACATTTCCACCAGCACGCCTCGCGCGTACGGAAAACGTACCCGGGTCGGGGAATAGGAATACCACGAAAAGGAGGCGCCGCGAGGGCAGCCGCGCGGTTCGTACTCCGGTTTGTCGGGGCCGACGGAGGGATAATCCGGATCCTGGCTCTCCCACGTGATGATCCCGTCGGACACGTACACGTTCCAGCGGCAGGAACCCGTGCAGTTCACGCCGTGCGTGGACGGGACCACCTTGTCGTGGCTCCAGCGGTCACGGTAGAAAGCATCGGCTTCCCGGCCGCCGGTCAGGTGTACGGAGTGCAGATCCGCGGAACTCTCCGCGCGGGTCAGATAACGGCCCAGGCGGAGCAGGGCGGTGGTCGCCGCACCTTCGTCGTGGTGGTTTTCGGAGCCGTTTCCGTTGACTTTTCGTGGCGAGCGCACGCTCGCGACCTCCCGACTAAAGTCGTGAATGAGGCAGACAGCGCGAACAGGACGTGCCGAGTCTGTCCGGGGAACGAGTGCGATGCTAGCGGTATCGGCCGTCCATTGTCTTTCCGCGAAGGTGATCATGGGTGTTGATCACTCGAAAAGACCAGCAAGTAAATGTGCAGGTAATGGCGAGGTAAGTGTCCCGAGAAATTCGATTATTCCGTTCGGTCGGGCGATCGAAATGAGTTCCTGTGCGAATTCACGGAATGGGGTGCCGGTGTGGCGCACGGATTCGGGGCCGGGCGAACCGGAAAACGTGGAAGAAGTATCACCGGGCGCCGGACAGGGCCGAAGGTATGTATAACGACCTATACCGGCACGCTTCGGCCGACCCGTCCGGATGGCGGCCCGCCGCGTCCCCCGGCAAAATGAACCGGTGACGGAATCGGGGAGGGCCGGGAGCGGCGGTGTCGCGCTCGAGGGCACTGACGAAACGGCCGTGCTGGAGGTGTCCGGCGCGCTCGACCTCGCCCTCGCGCCCCGGCTGCGGCTGATGGTCGAACGGGCCTTCCGGCTGCGGCCCGCGGTCATGGTCGTGGATCTGACGGCGGTGGAGTTCCTGGCGTCGGCGGGGATGGCGGAGCTGGTCCGGGCGGACCGGCTGTGCGCGGGTGTCACCCAGGTCCGGGTCGTGGCGGGCAACCGGGTCGTGCTGCGGCCGCTGGAGCTGACCTGTTTGACCGACGAGCTGGCGGTCTATCCGACGAGGACAGCGGCGCTGGAGGCCTGATGGAGCCCGGTACCGACGTGGTCGCGGAGGTCGTCCGCCGGATCGCCGCCGGTGACCGAGAGGCCGTTTCCCCGCTCGTGGAACTCGTCGACCGCCTGCGTGCCGAGGCCGCGCTGCTCGACGGGCTGCACTCGGTCGGCAGGCGGCTGACTTCGCAGCTCGACATCGACCGGATCGTGCAGGACGCGACGGACTCCGCCACGAAGGCGACCGGGGCGGCCTTCGGCGCGTTCTTCTACAACCTCGTCGACCAGTTCGGCGAGTCCTACACCCTGTACACGCTGTCCGGGGTCCCCCGCGAGGCCTTCTCCCGGTTCCCGATGCCCCGCAACACCGAGATCTTCGCGCCCACCTTCGACGGCGTCCGCACGGTCCGCAGCGACGACATCACCGGGGATCCCTGCTTCGGCAAGAACCCGCCCTATCGCGGCATGCCGGAAGGGCACCTCCCGGTCCGCAGCTATCTCGCGGTGCCGGTGCTGAGCCCGACCAGCGGGAAGGTCCTCGGCGGGTTCTTCTTCGGCCACGCCGAACCCGGCCGCTTCACCGAACGGCACGAGTACCTCGCCGAAGGCATCGCGGGTTATTCCGCGATCGCGCTGGACAACGCCCGGCTGTACGAGCGGGAGCGCACCCTCGTCGCCGAACTGTCCCGCAGCATGCTGCCGGAGGTGCCCAGGATCCCCGGCCTGCGGATCATCACCCGCTACCTGCCCGCCGCCACCGGGATCAACGTCGGCGGCGACTGGTTCGACGTCATCCGGCTGCCGTCCGGGCGCACGGCGTTCGTGATCGGCGACGTCGTCGGGCACGGGGTGCCTGCGGCGACCGTGATGGGCCAGACCCGGACGGCCATCCGCGCCTACGCCCTGCTGGAACTGCGGCCGTCGGAACTGCTGCTCCGGGTCTCCCAGCTGACGGAGCCCGGGTTCGTCACCTGTTTCTACGCGGTCCACGACCCTGAGGACCACTCGCTGACCTACGCCAACGCCGGGCATCTGCCCGCCGTGCTGAGACATCCGGACGGCCGGATCGACCAGGTCGGCGAGGCGCTCGCACCGCCGCTGGGTGTCGGCTCCGCCTTCGCCGAGGAGCGGACCGATTTCCCGCCGGGCGCGGATCTGCTGCTGTACACCGACGGCCTGGTGGAGAGCCCCGCGAGGGACATCACGCTGGGCATCGAACGGCTGCTCGGCGCGTTCGCCGCGTACGGCGACCGGCTCGGCGACGCGGCCGCCTGGGACGACCTCATCGAGGAGATCACCCACAATCGCCACGACGACGACATCGCCGTGATCCACGTCCAGCACACGACAGGCGGCGAAGAATGAAGCACGTACCTGCCCCGGTCCCGTGGGAGTTCCGCGATCGGGTGCCCGCCGAACCGGGACGGCTCGTCGGGCTCCGTAAGCAGCTCACGGGATGGCTCGCCGGCCTCGGCGTCGACGGGGAACGGCAGGAGGACATCGTCCTGGCGAGCAACGAAGCACTGGCCAACTCCGCCGAACACGCCTACCGGGGCGGCGCGGACGGCGTCATCGACATCCACGCCACCGCCGTCAGTGACGAGATCAGGATCGTCGTCACCGACTACGGGGCCTGGAAGCCCGCGGACCCGGCCGACACGATCCGCGGCCGCGGCCTGCTGCTGATCGACCGCCTGGCCGACCACGCCGAGTGCGAATACCGGGGCGACGGCACCACGGTGACCATGACCTGGACGAGCCTCCCCGAAGGAGCGAGATGACCACCGAAATCGAGCGGGCGGCGCACGCCTACTGCCCCGTGTGCACCCCGGATCCCGGCCGCGGCGACCAGGTCACCGCGCTCTGCGGGGCCACCCACCCCTTCTGGGGCCGTCGTGAGCGGCCGGTGAACAACTGCCCGTCGTGCGAAGCCCTGGCCGCGGGCACGGTCTACCCGTGTGGTCACACGGGTGGCGAGCGATGACGCGATGATCGTTAAAGTTCGCGGCATTCGGGGTACTAGGTCCTCGCGAGTCCCCCACGGGTAGCAAAGAACTTGGAGGTCCCCGTGTCCACCGATCAGGCATCCTCCGCCGGCGCCAAGGTCGAAGTACTGACCCTGGACGTGAGCGGCGACCTGAGCGAGCTGGCCAGGGTGCGGGCTTGGGCGCGCGCGGAACTGCGTGACGTCACCGAAGAGGACCTCACGGACACGATCCTGGTGCTGGACGAACTGGTGTCCAACGCGGTGCGGCACGGGAATCCACCGCGTCAGGTGCGCCTGCTGCGACTGCCTGGCCGCCTGCGCATCGAGGTCGACGACTCGGGCAAGGCGCCCGCCACCCCGCGTCCGCCTTCGGACACCGGGGGCCGCGGCCTCGCCCTCATCGACGCCTGCGCCACCCTGTGGGGCCAGGAGCACCGCGAAGACGGCAAGACCGTGTGGGCCGAGCTGACCCGGTCCTGACGAAGTCAAACGTGTCCGGCGCCACGCGAACCGGTCGTTTCGAGCCCGGTCCGACGGGTATCCGGAAGCAGCGGACGACAACGAATGGAGGCCCGATGAACGACAAGGCCGAAAACAAGGTCGACGAACTCAAGGGCAAGGCTAAGGAAGCCGTTGGGAACGCGACGGACAACGAGCAGTGGCAGGCCGAAGGCAAGGCCGAGCAGGGCAAGGCCAACGTCAAGCAGGCCGGCGAGAAGCTCAAGGACGCCGTGAAGGGCGTCAAGGACTGACTTCGCGACTGAAAAGGGGTCTGCCTTCGGGTGGGCCCCTTTTTCGTGCGCGGGGCTGCCTCGGTCGGGTGGGTCGTGAGTGGCGATTCGGGTTCTAGTGGACCCATATTTGTCTACCCACGGGATCCTGACGTCGTCTCGGTGGGGCTTGTAGAGCTTGTTCTGGATGGTGATGTGGGTGAGTGGGGAAGATCTGGGACGTTGAACGTCTCAAATCTTCCCCACTCGGCTGCCGTCCGCGGGGTGGTGGGGTGGCACGGTCTTGATCAACGGAGGATCGGGGACGTTGAGTGTCCCCGATCCTCCGTTGATCAAGCTCCGAGACCGGAACCCCCGCCTCGACGATGAAGGAATCGGGACACTCAACGTCCCGATTCCTTCATCGTCGACACCTGGCACGCGCGTGAGCCGCCACCCCGTAGTGGTCAGGTGGTCGTTGTGAACCGAGTGTGGAGGATTTAGGACGTTGAGCGTCCCGAATCCTCCACACTCGAACCCTGCCGCGGCGAGATTCCGGTGTCATCGAGCCCCGAGACCAGAGCGACCCCCTCGACTACCGCACCTCACCTTCGCCCTGGTCACGCGTAGGTAGGCAGATACCGGTCCGCTCTAACCCGAATCGCCACTCACGACCCACCCGACCCACCCGGTCACCGCAGCTCCCACACTCGCCGGGCAACCCCGCCCAGGCCCTGCGGTACGGTCCGGCTCATGGAGTTCCGGGATTTCGACGGTGTCAGGGTCCGGCGGCCGTCGGTCGAGCGGGACGAGCTCGCGAGCGAGCGGGCAGTGTTCGACGGCGACTTCGATTTCGACACCGTCCACCTCGACGGCGGTGAGCAGGACGGGGTCCGCGGGGCCGGGGAGATCGCGCACTCCCTCGTCTCGGAGGTGAACCTGGCGAACGCCCGGCTCGGCAGGCTGACGCTGTCCGACGTGATCCTCGAAGGCGTCGACCTGTCCAACGCCGCGATCCGCGAACTGACCGCGCGCCGCGTCGAGATCCTTCGCAGCCGGGCGATCGGGCTGGGTGTGTCGATCACGTCCGCCACCGATCTGTACGTCGAGAACGCGCAGTTCGACTACGCCTCGGTGGTGGTCGAGCGGGTGAAGGGCGCCGCCGTGTTCTCCGGATGTTCTTTCCGGGAAACGGTGTTCTCCGGCGACCTGTCCCGATTGACCTTTGTGGACTGTCAGTTCACCGACACGGAATTCGCCGCGACCGGCGCGGCGGGCTGCGATCTCCGCGGCTCGCGCTTGTCCGGCGTGCGGGGGCTGCTCACCCTGAGCGGAGCGAAGATCACCAGTGAACAAGCCGTCTCGATCGCGGGGATCCTCGCGGCCGAGAGCGGCTTGTCGGTCATCGGCTGACGCGGTTCACCCCTCGGGATAGAAGACGAAGAGCGTGCATCCCGTCGCCGACGCGGGCACGTGCCACGAACCGGCCGGAGCGTGCAGGAAGGTTCCCGCCGGATAGTCGCGCGCGCCGTCGTTGAACGTGCCGGAGACGACGTAGACCTCCTCGGGTCCCGGTTCGTGGACGTCGCGACGCGGCCACGAGGTGCCGGGGTCCATTTCCAGCACGTTGGCCTGCGCCCCGTTCGCGCCTGTCCACAAAGGACGAATACGGATTCCGGGGAAGAGCTCGCGGACGGGGGATTCCTTGACGGAGACGGAAGTGTAGCCCTCTTGGGCGAGGATTTCGGGGTGCATGAACCCCAGGTTCCGCGATCGGCGGGCCGTCGGACAGTGTCCGATAAGACACCATGGGGTACTTTTCTGCCATGCATCGCGTGAGGGCACTGGTGCGGCCGGTGCAGTCGACGTTCGAACTCGGTATCGCCGCCGAGGTCTTCGGCACGGAACGGGCCGGGGTGCCGCGGTACTACGAATTCGACGTCTGCACGGAGAAGCCCGGCCCGGTGCCGACCACCGCCGGGTACGCGATGTCCGTGACACGCGGCCTTTCCGCGCTGGCGGAGGCGGACACCGTGCTCATCCCGGGCTGGACTCCGGTGGAGGCACCGTTGCCGGACGCCGTGCGCCGGGCGCTTCTTCGCGCGCATGCCAGGGGCGCGCGGCTCGTCACGATCTGTTCCGGCGTTTTCGCGCTGGCCCGCACCGGGTTGCTGGACGGCAGGGCGGCGACCACGCACTGGGCGCGCGCCGCCCGGCTGCAGGAGGAGTTCCCCGAGGTGCGCGTGGAACCGGACGTGCTCTACGTGGACCACGGCGACGTCGCCACGAGCGCCGGGGCGGGCGCGGGGATCGACCTCTGCCTGCACCTCGTCCGGCGAGACCACGGGGCCGCGCACGCCGCGCTCGTCGCACGGCACATGGTGATGCCGCCGCATCGGGACGGCGGTCAGGCGCAGTTCGTCCCGTCCCCGCCGCCCGACGACGAGCTGGACGGCCTCCTCGAGTGGGCGGGCGCGCGTCTCGGGACATCGTTGTCGGTGGGCGAGCTGGCCGCGCACGTCAATGTCTCGCCCCGCACCCTGGCCCGCCGGTTCGCCGATCGGCTCGGCACCACGCCGGGCGCCTGGCTGCTGGCGCGCAGGGTGACCGAGGCGCGCACCCTGCTGGAGGAGACCGGACTTCCGGTGGAGGCGATCGCGGCCCGCGTCGGCCTGACGTCGGCCGTCAACCTCCGCCGCCGTTTCCGCGACCAGGTCGGTACGACACCGGGCGCGTACCGGCGCGCGTTCCGGGGCCCGGTTTCGCCTTGAGCGGAACAGCGCGCACGGGCCCCGGCCCGAATGTCACGATGACCGTATGGCGGACATCCTCCCTTTCCACCCGAAGCGCGCCTCCACCGCGGACAGCGAGCCGGAACCGCTGTGGCGTGACGTGCTGGGCCGGAGCCTGCGCGCGGCGAGGGAAGAACAGGGCGGCCGTCTCATCGACGTCGCGGAACGCGCCGGCATCTCGCCGCAGTACCTCTCGGAGATCGAGCGCGGCCGCAAGGAGCCTTCCAGCGAAATGATCGCCGCGGTCACCGGCGCGCTCGGGATCGACCTGGCGGATCTCCTCTTCGGTATCGCGGGCACGGTCCGGCGGGGCGGCGGCACGGGCCTCGCGGTCGGCCGCCGTCCGTCGGGACCCGTGCTGATGGCCGCCTAGAACACGGCTCAGGCCCGGCTGTCGAGGACCTGGTCCGCGAGCCCGTAGGCGACGGCGCCCGCCGCGTCGAACACGCGGTCCCGGTCGGTGTCGTGCCGGAGATCCGAGACGGCGCGGCCGGTGTGCGTGGAAAGGATCTCCTCCAGCTGCGTCCGCACGCGCACGACCTCGTCGGCCTGGAGGATGAGGTCCGGGATGGTGCCGCGACCCTGCGCGGCCGGCTGGTGCAGCACCACGCGGGTGTGGGGCAGCACGAACCGGTGCCCGGCCTCGCCCGCGGCCAGCAGGATGGCGCCCGCGGCCACGGCCTGCCCGACGCAGGTCGTCGCCACCGGCGCCTTGATGAAGCGCATGGTGTCGTACAACGCGAGCATCGCCGACGGATCGCCGCCCTCGGTGTTGATGTAGAGGTTGATCTCCTGCTCGGGGTTGTCCGCCTCCAGGTAGAGCAGCTGCGTGATCAGCGCGTTCGCCACGCCGGAGTCGATCGCGGTCCCGAGGTAGATGATCCGCTCGGACAGCAGATGCGAGTAGACGTCCATGATCCGCTCGCCCGCGGGACTGCGGGAGATGACGTTGGGGATGGTGTAGGTGCTCATGCGCCGGCACCCCTTTCCGAGCCGAGGCCGAGTCTGTGGGTGCGCACGGGAACGACCTGGTCGAGGCTCTCGACGACGTGGTCGATGAAGCCGTATTCGCGGGCCTGCCCGGTGGTGAACCAGCGGTCGTGCAGGGAATCGGCGAAGATCCGGTCGATGGGCTGGCCGGTGTCTTCGGCGATGAGGCCGAGCACGGTGTCGCGCGTGTAGCGCAGATCGTCCGCCTGCACCTCCACTTCGACGGCCGAGCCGCCGATGCCCGCCGAACCCTGGTGCATCAGGATCCGCGCGTGCGGCAGGGCGAACCGTTTGCCCGGGGTGCCCGCGGAGAGCAGGAACTGCCCCGCGCTGCACGCCAGGCCCAGCGCGAGGGTGGCGACATCGCACGGCACGAGGCGCATGACGTCGCGGATGGCCAGCATCGAAGGGACCGAGCCACCCGGCGAGTGGATCCACAACGCGATGTCCTTGCGGGGATCCTCGCTCGCCAGCGACAGCAGCTGGGTGGTGAGCACCGTCCCGTTGTCGTCGTCGAGCGGGCCGTCGAGGACCAGGACACGCTGGCTGAAGAACCGTTCCCGGAGTCGTTGGTCGAAGAGTGGTTGCTTCTCGTGGTCGGTCATGCCCCGACCATGCCGCCGGGGACCCGTCGTCCGCCGGTTTCTCTGCTGTGAGCGGATCAGCCCACAGCAGGGCGGTCCACTGTGGATCGCCGGACCGGCACGAACCATACGGCGATCGTCAGGACGACGGCGAAGACGAGGATGAGGAGATCGACGGTGAAACCGGGCTGGACCGGAAGGCCGAGGTGGATCCGATCGTCGCCGACGAAGGTCAGCAGACAGGTCGAGATCAGCGTCAGCAGCGCGGAGACACTGAGCATGATCTGCCCCGCCCGGACCCTGGCGAGCAGGCTCGCGCCACCTGCCACCGCGGCCACTCCGGCAAGGACCAGGCTGAAGTCTCCCACCATGATCGACAGCTCCGAGAACTCGAAGAAGTAGTACGCCTGGTGCATCAGCATCGCGTTCGTGAGCAGGGCGAAGCCGAGCACCATGCCCGCCACCCCCGCCAGGACCGCGAACACCGAAGGCATGGCGATTCCGGGGGAAGGCGGACGCGGCGCGGGGGTTTCGACACCGCTCGCGGCTTGTGCCAGGAGCGGGAGCGCGTGGTCCGGCAGCATGCGCGCTTGCGGCGCTTTCGCCACCAGCCCGCGGATGACGTCCGCCAGCGGCCCGTGCGTCCGGTGGAACGGCGGCTGTTCGTTGACGACGGCGTACAGCGTGGCCGCGATGTTCACCCGGTGGAAAGGATTCACGCCTTCGCTCGCGCTGAGCAGTGTCACGCCGAGCGACCAGAGATCCGAGTGGGGAGTGCCTTCGTGGCCCGCGATCCGTTCGGGGGCGAGGAAGGCGGGTGAACCGGACGGGTCGAGGGCGCCGGCGATCCCGAAGCCGGTCAGCTTCACCGTGCCGTCGGGGCACACCAGGATGTTCGCGGGCCGGACGTCCCCGTGCACGACGCCCGCCGTATGCGCGGCGGCGAGCGCGCCGAGCGCCTGCCTGCCGATGTCGGCGACGAATCGCGGCGGCAGCGGGCCGGAGGACGCCACGTCTTCCAGAGTCCGCGCTTCGACGAGGTCCATCACGAGGTACGGCACCCCGTCCGTCACGACGACGTCGAGCACGGGCACCACCGACGGGTGATCCACCGCGACACCGGCCTCACGCTGAAGCCGTTCCACGACGACCGCGCGGGCGGTCTCGTCCAGTGGGGGAAGAACCAGTTCCTTGATCGCGACCTGACGGCCGTCGGTGCCGTCTTCCCCACGCCACAGCACGGCCGCCCCGTCGCCGCCCAGCTTCTCGAGCAGGGTGTAGCGCTCGGCGATCGTTCGTGAAACTGCCGTCACAGTGGGTCTCCTCGAATCCTGAAGGGTCTCCGAGGCACGCTAATCAGCGATCATGAAAAACCGATGAAATGGCGGATCATCCATAGCGACCCAGCTTCACTGGATATATTCACAGTCATGCTGAGCTTGGCGGCGCTGGTCGAGGACCCCGATCTCGAACTGCGGGTGGTCGTCCCCGGCCGCGACGGGGCACTGGCCGAGCAGGTGCTGTGGGTGCACAACACCGAGCTGCCCGATCCCGCGCCGTACGTGCGGGAACACGAGGTCGTGCTGACCAACGGCCTGTGGCTGGACCGCACCGGCCCGGCGGACTTCGTCGCGCGGGTGGTCCGCGCGGGAGCGGCGGGGATCATCTTCGGCCTTCGCGTCGAGCAGCGTGACACTCCGCCGGAGCTCGCCGAGGCGTGCCGGGAAGCCGGACTGCCCCTGCTGGAGATCTCGGTGGCGGTGCCGTTCACGGCGGTCACCCGCGCGGCGGCGGCGATCCAGGCCAGGGGCAGGCAGAACGCGCTGATGTCGTTGGTGCGCCGAGGAGACGAGCTGACCTCGGCGCTGTCGAGGGGCGCCGGAGCTTCCGGGGTACTCGAGGTCCTCCGCCGCGAACACGAGCTGCCGCTGGCGGTCGTCGACCGGATGGGCCGGGAGCTGGCGGCCGCCGGTGCCGAGCTGGACGCCGGCCAGTCGCGTGCAGCGGCGGAGGCCCTGGCCAGGCGTCCGCCGCCACTGGAAGCGGACCTCGGAGCGGGGACGCGGGCGGCGCTGTTCCCGGTCGGCGCGATCGGCGACGCGGACGCCGTGCTGCTCTGCCTGCGTCCCGCGGCCGAGCTGACGCAGGGGGAGCGGGACGCGCTGGAGCAGACCGCCCGCTACCTCAGCCTGGAGGTCGCCCGGCACCAGGCGGTGCAGGCCATCGAGATGCGGTTCGCCGTCGAGCTGCTGGACATGGTGCTCTCCGGTGCGCAGCGCGCCGCAGAGGTGCCCGGCAGGTTGCGGGCCTTCGGCGTCGACCCGGACGGGCCGCTGGCGGTGCTCGCGCTGGCGTTCGCGGGCGACGACGCCACCGCGACCCTGCCGGGGATGGCGGAGGCCGTGACGGACTTCCTGCTGGCGGACGGCCTGCCCGCGGTCGTGGCGGCGGGCAGCCGGGACGTCGTGGCGGTGCTGCCCTGGCGGTCGGGAACGCATGCGCCCGCCGCGCTCGCACCCCGGCTGGCGGCCGCGGTGTCGCATCGGTTCTCCGGCGCGCGCGTGGTCGTCGGGCTGGCCGATCCCGTGTCCGGCGCGGCCGAACTGCGCGCGCCGTTGTCGCGCAGCCGCGAAGCCTGCCGCGTGCTCCGCGGCAGGCGCGGCGGACCGGTGGCGGCGAGTTTCGCCGAGCTGGGCAGCTACCGGCTGCTGCTGGAGTCGCACGACGAGCAGTGGCGGCACACTTTCGCCGACGCCTTGCTCGGCCCGCTGCGCGAGCACGACAGAGCCCGCGACGGCGACCTGGAGACGACCCTGCGGGCGTTCCTCGACCACGACGGCCAATGGGCGGCCACCGCCGCGGCCCTGTTCGTGCATGTCAACACCTTGCGCAACCGGCTGGCGAAGGTCACCGAGCTGACCGGCCGCGACGTCGGGCGGACCGCGGACCGGGTCGACCTGTTCCTGGCTTTGGAAGCTGGTCAGTCCGGATAGACCGCAGGATCGACTTCGAGGCGCCGCAAGGGTTCCGAAGGCAAGGCCGGGTCGGCGAGCGCCGCGGCCGCCACGTCCCGGCACCGGGCGAACCGGACGTCACCGAGGCCGAGCCCGAACTCGACGAGCTCGCGCACGGCGGCCAGCCGTCCCGGCCTGCCCGACAGGAACGGGTGCAGGCACAGGTTGAACAGGCAGCGGTAGCGGCGCATCGCGTCCAGTTCCGCGCGCCACATCTCCAGCACCCGCACCGGAGAGGTGATCACCGATCCGATCTGAGGCGCGGGAAGGAACGCGTACTGCTCCCAGTCGTCGAGTGACCAGTGCACGGGAAGCTCGGCGATCCGGCCCGCGCCGGTTTCGATCAGGTAGGGCCGGTCGTCGGCCATCAGTGACGAGTCGTAGCTCAGCCCGTGCTCGGCCACCAGACCTGGAGTGTCCCAAGTGGACTCCCAGCCCGCCGCCCGGTGCCCGCTGATCTCGATGCCCTGGCTCGCGAAGACCGCCATGCCCCGCTCGAAATCGGCTCGCTGCTCCGCGACGGTCATCGTCGTCGGCGGCCGGTGGCTGTAGGAGTGGTGCGCCACCTCGTGCCCCCGTTCGACGATCTCGGCGGCCAGGCCGGGCCGCTGTTCGGCGACCCAGCCCGGGACGAAGAACGTCGCCGGTACGGCCAGTTCGTCGAGCAGGCCGAGGATGCGCGGCACCCCGACCCGGGGCCCGTACGCCTGATGGGACATGGTCGACAGGTGATCCGCGTAGCCCCGCCCTCGCGCGAGGATCGGGGATTCCGCGTCCACGTCGAAGGTCAGGGTCGCCACCGCGGCCGCGCCGCCGTGCCAGCTTGGTTCCGTCACGCTTGCCGACTCTCCCGCCAGCGGCGCGAGTTCGCCACCGTGACGGTCGGGGAGACCATCGCCCGGTCGAATTCTTCCAGCGGTTCCGCCGCCGCGACGCGGGCGGGCAGATCGGGGTTGGCGAGCGCGCCGTGCCCGAGTGAGAGCAGGTCGGCGTGCCCGCCGGCCAGCACCTCGCGTGCCTGCTCGAGGTCGTGCATCCCGCCGTTGGCGATCACCGGCAGACCGGTGACCCGCCGGGCGAGGGCGGTGATGGTGCCGCCGTCGGGCAGCTTCGCCGTCTCCAGCCAGTTCCGGCCCTCGCTGGCGATGTGGAGGAAGTTCGCGCCCGCCTCGGCGACAGCGGCGAAGATCACCTCGGCGTCTTCGCGGCCGCCTGGCCAGCGATAGGTGAAGTCGTTGACCTTCGTCTGGGACAGCCGCACCCCGGTCAGCAGATCGGGCACGGCTTCGGCGACGGCGGTCACGACGCGAGCGGTCAGCCGGATCCGATGCGCGACCGGGCCGCCGTACTCGTCGGTGCGCTGATTGGTGTAGTCGGTGAGGAACTGGTCCAGCAGATAACCGTTGGCGGCGTGCACCTCGACGCCGTCGAACCCGGCCAGGCGGGCACGCACGGCCGCGGCGGCGAACCCCTCGACGAGGTCGTCGATCTCGGCGACGGTCAGCTCCCGGGGTACCGGCCACGGCCCGGAACCGCCGTACGCGGGCATCATCTCCCGGAGCGGCTGGACGGCCGACGGGCCGACGGTGTGGTCCTGGTGCGGATTTCCCTGGGAGAGCGCCCCGGCGTGCATGAGCTGGGCGATCATCCGCCCGCCCGCCGCGCGCACTCCGGCGGTGACGACGCGCCAGCCCGCGACGTGCTCGTCACTCGCGAGACCAGGCTGGTTGAGATAGCCCTGGCTGGCCGCCGTGTCGGGGTAGGTGCCCTCGCTGAACACCAGGCCGAACCCGCCGCGGGCGAACTCGGCGTAGTAGTCGGCCATTTCGCCGGTCGGGGTGCCGTCGGGCCGCGCCGAGACGCGGGTCATCGGGGCGACGGCGTAGCGGTTGCGCAGCGCGAGACCGCCGAGAGTGATCGGGGCCAGCGCGGGGTGGGCGTGGCCGACGGTGGTGGTCATGACGGGTTTCCTCCATTGTGGACGATTTCGATGGCGAGCGGGGAAAGTCCGGCGTCGCTGATTCGCACGAGATCCTGCGGGCAGGCGGAGACCACGACGACGCAGTCCATTTCGGCCCGCAGGGTCACCGCGTCGCCTGGCCGCGAAGAGGCGGTCAGCCAGCTGAGCCGTCCTGCCTCGCCGACCGGGATGCGCATGAAGACGTTGATCGGCTGAGGAGTCGGACCGGTGAAGCCCAGGCCGGTTTCCTGCAGCGCTTCGAGCAGGTTCGTCGCGCAGGACCGGTGACCGGGGGCTCCCAGCGCGGCGTAGCGGGCCGGGTCGCAGGCCGGGATGAGCATGTCGTGCTCACCGGGGGAGGTGTCCTCGACCAGGGTCAGGATCGGGCGGCGCCGGTCGGTCACGAAGGACTCGCCGACGGCGGGGAACAGCCTGTCGTTCGCGGCGCGGGTGTGCGCCGCGCTGTGGTGCTCGTTCCCGCTGCCGGTGAACGCGAACACGTCGCCGACCTGGCCTCCGTCGACGTCGATCACCCGCACCAGGTCTCCCGCGGTCACCCGGACGGCCTTGGCGGTCCCCGGGGGCACTTCCGTTCTGCTCATGCCTTCAGCCAACAGGTGATCGCGGTGCGCCCGCCATGGAGGAATGTCCATGATTACGCTTGATCGATGGACGAATCTCCAAGGGCGGAACTGCTTTCGACTTTGACCATTTTCGAGGTCCGGGGTTAGTGTTCGGCGATGGAAGACGTGGACGCGGCCGGGCGGGACTTCTGGTCGTTCGTGGCACTGGCGAACCGGCGGCTCGCGCAGGAGTACGGCTTCCGGCATCAGCTGGCGACCGAGGTGCTGCTGACCCTCAACCGTGCCTCCGACCTGGTGACCTACGACCTCGAAGCCGCGGTGCACCGGCCGCGTGGCCGGTCCTGGTCGGCGTTCCGGCTGCTGTTCGTGGTCTGGCTCGCCGGGCCGCTCGAACCGACGAGCGCGGCCCGGCTGACCGGGATGAGCCGGGCGGCGGTGTCGAACCTGGTCAAGACACTGGTCGCGGAGGGGATGCTCCACCGGGCCCCCGACGAGCGGGACGGCCGTTCGGTGCAGCTGTCGCTGACCGAGGCCGGGCAAGAGGAGATGGTCTCGGTCTTCCGCGAGCACAACGAGCGCGAGTTCGGCTGGACGAACGCGCTGACCGAGACCGAACAGCGCATCCTCGTGATGCTGCTGGGGAAACTGATCACGAGCCGCGAGGAGTTCGGCGCCCGGAGCCGCAACTAGGGGCTGAAGGACGCTTTCACCGCGTGCCATGCGGGGAAAGCGCCCTTCGCCGCGTCGGATGCGGGGAAAGTCCCCTTCAGCTCCATCGGCCCTTCCCGTCACCCGGAAGACCGGACTACGCTGCCCGAAGAGTAGTAAAAGTGTGAACTAAATCGGCGAGGAGGGGACCATGGTGGACGTCGGGCGGATTCCCCCGCTCTTCGCCGGGTTGTGCGACGACGCCGCAGTGTTCCCGCCGGGCCTGGCCCCGCTGCCGGACGCCGTCGTGGCGCACGACGAGCACGTCTCCGCCTGGTACTCCGGCCTCGTCGGACCGCTGGTGGTCGCCGCCACCGCGCTCGACGACCTCGCCGAGGTCCTGCGTGAGCGGGTCACCCCGCTTCCGATCGCGGTGACGCTGCCGGGTGGCCCCGCGCAGCTCGACGGCGTGCTCAAGGCCGTCGACGCGCTGCCGGTGCGTCTCGACGCGCTCGAAATCGCCGTCCCGGACGGAATGGGGCCGGACGAGCTGCTCGCCGCGATTTCCGGTGCCACCGCGCCGGTCTACGTCGAGATCCCGCGTGACGACCGGCGACTCCCGTTGCTGACCGCCCTTTCCGGCACCGGCCACCGCGCGAAGTTCCGCACCGGCGGTGTCCGTGCCGAGCTGTACCCCGGCGAAGCCGAACTCGCCGCCGCCGTCCGGGCGGCCGCCGGGGCCGGTGTCCCGTTCAAGGCCACCGCCGGGCTGCACCACGCGCTCCGCAACACCGATCCGGAAACCGGCTTCGAACAGCACGGATTCCTGAACCTGCTACTGGCCACCGACGCCGTCCTCCACGCCGACGGCGACCCCGAAGCCCTGCTCGCCGAGCGGGACGGCGCCGTCGTCGCCGACCGCCTCCGGGCGCTGGACGCGGATCGTGCCGCCGCCGCCCGCACGGGCTTCACGTCGTTCGGCACCTGCAGCATCACCGACCCCCTGACCGAACTGGCCGGACTCGGCCTGCTCGCGACGCCCCGAGGAGAGGCATGACCACGATCGACATCCCCGCGGATTCCCTGTTCGGGATCGGCAACCTGCCCTACGGCGTGTTCTCCGTCGACGGCGATTCCCCCCGCGTCGGCGTCCGTGTCGGCGACTCGGTCCTCGACCTGGCCGCGGCGCTCGGTGACGACGTCTTCGCCGCGCCGACGCTGAACCCGTTCATGGCACAGGGATACGACCGCTGGGTGGCCGTCCGGGAGCGGATCCGCGAGCTGATCACCGGCGAGATCCCCGACGGCGCGGTCCATCCCGTCGCGCGGGTGACCCTGCACCTGCCGATCGAGGTCGCGGACTACGTCGACTTCTACGCCTCCGAACACCACGCTTCGAACGTCGGCAGGCTGTTCCGCCCCGACGCGGAACCGTTGCTGCCCAACTGGAAACACCTCCCGGTCGGCTACCACGGACGCTCCGGCACGGTCCTGGTCTCCGGCACGGACGTCGTGCGCCCGAGCGGCCAGCGCAAGACCCCGGCCGACGTCGCGCCGGTGTTCGGGCCGAGCACGCGGCTGGACATCGAAGCGGAGATGGGTTTCGTCGTCGGCACCGGAACCCCGCTGAACACCCCGATCTCCCCGGATTCCTTCTCCCGCCACGTTTTCGGCGCGGTCCTGCTCAACGACTGGTCTGCCCGCGACATCCAGGCGTGGGAATACGTCCCGCTGGGCCCGCACCTCGGCAAGAGCTTCGCGACCTCGATCTCCCCTTGGGTGGTCCCGATCCTGGCGCTGGAGGCCGCGCGGATCCCGCTGCCGGGACAGACGGATCCCTTGCCGCTGCCCTATTTGCAGGAGCGGAAACCGTGGGGCCTCGACATCGACCTGGTCATCGAATGGAACGGCGAGGAGGTCAGCCGTCCGCCCTTCCGCGAGATGTACTGGTCGCCCGCCCAGATGCTCGCGCACCTGACGGTCAACGGCGCTTCGTCGCGCACTGGAGACCTCTACGGATCCGGGACGATCTCCGGACCGGAGAAGCACCAGCGCGGCGCTTTCCTCGAATTGTCCTGGGGCGGCAAGGAACCGCTCACGGTCAAGGGGGAGGAGCGCACGTTCCTGCTCGACGGTGACGAGGTCGTGATCACCGGGACCGCACCCGGCGCGGACGGCGCGCGGATCGGGTTCGGCGAGGTGCGGGGCCGCGTGCTGCCCGCGAAGTGACCGGGTCGCTCACTCCTGGGGCGACTCGAGGCGCAACTGCCGGTTGAGCACCGCTCGCGCGACTTCGGTCACCGGAATCCGGTGGCTGAAGGCGTGGGCGCGCAACCGAACCAAGGCGTCTTCGAGGCTGATCCGGAGCTCGGTGGCCAGCATTCCGGTCGCGACGTTCACGTCGTCGTAGTGACCCGCGACGTCGGGCCGCGCCCAGCGCGCGTGCGCGGCTTCCCCGCCGTTGCTGTCGGTCAGCAGCGCGGTGGTGGCGATGGTGGCCAGCGCGAGCGCGTCGCCCAAGCCCTCCCGGCTCAGCGTCCCGGGTTCGCGGCGGTAGAGATCCAGGGTGCCGAGCCGGAGCGCGCCGACCCCCAGCGGGAAGGCGAACGCCGCGCCGACCCCACTCGCCGCGGCGCCGTCGGCGAATCCGGGCCAGCGCTGCTCGTCGACGGCGAGTTCGTCGACCAGTACGGGATCGCCGACGGTGAAGGCTTCGACCCCGGGGCCTTCGCCGACCGTGTACTGCAACTCCTCCAGAGACGTGGCCCAAGGTCCGTTCGCGGCGACCAGCTCTTGGTCGTGATCCCGCAATCGCAGGGAGACCGCCGCCCCGTCGACGTCGAGCTCCTCGACGGCGACCGCGCAGACCACGCCGACCCATCCGGTGTCCGGAGCGCGATCCGCCCCGTGGTCGATGACGAGCCGCCACAACCGCTCCCGGCGCCGACCGTCCACCGTCGCCACCTCCGTTCCGCTGACTCCGGCCTCATCATCACCCACCGGAACCTGGGGCCGCAGCGCGGAACGAGACGATCACCCACCCCGAGGAAAGGCGGGCTTCGGGTAGGCCGCCAGCCGGTGCGCCAAATCCGCCCCGCCGTCGAACAGGGGCGGCGGCTCGGGGCGCGGCGAGCGTTCGCCCGAGAGCAGCCCCTGGGCGAACTCGGCCACGACCCGGGGCGCGGGGAGTGGCTCGGCGGTGAGGTAACCGGCGACGACGAGCTCCTCGCCGGCGTGCGTCTCGATGGTCAATGCCCATCCGTGTCGTTCCGTCCAGAGCAGCGCCACATCGCGGTCCGGCCGGTCGGGAAGCCGCCGTTCCAAGGCGATGTACGCGCTCGCCGTCGGTTCGGCCTGCGTGTAGAACGCTTCGCCTTGCAGGCCCAGCTCCTCGTTCACCAGGCGCACATACCGCTGGAGGCCCTGCAGGGCCGCTTCTCCGAAGTTCGTTTCCATCCGATCGCCACCTCACGGTCGGTGTACTGGATGTCCGGAAACGCACCGGTTCAAACAGACTCGACGAAGACAGTGGAGCGATCTTCGCCGAACATGACACGCGGAGCGTTGTCACCTCATAGGATCTGTCCGGCCAGACGTCTCGATCCCCGGCGAGAGTTATGGAAGGCGCGCATGTCCCCCTTGGCGTACACGAGCATCGAAGCCATCCCGCGAGTGTTGCTGCTCGTGGTCGGGCTGCTTGGCCTGATCTTTTCGATCAAAGGACGCTCCAGGGGTGTCTCCGGCCTGATGGTGGGCGCCTTCGCGGTCCTGCTCCTCACGACGGTCGCGAGCATCGTGTGGCAGTTCGTGGTGGCGAACCTCTCGTCCTGGGCCGGCGAACTCACCGCCGACGAGATCCGCCTGGTCTTCATGGGCGTCGGCATCCCACTCGAACTCGCCTCGCTGCTTTCCTGGCTCCTGGTCGCGATCGCGGTCGTCAAGCACGGCCTTCAGCACCTGCGCCCCGCCGCACCGCAGTCCGGCCCTTCCGGATATCCGATGGGCGCACAGCCGGGGTTCCCTGCTCCGCAACCCGGTTACGCTCAGCCCGGCCAGCCGCAGCCCACCCCTCCGGTTCAGCAGCCGCCGAGCTAGCGTGCGCTAGGTTGCCTGCCATGACCGATCTCGGCTCTGTCGCCTGGCCGCCGGCTCCGATCGAGACCGAGCGGCTCGTGCTCCGCGAGTCCGAGGCGCGGGATCGTGCGGTGTTCATCGACTTGTTCGCCTCGCCCGAAGTGGGCACTTACATCGGTGGTCCTCAATCGCGTGAGGAGCTCGAGCGCACGCGACCTGAGATTCCAGGACGGCGTCCCGGCTTGTTCGTGGTCGAACTCGACGGTGCGATGATCGGCATGATCACGCTCGATCAGCGTGCCGCGGAGCGCCCCGGGCACGTCCGCCCGGACGCGGGGGAGTCGGAGCTCGGCTACCTCTTCCTGCCGCAGGCGTGGGGACACGGATACGCCGCCGAGGCCTGCGCGGCGGCGCTCGGCTGGTTCGCCGACGCGGTTCCCGGTCAGCCGGTGGTGCTCTGCACCCAGACCGCCAACGACCGCTCGGTGCGTGTCGCGGAGAAACTGGGTTTCGCCGAAGTGGAGCGATTCGAGGAATATGGCGCCGAGCAGTGGTTCGGAGTCTGGTATCCAGTCCCGCCGCCCAGCTAGCTTGTAGCGCGTCCACGGAGACATCCGATCGAGTGCCACCCGGCCCCATCGTCCACATCCGGCAAGGACTTCGGCAGAATCGAACGAGTGCCGCTCACTTCGAAGCATCGATCTCCACACAGGATCGCCGGAATTCGACGACCGCGATCCCGGCGACGTCCGGCACGTGGCTTCTCCAGGCTGCTGGGCTGGGATGGCTGGCTCAAACTGGGTTCACTGCTCACGGCTGTCGCCGCCGTCGCGGCCCTGTGGTTCACCGCTCAATCCCTGCGGACCACTCAGAATCAGGTCGCGCTTTCCGAGCAAGGTCAGCTCACCGACCGATTCGGCAAAGCCGTCGAGCAAATCGGGTCGGACAAACTCGACGTGAGACTGGGCGGGATTTACGCCCTCGAACGGCTTGCCCGCGATTCACGCCGCGATCACCCCACCATCATGGAAGTCCTCACCGGCTTCATCCGCGGTCACGCCCCCAGTACCTCTTGTCCCGAACCGACTCCTGACTATCAACCGCCGACCGATATCCAAGCCGCCATCACCGTCATCGGCCGTCGCACCGTCGACCACGACATCGATGTCCTGAACCTGGCGCGCACCTGCCTGGCCAAGGCCGACCTCGAGGAGAGCGCGCTCGCGTCCGCCCACCTCTCGGGCGCCAACCTCGCCGAAGCGGCGCTCGTGCGCGCGAACCTGAGCGGCGCGAACCTCCGCGGCGTCCGGCTCGACGGCGCGACACTCCACATGGCCGCCCTCGTCCAGGCACGACTTCCCCGCGCGAGCCTGGACACCACCGATCTCTCCCACGCCGACCTCACCGACGCCAGCCTCGACCAGGCCGACCTCACCAACGCCGATTTCACCAACGCGAAACTCGTGCGAACCGATTTCCGGGGAGCGATCCTGACCGAGGTACGCGGACTGAAGTGAAACCTGGTTGATCACCTTGCGAGGCCATGACACTCTGCCGACAGTTAAGACCTACCCAAGGAGCTGTTCTTGACCGTCGAGACGACCCCGGCGATCGACGCCGCGCTGGCGAGGCGTCTGGTCGATACGCAGTTCCCTCAGTGGGCCGAGTTGCCGCTGTTTCCGTTCACCCCGGCCGGATCGGACCACGTGATCTACCGGCTGGGCGAGGACCTGTCCGTCCGGATCCCTCGCCATGCAGGTGCGATCACGCAGGCGAGGAAGGAAGCCGAGTGGTTGCCGCGGCTCGCCCCGCACCTGCCCTTGGCGGTCCCCGTACCGGTGGAGGTGGGAGAGCCGGACTTCGGCTATCCGTGGCAGTGGGCGGTATCGCGCTGGTTGGACGGCGAGGTGGCGACCGTCGATACTCTCTCCGGTTCGCACGAGGCCGCCGTCGCACTGGCCGAGTTCCTGACCGCACTCCACCGGTTCGACGCCGAAACGACCGAGGACCTCACCGGTCAGCCACTGTCCACACGGGACACGGCGACCCGATCCGCCATCACGAAAGCCGGTGACGCCTTCGACACCGCGGCGATGGGCGAGTTGTGGGAAGCGGCGCTCGCCGCCCCTGACCGGGACCGTCCACCGGTGTGGTTCCACGGCGACTTCCACACCGGCAACCTGCTGACGACCCAGGGCCGCCTCAGCGCTGTCATCGACTTCGGCGAACTCGGAATGGGCGATCCGGCCCGCGACCTGATCATCGCCTTCACCCTCATGTCGGCCGAAACGCGAGCCACCTTCCGCGCCACGCTCGACGTGGACGACGCCACCTGGACCCGCGGTCGCGGATGGGCCCTGGCCACCGGGTTGAACGCCTACATTTGTTACGCCGCAGTCAATCCGCGCGTCGCCGCACAGACGACCCGCCAGATCGCCCAAGCCCTCGCCGGCTGAACCCGCCCGCTATTCGGGGCGGGTGAACAACGGATGCACCACGTTCGTCAGGTAATTCGGAGCGATTCGCGGTGCGCTGGCGGGCTCGTCGGCCGTGTAGGCCCCGACCGGGCGGCCGTCGGAGTCCTCCACCTCGATCCTTTCCGGGATGGCGGTACCGCCCGACACGATCAGGACCGGGCGGCCCTCCCGGTACTCCAACGTCAGGGGGCCCGTCTCAGGCTGCGGCAGTTCCTTGATCACCATCTGAAGCAACCTACTGCCGGTGGACCAGGGCTGCCATGCGCCAAGGCCGGATTCACCTACCCCGGCGGTCGTCCTGCCGGGGAAAGCGCCCCGCGCGGTGCGGCGGCGTCCGCCGTCCCCAGGCATCGGCCCCCGTCGAACAGCCCCAGTTCGTAGTGCACGGTGTGCTCGTCGTGTCCGCCGACGGCGATCCCGATGTCGTAGTTGCCGGGGTAAAGGACCTCGCCGAGGTAGTTCGCCTCGTATCGCCAGGGGAGATACCGAGGGAGCTTCTTGACGGCGCTGTCTCCCAGGAGACCCTGTGCGTGGGACGCGATCGCCTCGTCGTAAAACCCGAGCTGGGCGATGTAGTTGACGTGCCGGTTGAGATCGACGTCCCCGACGCGGGCGCGGACAGCGGACGTGGCGGGGTAGTGGTCCCGTTCGCGGCGGCGTGGATCGGGTTTCGCCGCGGCCGCCGCACCTGATTCCGGCAGCCGCAGCTCCTCGAGATCGGCGAGCAGAACGTCCGGTAAGGCAAGCGGCCCGGACCTGTCGGCGAGCACGATGGTGGCGTCGGCCGTGGCGACGAGCTGTCCGTCGGCGAACATGCCCTGACCGTAGGTGTAGGAGGTCCGGCCGATCGTCCGGATCCCGGTGCCGATCCGGACGGTCGCGCCGGTCGCGCCGAACGCCGCTCGCCGTTCGACCCGCTGGCCGACGAACAGGATGTGGAAGGGCCCGAACCCGCCGTCGGCCACGAGCTTTTCGAAGCGGGAGAAGCGAAGAAGGACCCGGGGATACTCGAACAGGCGCGCCAGTGCCACCGTGCTCGTCGTGCCGTCCGGTGCGAGGTCGCCGAACCGTTGCACCACTTGCCGGTGGTCGGGAAAGGCGGACGGCTGTCCGTCGATGGTCAACGTCGTTCCTTTCGGAATGATCACCAGGTCACGTGCAGGGAACGCAGGCCGTGGATCAGCGCGCGGTCCTTGAAATCGGGTGCCGCGGCGGGATCGGCGAGGCGCAAGCCGGGGAACCGCCGCAGCAACGCCGGAAGTGCCAGCTGTAGTTCGAGACGGGCCAACGTCGCGCCGAGACAGTGGTGGATACCGTGACCGAAGGCGACATGCGGGCAGCGGGCGCGAGTGACGTCGAGGGTGTCCCCGTCAGCCAGCAACGCCGGATCACGGTTGGCCGCGGGCAGCGAGGTCACCACGTGTTCGCCACGCCGCACCGGATGCCCGCCGATCGTGGTGTCCTCGACGGCCACCCGGACGAAGCCGGCGTGCAGGACCGAGGTGAAGCGCAGCAGCTCCTCGACAGCGTCTTCGACCGCGCTCGGATCGTCGCGGACGAGCGCGAGCTGACCGGGGTGGCGCAGCAACGCGAGAGTTCCGAGCGAAATCACGTTCGCCGTGGTCTCGTGGCCGGCGATCAGCAGCAGATCCGCCAGGCCCACCAGCTCGTCATCGGAAAGCGCGCCCGCGCCGTTCTCGCGGAGCAACAGGCTCAGCAGGTCGTCTCCCGGATTCTCCCGGTGCCGCGCGACCAGCGTGCGCATGTAGGCGGCAGCTTCGGCGTCCAGCCGCAGCCGTTCCCGCGGGTCCATGGTCGTGTCGAAGAGCCGGTTGCTGCGCGCGCCGAACTCGGCCCGGTCGGCGTAGGGCACCCCGAGCAGTTCGCAGATCACCAGTGAAGGCACGGGAAGCGCGAACACGGAAACCAGATCCGCGGCCGGACCGGCGGCCTCCATCGCGTCGAGGCACGCGTCGACGATCGCCTGGATCCGCGGAGCCATCGCCTGTGCACGCCGGGCCGTGAACGTCGCGGTCAGCAGCCGTCGCAGGCGGGTGTGCTCGGGCGGATCCAGCATCAGCAGCCGCCCCGCGCGACGTCGCTTCATCTGCTCGTCGTCCACGCCCGCCGCGGCCAGACCGGGCGACGGGCCGATCGCGTCGAGCCGCAGGCGTTCCGCGTCGCCGTGCACTGCCCGGACATCGGCATAGCGGCTGAAGAGGGTGGCCTCGTGTCCCAACGGCGACCGCACCCGGTACACCTCGCCGTCGTCGCGTCGGCTCCGCACGCCCGGGTCGATGTCGAACCCGTTCCGCAGGGCGGCCAGCTCGTGCAGTTCGGTCATGGCCTCATCGAACCACGTTGCACGCACCGCGTGCAACGTTGCGTGCAACGCCGCTTTCGTCAGCTGCGGAGTGCTCGCTCCGCTGGTCTAAGCTGCTGCCATGCGTCAGCGGTGGAGCGAACAGACCATCCTGGATGCCGCCGTGGAGCTGATCTCCCGCTCCGCGGGGGACGACGTGTTCAGCATGCGCAAACTGGCCGCCGAGCTGGGGACCGACTCCTCCAGCCTGTACCGCCACTTCCGCAACCGCACCGAACTGATGCTCGCGGTCGTGGACCACGTGCTGGTCCAGGCCATGCACGGTTACCAGCGGCAGGGAACCTGGCGTGCCCGGCTCGTCGACCTGATCCTGCGCTCATGGGACGCCTACGCCGCGCTGCCGCAGCTCGCGAAGGACGCCAGCCACTACCCGGGCAGCGGACCCGGCAGCCGGCTGGTGATCGAGGAGACCCTGCAGGCCCTCGACGACGCCGGGGTTCCCGAGGAACTCGTCCCGGAGTGGTATCACCGCCTGGTGACCTTGTCCGTGTCCCTGATCTCCGCGCACGCGGCCGGCCGATCCAGCGGCCCTGCAGAACGGAAGCGGAGACTGGAAACCTTCCGCGTGACCACCCTGGGCGCAGACCCGGCGGACTTTCCCGCGCTGGCCCGCTACGGTCGCCGCATCGAACCCGTCGGCTTCACCCGTGAGAGTTTCCTTGCCGCCGTGGAGCTGGTGCTGGACGCGGTGCCGGCGCGCCAAGAACGAAGCCGTACCTAGCGCTTCGCGGCATGCGAGGGTTTCGACCGTGAATTGACAGCGGCTTTCGACGTCATTGAAGAATCTTTCGGAAACGCGATTTCCGACGCTGACAACGATGGGCGTTCGGTTTCTGTCGAAGATGATGACTTTCGAGGTCGGTTCCCTGGGGCGAGGACGCGATTCACCAACTTCGGGCCCGTCGGGAAATATCTCCAGCACCCTATCGGTTGATGCGCCGTCACACCGATGGACCAGCCGCGACTCGGCGGTAGCGAGTAGGCTTTTCGCCTCACGGCGAACGAGCCACGTGGTGACGGCGCCATGAAGAACCAGGACGGGGTTCCTCCGGGAAATCGGCATGACGAGGCCGGATGACGCCCGAAAACGCGACTATCCACCGGGGGCGCGCACATTTCCAAGTTGATCGGGACGCCGCGGAGCAGGCCGAGCAGGCGATATTTCGGGAAATTCCGAAATCGATTCGCATATATACGGTGGCGTCGCCAGGAAGATCCGCTAGAGCATCACCCTATGGTGGGCTTGCCGTACCCTGACCGGTTTCGGGCGAAAAGCCGAATCGGCGCGAACGGCCGGTCGAGGACACGGAGATCAAGGGGTCGATCGTCATGACCAGGCCACTACCTTCCGGCGGGCAGGAGCGGCCTGCCGGAACGCAGCCTCTCGCGTCGCGGCGGGAACGCGTCAAGGTCGCGCGGAAATGGGCCTATCTCGTCAGTAGCACCACTTATCTCCCCTTGTCGCACGACCAGATCGAACGAGAGTTGCTCGGCCTGCTCGATCGGCTGCTCGAGGCGGTGGCCGGGGACCGGCCCGCGACCGAGAGCGCGGCGGAGGTCGGCGCTGAGCTCGTTCGGCTGCACTGTGTCGGCAAGACGAGCCTGCAGTGCACGGTGGATGTGCTCGCCGCCGCCTTGCTGGCGCCGGCGGATTCAGGCTCCGCCGATCGGCTACCGGAACGCGTCGCCAGGTTGCTCGGTGCGCTGGCGTCCGGTTACGTGGAAGCGATCCGTTCCGCGGCCGTCGAGCAGCGGGACACGAGTGACCAGGCTTTGCTCAACGCGGTCCGGGAGTCGCAGCGTGAGTGGCGGGCCAGTGAAGCCCAGCTGGACGAGATCTTCCTCGGTTCGCCGAGTGGGATCGCGGTCACCGGGCTCGAGGGCCAACTCATCCGTACGAATCTTGCCCTGCACCGGATTCTGGACCGGGCGTCGAGCGAGGTCGACGGCGGCACCCTGTTCGACTTCGTGCAAGAGGCGGATCGGCAGCTCCTGAAGGACGGCTACCGCGATCTCCGGGACGGAAAGATCGACCGGCTGCGATCACGCCCGCGCTTCGTCACCAAGGACGGCGACCCGTTTCAGGCCACGCTGATCGCTTCGCTCCTGCGCGATTCGCACGGCTACGTGACGATCGTGACCGACGACGCGGAGCTGGCGCTCCTGCAGAACCAGCTGCGACACCAGTTGTTGCATGACATGCTCACCGGTCTGCCGAACCGGCAGTTCTTCAGCACGCACCTCGAGCACGTGCTGCACCTGCCGAATCCGGCGACGCTGTACCACGTGGATCTCGACGGGTTGTCGTTGGTCACCGATGGTCTCGGCAGGAAGGCGGGAGACAGCCTGCTGCGGACCGCCGCGGACCGGCTCAGGTCCGTGGTGGCGGGGGAGAACGCGATGGTCGCGCGGTTCGAGAGCGGCAAGTTCGGCATTCTGATCGAGAAGTCGGCGAGCACGCCGGACATCGTCACGATGATCGAGCGGATCAACGAGACGCTGTCGGAGCCGGTCTACATCGACGGGAAGGGCCTGGCGGTGACGGCGAGTTTCGGCGTGGTCGAAGACCTTCCCCGCAACGTCGAACCAGCCGAGTTGTTGCGTTCGGCGGATCTGGCGATGCGGCGGGCCAAGAGCAAGGGACCTGGCCGGTGGGAGCGCTACGACCCGGTATGGGACAACCGAACCAGGGAGTCCATCGGCCTGGTGGCCGCCATGCCCGGCGCCTGGGAGAACGGCGAGCTGGGCATCGGTTACGAGCCGCTGGTACGTCTGGCCGACGGCGAGATCGTCGGGGCCGAGGCGCGGCTGAGGTGGGAACATCCGGAACTGGGACTACTGCCGAAGGAACGGTATCTCGAACTCGCCGAGCGAACCGCGCTGATCGGTGCGCTCGGCGCGTGGCTGGTCAAGCGTGGCTGGACCGACAAGGTCGCGGGCGGCGGCGCGGGCATGCCGCTGCTGGTACCGCTCACACCGAACCAGCTGGCCGATCCTCGACTGGCCGGGACGATCCGGGGAATTCTCGACAGTGTCGCGCCGGCCCCCGACCGGTTGTGGCTCGGCCTGCCGGCCGGGGCACTGCTCGTGGCCGGGCACGAGATCGTCGACAACACGCGCTTGCTCGCCGACCTGGGGATCGCAGTGGTACTGCACGACTTCGGCGTGACGCCAGGCGAGCTGGCGTTACTGGAAGACCTTCCGGTACACGCCATACGCCTCGACTCTCGTCTCATGTGGCAAGCCGTCGACAAGGAATCGATGGTCCTCGCTGGGGCGAAGACCATGATCGCGCTGGTTCGTCAGGCCGGGATCACCGTACTCGCCGGTGATCTCGAAACCAGCGCGCAGGCACGATGGTGGCAGCGAGCGGGAGCCGAGCTGGGAATGGGCCCGCTGTTCACCGGCGACGAGGGACCGGCGACCGACATCGGATCCCTCATCGGCGGTGGACGGGCCGGTCCGCTTCAGGGCCGGTGAGCCTCAATGTCCTTAATGGACAGTTGTCTCGGCGGCCGGAGTCCCGCTTCAGGATTTGCGTGCCATTCCGGCGTAGAGAACCTGGTTCAGTGTCGGGTCCTCGGCGATGTCGCCGGGCCCGGCGGGGCGCCAGGTGCCGCATCCGACCAGACCGGGTTCGAGCAGTTCGAGGTCGCCGAACATGGTGAGCACCTCATCGTAGGGGCGTGGCGTGACCTGGTCGCCGCCCTTTGTCGCGATCCTGAGTGCTTCCCGGACCTGGTAAGGCAGGTAGTCCTCGGTGATGTGGGTGATCGCCAGGTAGCTTTCGGAAGCCATCGCGTCGATGTAGTGGCGCATGAGGCCACCCGGGTCGGATTCGTCCGGGATCCAGTGCAGCATGCACAGGAACAGCATGCCGATCGGCTCGTCGAGATTCAGCTGCCGACGCAGCTGAGGATCGCTGAGGATCCGTGAGGGGTCACGGGCGTCGGCCTTGAGTGCGGTGGCGTGGTCGTTCCCGGCGAGGATCAGTTGGCTGTGCGCGACCGCGACGGGATCGTGGTCCACATACACCACCCGGCATTCCGGGTCGGCGTCCTGTGCGATTTCGTGCACGTTGCCGACGGTCGGCACGCCCGAACCGATGTCGAGGAACTGGCGGACGCCCTGGTCGATCATGAACCGGACAGCCCGTCGGAGGAACGCGCGGTTGAGTCTCGCCACACCCCGGGCGTAGGGCACGACTTGCTCGGCCCGCGTGGCGGCTTCGCGGTCGACGGCGAAGTTGTGGCCGCCGCCCAGCATGTAGTCGTACATCCGGGCGGCACTGGGCACTGTTTCGTCGGTGCCCGGTGGGACCCAGTCCGGAAGTCGCGTCAGTGTCAACACCTCGATCCCATCGCTTTTCCTTGGAGAGCCGTCGAGCTTACTCAGCCCGGCATGTGATCGGTTCGCGGCCGCGTAGTCACCCGATTGAGTGCTGTGAGCTGCCGCCGAATGGCGCTAGCGTGTTCTTTCCCCTTCCGCGTCGGCGATGGAGTCCGGATGCCCGTACCGGTTGCGCCCGGTCGTTGGCCGTTGATCGGACACACTCCTGCGATGTTGCGGCGTCGCTTCGGATTCACGTCGTCGTTGTACGCGCACGGAGACGTGGTGCGGGTCTACCTCGGCCCGATGGAAACGTATTTCCTGACCAGTCCGGAATTGACGCACCAGGTGCTGGTCACCGACGGGAGCAATTTCCGCAAGGGCGCGATGTTCGAGAAGTTCCGCCCGTTCGTCGGCAACGGGCTCGCTCTCTCCGACGGTGTTCTTCACCTGCGGCAGCGCCGGTTGATGCAACCTGCTTTCCACCACACCGCCATCGCGGGGTACGCCGAGATCATGACGAGAGCGGCCGCCGATCTGATCAGACCGTGGAAGCCGGGCGAGGTGCGCAGGGTGGACCACGACATGCAGGCACTCGCGGTCACCACCGTCGGCGAGGCGCTGTTCTCCGCCGAAATGGGCGAAGCCGCGACCGAGGAGGCCCGCAGGTCGATCCCGATCATCCTCAAGTACGGCATGATCCGTCTGCTCTCGCCCGCGTTCGTGGAGAAGCTCCCCGTTCCGGCCAACCGGCGGTTCGACAGGGCCGTCGACCGCATGCGCGCGATCGTGGAGGAGCTCATCGACAACCGGCGTGCCGAGCAGGCCGACCGGAGCGACCTGCTGACCATGCTGCTGCTGGCCAGGGACGCCGACACGGGCGAGGGGATGACCGACGAGCAGGTGCGCGACGAGGTCATCACCCTGCTCACCGCGGGGATCGAGACCAGTGCGCTGGCGCTTTCCTGGCTGTTCCACGAAATCGCCCGCCACCCCGAGGTCGAGCAGAAGCTCCACAACGAGATCGACGAGGTGCTCGGCGGCAGGCAGGCCACCGCCGAGGACGTGCCACGGCTGGTCTACACGCGGCAGGTCGTCAACGAGGTCCTGCGGATGTATCCACTGTGGATCCTCATGCGCCGGGTCACCACGGAAGTCGATCTCGGCGGTGTGCGCCTGTCTCCGGGCACCGAGGTGATCATCAGCCCGCACGCCATGCATTTCGATCCGAGGTTCCACGACCACCCCGATCGTTTCGACCCGGACCGCTGGGCGGGGGAGCGAGCCAAGGATCTGCCCCGCGGGGCCTACATCCCGTTCAGCGCGGGTGCCCACCAATGCATCGGGAATTCCTTCGCCATGACCGAGATCGCGATCGTCGTGGCCACGATCGCCGCGCGATGGCGGCTGGTTCCCGTCCCGGGCAAGCCGGTCCGGGTGAAGTACACGACCACCGCGTACCCGAACCGGCTGCCGATGACGGTCGTCCCGCGCTTCCGATAATCGTCGAAACACATTATTTCAGTGGAGGTTCGTTTTCATGCATTGGCGTCATGGCAGAGTGAAGCGCCGTGCCGGCGCGGCGTTTTCCGCCATCCTGCTGGCCGGGTCACTGCTGACGCCCGCGCAGGCGCAGGCCGATTCGGCGTCCTGCCGGGACGTGGCCATCCCGGTGCGGCTGGCCGGGCTGCTTCCCCAGACCGTGCACGGCAGGCTGTGCGAACCGCCGCAGGGCGCGCGAACCGTTCAGGTCCTGGTCCCCGGCGCCACCTACAACAGTGCGTACTGGGACTCCGCACGCACCCCGGAAACGCATTCTTTCCGGCTCGCGATGAACAAGGCCGGCTACGCCACCTTTGCCATCGACCGGCTCGGTACCGGCGCCAGCTCCAAACCACCCAGCGCACTGCTGACCGCGTTCACCGAAGCCGACGTGGTACACCAGGTGATCCAGGCGATCCGGCACGGCGACCTCGGCTCGCGGTTCGACAAGGTGATTCTCGGCGGACACTCGCTCGGTTCCGCCATCACCGTGCTCGAAGCAGGCACTTACCATGACGTCGACGGCGTGCTGATCACCGGGCTGGCACACCGCATCAATCCCCCCGGCGCGCTGATCGTCCTCGGCTCGTTCATCCCCGTCGCGCTCGACCCGGTGATGTCGCTGCGGGGGCTCGATCCCACCTACCTGACCACCCGGCCAGGCACCAGATACGCGGCATTCCACGCACCCGGACCCGACGTCCCCGGGATGACCGCCTACGACGAGGCCACCAAGGACGTCGTCGCCCCCGGCGAACTGCTCGACGCCGCCGCCCTCGCCACCGTGCTCCCGTACACCAGGCGGATCACCGTGCCGGTGCTGGTCGTACTCGGCGGCGGGGACGTCGGCCTCTGTGGCCCGCTCGCGACCGACTGCACCTCCTCGGCCGGCCTGCGCCAATCCGAGGCGCCGTACTACTCCGCGTCGGCACGGCTGCGGACCTATGTACTGCCCGGCTTCGGCCATTCGATCAACTACGCACCCAACGCACCCGACTACCACCGAGCCGTCTCGCAGTGGGCCGGCACCATGGGACTGCCTCGGTAACAGCGTGCTCAGCCGCGGGCACGCCGACATCCCGCGCGAACCGATTGGCGGTACGACCGGATACCGGTCACACCGAAGGTGCGCTCATCGGCATGAGCGCGCGACATGCGGAATGAGGGAGCGTTCCCGAAAAGTTGGCCCGGTAGCCGCTCATTGTGGGACGCTGGCCATCAGGGTCCGGGTCGCAGCTAGCCGTCCCACCCGCAAGGCGATGGGTTCGTGAACGATCTGCAGGAGGACGCATGCGCGGGCCGGAACGTTCCAGGAACGCTGCCTACCTGGCCCGAAATGATCCGCGGACCTACGTGGCCCATGTGGGCGAGCACTACGCCGAATGGCTACTCAGCCTGGACGAGCCATCGGGCATTACCCGTGAAGGCAAGGCGGCGGTAACCCTCACCGCCGCCGCTGTGGCGTACATGCAGCAACGCCCGTACCTACACGATTGCCACATCAATGCCGCCATCACACAGATTTTCTTCGAAGGTGAGCCGTATCCAGTGAGCCAATGCTGACACTTCGTTGATGTGACCGAGTCAGCCGTGGTCCACGATCACCCGGCGGTAACGATGGTGGATGCTGATCGCGCCTGACGCATTCAGCGGTTTCTCCGCCCCGACACGGGCGATTTCCGGCGCCTTCGATCTCCCGGTTCGACCGGGGCAACGGCAAGGCTGAACACCCGCTCTGCGGCAGAAGAGGATGGTTGCCGGGCCATGTGTGTCGGCGTATCCAGAACCGGCGGTCGTTTGTGCGGACGATTCGACGCCGGAGTGGTCCAAAAGTTTGAAGTTCAGTCCTCGATCGCGTTGACCCGGCCGCTGTAGTCGGCGATTCGATGCCCGGTGAGCCAGGGCCGCGCCGCTCCGGATGTCCACCAGCGTTGCCATAGTGAGGGGTGTTTGAGTATCGTCGGCAGTAGCGGCAAAGGGTCGAAGTAGTTCATCCGCTCGATCGCCTTGCTGCCGCGCAATATGAACCGGTCGATGTTCGGCCATTCGATTAGGTCACGCCCGACGTGAGCGCGCAGCCGGAGTTCGATGAACAGCAGATCCGCGTCGCCGCGCCACCGGTCCACCTGTGCGCGCAGGTCGGGCAAAAAGCACCAGATCCGCCGGAACTCTTCCTGTGCGGCCGCTATCCCCCGTATCGGTGCGGCCAACGGCTGGGTCAACACGACGTCCGGGTGCAAGATCTCTGGTATCCGCTGGGGAGATGGGTCGTTCCAGAAGTCGATGAAGTTTGCGACGAACTGTTCGGACTCTTGCATGTGGATGTCTCTTCCGTGCGTGCTGGTCTTGGTTGTCAGGAATGGTGTTCGAGAAGTCGCAAGAATTATTGTGATGCGACGAGAGATGCGATGAGCCGGAGTCATGCCGCGTCGGCGACGGCCTCATTCCGCCATAGGCAGTCACTACTCGACTTGCCGGAGTACGTGCGAAGTTGTGGCCAGGGCCGGCCATCACGGTCGCCACCGGGCGGATCTCGTCGATGCAGGGCTACGTCGTCAGCCATGCTGTCCTCCACGAAAGCGGCGGTTGCTCCGTCGCACGACGCTTATTCTTGATCACATGACCGCTCCCGCACTTCCACAAACGTGCGCTGCCGTACAGCTGTGGCTTCGGCTCGGGCACGCCGTCTACATTGGCCCCCTGCTGCGCCTCGGCCCCCACTCCTCGGCGATCGCCTGTCTGGGCGTCGGCCTCGACGCGCCCTTCACCGTCCGGGCCGACGGGGTGCCGGACCTGACCGTCCGCAGCTTCCTGTTCCGCGCCAGGGTCCGGCACGAGATCCGCGACGGCGCAGGCAGGATGCTGTTCTGCTACTTCGATCCGACCTCGGCGCGGATGTCCCGATGCCTGGGCGGTATGCGGCGTGCCACCGACGCATTTTGCACCGGCCACCGCCACGAGGCGGACCTGATCGACCTGGCCACCCGCGACGAGGTGGACTTTGAGCAAGTACTGACAGCGGCCAGCATCCCCGTGGTCGGCACCGGCGATGCGCGGATCGCCAGCGCGGCGGCCCGCATCCGGGCCGACCCGGCGCGCCCGCAGCGTGCCGAGGCCGCCGCGCGCGAGGCGGGCCTGTCCAGGTCATACTTCCTGCGGAAGTTCTCCGACCAGACCGGCACCAGCTTCCGACGCTATGTGCAGTGGGCACGGATACTTCGCGTGGCCGAGGCCTTCGCCCACGGCCACGATCTCACCCGCGCTGCCGCCGACGCGGGATTCGCCTCACCATCGCATCTCACCGGCACCTTCCGCGGCATGTTCGGACTCACCCCTACAGCCCTGGCCGCCCTCAACCTCCAACTCCTGCTCCACGAGCACGACAAAACCGACTACGGCCAGTAACGCGCCCACCAGCTGCCAATTGACCGACGTCCGCATCTCGGCAGGAGCGGGCGTCAAGAGAGCCGAACGCACGCTATGCGCCATGAGCGGGCATGCGAATGGGTCCTGTGTCTCCAAGCGATGGCGAGGGCCTACCAGTGCTGCTGCGATGGCAGTCCGCCCCCAGTATCAATACCGTCATGTCCAGAAGTCTTTAGTAGTACTCGCGACCGTAGGCGTCCAGCTCAGGGATAACCCGAATGAGTCGCTGTTCGTCTTCGGCGAGGACGTTCCATCTCCAGTCATCCAGGAGACCTCGCCGTTTCAGCCAGACGGAGACACAACCGGCTGGGTCTGCATCGAGCATCACCATGTCGAAGCCTGCCACGTCGGCACTTCGCCCCCGGCTCGGGAGCGGCGCCTTGTTGTGGGCCTCGAAAAGCGTCGTGACTGTTGCCGGCCGATCCGTGAGATCCAACGACTTCCTCCTCCTGAGAGTTGTCCCGCGATCGCCGTGGCAGGAGCGGTCCGCGCGTGCTCGGCCTCTCACACAGTGACGAACCCGGTGTTGCGAGAGCGTTCGGTGATGTGCGTCAGCTCGGGCACGAGCGACACGTTTAAGTGATGTCGCCGAGGCGGGCCGCACGGGCCCGGAGGTAGCGCTGTTCGGGGAGACTCAGGGTCTTGGCGGCGGCTGACTCATAGGCGGTTCGGGCGGCCTCGGGGTCGTTGGCGCATTCCAGGAGGTGGGCGCGGACCGAGTCCAGGCGGTGGCCTGTGGTCAACTCCGGTGCGAGCGCGTCCAGTTCGGCCAGACCAGCCTTCGGTCCGTGGACCATGGCGATGGCCACGGCACGGTTGAGGCGTTCGACAGGGCTGGGGACAAGGTGGACGAGGACGTCGTAGAGGCCGAGGATCTCGGGCCAGTCGGTGCTGTCGGACGAGTCCGCCTCGTCGTGGACGGCGGCGATCGCCGCCCTCAACTGGTAGGGGCCGGGGCGGCGTTGGGACAGAGCCCAGGTCACCAGGGCCACGCCCTCCTCGATCGCCGCCTTGTCCCACAGCCCGCGGTCCTGCTCGTCGAGGGGGATCAGTTCGCCGCCCGCCCCGGTCCGCGCGGCGCGGCGGGCGTCGGTGAGGAGCATCAGGGCGAGCAGGCCGGTGACCTCACAGTCGCCGGGCAGCAGGCGGTGCACCGTACGGGCCAGCCGGATGGCCTCGCCCGCGAGTTCGGCCCGCTGGAGGGAGGCTCCGGAGGTGGCCGTGTAGCCCTCGTTGAAGATCAGGTAGAGCGTGTGGAGGACGGCGGGCAGCCGCTCCTCCCAGTGATCGGGGCGGCCGAAACGCGTGCTCTTCACCCGCTGCTTGGCCCGGCTGATCCGCTGGGCCATCGTCGCCTCCGGCACCAGATGCGCGCGGGCGATCTCGGCCGTCGTCAGACCGCCGACGGCCCGCAGCGTCAGCGCGATCTGAGCGGGAGGGGGCAGATCCGGATGGCAACAGAGGAAGAGCAGCGTCAGTGTGTCGTCCTCGGAGGGCGCACGATCGGGCCCGGGCGGCGGCGCGGTGAAGGCGTCGCGCGGTGTGAGCGCCGCTGCCTTCTCCTCACGCAGCCGCCGCGCCTGATCACTGCGCAGGGCGTCCGTGAGCCGCCGCGAGGCGACCCTGATCAGCCAGCCCCGCGGATTGTCCGGAACCCCCGACTCGGGCCACTGCCCGGCCGCTGCCAGCAGCGCCTCCTGTACGGCGTCCTCGGCGGCGTCGAAGTGCCCGTACCGGCGCACGAGCGCGCCGAGGACCTGCGGCGCATGCAGGCGCAGCAGGTCCTCGACCTCGCTCGTACGTCTCAAACGTCTCCCCTGCTCACACTTCGCCGAGCGGCCGGATGACGACGGGGTACGTGTTCGTGCCCTCGGGAACGGGGCACTGGGTGACCCGCGCGGCGATCTCCGTGACCCGCTCCAGGCTCTCGCACTCCAGGAGCCAGTAGCCGGCGATCACTTCCTTGGTCTCGCCGTACGGCCCGTCGGTGATCACGGGCTTGCCGTTCGCGCCGGCGCTGACGAGGCGGGTCCTGGCGGGCTCGGCCAGCCCCTGGGCATCGATGAACTCGCCTGTCTCGGCGAGGTCGTTGTTGATCGCCCCCATGTGCTGGAACATCGCCTGCATATCCTCGTCGCTCCAGGCCGGGAGACCGGCGGCGGGCTTGCCCACCTGGGCCTCGTAGTCCGCCTGCGTGCCCTGCACCATCACCAGGTACTTCATGAGTCCACTCCTTCGGCTCGGGCCACCCTTGGTGGGCGGCTCTCACAGGGGATGTCGGAGCCGGCCCGCGCTTCTCTACACGCTCGCGGAAGTTTTCCAGGCTCGCGGGAAGAGCGTCCGGAGTCCCGCTGCTTGGCCCTGTCGACCGCCGGTCCGCGCTCCGTCGTGAGGACGGGCTCCGACTCGGCCTCTTCCGCCTAGTACGCCTGGCACTCAGGGTTCTTGCACGGGCCGGGACGCCACAGGGGCACGAACACGCCCACGGTCTTTGCCGGCGCACGGCCTGCTCGACGGGTGGCCGCAAATGGGACAGACATACCCATCACCGGCCATGTCCTCAGGATATTGCGGTATAGCCCGGGCCGACGGGTGAGCGACGTGCCCGCGTCAGCTGGGCGCAGTTCTTCGATGCGGCGTACGACGACATGTGGCCTGGCCATCGGCGGGCGGCCGGTGATTCCGCAACACCTCGGTGAGACGATCGCCGAGCAGTCGAAGAACTACCGGTACTCCACCAACCACCAGGTCGTCATCGACGCCGACACCCTGCTCGTCGTGCTGGTCGGCAACACCACGGTGATCGCAGACGGAGGCTACCGGGGTACCGGCCTGATCATCCCGCATCGTCGCGAACGTGGTCAGCGCGACCTCCCTGCCTGGAAGGAGGAACACAACCGCTCGCACAAACAGGTCCGCAAGCCACGCAGTGCGCGACTGCGTCCCAAGCGACCCGAAGATCACTTACGGGACAACTCTTAGGCCGACGAAGCAATGGTACGGGCGCGGCGGTTCCGGAACATGTTCCTCGGAGCGACGGACGAACGCGGGTTCGGCCAGGGATGCATCTACCACCCAGGGTTTCGAATACGACTGGCCGGGCGTGATCTGTGGCAAGGCGCTCGTCCGCCGGGACGGCACGTGGCAGGCCGTGCGCGCGAACTCCAAGGACACCGAGGTAGAGAAGGCGGATGAGCTACGTTTCGCGGCGCTGGTCAAGAACACCACAAGGTCTTGCTCACCCGCGGAATGCGCGGGACCACGAAGATCCCGAGACCCAGGAATTCCTGGAAGAGATGACCCGATGAAAAGGGGCCGCCATCGAGGCGGCCCCTTTCACTCGGCTTCGTGGAAGTCGTCCAGCCGGTGCGCTTCCGCCGAGGCTTCCGTGGTGGCGAGCCAGTGCGGATACGTGACGTAGACCAGTTCGGTGTCCTCATCGGCCACGTAGACGACCTCGGTGTCGGCCCGCAGGTAGATGACCTCGCCCGCCCGCGCCGTCACCGAGCCCGACGGACCCTCGACGGTGAAAGCGCCGGAAGTGATGACCAGTGCCTCGTCGTAGGTCACCTTCCACGGGTTCTTCTCGCCTCTCCGGTAGCGCCCGAATCCGACGGACATCGCCGCGCCGCTGTTCTGGTCGACGACATCGGCGAGGAAGATCTGCTGGTCAAGCCGCTGGAACCAGGTCGAAGCGCCGGAGCTGGTGAAGTGTTCGACGGACATTCGCGTCTCCTTAAGTGGAAGTTCCTCCACTTAGTTAACTGGAGAAAGTTCCACTTGTCCACCGGTTAAGCTCGGCGGGTGCTTCCCATCGCAGGATCCGGGCCAGTAGAGCGGGCGGACGCGGCTCGCAACCGGCAGAAGATCGTCCGGGCCGCGGCCAAACTCGTCGCGGCCAAGGGGATCGAAGGACTCGCGCTGGACGAGGTCGCGGTGGAGGCGGGTGTCGGGATCGGCACCGTGTACCGGCGGTTCCCGGACAAGGGCGCGTTGGCGCAGGCGCTCCTGGACGAGAACGAGCGCGAGTTCCAGGAGGCGTTCATCAGCGGGCCGCCGCCGCTCGGTCCCGGTGCGCCGGCGCACCAAAGGCTCAAAGCGTTCCTGAGTGCGTACGTGGACAGGCTCGAAACGCACGGACGGCTGCTGATGGTCGCCGAGACCGAAACCCCGATGGCGAGGTTCGTCACCGGCGCTTACCGGCTTCACCAAAGTCACCTGGTCGCGTTGATCCGCGAGATCGAGCCGGACATCGACGCGCACTTCAGGGCCGATGCGCTTCTCGCACCACTGGCGGCCGCGCAGTACGTCTACCAGCGGCAAAGCATGACGCCGGAGCAGATCAAGGACGGGCTCGAACAACTGCTCGGCAGATGACGGGGCGGGCCGGTTCTCTCGTCGCCGGACGGAGCCGAACCGCTTACGCTCCCCGAATGCCCCAGAACAGGTCTCCCGAACGGCTGGTGTTCTTCACCGACGCCGTCGTCGCGATCGCGATCACCCTGCTGGTCCTGCCGCTTGTGGAGGCCGTTTCGGATGCCGTCTCACAGCACCTCGACCCGGCCGCCCTGATCGGCGAGAACCAGTGGAAGATCTACAGCTTCCTGCTCAGTTTCGCGGTGATCGCCCGGCTCTGGATCGTGCACCACCACGTGTTCGAGCAAGTGAAGGCGTACAGCAAGCCGTTGATGGTGGCGAACTTCGGCTGGGTACTGACGATCGTGGTGCTGCCGTTCCCGACCGAGGTGGCCGCCTCGTACGGCAACGACCGGTTCACCTCGTCGCTCTACATCGGCACGATCCTGGCCGCGTCTCTGTTCCAACTGCTCATGGTGCTGATCATCCGGCGCGACCCGGCTCTGCGCGACGAGGACAGCGAACTGGCCCGGGCGCCGCTGTTCGACACGGCCGTCAACACGGCTTTGCTGGCGGCCGCGTTCATCGTGGCCGCGCTGGTGCCGCACGCGGGGTACTACATGCTTCTGCTCCTGCTGCTTCCCGGGATCATCGCGCGGTTCCGCAAGACCAAGAACGCCGCGGCGGCGGACGCCTAGTCCGGTCAGCCGAGGTGGACGATCGTGACGTCTTCGCCGTCGGTGACGGCGAACCGCCGGTTGGCGTTGTCGACGGCGATTCGCGCGGGGCCGGAGAAGGACTTTCCCCAGACGATCGAGCTCTCCGCGTGGCCTGTGGCGAGCTCGGGCCACTCCGCGAGCAGCTCGCCGCTGTTCCCGTCGTACAGACGCGGGTGTCCGTAGAGGGCCATGATGTCTCCGGCCACGCAGACCAGATCACCCGCGGGGTGGTCGAGTTGCTTGCGCCACAAGAATTCCTTCGTGGTCATCGACCAGCGGGCGAGCATGGTGCCCGCGAGTTCGTCCGGCTCGGTGGGCTGCTCGAGATCCGAGGAGGTGCTGATCGCGACGTCGTCTCCGATGAAGCACGCCCCGCTGATGTCGGGAAGAATCAGTCTTGTCGCCGGGTGATCGTCGTCCGTCGAGTCGAGAACGCCCGGATCGGTCAACGCGCGGCGCAGGTCGAAGGTCATCACGCAGTCGACGGGGTGCCAGGCCCACCCGGCACTGAGGAGATAGCGGCCGCTGGACGAGACGGCCAGCCGCGAGTGGAAGAAATCCGAGGGCTCTCGGCCGTCACCGGCGCCCCAGTGCTCACCGGTGACGGCGTCTTCGATCTCAAGCCTGTTGTACTCGTCCGGACAGTGCACGAGTCCGGTCCGGCCGTCCGGCAACGTGAACAACTCCAAGGGATACCGGTACGCGTCGGCTTGGTAGTCGCTGCGCCCGATCTCGCGGATGACTTCTCCGTCAGCGGTCAGCAACAGGCCGTCCGTGCCGGTGCTCGCCAGCAGGGCGACGACATCGCCGCGCGGTGACACCTTCACCGCGTCGAACCGCTGTCCGTAGTCGCCGGACCTCCGGCTGCCGGACGACCCGTCCACCGGGATGGTCCGCCAGCCGGCGGCGACGTCGTACAGGGTTCCCCCGACCCAGGCAAGAGTCCGCATTCGGTCAGTGTCGCAACCCCGGACACCGTTGTCCTGCGAATATCCGTCCTTCAGAGGCTGTCGCGCAGCGGCACGGTGATCTGCTTGAGCCAGGTTCCGCTGGTGAAGTCGCGCGCTTTGATCACCACGGCCCGGTGGTACACCTCGATCTGGAGGCCCTGGTTGAAGCTGCCGCCGAGCGAGACCTCGCCGCCCTTGCCGTCGTCCACCCAGCCGGTCTGCACGGCGCCGGTGTTGACCACGGTGAAGCCTTCGAGGTTGCCGCTGCCGGGGACGACCCGGCGGGTCACCCAGTCGGACAGGGTGAGGTCCCAGTGGGTGTGCCCGGAGAACAGGAACACGTCGCGGTACTTGCCGAGCACGCCGAGCAGGCGGTCGGCCTGGAGGTAGTCGTTGAGGTAGAGCTTGTTGCGGGTGCCGGACACGGTGTTCGGCAGCGGGTGGTGGGTCAGCACCATCACCGGCTTGCGCCACCGGTCCCAGTACGCCAGCCGCTGTTCCAGCCAGGTGAACTGCTGGTCGCTGAGCCACACCTCGTCCCACAGCTTCGGGTCGTGGTACTTGGCGTAGCGCTCGGTGCCCAGGCACAGCACCGGCACGCCGCCGAACGAGGTCTCCGAGTAGGCCGTGTTGCGCCCGGCGAACTTGTAGAAGCTGCGGAACAGCGATTCCTCGGTGGTGCCGTTGGGCCAGGTTTCCTGCGCGAGGGTGTCCGGGTCCCGCCACTTCGGCACGTAGAACTCGTGGTTGCCGATGGCCCAGGCGACGTTCCTCGGGTGCGGGTGCTTGTTCAGCATCGCCCGCACCTGGGCGTACTCGAAGTCGTAGCCGCGCGGGGTGATGTCGCCCGCCACGCCGAGACCGGCGCCGCGCGGGTTGGTGGCGTTGATGTCGTCCAGGGCCTTGCCGAAATCAACGAGGTCGCCCTGGATGTCGCTGATGATGTTGAATCGCACGGCCGGGCCGAAGGGGTCCCGGGAAGGGGTGGCCTCCGCCGGGGTGCCCAGCACGGTGGTCGCGGCCACCGCGCCACCCGTGGCCAGCATGAACGACCTGCGATCCATCAGAACACCCACATTCGGTTCCACCAGTACCAACGGGGGCAAAGGTAGGACGTCTGAGGTGACCATCGGTGACTTGGCGCCAGCCGGGGGGTGTACGTGAAGAAAATTTCAGGTTTGAGTCGGGAAGGAGGGATTCCCTTGAGCGGCACTCCGGATCTCGGTCCCATGCCCCAGCGCGTCACCGTCGGCGTCGACCAGGTGCGACGGCTGGTCGACGACCAGTTTCCTCAGTGGAGCGCCCTTCCGGTCCGGCCCGTGGACGAGAGCGGCTGGGACAACGTCACCTTCCGCCTCGGCGACACGATGGTGGTGCGCCTGCCGAGCGCGGCCGAGTACGCCTTGGCCGTCGACAAGGAACAGCGGTGGCTTCCGGCGCTCGCTGCCCGGCTGCCGCTGCCCATCCCCGCCCCGCTGGCGAAGGGGCGCCCTGACGACGGCTATCCCTTCTCGTGGTCGATCTACCGATGGCTCCCCGGGGAACCCGCGAGCGCGGGCGGGATTTCCGACCCTGTCCGCTTCGCCCTCGACCTGGCCGGGTTCCTGGCCGCGTTGCGCGGCGTCGATGCCGCCGACTGGGAGACCGCGCTGGGCGCCCCTTGGGACGGAGTGGACGTCTGGTTCCACGGTGACGTCGCACCGGGGAACCTCCTGCTCGACGGCGGGGAACTCGCGGCCGTCATCGACTTCGGGACCTGCGGTGTCGGCGACCCGTCCTGCGACCTGGCCATCGCCTGGACGATGCTGACCGCCGACGGCCGCAAGGTGTTCCGTGAGCGCCTGTCCGTCGACGACGCGGCCTGGGCACGCGGGCGCGGTTGGGCTCTGTGGAAGACATTGATCGCCTGTACCCGGGCCGACGAGGAAGCACGTCGAGTCCTCGACGAGATCTACTCCGGCTGAGACCCGCTCAGTTGCCCGCCTTCGCCTCCGGGATCCCGTTCGCCGGTGGCGCGTCGTTGGCCGCCGAGTCGTCCGCCTCGATGGGGGCTTCGCCGATGTCGGTCACCAGGACCGGTGTCAGATCCTTGCCTGCGCCGCCGTGGAGTTCGACGACCGACATCCCGGAGATGCCCAGGTGGCTGTCACCGGTGTAGCGGAACGGCGCGAGGCCCGGCCCTGCGAACGTCTTCCCGTTCTGCTGGAGCACCTCGACGACACGTTCGCGGGTCAGGTCCCGCCCGGCGGCCTGCAACGCCTGGACGAAGGTGTACGCCTGCGCCATCCCGTAGATGCGGTAGTTGGTCAGGTCGCCGCCCTTGCCGTGTTCGCTCCAGATCTTCCGCCACAGCTTCGTCCACGCGTTGTCCGGAGCGTCGACGCCCGGCAGGTACTCGGTGGTGACGACGCCGTCGATGAGGGACGCGCCGTTGGTCACCTTGCCCTCGGAGAACCGGGCGAGCAGCGAGCCGACCAGGGCCGGATCGGAACCGACGTTGCTGTAGAACCATTTCGGCTTGAAGCCGATCTTCAGCGATGCCAGCTGGGAAAGCGCGGTGTAGGACGGGACGGTGAAGCCCAGCACCAGATCCGCCCCCGCGGCCTTGAGTTTCGCGATCTGCGGCGCGATGTCGGTGTTGCCCGGCGAGTACTTCGCGACCTCCACGATCTGCTTGTCCAGATACCGGCGCGCGCCCTTCTCGCCGTCGCGGCCGAAGTCGTCGTCCTGGACGAACAGGCCCACCTTGGCGCCGGGCAGGTTCTTCCGCACCCAGTCGCCGATGATCTTGCCCTCGATCTCGTAGTCCGGCTGCCAGCCGAAGGTGAAGGGCGCCTTCTTCGGATCGTCGCCCCAGCGCAGCGATCCCGAGGACACGAACAGATCCGGGACCTTCGAGCTGTTGAGGAAATCGACGACGGCGCTGTGCGTCGGCGTGCCGAGGCCGCCGACCATCGCGAAGATCTCTTCCTTGAGCACCAGTTCGTTGGTGACCGCGCTGGTGTTCGTCGGGTTGTAGCCGTCGTCCTTCGCCACGAACTCGATCTTGCGGCCGTTGATCCCGCCGTTCGCGTTCACGTAGTCGTAGTAGGCCTGATGACCGCTCGGGATTTCGCTGTAGCCCGGCGCGGCCACGCCGGTCAGCGGGAAGTGCGCCCCGATCTTGACGGTGGTGTCGGTGACGCCGACGGTCGCCCCCTTTTCTTCGCCCTCGGGTCTGCCTCCCGCGCCGCAGGCGGTGGTGACCGTGACGGCCAGGAAGAGGGCCACGGCCTTGGTCCAGCGTTTCATGAATTTCGCCTCCGGTGAGTGAGTTTCCGCAGCCCGCCGGCCAGGCCGGCCGGTGCGAGCAGCACGATCAGGACGGTGACCAGGCCGTAGATCAACGGCGCCAGATGCGCGGCCTGGACGTCGGACAGGCCGAGATCCGTTCCCACGCCGGTCACCAGCGGCGGCAGGAACGTCAGGAGCGCGGCTCCCGCGAGCGCGCCGGTGAGACTTCCCAGACCGCCGAGCACCACCGCGGAAACCAGCAGCAGCGACAACGTCAGCGCGAACCCGCTCGGCGCCGCCAGCCGTGCCGACAACGCCATCAGCGCCCCGGCGAGCCCCGCGCAGCCCGCGCTGACCACGAAAGCCAGCACCCTCGTGCGGCCGAGGTCGATCCCGGCCAGTCCGGCGGCCACGTCCTCGTCGCGGACCGCCTGCCAGTCGCGGCCGACGCGGCTTCGGGACAGGTTAGCCAGCAGGACGAACACGACGATCACGGCGAGCCAGGAAAGGTAAGCGAGGTAACGGATCCGCGTGAGGTCCTGGCCGGTGACGAAGTACGCGGCGTCCGCCAGCCAGCCGGGGATCTCCGGCATCCGGACGGTCAACCCCTGCTCGCCGCCGAGCGCTTCGCCGAAGAACAACGGGATCCCCGGCACGGCGACGGCGAGCGCGAGCGTCGCGCCCGCGAGGTACGGACCGTGCAGCCGCGCGGCCGCGACGCCCACGAGCGCTCCGACGGCCAGCGTGATCACCATCGCCACCAGGAGGATCACCGGGAGCGGCAAGGCGGACTCGGGTGATTTCAGCAGGAGCGCGGCCGAATACGCGCCGACCGCCATGAGCGCCCCGTGGCCGAGTGACAGTTGCCCGTTCAGTCCAGTGAGGACGGTCAAGCCGCCCGCGGCGATCGCGAAATACGCCATGGTGGTGAACTGAGCGGTGAGGAACGGGCCGGTGTTCTCCAGGACGAGCACGACGACGACCAGTCCGGCGAGGGCGAGCAGCAGAGGTTTGCGCGGCATGTCAGACCCTCCGTTCGCGGACGCTCGCGAACAGACCGCCGGGTTTGAGCAGCAGGACCACCATGAGGATGGCCAGCGCGGCGAGCGGGACCAGTTCGGCGCCGACGTAGCCGCTGACCAGGCTCAAGGACAGGCCGAGCGCGACGCCGCCGACGACCGCGCCGACCGGGCTGTCCAGGCCGCCGAGCACCGCCGCGACGAAGCCGTACACCACCACACCGTCCATATAGGACGGATGAACCAGCCCGCCGCCGGCGATCAGCAGCCCCGACAGCGAACCGGCGAGGGCGGCGAGCGCCCAGCCGAGCGTCAGCATCCGCCCGACCCGCACCCCCAGCAGGCGCGCCACTTCCCGGTCGAAGGCCGCCGCCCGCATCCGCAGGCCCAGATCGGTGCCGCGGAACAGGAGCACGAGCCCGATCAGCACCACGCCGACGGCGGCGATGGTGAACACGCCGAACCCGGTCAGCGCGATCGTCGTGCCACCGACCTCGAAGCCGGTGAGCCCGAACGGCGCCGGGAACGACCGGTACCGCGAGCCGAACACCAGCGCCGCCAGCGCGTGCAGCACGATGAACAACCCGAGGGTGAGGATCACGGCGTTGATCTCGGGTTTGCCGGAGACGAACCGGACCACGAAGCGTTCCACCAGCGCGCCGAGCAGCAGCCCCGAAAACAGGGCGACGGCGAAACCGAGCCAGTACGACCAGCCCGCGTCGATCAGCACCAGCGCGAGGTACGTGGTGATCATCGCCATCGGCGCCTGCGCGAAGTTCACGATCCGCGTCGCCCGCCAGATCAGCACCAGCGCCAGGGCGAACGCGGCATAGACCGCGCCGAGGGTCAGCCCGGTGAGCGCGGTGGTCAGCAGTTGCTGCACGAGGCTCCCTTTCAGAATCCGAGGTAGGCGTGCCGGAGGTCGTCGTCCTCGACCAGTTCGGCCGCGTCCCGCCGGACGACGACTTCGCCGAGGTTGAGCACGACGCCGTGGTCGGCGATGGACAGCGCGCTGCGCGCGTTCTGCTCGACCAGCACGACGGCGAGTCCCTCGTCGCGGACGAGACCGCGCAGCAGGGCGAAGATCTGCGCCACGATCCGCGGCGCGAGCCCGAGCGACGGCTCGTCGAGCAGCAGTACCGTCGGCCGGGACAGCAGCGCGCGGCCGATCACCAGCATCTGCCTTTCCCCGCCGGAAAGGACATGCGCTAGCCCGTTCTTGCGATCGGCGAGTACGGGGAAGAGCTCGTAGATCCGCCGGAGCTGGGAGGCCGTCGCGCGGCTTCCCGATCCGAGCGCGCCGAGCCGCAGGTTCTCCTCGACGGTCAGCTCGGCCAGCACGCCGCGGCCCTCGGGCACCTGCGCGAGACCGAGGGCCGGAAGGTCCTCTGTGGACACTCTGCTCAGGTCGCGGCCCGCGAGCGTGACGCGGCCGCCCGTCGGCCGGACGAGGCCGGAAATGGTGCGCAGCAAGGTGGTCTTGCCCGCGCCGTTCGCGCCGAGTACCGCGGTGATCTCGCCGGGGGAGGCGGACAGGCTCACGGAATCGAGCGCCCGGACGGGGCCGTAGGCCGCCGAAAGGTTCTCAACGGTCAGCACCGGCCACCTCCTCGCCGAGGTAGGCCGCCCGCACCGCCGGGTCCGCGCGGATCTCGTCCGGGGTGCCGCGGGCGATCACCTTGCCGAAGTCCAGTACGACGATCTCGTCGCACACTCCCATCACCAGATCCATGTGGTGCTCCACGAGCATCACCGACATGCGCTCGGTCAAGCCGCGCACCAGCGTGCCGACGTCGGCGATCTCGGCCGCCGACAGCCCACCCGCCGGTTCGTCGAGCAGCAGCAGTTCCGGTTCGCCGACCAGCGCCCGCGCGAGCGCGACCCGTTTGCGGACCGGATAGGGGAGACTCGCGGGATAGCGGTGGGCGACGTCGGCGATGTCGAAGTCTTCGAGGTACGCCATCGCCCGCTCTGTCAGCGCCTTCTCGTCCCGTGTGCGGCCCAGCATCGAGGACCAGAAGCCGGCCTTCGCGTGCTTGCCCGCGCCGACGAGGACGTTGTCCAGCACGGTCATCCGGCCGAAGAGGCCGAGTTCCTGCAGGCTGCGGGCGATCCCGAGGCCCGCGAGATGATGCGGGCGCAGCCGTCGCAGTTCGGTGTCGCGCCAGGTCAGCGCGCCGGTGTCGGGGCGGACGAAACCGCACGCGACGTTGAAGAGCGTGGTCTTGCCCGCCCCGTTCGGGCCGATCACCCCGAGCACCCGGCCCGGCGCGACGGTCAGGGAGACGTCGGACAGCGCGACGAGACCGCCGAAGGTCACCGACACGCCGGACATCTCGAAGGTGGACAGGGTCACGCGGGAACTCCCAACGGGGAAAGGGGTCCCGGCGCGGGTGCGCCGGGACCTGGACGCCTCAGGCGTGCGGGCAGGTGTCCCGGTAGTCGCTGATCGCGCGGTCGTCCGGGGCGGGGCACAGGAACTGCTCGTAGCGGGTGTCGTTGTCCACGAACCGCTTCAGCCACGAGATCGTGTACTTGGCCATGGTCGTGTTCGCCGTGTTCGGGAAGAAGTGGCTCGCGTTGTCCAGTTCCATGTACGCCTTCTCCGCGGAGGCGGGAATGCTGGTGTAGAACGGGATCGAGTGCGAGGCCACCGGCGCGACCGAGTCGGATTCGCCGCCGATGACGAACGTCGGCACCCGCAACGAGGACCACGATTTCTGCGTGTTCCACGGCGCGAGCGGGACGGCGGCCTGCAGCGACGGCCGGTCCTGCGCCGCCTCGAGCGAACCGCCACCGCCCATCGAGTGCCCGGCCACCGCGAGCCGGGAGGTGTCGATGCGGGACCGGACGCTGCTGCGCTGGGTGAGATAGTCGAGCGCGGCGAGCAGCTGGTCACCGCGGCTGCCGGGCTGGTCGTAGATCGTGTTCGTGTCGATGGTGAACACCACGAAGCCCTGCGACGCCAGCCGCGGGCCGATCCACGCGATGCTCGACTGCGTCGCGGTGTAGCCCGGCGAGACGGCGACAGCGCCGAAGGTGCCCTGCGCGGTGCTGGTGGGGTAGTAGATGGTGCCGCCGCCGAAACCGGTGACGGACACGCGCGACACCGACGTCTCCGAGACCGCGAACGAGCCGCGCGAGGCTTCGATGCTGCTTTCCGTCGGGGCCGGTCCTCGTTCGTAGGGGTTTTCGGCGGCGTAGGCCGTCGGCGCGGCAGCGAGTGCCGCGACGGTCGCCAGTCCACAAAGGATCCGGGTCGTACTACGCATGGTGCCGTCTCCGTTCGCCGGTGAACACAGTCCGTGGTGATGGACTGTGGCAAACGGCCGCGACGGACTGCATCGGTGAAATCGCCAGTCTTCGTCCGCGGCGGCGCTCCCGGTCATGGACGCCCGTACGATCGGCGATCGTGAATCCCTCAGCCGAGGACATAGTCCGCACCGCGGCGCGGTGGATCGATCGCGGCGTCCGCGTCGACACCTCAGCCTTCGCCCAGGAACTGGGCATTTCCCGCAGCACCCTGTTCCGCCGCGTCGGCAACCGGGAGGACCTGCTCGGTGATGCCCTCTACTACCTGTCCGAGCGCACCCTGACGGCCGCCATGCGCACCTGGGAGCGCGATGAGGGCGACGTGGTGCGCAACGCGGCCGGTGAACTGCGCTGTCTCGCGATCATGCGCGAGTACCGATCCGTGCTCGCGGCGAGCGCCGGGTTCCGCCGGTTCCTCGACGACGAGCCCGTGCTGGCGATCCGGCTGCTCACCGACCCGGACGGCCGCGTCCAGCCGAGGGTGATCGCGGCGCACGTCGAGCTTCTGCGCCGCGATGTCGACGACGGTGGGTTCGCGCCCGCTGTCGGCCTCGACAGCCTCTGTTACGCGATCGTCCGGCTGGGGGAGGCGTTCCTGTACTCGGACGTCCTCGCGTCACGGACGCCGGATCTCGACGCGGCTTCGACGCTGCTCGGAGCACTCGTGGAAGGACGGGTGCCGAGCAGGACCTTGTGAAACACTTGCGCCTGGTGTTTCATCGAAAGGGATTTTCGAGGAGGCGCCGATGCCTGTCCGGGACGTCGTGTACCCGCTGCGGGGCAGGGACGACCTCTTCGGCGGGCTGCGCTCGATCGCCGGGCGCGCCGTCCTGGTCCGCGGGTCGGAGGGGCTCGGCAAGTCGGCGCTGCTCACCGCGCTGCGGGCCACCCTCGGTGTCCGCCTCGTCGGCGTGCGGGGCCTGCGGGCCGAACGTTCGTTGCCCTACGGCGCGCTGCATCGGATGTTCGGCGCTCCCGTTTCCAGTGGTGCGGAGGCGCGTGATCGGCTCACCACCCTTCCGTCACCGGCGATCTGCTGGGTCGACGACGCGCACTGGATCGACCCGGAATCCCTGGCGGCGTTGGGTTTCGCGGCCCGGCGGCTGGACGGGGTCCCGGTCGGGATGGTGCTCGCTTCGCGATCCGGATCCGACGAGTTCGACTCCGTCGAGCTGACGCCGTTGACCGACACCGCCGCCTGCCAGCTGTTGCGCGATCGCGGCGTGCCCGCCGGGGTACGTCCGCAGCTGGTCGAACTGGGCGGGGGGAACCCGGCCGATCTGGTCGCGCTGGCGGCCTCGCTGACGCCCGCGCAGGCGGCCGGGCGGGAGCCGGTGTCGCCGGTTCTCCAGGAGCGTTTGCCCCGCTACGCGGCCGAGCTCGACGCGATGCGGTTCGACGAGCGAGTCCGGTTTCTCGTCACCTGTATGGACATTTCCGCGAGGAAGGCGACGTGGTACGCGGCGGCGTCACCGGCGGACCGCCGGGCGGCGCACACGCGGCTGGCCTCCGCCGAGGAGGGCCCGGACGCTCTCTGGCACCGGGCGATGGCGACAGCCGGGCCGTCCGCGCCGCTCGCCGACGCGCTCGCCGCCGCCCCCGCGGTGGATCACGCGGCCTCGGCGCGGCACCTCGAACGCGCCGCCGCGCTGACCGCCGATCCGGCCGCGCGGGCGACCCGGCTGCTGGCCGCGGCGGACGCGGCCTGGCAGGCGGGCAGGCCGGGGTGGGCACGGCTGCTGCTGTCCAGGGTGGACGCCCGGCCGGGCGCGGTGGCGTTGCTGCACGGCGAAATCGAACTGCGCGACGGCGATCCCGCGGTCGCCACCCACGAACTCGGCACGGCGGCGGAGCTGATGGCCGATCCCGCGGCCGCGCTCCTGCTGGCCGGTGAGGCACGCAGGCTCGGCGGCGATCTGAGCGGTTACCGGGCGCTGGCGCGGACCGTCCCCGCCGGGGACGGCCTGGTCTTCGCGCACTTCCGCGGTCTGACCTCGGTGTACGCCGGACGTCACGACGACGCCGACCTGCCGCTGGAGGACGCCGTCCGCAGGGGGATGTCCGGCACTGACGTCGCCGGAGCCGTTTGGGCCGCCGAAGCCGCTTTCGCCCGCGGGCACGCCGAAAGGGCGCACGAGTACTCGGCCGCCGCCGTGAGCCGCGCGCGGCTCGGCAGGCGGCACGCGGAACTGCCGTGGGCGTTGATCTACCTGTCGCTCTCGGCCATCGCGCTCGACCGGATCCCGTGTGCGCGGGCGGCGTCCCGTGAAGGTCTGCGCGCGCCCCACAACCTGCGGATGGAACATCTGACGCTGCTGGGGCTGGCCGCCGCGCTGCTCGGCGACCGCGTCCCGGAACTGGACGAGGCGACCGACGGCATCGCCGAACGCGGTCTCGGCAGGCCCGCCGCCGTCGCCGCGTGGGCGCACGCCTGCCTGGACCTGGCCGAAGACCGGCCGGACGACGCCTTGAGCAGGCTCGAAGATCTCGCTTCCGGCGTTTCCGGCGATCAGCCGGTGATCCGCGTGCTTGCCACCCCGCAACTCGTCGAAGCGGCGGTGCTTTCCGGGCGGCCCGAGCGCGCGCGGACCGCGCTGGAGGTGTTCGACCGCTGGACCCTGGCCGGCGCGGAACCCTGCTGGCTCGCGCTGAGCCACCGGTGTCACGCGCTGACCGCGCCGGATCCGGAGGCGGCGGAACGGCACTTCCGGCTGGCCGTCGAGGCGCACCGGCGCGCGGGTGGCGCGGTGGAACTCGCCAGGACCCGGTTCGCCTACGCCACCCTGCTGCGACGGCACCGGCGGAGCCGGGACGCCCGAGACCAGTTCCGCGATGCCTTGCGCGGCTTCGAAAACGTCGGCGCGACCCGGTTCGCCGAGCGCGCCCGAGCCGGGCTGCGGGCGACCGGCGAGACCGTCGCCGCGCCGCACCGCTCGCTCGCCGGGCTCACTCCGCAGCAGGACGCCATCACGCGGCTCGTGGCGGCGGGGGAGACGAACAAGGAGATCGCGCGGCGGCTGGTGATCAGCCACCGGACCGTGGATCACCACCTGCGGAACATCTTCACGGCCCTGGGTGTCCGGTCGCGCGTGGAACTCGCGCGCCGAGTGGCCGCCGGGGAATGAGGTTTGCCCCTTCGCGCATTTAGTCCTCTAGTTGCGGTCTGGAGGGAATACCGGGTCCGCCACGCGAGTCGTAGCGAAGTATGGACTTCGGGATCGCGACGGCAGTGACCGACGAAGGAATCCGGCCCCACGTGCTGGGGGCGGCTCTGGAGGAGAAGGGATTCGACTCCCTCTATCTCCCCGAACACTCCCATATACCGGTCAGCAGGGAGTCTCCTTACCCCGGCGGTGAGCTGCCGCGCGGGGCCCTGCGCAACTTCGACCCGTTCGTGGCGCTGGCCGCCGCCGCGACGGTCACGTCGAACCTCCGGCTCGGCACCGCGGTCGCCCTGATGATCCAGCGCGACGTGCTCTACACGGCCAAGGAGGTCGCCAGCCTGGACCTGCTCTCCGAGGGGCGGGTGATCTTCGGCGTCGGGGCGGGCTGGAACATCGAGGAGATGCGCAACCACGGCGTCGACCCGCGCACGCGGGGCGCGCTGCTGACCGAACAACTCCAGGCGCTCAAGGAGATCTGGACCAAGGACGAGGCCGAATTCCACGGCGAGCACGTCGACTTCGACCCGGTTTTCGCCTGGCCGAAGCCGGTGCGGAAACCGCATCCGCCGATCTACGTCGCCGGTCAGGGACCGGCCGGGCTCAAACGGCTCGCCGAGCACGCGGACGGCTGGCTGCCGCATTTCGTGACACCGCCGGAGGAACTGCGCCGGGTCCGGTCCTGGCTCGCCGACCAGGGCCGCGAAGACGTCCGGATCAGCGTGTTCGGCGCCCCGGCCGATCCCGAGTTGCTGCGACGCCTCGAAGGCGCGGGCGTCGACGAAGTCTCCCTCCTCCTGCCGACGCTGCCCGAAGCCGAGACCTTGGAGCTCCTCGGCGAGCTGGCGAAGACCATCGAGCCGCTGCGCGCCTCATAACAGGCCGGAACGCCGCCACAGCAGCAGGCCCGGACCGCCGACGAGGTCGACTTCCCGCAGGTACCGCACCATTTTCGCGGCACCCTGGGCCAAGACCTCCCGGCGGTGCGGGCTGCGCCTGGCCAGCGCGGCCGCCCGGCGGGGGTTCTCCAGACCGGCGCGCGCGTACTGCGCGGGCCTGGAGAGCAGCCGGGACAGCAGCATCGAGCCGATCGCCACGACGATCCGCGTGAACGTCTTGACCGGCCAGGACGCGCGGGCCATCAGCCTGGTCAGGTCGTCGCGCGCGTAGCGCACGTGCCGGGCCTCTTCGGTGACGTGGATCCGCATGACGGCGCGCACGAGCGGCTGGATCGACTCGTCCTGCAGGTGCTCGCGCTGGATGGCGTCGAAGACCTCCTCGCCGATCAGCGTCGCCACCCACATCGACGGACCCCGCAGGATCAGCGGCAGCGCGTGCGCGGTGAAGTGCAACAGGCGGTTGTTCCGGTACGGACGGCCGTCGACCTTGTCGATCAGCATCGCGAACATCGTCGAGTGACGGCATTCGTCGGCGACCTCGGTCAGCGCGTACCGCGCGTGCGCGGTGGTCGGATCCGCGCGGTAGGACATCCGCAGCAGCATCTGCATCAGGATGATCTCGAACCAGATCCCGACGCTGACCGAGTTGATCAGCTCCTGCCGGGACAGCTCCACGCGCTGCTCGTGACTCATCCGGTCCCACAATTCGGTGCCGTACAACGACACCGTCCGCTCGGGGATGAAGAACGCGCCTTCGGTCAGCGGGGCTTCCCAGTCCACGTCGACTTCGGGGTCGTACGACAGCTTCGCGCTCGCCTGCAGCAAGCGCTGCGCACCGGTCTCTCGGTCGCGCAGGGGCCGGGTCCGTGCCGTCATCGCCACTCCCTCATTCGCGGATTGCATCCCGCGATGGAAAGTTACAGTGGTCGATGTAAATGTTCAAGACTCCTGGTGCTCCCGGAGGTGCTGGGCCAGTTCTTCGAGGAACTCGGGGAAGGCGCGGCTCATCGACAGCGCCAGGCTCGCGGTCACCGCCGACTGCGCCAGCGGCCGCAGCCGTTTCACCAGTTCGGTGAGGTCGGAGATCTCGGTCGCGTCCGGCACCCAGTCCGCTCCGCGCGGGCCGACGACGTCGTGGCGGATGGTGTCGAGGAACAGCGTCGCGATGGCGTCGGTGTGCTCGATCAGCGTCTCGGCGAGGCCGAGGACCTGTTCCGGCGGCACTCCCGCCGCCAGCAGTTCGCGGCCAGCCTGCAGCAGTTGCGGGCTGAAGACCTCGAAATGCGCGCCCCGCCGGGTGGCCACCCCCATCGCCAGCACACGTTTGACGTTGGCGGGGGTGATCAGCCGCCCGAACTCCTTCCGCGCCTGCGTCACGGTGATCCGCTCGGGGGTCTCCTCCGACCACGGCTGGGAGAGCGCGTCCTCCAGGCCCATCAGATCGCCCAGATCCCGCCCCTGCTGCCAGGTCTCGATCATTTCCTCGATCTGGGCGAGGGTGTACCCGCGCTCGAGCAGCTGGACGATCAACCGCAGCCGGGCGAGATGCGCGTCGTCGTACATCGCCACGCGCCCGCGTCGCGTCGGCGCGGGAAGCAGTCCTCTGTCCTGATAGGCGCGCACGTTCCGCACCGACGTCCCCGCCAGGTTCGCGAGTTCGCCCACTCGATACTCAGCCACCGGCACAGGCTAAAGGCTCGTGAGTGGCAAGGACGGTTGGAACCGTCCTTGCCACTCACGAGGTGACGTCAGGAGCAGGCGAGCACCGGCGCCTGCGGACGGCCACCGCCGTGCAGGTCGCTCAGCGGGACCCGCGCCAGGCCGAGGATCGCCTGCGCGGTCGCGCGCGGGGCGGTCGCCGGGTTCAGGCCGGTGGCGTCGTAGGCGATCGCGCCGCGGTCCGCCACGGCGCCGGTGCAGCCGGTCTGCAGCGACCGCAGGAACTCCCGCGCCTTGACCGCGGCGGCGGGACGGTGCCCGGCCAGCGCCTCGGCGGCGAGGCCGGTGCTGTTGGCGTTCGGCGCGTTCGTGCCGACGCCGAAGCCGCCGTTCGCGTGCTGCTTGGTGACCAGCCAGGAGGTGCCTTCGCCGGCGTTCACCGGGTCACCGGTGGCGCGCAGGGCCTGCACGACCATCGCGGTCGAGTCGACGTCGCTCGCGCAGGTCGCTTCGCCGAAGTTCAGCGGGAAGCCGCCGTCCGCGCACTGGGTGCCCGCGAGGAACGTCACGGCCGACGCGGGGGCGCCGGCGGGGGTGCGGTCCAGCGCCAGCAGGGCGAGCGACTGCGAGAAGGCGTTGGAGTAGTCGCCGAACTCGGACCGGTCGGAGAACCGGCCGGACGGCGTGAGCAGTGAGAGCAGTCCCGCCTTCAGGTCGACGCCGCCGAACGCCGCCGGGTTCTTGCCCCGGATCTGCGCGGCCAGCAGCAGTTTGGCGTGCGCGCCCGCGTAGGCCTCGGTGCCGCTGCCGACGTAACCGGTGGTGATCTCCGGCTTCGCCAGCCACGTGATCGCCTTGCCCGCGTTGGTGTCCGACACCCCGGCCGCGGCGAACGCGAAGATCGCGTCGATCGTCAAGCCCTGGTCGGGGTACTTCTGGCCGCCGAAGTCGGCCTCGAACCTTTCCCCGTCGGCCATCTGCCTGGCGAGCCAGCCCGCGGCGGCGTCCGCCTTGTTGTGGGTGGCCGCGGTCGCCGCCGGAGCGGCGACCAGTCCGATGCCGCACAGCATGGCGACAGCGAGGACCAAACGTCTCATGAGAACCCTTCCCGCATTTCCACGACAGGAGTCGGTGGTGACACCGCGCGACGTGGGTGACCGGGCTCGCCCGGAGGGCATACCGTTGCGGGACAGCGCCGGACTCTCACCGGACTTCCCCCACGACCGCGCTGAATTGACGATCCGAAGAGTCTCATCCCGGTCAAGCGCCGGGGTACCGCCAGGCGCGAGTCGCGATGTGATCCTGGCAACCGACCTGGTCAGCGGTGCCTGTCGCAGGTAATCGGGTGTTAACCTCGGCGGGCTCGACAACTGAACACCGCCGCCCGTGATGGGGAAGCCGGTCGAAATCCGGCGCTGTCGCGCAACCGTGGGCCCCTCACCAGGGCGAGCCGGGGTACCGCACGAGTGGATGCACGATCAAGAAGTCCGAACCACTGTCGCGATAAACAGGGGTGACTGCGGCGTCCCGCGCCTGTCCTCCGTCATGCCGCAAGGAGGAGCCATGCGCCGCGGGTACCTGGCCGCATCGGCGTTCGCCGTCAGCGTCGGCGTGGTCGCCGCGCTGCTCACCGGGACGGCGACAGCCGCCAACGACCCCGGAGCGGCGAAGTCGAACTCCGGCTGGCTCGCGACGAAGCTGAAGCCGGACGGCACGCTCGAGAACCCCAACGGCGGCGATCTGCCCGACCACGGGCTGATGATCGACGCGCTGTTCGCGATGTACGCCTCGGGCGAGGGCGCGAAGGCCGAGCCGATCGTGAAGTACCTCGACGAGCAGGGCCACGCGACCGACTACTTCACCTGGGACGGGCTCATTCCCGACGGCGGTGAGTTCGACTTCTCCGACATCATCGTCGGCGGTGCCGCGGCCAAGACCCTGGTCGCCGCCGAGGTCGCGGGCCGGAATCCCCGGAACTTCGACGGCTACGACATGGTCGCCGAGACCAAGGCCGCGATCATGCGCAAGGGTCCCGACATCGGCCGGGTCAGCGACTACTCGAAAGATCCCAGACTCGCCGATTCGGTGAGCAACAACGCGAACATGTTCGGCCAGTCCCTCGGCGTGATCGGTCTCGCCGCGGTCGGCGAGAACGACCAGCTCGCCATCGACAAGCTGGTGACCCAGCAATGCTCCGAGGGCTACTTCCGGATCTTCTTCGCCTACATCAAGACGACCGAGACCGGTGACCACGTCACCGCCGACGGCCACAAGGTCTCGACCTGCGACGAGGGCAAGCCGTTCGACCTGTCCGCCAAGGACGGCGACGCCACCGGTTTCGCCCTGTCGGCGATGCTGGCCGCGCGGAAGGCGGGCGCCGCGGGACTCGACGGCCCGATCGCGAAGACCGTCTCGTGGCTCATCGCGAATCAGGATCCCGGCGGCGGCTGGGGTGGCGGCGTCGGTACCGAAGCCCCGAACACCAACAGCACCGGGCTGATCCTTCAGGCGCTCGCCGACGTCGGCGGCGCGGACGCGGCGGTGGACAAGGGCGTGCGGTTCCTCAAAGCCGCGCAGGCGACCGCCGCGGCGGACTCCGGCAACAGGCTCGCCGGTGACATCGGCGCGATCGCCTACAACCCGGAGTCTTACGTGGCCGCGCGCGCCAACGGGATCGGCGGTCTCGACACCTGGATCCGCGCGGGCGCCCAGGCCTCGCTCGGGTTGTCCCAGGTCGGCTTCTCCGACCTCACGAAGGGCGGCGGGCCGCCGACGAGCAGCAGCGTGTCAGAGACGCCGACCTCGACGCCGTCCGAAACGAGTTCCTCCACCGGCACCCCGACCTCGACCACGAGCGAGCCGGAGCCGACCAGCACCACGACGACCACGACCACTACGACGACGACCACCACCACGACGACCAAGACCACCACGACGTCGGTGACGCCGACGCCGGGCACGTCCTCGTCCCCGGCGACCAGCCCGCCCACGCCGAGCACGGTCACCGTCACGAACACCCCGCCCGCGGCCAAGCCGCAGGAGACCAAGCCCGCGCCGAAGACCACGACGCCGAAACCCAAGAAGGCCGTCACCCCGCGGGCGTCCACCGGCGCCCGGGTCGCGCCGCCGACGGCGATCGCGACCCCGGTCGCCATCCCCGGCACGGCGACACCGGCCTCCCGGCTCGGCGCGTATCTGACGAACCGGCTCGTCGGCGGTGACCACGTCGAGGTCACCGAGGACGGCAAGACCTACGTCGACTACGACGCCACCGCCGAGCTGGTGCTCGCGCTGCGGGCGCTGGACGAGCAGCCGGACACCGTCGCCCGCGCGTCGAAGTTCCTGCTCACGCCGGAAGCCGTGCAGGCCTACGCCCACGGCGCGCCGTACGAACAGAGTGGGGCCTCCTACGCCGAACCGCTCGCGAAGCTCGTGCTCGTCGGCGAATTCGCGAAGGCGGACGTCGGCCAGTTGCGCGCGGATCTGGTGAAGCTGCGCGGCGCGGACGGCAAGTTCACCGACACCGGGTCCTTCGCCGACGCCGACGAGACCGTCGAGCGGCACGCGTGGGCACTGCTCGCCACCACCGCCGACCCCGGCCCCGCGGTCGAGCTGCTGCTTTCGCGCCAGTGCGCCGACGGAACCTTCCCGAAGCACCTCGACACCGCCGAATGCGGCTCCGGTGACCTCGGCGCGACTGCCGCCGCGGTCACCGCGCTGGCCGCCCGTCCGCACACCGACGCCGCGCCGTCGGCCAAACGGCCGGACGGCTGGACCGAGCGGCGCGTGTCGGCGTTCGTCTCCGCGGTGAGCGCGCTCGGCGTCCGGCCGACCGGTGAGGGCATGGTGACCGGCGAGGCGGGCGAGCCGGACGTCGCGCTGAGCGCCACCGTCGCCGCCGCGCGGCAGATCGCCGGGCTCGACGCGAGCGGAACCGCGCGGTCGCTGGGCAAACTGGTCCAGGCCGACGGCGGGTTCGCCAAGGGATCCGTGGCGGCGAGCGACGGGAAGACCGATTTCCCAACGAGCCTGGCCGCCGCGCAGGGTGTCGCGGGCCGGTCCTGGCTCACCGCCGCGGATTCGCCGCTGTCACCCGCCGTGCGGCTGCCGCTCTCGGACGTCAGCGCCGAGAACGCCGTGTCCGGTACCCAGCTGCAGGCCGCCGCCCAGACGACTCAGCCGCCGTGGACGACCTGGGGGCTCGTCGGTCTCGCCGTGCTCCTGCTGGCCGCCGCGATCGTGCTCATCTTCCTGCTTCGCCGCTTCATCAAGACAAAGGGGGCAACACCATGAGAAGACTGCTCGCCGTCACGTCCGTCCTCATCGGACTGATCGGGCTGTCCGCCGCGCCCGCGCAGGCGGTCGATCCGGCCAAGGGCTACAACGGGATCTGCACCGGCAACGACGCCCTCAGCGGCGTCACCGTCGTGGTCGACTTCCAGGAACTGGACGGCAACGGCGGGACCGCCGCGCCGACGATCACCCGCTGCTCGCCCAACGCGAACCCGGGCACCGACCGCACGGGCATCAAGGCGCTGCAGGACGCCGGGATCGCCGTCGCGGGCACCGCCCGGTGGGGGCTCGGTTTCGTCTGCCGCCTGGAGGTCCGCCCGTCCGCGACGGAGACCCTGCCGCTGTCCAGCAACCCGAACTACAAGGAACCGTGCGTCAACACGCCGCCCGCCGGCGCGTACTGGGGTTACTGGCACGCCGCCGGTTCCGGTTCGACCTGGACCTACAGCAGCTACGGCGCGCTCAACCGCAACGTGGTGCCCGGCGGTTTCGAGGGCTGGTCGTTCTCGCTGAACAAGTCGGCGACGACCAACCCGCCTCCCGGGGTCACCCCGACCAACCCGGCCGTGAACGCGAACAACCCGACGGTCGCCTTGTCCGTCAACGATGTCGACCGCAAGATCACCCTCGGCCAGAGCACCTCGCTGACCTGGACGACGACGAACGCCACGAGTGTCGCCGCGGGTACGGTGACCCCGGCGAGCGGTGGCGGCGCCTGGTCGGGCTCGCTGGCGGCACCCGGCGGCACGCAGAACATCACGCCGACCGCCGCGGGCACCTACGTCTACACGATCGCGGCGACGGGTAACGGGGTGACGGTGTACTCGAGCGCGACCCTGACCGTCCAATGAGGAGGGTCTTCGGGATGGTGGCGGCGATCTTCCTGATCGCCGCCATCGCGCCGTCCGCGCACGCCGTCGACCAGGGCAAGGGCTATCCGGGTTTCTGCAAGGACGCCGGCGGGGTCACCGTGGTCGTGGACTTCCAGGGACTCGGCGGCACGACCATCGTGCGCTGCAACCCCCAGACCACGCGCGGCACCGGACTGGACGCGCTCAAGGGCGCCGGTTTCCAGATCGCCGGGGTGCAGCGGTGGGGCGAGGCGTTCATCTGCCGGGTCGAGAACCGCCCGTCGGCGGCGGAGAACGTCCCGATCGCGGGCCGCGAGAAGTACCGTGAGCTGTGCATCGACACACCTCCGGCGCAGGCCTACTGGTCTTACTGGCACGCCTCGAACAACTGCGCCTGGGACTACAGCCAGTGGGGTGTCAAGAACCGTGACTTCATCCCCGGCGGTTTCGAAGGCTGGTCGTTCTCGCTGAACGCCACCGCCCAGACGAACCCGGTCCCGCGGGTTTCCGCGGTGCGGCCGGGTACCGAGGGCCAGCCGTGCGTGCCGCGCGAGGAGGCCAAGCCGGTCACCAACGATCCCAACGAGCGGCAACAGCAACCGCAAGGCGGGCAGCAGCAGCAGCAGGGAGACGGCCCGCAGCCGACCGCGGAAGCAGGCGCGGTGCCAGGGGAAACCACGGCCGCGGGCCCGAGTTCCGGTGCGCTGCCGCCGCCCAAGCCGCGTCCGAGCGCTTCGGCACGGCCGCAGGCGAAGGACCCGTCGATGAACGTCGCGTTCACCGGCGGCGAGAACGCCGAGGACGTCAACGCCGTGATCCAGCGCGAGTCCGGTGCGAGCGACTGGGCGCCGTGGGCGGCCGGTGGCGCCGTCCTGGCGTTGTGCGTCGCCGGCTTCTTCCTGGCACGCAGACGCAAACGCGCGCAGGGAGTTTGATGACGTCCTACTTCCTGCCGCGCGACCTGCACCCGGCCGCCTGGTGGGTGTGGGCGCTGGGGCTCGCCGTCGCGGCGACCCGGACGACCAACCCGTGGCTGCTGCTGACGATCGTGGCCGTCGCGGGATACGTCGTGGTGGCCCGGCGCAGTGAGGCGCCGTGGGCGCTGGCGTTCCGGCTCTATCTGTACCTCGGCGCGTTCATCGTCGCGATCCGCGTGTTCTTCCGCATCGTCTTCGGCGGCGCCGAGGGTTCGACGATCGTCCTGCGGCTGCCCGAAATCCCGCTGCCCGAATGGGCGGCGGGCATCCGTCTCTTCGGCGACGTTTCCGCGGAATCGTTGCTGGGCGGGCTTTACGACGGGATGCGGCTGGCGACGATGGTGATCTGCCTCGGCGCGGCCAACGCGCTCGCGAACCCGAAACGGCTGCTCAAGGCGATGCCGCCGGCGTTGTACGAGGTGGGGACGGCGGTGATCGTCGCGCTGTCGGTGTTCCCGCAGCTCGCCGAAAGCGTGTTGCGCGTCCGGCGCGCCCGCAAACTGCGGGGCGGTTCGGGCAAGAAGAAGGTGAAAGCCCTGCACACCGTCCTCATCCCGGTGCTGGAGGACGCGCTTTCGCGGTCGCTGCAACTCGCGGCGTCCATGGACTCCCGCGGTTACGGCCGCGCGGGACTGGTCGAGGCGCGCGCGCGGCTGATCACGGGAACGCTGATGATCGTCGGCCTGATCGGGGTCTGCGTGGGCGTCTACGCCACTTTGGACGGTTCGACGCCCCGGTATCTCGCCGCACCGGTGCTTTCCGTGGGGGTCGTGATCGGGCTGATCGGGTTCTGGTCGGCGGGCAAACGGGTCCAGCGCACCCGCTACCGGCCCGACCGCTGGCAGCTGCCGGAGATCGTCGTCGCCACGAGCGGGATCGCCGTCGCGGCCGTCCTGTTCACGACGTCCAGCGTGAACCCGATGAACATGAACCCGTCGCTGATCGACCTGTCCTGGCCGCTCCTGTCGTGGGGGCCGCTGCTCGGAGTGCTGATCGGTGTCCTGCCCGCGTTCCTGACCCCGGTCCCCGAAGCCCCGTACGCCGCGCTCGAAGAAGAAGCGCACGAAAAAGAAGCGCACGCATGATCGAACTGAATCAGGTCTCCTTCACCTACCACGGCCGCTCCGAGCCGGTGCTGTCCGACGTGACGCTGTCCATCGGTGAAGGCGAGCTCGTGCTGTTCGCGGGCCAGACGGGCGCGGGCAAGTCGACGCTGCTCGGCACGATCAACGGTCTCGTCCCGCATTTCACCGGCGGCCACCTCGACGGGACGGTCTCCGTCGACGGCGTCACGACGAGATCCCGGCCACCGCGCGAGTTCGCGCATCTGGTCGGCGTCGTCGGGCAGGACCCGCTGGCGGGATTCGTCACCGACACCGTCGAGGACGAACTCGCCTACGGCATGGAACAACTCGGCCTGAGCCCGCAGGTGATGCGCCGCCGGGTGGAAGAGACCCTCGATCTGCTCGGCATCGCGGAACTGCGCCGCCGCGCGCTGCGGACGCTGTCCGGCGGGCAGCAGCAGCGGGTGGCGATCGGCTCGGTGCTGACCACCCATCCGAAGGTGCTCGTCCTGGACGAACCGACGTCGGCGCTGGACCCGACCGCGGCCGAGGAGGTGCTGGCGACGCTGGCCAGGCTGGTGGAGGACCTCGGCACGACGGTGCTGATGGCCGAGCACCGCATGGAACGCGTGATCCCGTTCGCGGACCGGATGATCTACGTCCCCGGTACCGGGGGAGTGGTCGACGGGACACCGCCCGAGGTGCTGAAGGACATGCCCATCGCGCCACCGATCGTCCACTTGGGACGGTTGGCGTCGTGGGACCCGCTGCCGATGTCGGTCCGCGACGCCCGTCGTCGCGCTTCTTCGCTGACGCTGGGGACCCCGCCGGCGCGGACCACGACCGCGGGCGAGGAACTGCTGGCCGCGTCCGGGGTCGTCGTCCGGTACGGGCCGAAGGTCGCGGTGCGCGAGGTCGACCTCAGCCTGCGCGCCGGTGAGGTGCTGGCGATGATGGGCCGCAACGGGTCCGGCAAGTCGTCGCTGCTGTGGGCGGTGCAGGGCTCCGGCCCCCGGCAGGGTGGCAAGGTCACCGTCGAAGGCAAGGATCCGAAGACGCTGAACAGCGCCGCGGCCCGCGCGCTCGTCGGCATGGTGCCGCAGACCGCGAGCGATCTGCTGTACCTGCAGACCGTCGCCGCCGAATGCGAGGCGGCCGACGCGGAATCGGGCGCGGAACCGGGCTACTGCCGCGGCTTGCTCGACAGGCTCGCCCCGGGGATCGACCCGGCCTCGCATCCGCGTGACCTGTCCGAAGGCCAGCGTCTCGCGCTCGTGCTCGCGGTGCAGTTGTCGGCCGCGCCGCGGATCATGCTGCTGGACGAACCGACCCGCGGTCTCGACTACACCGCGAAGGCCGCGCTGGCGCAGATGATCGCGTCGCTGACGGCCGAGGGCAAGGCTGTCGTCGTCGCCACGCACGACGTCGAATTCGTCGCGACCATCGCGCACCGCGTCCTCGTGATGGCGGAAGGCGAGGTCGTCTCGGACGGCCCGACCGGCGAGGTGCTCGGCGGCTCGCCGGCCTTCGCCACACAGGTCGCCAAGATCCTCGGCGAACCATGGCTCACCGTCGACGACGTCCGCGCGGCCCTTCCGCAGGAGGTCCGGTGACCACGACCGCCGCGGTCCGGCTGGGCCCGCGCTCGGCGACGGTGCTCGGGCTCGCGTCGCTCGCGGGGCTGATGATGTTCGTCTGGCCGCTCCTCGTCCGCGTCGAACCGCAGTCGATGCAGCACGGCCCGGACGCGCCGTTCGTGTTCATCGGGATCCTGCCGATCCTGATCGTCATCGTGCTGGCCGAAATGTCCGAAGGGGGCATGGATTCCAAGGCCCTCGCGATGCTCGGCGTCCTTTCGGCGGTGAACGCGGCCCTGCGGCCGCTGGGAGCGGGGACCGCGGGCATCGAGACCGTGTTCTTCCTGCTGGTGCTGGCCGGGCGGGTGCTCGGGCCGGGTTTCGGTTTCGTGCTGGGCTGTACGTCGCTGTTCGCGTCGGCGCTGCTGACCGCCGGGGTGGGACCGTGGCTGCCGTTCCAGATGATGTGCTCGGCGTGGATCGGGATGGGCGCGGGACTGCTGCCGCGCCGCGTCACCGGCAAGGCCGAGATCGCGATGCTGGTCGGCTACGGGATCTTCGTCGCGTACGTGTTCGGATTCCTGATGAACCTGTGGTTCTGGCCGTTCATCACCGACGCCGAAGTGCCGTACCACGACGGCCACATCTCGTACGTGCCCGGCGCTCCGCTGCTGGAGAACCTGCACCGGTTCGCCGTCTTCACACTGCTGACGTCGACGGCGGGCTGGGACACGGGACGCGCGATCACCAACACCGTGGCGATCCTGGTACTCGGGCCCGCCGTGCTCGCGACTCTGCGGCGGGCTTCGCGGAAGGCGTCGTTCGGCGTGATCCCCTCGTTCACGGACGGCAAGACGCTCGTGAGCGGCAAGGAGCGGTAGCGAGGTTTGCCGCTACCGGCTGTGGCCCCGCCGCCCGCAAGTCCGTGAAGGACTCCTTGAGGAACCCTGGGTCCGTTAAAAGTCTCCTCACGCGTGCCGCTTCGGATGTCGCGAAAGCCACTTTCGGGACACCAGACGTCCCGAAAGTGGCTTTCGCGACGCTACTGCCCCGCTTGGATCCCTGGTGACATTGGACTTACCGCTCAATAACTACGTGAAGGGTGCCTTCAGAGCCGGTGTGGCGCAGCGCACCAAAACGCCCGCCCCGATGATCCGTTCGGAGCTAGCGCTCCCCTCCACTCGCCCATATGGTTAGGCTAACCTTCGTATCCAGGCCAAGGGCGCACAAGAGGGATGGGTTCCGCATGACCGCCGGCAAGACCGACCTGCTCCGGAGCGAGCCGTTCCTCCACTTCGACGCCGTGGTGCTGGCGACGGCGCCGGTCGGGGAGAGTTTGATCCGGGTGACCTTCGGCGGACCGGGGCTGCGGGACATCACCACCTGCGGACCGGATCAGCGCATCAAGGTCTTCCTGCCGTCCGCGCCCGGCGCGAGCCCGCGGGTGCCGACCGGCGAGGACTGGTACGCCCGTTACCGCGAAATGCCCGAAGACGGCCGGCCCGCGATGCGCACGTACACGATCCGCGCGCTCCGGCCCGGCGAGATCGACGTCGACTTCGTGCGGCACGGTGACGTCGGCCCGGCGTCCCGGTGGGCGGGCGCCGCCGAGCCCGGCGACGAGGTCGTCATCTACGGTCCGAACGCCCGCTTTCCCCACGAGGAAACGGATCCGACGCGCCGCGGGGCGGACTACCTCCCGCGTCCCGGGTCCGCCTGGAAGCTGATCGCCGGTGACGAGACGGCGCTCCCGGCGATCGGCGGCATCGTCGAAGGGCTCGCCGCGGGGGAGCGCGCCCAGGTCTTCGTGCAGGTGCCGGTCGACGGCGACCGCCAGCAATGGCGGACCGACGGCGAGGTCGAGGTCACCTGGCTGACGCCGGACGGCGGGGGCGCGCCGCTGCTGGACGCCGTGCGCGCCGCGGAATTGCCCGAGGGCCCCGGTTACGCCTGGCTGGCCGGTGAGGCCGGGGTGGTGAAGGAACTGCGCAGGCATCTCGTCCGTGATCGCGGTGTCGACCGCAAGCGCATCGACTTCTGCGGGTACTGGCGCAAGGGGAAGTCCGAAGACGCCCCGTACGACGCGGAGCAGGAAGACTGACCACGGCGCCTTTGCGGAACTGAAGATGGGGCAGGGAATGAAGGTGCGCGGCGAACGCCGGGCCGCCGTCCGGCTGCTGGCGGGCGCACTGGGCCGCAACCGGGGCCGGGTGCTGGCGGCGGTCGCCGGGGGGACGCTCTTCCAGTTGGCGACGGTGGTGTTCCCGCTGTGCGTCGAGTACGCCATCGACGACGGCATCAACGTCGGGAACCAGTCGGCGACCCTCGGCTGGGCGCTGGCCGTCGTGGGCGCGGCGGTCCTGCTGGTCGCCGGGCTCGCGCTGATGCAGTGGCAGATCACCCTCGCCGCGGTGTCGGCGTCGAACGAACTGCGCGGCAGGCTGCTCGACCAGGCCTTGCTGCTCGACCGGCGGGATCGCGCCCGCTTCGGTCGCGGCGATCTCGCGATCCGGGGAACGCGCGACGTCGACTTCGTGCACAACTGGCTGGCGGGTTCCGCCTCGATGGTGACCGGTATCGCCGGGTTCGCCGTCATCCTCGTCCTCATCGGCAGGCTCGACCCGTCGCTCGCCGTGGTCGGACTGGCCACGGTCCCGGCGCTCGTCGTGCTGAACATCGTGCTGCCCAAACGCTTCGCGGCCGCCAACGACCGGCTCGCCGCCGCGCACGGTGCCCGCGCGGACACCGTCGAGGAACTGCTCACGGCCAGCGTCGCTATCCGCGGGATCGGCGGCGACGGGCCGCTGCTGGAGCGGCACGCCGAGCACAGCAGGACGGTCACCGTCGAGACCATGTCGACCGCCAAGGTGGCCGCCAGCTGGGCCGCGACCGGTCCGTTCGTGCCAGGCGTGGCGACGGCGATCGGCCTGCTCGTCGGTGGTGGCGCGGTGATCGACGGCTCGCTGACCGTGGGCGGGCTGGTGGCCTTCACGACCTGGATGGCGATGCTGGGCACCTGGATCGGCGTGGTCACGCACCGGTTCACCCAGCTCGGCGAAGCGCTGACGGCGGCGAAGCGGATCAGCGAGGTGCTCGAGACCGTCCCCGGTGTCGCGGACCCGGACGCGGGCGTGCCGCTCCGCACTCCCGCCGACCTGGTGGCCACCGGGGTCGAGGTGCACTCCGAACACGGTCGCGTGGTCGGCCCGCTCGATCTGACCGCCCGCCCGGGTGAGTTCCTCGCCGTGACCGGGCCGTTGGGCTCGGGCAAGTCGACGCTGCTGCGGTTGCTCGCGCGCCGCGACGATCCCGACGCGGGCACGGTCCGCTACGGCGACGTCGATCTGCGCCAGGCCGCGCTGCGGGAGGTCCGCAGGCGGCTGGTGTTCGTGCCGCAGCGGCCCGACCTGATCTCCGGGACGATCCGCGAGAACCTGCTGCTGGGCCGTCCGGACCTGACGGAGGAAGACATGCGGGCGGCGTGCGCCGCGGCGGCCATCGACGAGCACGTCGCCGGGCTGCCCGGCGGTTACGACACCGAGACGGGCGAAGGCGGGGCGACCCTGTCCGGCGGGCAGTTGCAGCGCCTCGCCCTGGCGCAGGCCCTGCTGCACGGCGCCGACGTCCTGCTGCTCGACGACATCACCTCGGCGGTCGACGCCGGAACCGAACAGAGTGTCCTCAAAGGACTGAGGGACTGGCTCGACGAGGCGGGACACGTGCGGACGATCGTTTTCGCCAGCCACCGGGCCGCGGTGGTGGACGCCGCGGACCGCGTCGTCGCCCTGACGGTGCGGGAGGCGGCTCCGAGTGCCTGAAGCCATCGTCCTGAGCGAACGGCCCGAACAGAAAGGCGTGCTCCGGCGTGCCCGGCCGTTCTTGAAACCGCACCGCGCGATCCTCTCCCTCGCGATCGGTCTCGGTACCGCCGCGACGCTGGCGCTGACGCTGATCCCGTCGGTGGTCGGCTGGGCCGTCGAGCGGGTGGCGCAAAAGGACCTCGCGGGCCTGTACACGGCGGCGGGCGTCTTCGCCGTGCTCGTGCTGGCCAGGCTGATTCTCCTGCGCACCGGGGAAATCTGGCTCGCGAAAGCCGGGGAACGCGTCGTGGCGTCGTTGCGCGACCTCGTCGTGTCCCGGCTCGCGACGGCGCCGCTGAGGTTCCTCGAAACGCAGCGATCCGGTGATCTGCTCCGCCGCAGCACCGCGGAGATCGCCGATCTCGCCTCCTTCGTCCGCGCGGATCTCCCGGACCTGCTCTCGGTCACCGGCTACCTGATCTTCACCACGGTCCTGCTGCTGCTCTACTCGTGGCAGCTCACCCTGGTCGTGGTGCTGGTGTTCCTCCCGCTGTCGGTGCTGATCATGCGGTGGTTCCAGCGCGGGGCCACGACGGCCTTCGCGGCGGAGGCGGCGGCGCAGGGTGCGGTCGCGGCGACCTACCGCGAGGGCATCCAGGCCCGCGAGCTGCTCACCTCCCGCGGCGCCGAGCAGGAGTGGCGCGACCGGTTCGACCGCGACAAGGAAACGTTGCGGCGCACCACTTTGCGGTCCGAGTTCGTCGTGCTGCGCACCGGTGGCGTGACCTTGGCGCAGGCCATCGCGGACGCCACGATCCTGGTCGTGGGCGGCGGTCTCGTCCTCGCGTGGGGCATGCCGCTGAGCACGGTCGCGGTGTTCGTCGTGGCGATGCGGCAACTGTTCGACTCCACCAACCAGCTGACCAACCTGATCGGCCAGCTGCAGACCTCCAGGGTCGGCCTCGCGCGGCTGCTGAACCTGCTCGACACCACCGAGCGCCCGCCGCGGACCGGCAACGGCACGGTGCTCCCCGAACGCGGGACACTGGAGGCCTCCGGACTGCGGTTCTCCTACGTGGACGGGGTTTCCGTGCTCACCGACGTGTCGTGCACGTTCCCGCCGGGGGCGCGCACGGGCCTGGTGGGACCGACCGGATCCGGGAAGACCACGCTGGCCAAGATCCTCGCCGGGCTGTACCCCACGGACGGCGGAACCGTGCGCTACAGCGGAATCCCGCTCGACGAGATCGCCCCCGACGAGCTGCGCAGCCGCATCATGCTGGTCCCGCAACGCGTTCACGTCGTCACCGGCACCCTGCGGGAGAACTTCCGCCTGGTGCCGGAGCCGCCGCCGGACGAGCGGATCGACTGGGCGCTGGAGCGGCTCGGACTGCGGGAGTGGGTGGCCCGGCTGCCGGAAGGACTGGACACGCGGGTCAGCGCCGCCGCGGACACGCTGTCGGCGGGGGAACGTCAGCTGATCGGCCTGGTCCGCGCCGCGCTGGTGGACCCGGCCGTGCTGATCCTCGACGAGGCCACCGCCGACGTCGACCCGGAGACCGGTGACCGGATCGAACGCGCGCTCGACCGGCTGCACGCGGACCGGTCGCTGATCATCATCGCGCACCGGCAGTCCACGATCGACCGGCTCCCGCGCGCCGTCCGGCTGGACGCGGGCCGCGTGAAGGTGGGGGGCTGATGGCCGTCGTCTCCCCGCCCCGGCCGGAACCGGCCGTCCGGCCCAAGGTCGCCATCGCCCGTGGCGCGGGACTTCTCCTCGGCCTGGGACTGATCGGCGTGGCCGTGATCGTCAGCGTCGCGGTCGGCGCCAAGGACCTCCCGATCGGCGTGGTGTGGGACGCGTTGTTCCACTTCGACGGTTCCTACGACGCGAACCTGGTCTGGGACCAGCGGATCCCGCGCACGCTGCTCGGCGTCGTCGTCGGTGCCGCACTGGGTACGGCCGGCGCGCTGATGCAGGCGGTCACCCGGAACCCGCTGGCCGATCCCGGGCTGCTGGGCATCGAATCCGGCGCCTCCGCGGCCGTCGTGGTCGCCATCGCCGTCTTCGGGGTCACCTCGCTCAGCGGCTACGTGTGGTTCGCCCTCGTCGGCGCCGCCGTCGCGAGCGTGGTCGTGTACCTGCTCGGTTCCACCGGCCGCGGCCGGGCGAATCCGGTCCGGCTCGCCTTGGCGGGCACCGTGGTCACCGCCGTGCTGACCGGGATCATCTCGGCGTTCACCACGATGAACGCGCGGACGACGCAGTCGATGCGGTTCTGGACGATCGGGTCGCTGATCAACCGCGGCTACGACGTGCTGTTCGACGTCCTGCCGTTCCTGGTCGTGGGCGCGGTGATCAGCCTCCTGCTCACCCGCTCGCTGAACGCGCTGGCACTGGGCGATCAGGTCGGCCGCGCGCTGGGCGCGCACCTCGGCCGCACGCGGCTGTTGAGCGTGATCGCGATCGTGCTGCTGTGCGGCGGGGCGACGGCGGCCGCGGGACCGATCGGGTTCGTCGGCCTCGCGATCCCGCACGCGGTCCGCGCGGTAGTCGGCCCCGACTATCGCTGGGTCGTCCCGTATTCGATGGTCTCGGCGCCGCTGCTGGTCCTCGGGGCGGACGTCCTCGGCCGGGTCGTGCTGCCGACCGGGGAACTGGAAGCGGGGGTCGTCACCGCGGTGATCGGCGCGCCGGTGTTCATCTACCTGGTCCGCCGGAAACGGCTGGGGGAGCTGTGACCGTCACGTCGAGTCCTCAGTGGACGGTCCGCAGCCGGAGCGGCCGGATCTCGGTGCGCCTGCACCGCCGGACCGTCTGGGTCGGGGTCGTGCTGGTGGTCCTCTGCTTCGCGGTGGTACTGGCCAGCCTGCTGTCCGGCAACTACCCGATCGGCATGTCCGACGTCTTCCGCGCCCTCGGCGGGCACGGGACGTTGCAGCAGCGGTACTTCGTGAACGACGTACGCCTGCCGCGGGTGCTGGTCGCATTGCTCGTCGGGGCCGCGCTGGCGGTGAGCGGGGCGCTCTTCCAGAGCCTTTCGGCCAACCCGCTGGGCAGCCCGGACATCGTCGGCTTCAACAACGGGGCCGCCGCGGGCGCGCTGGTGTGCATCCTCCTGCTGAAGGACTCGAGCCTGGCGGCCACCGGTATCGGTGCGGTCGCCGGCGGCGGGGTGGTGGCGGTGCTGATCTATCTGCTGTCCTATCGCGGCGGTGTGCGCGGGTACCGGCTGATCCTGGTCGGGGTCGGCGTGAGCGCGCTGCTGAGCGCGGGAATCGCGTACCTGCTCAGCCGGGCCAACCTGAACGAGATGCTCAACGCGCAGATCTGGCTGGTCGGCAGTCTCAACGGGCGGTCGTGGGAGCACGCGTGGATCCTGCTGGCGGTGCTGGTCGTGGTGCTGCCGTGCGCTTTCCTGCTGAGCAAGCCGTTGCTGACCCTGGAACTGGGCCCGGATTCGGCCACTTCGCTCGGGTTGCCGGTGGGGGCGGTGCGCCGCCGGGCGATCACGGTTTCGGTGTTGCTGAGCGCGGTGGCGATCGTCTGCGCCGGCCCGATCTCGTTCGTCGCGCTCGCGGCGCCGCAGGTCGCGAAACGGCTCGCCCGCTCCGTCGGTCCCTCGTTGTCCATCTCCGCGTTGTCCGGTGGTTTCTTGCTGGCCTTCGCGGATTTGGTCGCCCAGCGGCTCATTCCGGGTTCCCAGCTGCCGGTCGGGGTGACCACCCTGGTACTCGGCGGGCTGTATCTCGGCTGGTTGCTGGTGGGGGAGATGCGCCGTGGCCGTGCCTGAGCGGAAATGCCGCCACCGTCACGTTTTCGGCCTATGGCCATGGGTAAATCATTAGGCTAGCCTTCCCTAAGTTTGCTGAGGGAGCTGTGTGATGACGAATCCGTTCGACAACGAAGACGGCCGCTTTCTGGTGCTGGTCAACGACGAGAACCAGCACTCGCTCTGGCCCTCGTTCGCCGAGGTGCCCGACGGCTGGACGGTGGCGAAGGCCGAGGCCTCCAGGCAGGAGTGCCTGGACTACGTAGAGGCGACGTGGACCGACCTGAGGCCCAAGAGCCTCATCGAGGCCATGGCGGCCGCAGAGGCCGACAGGACGTGAGCGACGGCGAAGGCGTCGACCGCCGCGGGTTTCTGCTCAAGGCGGGTTTCGCGGGCGCTCTGGCGCTGGGGATCGGGTCGGCGACGATCCAATCCATGCCCGGCCGTGAACGCGGCCCGGTCACGATCGATCCCCGCGCCTACGCCCGGCCCCGGGCCCAGGGCGATCCGGTCGGCCAGGCCGGTCAGGTGCGCCCGGTGGCCGCCACGGCGCCGCGGCCGGGGACACCGTTCCGGGGCACGGTCACCCAGTTGACGCCGTTCCGGGATCCGCTGCCCACCATGGCGACGGCGAGGGGCGACCGGTTCGGCGGCGTCGACAACCTGACGATCCGCATGCGGCCCAATTACGTCCGGCTGCACTCACAGCTCCCGCCCACGAAGATCTGGGGCTTCGACGGCCGGTTCCCCGGCCCGATCATCGAAGCCCGGCGCGGGAAACCGTTGCGGGTCACCTGGACCAACGAGCTCACTGGTCCGTATCCGTTGCCGGTGGTGGAGATCCTGTTCGACGAGAACGCCGATCCCTACCAGTGGGACGTTCCCGGCCGTGAAGGGGTCGCGCCGCGGGCCGACGTCGCCGCGCTGCCCGGCTGGACGTCGGTCCACCTGCACGGCCACTTCAGTGACGGCGGCAGCGACGGCTGGGCGGAGGACGCGGTCCTCGCCGGGCGCAGCCAGCTGGTGGAGTACCGCAACGACCAGCCCGCGACCACGCTCTGGTACCACGACCACGCCATGCACATCACGCGCTGGAACGTGATGTCCGGCCTGCTCGGGATGTACATCCTCCGTGACGACGAAGAGGCGTCGCTGCGCCTGCCGTCCGGGGACCGCGAAGTGCCGCTGCTGATCTGCGACCGGAACTTCGACACCGACGACAAGAACCGCCTCACCGGCACGATGCTGCACAAGACCACGGTGATGAGCACGGACCCGCTGCGGCAGGTGCGCTCGTTCGCCGGGCCGTACACGCTGGTGAACGGGGCGATCTGGCCGTTCAAGGACGTGGAACCGGACTGGTACCGCTTCCGCATGGCCAACGCGTCCAACACCCGGCCGTACGTGGTGCAGGCGGTGACCGAGGACGGGAAACCCTTGCCGCCCAACACGATCTTCGTGATCGGCTCCGACGCGGGACTGCTCGGCGCGCCGGTGGACGTCGCGGGCGGCTTCAGCCTGGCGGCGTCAGAACGGGCCGACGTCCTGATCGACTTCCGCGCGCTCGCGGGCAAGAAGGTGCTGCTGCGCAACATCGACTACGACCCCGGGCCGTGGCCGGACTTCCTGCAGTTCCGGGTCGCGCAGCGGGGCAGGCAGAGCGGCTTCCGTCTGCCCAGGACGCTGGCGAGGTCGTTCACCCGCGTCACCGAGAAGCAGCCCGTCGAGGCCGAGCGCATGGTCATGCTGACCCCGGTCGGCGTCTCGCACGCCCGGCTGTGGGAGATGCAGAAGATCGAGGCGCCGCCGGGACCGTTCCCGATCGACGGCATCGTGCAGCTGAAGGAACAGGACGGTTCGGTCACCACCTGGAAGCGCATGGCCTACCAGTGGACCGATCCCACGCAGTACACCGTCAAGGCGGGTTCGTGGGAGCGCTGGCGCTTCGTCAACCTCGACTGGTCCGGCTGGCCGCATCCGATGCACATCCACGTCTGTGCCTTCCAGCCGGTGAAGCGCGGCTTCTACAACATCGACGGGTTCCAGTTCATCGACCTTCCCGGCGGTGGCATCGGCGGTGGCACCACGACGCCGGTCTTCTGGGAGCGAAGCGAACCGGTGGCCCCCGACCAGGCGGGCTGGAAGGACGTCGTCAACGTGGCCGCGGGCGAGTCGGTCGACGTCGTCGCCAAGTTCGCCGACGTGACCGGCAAGTTCGTCTACCACTGCCACATGCTCGAACACGAGGACATGAGCATGATGCGGCCGTTCCTGGTGCAGCCCAAGGAGGTCATCGCGATCGCGAAGTCGATGGCCCACGAGCTGCCACCGACGGCCGGCGGCGGACACGGTCACTGATTTCAGGCAGAGGAAGGAACAACTGTGTCATCGGCGCACGAGGACGTCCGCAGCCCGCTGACCGCGGCGCAGCAGGGCGTCTGGTTCGGGCAGCGTCTCGATCAGTCCAGCCCGGCGTACAACACCGGCGAGTACCTGGAGATCCGGGGCGAACTCGACGTCCCCTCCTTCCAGGAGGCGGTACACCGGACGCTCGCCGAGGCCGACGGTCTGTCCGTCCTTTTCGGACATGACGGATCCGGGCCCTGGCGGACGCCGGGTGCCACGCCGGAGCTGCGGATCGTGGATGCCGACGGCGATCCGGTTCCCTCGATGCGCGCGGAACTCGCCATCGCGCGGGATCCCGCGACGGGCCCGCTGGTGACACAGATCCTCTACCGGCGGGCGAAGGACCACTTCCTCTGGTTCTTCGCCTGCCATCACATTCTGCTCGACGGCTACGGTTTCGGGCTGATCCAGCGGCGCGTGGCGGCGATCTACACCGCCCTCGTCGCGGGCGGACCCGTCGGTGACAGCCCGTTCAAACCGGTGTCGGATCTCCTCGCCGACGAGAAGGCGTACCGGGAGTCCGAAAAGTTCGAGCGTGACCGCGCGTTCTGGCTGGACAGGCTGGCGGATCTACCCGAGATCGTCTCCCCTGCGGCACCGGTCCCGGCCTCGCACCATTTCCGGCGCGAGAGCACGCGACTGGACGCGGCCGGTTTCGAGGCGCTCTCCGCGCTGGCCAAAAGGCTCGGCACCGGCTGGACCGAACTGGTCATCGCGGCGACCGGGCTCTATCTGCACCGCGCCACCGGCGCCCCCGAGATCGTGCTCGGCCTGCCGGTGATGGGCCGTCTCGGCCCGGCGGCGCGGATCCCGGCGACCACGGTCAACGTGGTACCGCTGCGGATCCCGGTCACCGCGTCGACCACGGTGGAAGACCTGGTCAGGACCGTGACCGCCGAACTGAAGCTGACCCGCCCGCACCACCGGTACCGCGGCGAGGATCTGCGCCGCGACCTCGGCAGGCTCGGCTCGCGGCGGCTGGTCGGGCCGTGGATCAACATCAAACCCTTCGCCACCGGCCTCTCCTTCGGCGGCTTGCCCGCCACCACGCACTACCTGGCGGCCGGTCCGGTCGACGACCTGACCTTCACCGTGCAGGGCCTGCCAGGTGCCGGCGGGATCGAACTGGACGTCGACGCCAATCCGGCCGCCTACAGCGCGGACGAAGTGAAGGACCACGCCCGGCGCTTCGTCGGTGTGCTGGAGGCCTTGGCCTCGGCCGCGCCGGACCTGCCGTCGGGCCGGTTCGACGTGACGGGCGCCGGGGAGCGGTCCCGGGTCCTCGCACTCGGCCGCTCGGAGCCGACAGCGCACGACGAGTCCGACGTCTTGAGCGTGATACCCGGTGGTGACGGGATCGCCCTCCAGGACGCGGGATCGCGGCTGTCGTACGACGACGTCCACGACCGGTCCGGGAGACTCGCCGCCCGGCTCCTCGCGGAGGGCGTCCGGCCGGGGGACCTGGTCGCCGTCGCGCTGCCGCGCGGTGTCGATCTCGTCGTGACCCTGCTGGCGGTGCTCGAGGCCGGTGCCGCCTATCTCCCGCTGGATCCCGATTTCCCCGCCGAACGCGTGGAATTCATGCTCGCGGACGCCGCTCCGGCACTGGTGGTCGACCCCGCGTGGCTCGCCGGTGGCCTGCCCGCCGATCCGGTGCCGCTTCCGGAGCCGCCGCTCGACGCGCCCGCCTACGTGCTCTACACGTCCGGCTCGACCGGACGTCCCAAAGGTGTCGTCGTCACCCGGCGCAATCTGGCGAACCTCCTCGCCTCCTTGCGCGAACGGTTCGCGTTCCGTGCCACCGACCGGTTCCTGGCCGTCACGACGGTCAGTTTCGACATCGCCGCCCTGGAGCTGTTCCTGCCCCTGCTCGACGGCGCGACGATCGTGCTCGCGGGCCGTGAGGACACCCGGGATCCGGCCCGGTTGAGCGCGTTGCTCGGCCGGGAACGGATCACCGCGATGCAGGCGACGCCGTCGTTGTGGCAGGCGCTCGCCGAATCCGCGCCGCTCGCCCTGCGTGGCGTCCGCGCGCTGGTCGGCGGCGAGGCGCTGCCGCCGTCGCTGGCCCGCACCCTGAGCGCGACGACAGCGGGCGTCACCAACGTCTACGGACCGACCGAGACGACGATCTGGTCCACCGCGCACGAAATCGACCTCGCCGGTGCCGACCGGCCGCTGATCGGGCGCCCCCTGCACAACACCCACGCCTACGTCCTCGACGCCGCGCTCCGGCCGGTCCCGCCCGGCGCGACGGGCGAGCTCTATCTGGCGGGCTCCGGGGTCACGCTGGGCTACCTGGGCAGACCCGGGCTGACCGCCTCGCGGTTCGTCGCGAACCCTTTCGGCGGCGGCCGGATGTACCGCACGGGCGACCTCGCGCGCTGGACCGAAACCGGTGACCTCGACTGCCTGGGCCGGACCGACCACCAGGTGAAGGTCCGCGGTTTCCGGGTCGAACTCGGCGAGGTCGAAGCCGTTCTCGGGCAGGCTCCCGGCGTCGGGCACTGCGCTGTCGTGGCGGCGGGCGCGGGGCTCGCCGGGTACTACGTGCCGACCGGCGACACCGGGGACCTGCGCGCGGAACTGGCGCGGCGGCTCCCGGACTACATGGTGCCGGGCCTGCTCGTACCGGTGGACGCGCTTCCGTTGACCCCCAACGGAAAGGTCGACCGCCTGGCGCTGGCGAACCGGACCCACACCGGATCCGGCGAGGCTGTCACCGACCCCCGCCTCGCCCGGCTTTGCGGCGCCTTCGCCGACGTCCTCGGCGTCCCGGGCTTCGGCCCCGGAGACGACTTCTTCCGGTTCGGCGGGCATTCCCTGCTCGCCATGCGGTTGAGCGCCCGTCTCGGCGCGGAATTCGGCGTGGACGTCCCCATCGCCGCGGTGTTCGACGCCCCGACCCCCGCCGCGCTGATCCGCGGTCTCGACGACCTCGCCCCGGCACGGCCGGACGTCCCGGTCGCGATCCGGCCCGAACGGCTGCCGCTTTCCGCGGGGCAGCGCCGGATGTGGCTGCTGCAGGCCCTCGCCGGACCCGCCAGCGCCGCCTACAACCTGCCGCTGAGCCTGCGCCTGCGCGGTCCGCTCGATCGCCGGGCGCTGGTCGCGGCCCTCGACGACGTGATCGCCAGGCACGAACCGCTGCGCACCGTCTACCACGACGACGGAACCGAGCCGTGGCAACAGGTCTTGCCACCGTCATCGGCCGTCTGCGAGGTGCTGGAAAGCACCGTGGACGAACTGCCGTCGGCGATCGCCGAGCACAGCCGTCGCCCGTTCGCGCTCGACGCCGAGCCGCCGGTCCGCGCGGCGCTGCTCGTCCTCGGGACCGAGGACCACGTACTCGTGCTGACCACGCACCACATCGCCACCGACGAATGGTCGCTGCGACCGCTGCTCGCCGACCTCGAAACCGCGTACGCCGCTCGCTCGGCCGGGCACGCTCCACAGTGGATTCCGCTGGCGGTGCAGTACGCGGACTACACCCTGTGGCACCAAGGACTTCCCGTCTCGGCCGAGCTGGACTTCTGGGCGGCGGAGCTGGACGGCCTGCCCGAAGACCTTCCCGTCCCCAGTGGACGGACGCGGCCGGGCAACCCGGGCGGCCTCGGCCTGGTGCTGGACCTGGATCTGGCGGACGGCCTGCACGAACGGATCCGGGAACTCGCGGCCGAGACCGGCACCAGTGTGTTCATGGTCCTCCACGCGGCGCTGGCGACCGTGCTTTCGCGCTGCGGCGCGGGTACGGACGTCCCGATCGGTGTCCCGGTGGCGGGCAGGCCCGCCGAAACGCTGGACCCGCTGGTCGGGTTCTTCGTGAACACGGTGGTGCTGCGCACGGATCTGTCCGGGCGGCCGACGTTCCGCGAGTTGCTGGCCCGGGTCCGCCGGACCGGTCTGGCCGCGCTCGCCCATGACGGCGTGCCGTTCGACCAGGTCGTCGACCGGGTGGCGCCGCCGCGCGCACCGGGCAGGCATCCACTCTTCCAGGTGCTGTTCGCCTACCGGAACACGCCGGACGGCGACGGCGGGTTCGCCGGGCTCGACGCCGAAATGGACCTGATCCCCACCGGTACGGCCAAATTCGACCTCACCCTCAACGTCACCGAGACCGGTGACGGGCTCAGCGGATTCCTCGAGTTCGCACAAGATCTGTTCGACGCCGACGAGGCGGCCCTCTTCACCGGCCGGTTCGTCCAGGTCCTCGGCGACCTGGTCGCCTCGGCCGACGAGCCCGTCTCGGACGTGCCGGTCCTGCTGCCCGCGGAACTGACCCGGCCGGACACCGCGCACGACGTCCCGCCGGTCACGCTGACGGCGCTGCTGGAACGGGCCTTCACCGACCATGCCGGCCGCGAAGCGCTGGTGTTCCGGGAAAGCCGGCTGACCTACCGGGAGCTGGACGAGCGCAGCGCGCGGCTCGCCGCCGGGTTGCGAGACCGCGGGGTGGGCCCCGAATCGATCGTCGCGGTGGTCCTGCCACGTTCGGTCGACCTGGTCGTCGCCCTCGTCGGTGTCCTGCGTGCCGGGGCGGCCTACCTGCCGGTCGATCCGGAACTGCCGGACGAGCGCGTCCGGGAACTGCTCGCCGACGCGTCACCGGACGCCGTCGTCTCGGCGGACGACCTGCCCGACGGCGACGGGTTCGCGCCCGCCGACATCGGCCAGGGCAACGCCGCCTACCTGATCTACACCTCCGGCTCCACCGGCAGGCCCAAGGGTGTCCTGGTGGAGCACCGCGCCATCGTCAACAGGCTGCTGTGGATGGCCGAGCGCTACGGCTTCGACACGGGCGACAGGGTGCTGCAGAAGACCCCGGCGACCTTCGACGTCTCGGTGTGGGAGTTCTTCCTGCCGCTGATCACCGGGGCGGCGCTGGTCGTCGCGGAACCGGGCGACCACCGCGATCCGGGCCGCCTGGCCGCGGTGATCGAGGCCCAGCGGGTGACGACCGTCCACTTCGTCCCGTCGATGCTGGCGGCGTTCGTGGCGGCCCGGGTGCCGCACGATCTGGGTTCGGTGCGCCGCGTGGTGTGCAGCGGCGAGGAGCTGCCCGCCGATCTGGTCACCAAGGCCGGGGCGGTCTTCCGCGCGCCGCTGCACAACCTTTACGGCCCGACCGAGGCCGCGGTGGACGTCACCGAGTGGGACACCGCCGACGGCGAGGCGCCGGTGCCCATCGGCGCCCCGGTCTGGAACACCGGTGTGCTCGTGCTCGACGCGAGGCTGAACCCGGTCCCGGCCGGGGTGCCTGGCGAGCTGTATCTCGCGGGTGTCCAGCTGGCGCGCGGTTACCGCGACCGGCCGGGCCTCACCGCCGAACGCTTCGTGGCCTGCCCGTCCGGCGGCCGCATGTACCGGACCGGCGACCTCGTGCGGCGGCGCCCGGACGGCGCGCTCGTCTACCTCGGCCGCACCGACCATCAGGTCAAGATCCGCGGCCAGCGCATCGAACCGGGCGAGATCGAGGCACGGCTGGTCGCCCGGCCCGGCGTCGACGGCGCGGTGGTCGTGGTCCGTGACGGCAGGCTCGTCGCCTACTGCGTGCCCGCGACCGTGGATCCCGCTCCGGTGCTCGCCGGACTGGCCGCCGCGCTGCCCGCGGCGATGGTGCCGTCGACGCTGGTCCCGCTGGCCGCGTTCCCGGTGAACCGCAACGGAAAGCTGGACCGCGCGGCGCTGCCGGAGCCGCCGGGGGAGAACACGGTGGCCACGGTCGCACCGCGCGACGCGCGGGAAGCCGCCGTCGCCGACGCGTTCGCGGAAGTGCTGCGGCGGAGCGAAATCGGTGCCGACACCGGGTTCTTCACCGCGGGCGGGGACAGCATCAGCGCGATCCACCTGGTCGCGGCGCTGCGCCGGGCCGGGCTGCTCGTCACCCCGCGCGACGTCGTCGAGGCGGGCACCGTGGCCGAACTGGCCACCCGGGTCCGGGAGATCGACGACCGCGCCGTCCCCGCCACGGCGGCCGAACGGCTCGGGCCGGTGGCGCCGACCCCGATGCTGCGCTGGCTGCTGGAGCGCGGCGGCCCGATCGACCGGTACAGCCAGGCGACCCTGCTCCGGGTCCCGGCCGGGGTGAAGACCCGTGACCTGGCGCGGCTGTTCACCAGGCTCGTCGCCCGGCACGACTTCCTGCGGGCGCGGCTGACCGGCGACACGCTGGAGATCCGGTCTCCCCACGAGGCCAGGGTCTCGTTGCGCGCGGTGCTCGCCGAGGCCGACCCGAGAGCCGAGCTGGAGCGCGAGATCGCCGCGCTCGACCCCTACGCCGGTGTCGTGCTGCGTGGTGTCCACTTCCTGCCGGACCGGCTGCTGGTGGTGGCGCACCACCTCGTGGTCGACGCCGTTTCGTGGCCGGTCATCGGCGCCGAGTTCGCCGCGGGCTGGGCGGGGGAGCCGCCGCGTCCGGGTGACTTCGTGGCCCGTGACTGGGCGGCGTCGCTGACCGCGGACGAGACACAGACCGCGTTCTGGACCGACATGGCGGCCGGGACGAGCGTCGAACTGAGCACGGGCAGCGTCGGTGACCTCCGGCATGTCGTCACCGAACTGCCCGCAGACCTTTCCCGGGCCGTCGTCACCGACATCCCGCGCGCGTTCCACACCGGAACGCGCGAAGTCCTCCTCGCCGCGCTCGGGCTGGCCGCCCGGGAGGTCTGGGGCGAGCGTGAACTCCGGGCGGATCTCGAAGGGCACGGCCGGGACGGCCTGCGCGCCGCCGATTCCGCCGTCGGCTGGTTCACCAGCCTGTATCCGATCCGGGTGTCCCTCGACGGCACTCCCGAACAGATCCTCAAGCGGGTCAAGGAAACCCTCGCCGCGGTCCCGGACGGCGGCACGGGCTACGGCCCGCTGCGCGACCGTGTCCCCGGCGCGCCGCGGCCGTTCCTGGTCAACCACCTCGGCCGGGCCGTCCGGGACGACCGGGACTTCACCCCGGTGGACGGTCTCGGTTTCCTGGCGGGCGGCGCCGATCCGGAGCTGGCCGCGTCGCATCCGATCGAAGTGTCCACTTTGGTCGAAGATGGCGTGCTCAAGGCGCGCTGGTCGTCCAGCGAGCCCATCGACGCCCTGCTGGACGCCTGGCACCGCGCGATCACCGCGCTGACCGAAGGCGGCGGCCATACACCGTCCGACTTCCCGCTGGTCACGCTGACACAGCCCGAAGTGGACGAATTCGGCGACGTCGAGGACATCCTGCCGATCACCCCGCTGCAGGCCGGCCTGCTGGCCCAGGACGCCGAGACCGACGTCTACACCGTGCTCCTGTCCTTCGACCTCGCCGGGGAGCTCGACACCGCCAGGCTGCGCGCGTGCGCCGAGCAGCTGGTGCTGCGGAACTCCGCGCTGCGTGTGGAATTCCGGCTGCGGGCCGACGGTGATCCCGTCCAGGTGGTCCTGCCCGAACCCGCGCTGGCGTGGGAAGAAGGACCGCTCACCGAGGAGGCCGTCGAGCGGTTCCGCCGCGAGCGGTTCGACCTGAACCGGGCTCCGCTGATCCGGTTCGCCCTGTTGCGGGGCGGGCCGGGGCATCATCGCCTGCTCATCTGTCACCATCACGTCCTGCTGGACGGCTGGTCCTCCCTGTCGCTGGCCCGGGAACTGCTCGCCACGTACGGCGGGGCCGGGGCGCCGGTGCGGCGCCCGCACCGCGATCAGCTGACCTGGCTGTCCACAGTGGACAAGAACGCGGATCGCGCCGCCTGGGCCGCCGCACTGGCCGGGCTGGACGAGCCGACGCTGCTCGCCCCCGGCTCCGGTGAGCCGCGCTGGCCGGAACACCTCCACCGTGAACTCGACGCCGACGTGACCGCGTCGGTGGCGGAGCGCGCCCGTGTCCTCGGCTGCACGGTGAACACCCTGGTCCAGGTCGCCTGGGCGATCCTGCTGGGCAGGCTCACCGGCCGGGCCGACGTCGTGTTCGGCACCACGGTCTCCGGCCGCCCGGCGGAACTGGCGGGCAGCACCGAGATGGCCGGGCTGTTCATCAACACCCTGCCGGTGCGGATCTCGCCGCGTCCGGGCGAAACGGCGGACGCCCTGCTCTCGCGGGTGCGGCACGAGCAGGCGGAACTGCTGGACCACCACCAGATCGGGCTCGCCGAGATCCAGCGCGAGGCGGGGATCGGAGAGCTGTTCGACACCCTGCTCGTGGTCGAGAACTATCCGGCGGCGTCGAGCTGGGACGCGGGCCGGGATCTCCGCGTGACCGGCGGACCGCCGGTGGACGCCACGCACTACCCGGTCACCTTGATCGTCGCGCCCGAGGAGCGGCTGTACGTCGGGCTGAAGTTCCAGCCCGGTTTCGGCGAGAAGGCCGCGGCCGTGCTGCTGGACCGGTTCGTCCGGGTCCTGCTCGACGTCGTGGCCGACGGGACCGCTCCGGTCGGCAGCCTCGGCATCGCCGACACCGCCGAGCGGGACCTCGTCGTCCACGCGTTCAACGAGACCGGCGAGGTCCACAGTGGACGGACTCTCGCCGACGAGTTCCGGGCGCAGGCCCGTCGTACGCCGGACGCGATCGCCGTCACGGACGAGTACACGAGCCTGACCTATGCCGAGCTCGACGCGGCGGCCCGGGGTCTCGCCCGGGCGCTCGCCGACCGCGGTGTCGGCGCGGAATCCGTCGTCGCACTGGCGTTGCCCCGGTCGGTGAACCTGATCGTCGCGATGCTCGCCGTGCACAAGGCGGGCGGCGCCTACCTGCCGATCGACCTCGGTCACCCGGCCGAACGCGTGACGGGCGTCCTCACCGAAGCGCGGCCCGCCCTCGTGCTGACCACGGACACGTTCTACGACGGCTTCGAGCACCTGTCACTCGACGGCTTCGAGCCATCTGGTGACGCCGACGTCGCCGCGCGGCCCGGAAACGCGGCGTACGTGATCTACACGTCGGGTTCGACCGGCCGTCCCAAGGGCGTGGTCGTCGAACACGAGAGCGTCGTCGGACTGATCGATTGGGGTCGCGCCACCTTCGGCGAAGAGGGGCTGTCGCGGGTCCTCGCGGCGACTCCGGTCACCTTCGACGTGTCCGTCTTCGAGATCTTCGCCCCACTGCTCAGCGGCGGGCGGATCGACGTCGTCCCCGACGTCCTTTCGCTGGCCGACGCGACGGACGGCGACCGGCTGAGCCTGGTCTGCGGAGTGCCGTCGGCGATCGCGGGCGTCTTCGAACAGAACCTGTCCGGTCTCGAGGTCGGCACCTTCGCCCTCGCGGGCGAGGCCCTGTCCGCGGATCTGGTGCGCTCCATCCGGACCGCGCTCCCGGACGCGCGCCTGCTCAACATCTACGGTCCGACCGAGGCCACGGTGTACGCGACCAGCTGGCCGGTGACCGACGGCGAACGCGTGCTGATCGGCGCGCCGCTCGCCGGATGCCGGTGCTACGTCCTGGACCGCGATCTCAACCCGGTCCCGCCCGGCGTCACGGGTGAGCTGTACCTGGCGGGCGGGCTGGCCCGCGGCTACCTCGGCCGCCCCGGCCTGACGGCGGAACGGTTCGTGGCGAACCCGTTTCACAGCGGCCGGATGTACCGCACCGGCGACCTCGCCCGCTGGACCGAAGACGGGCAGATCGACTACCTCGGCCGCGCCGACCACCAGGTCAAGGTGCGGGGTTTCCGCATCGAACTCGGCGAGATCGAACACGTCCTCGGCGCCGTCCCCGGGATCACCGGTGCCGCCGTGGCCGCCCGTCCGGGCGGGCTGACCGGCTACGTCACCGCCTCGTCCACTGTGGACGTCGAGCGGGTGCTGGCGCACTGCCGGGACCACCTGCCCTCGTACATGGTGCCGGACGTGATCGTGCCGCTCGGCGAGTTCCCCTTGACTCCCAGTGGAAAGCTCGATCGTGCGGCGCTGCCGGAACCCGGTGCGCGAGCCGAGGTCACGGCGTCCACGAGCGGGAACGCCACCGCGGCGCTGTTCGCGGACATCTTCGCCGAGGTTCTCGACCTGCCGGCGGTGGGCGAGCAGGACCACTTCTTCGGCCTCGGCGGGGACAGCATCCTGTCCCTGCGCGTGGTGGGCCGGGCCAGGGCCGCCGGACTGGCGGTCCGCGCCCGGGACGTCGTCGAACTCGGCACGCCGCTGGCACTCGCCGAACGCGTCGGCGCCCTCGTCGAATCCGGGCAGGCCGAACCGGAACCGGCCGAGATCGCCCGCACGCCGATCATGGCGTGGGCGGCCGAACGCGGCGGCGACCTCGACCGCTTCGCGCAATGGCTGCTCCTGACCACGCCGGAGGACCTCGACGCCGCGAGCCTCCAGCGCAAGCTCGAAGACCTCTTCACCCGGCACCCGGAGCTGGGGAGCCGGATCACCGAAGACGGACGTCTCGTGCCCGGCGCCACCGGTGCTCCCGCCGTCCGCGTCGTCGAAGACCTGACCGGTGAACGCGAACGCGCACTGTCCGAATTGGACACCGCGGCCGGGGTCCTGCTGCGCGCGGTCTGGAGCCCGTCCCGGCGGAGGCTCCTGCTGGTGGTCAACCACCTCGTGGTCGACGGTGTGTCCTGGCGGATCCTCATGGAGGACTTGGCGGGAGCCCCCGCCGCCACCGGTGGCAGTTTCGCCCGCTGGGCGCGGGAAGCCACCCGGGTCGACGCCGACCCCGCGGCCTGGCAGTCGTTCCTGGACCGTCCCTTCCCGGGCCTCGGCCGCCGTCCCGTCGATCCCGGGACGGATCTTGTCGCCACGGCGGCGAAGTTCGAGGTCGAACTGCCGTGGGCGGGGCTTCCCGACGTGGCGGTCCACGCGCACGGGACCGTGCAGGACGTCCTGCTGGCCGCGCTCGTGACGGCCGCGCGGCAACCGCTGCTGGTGGCCGTGGAGGGCCACGGCCGGGTGGACCTCGGCCCGGACATCTCGCGCACGGTCGGCTGGTTCACCTCGCGATACCCCGTGCCGCTCGAAGAGGGCGGCGATCCCGTCGCCACCCTCAAGGGCGTCAAGTCCGCGCTGCGCGGCCTGCCGGGCGGCGACCTCGCCGGTCTCCAGTACGGCAAGCTGCGCTACCTCGACCGTGTGCCGGGGCTGCCCGAACCCGAGGTGGGCTTCAACTACCTCGGCCGGTTCACCGGCGGCGACGGTGACTGGACGCCCGCCGAGCCGATGGGCGGCCACGCCGATCCGGGCACCGCGGTCGCCGCGGCGCTGGAGATCAACGCCGCCGTCGACGGGGACGTCGTCCGCGCGTCGTGGGCCTTCGTCCCGGACATCCTCGGCGAGACCGAGGTCCGGGCCTTGGCCGCTCGCTGGCAGGAGGCCGTCGCGGCACTGGTCGAAGCGGTGCGGGAGCCGTTCCACACGCCGTCGGACTTCCCGCTCGCCGAGCTGACCCAGTCCGATGTGGACACAGTGGACGCTCTGCTCGCGGTCGAGGACGTCCTGCCGCTCACCCCGCTGCAGACCGGACTGCTGTTCCTGACCGATTTCGAGGCCACCGGCCCGGATCCGTACCTGATGCAGCTCCGGCTGGACTTCGACGGCGAGGTGGACGGGCCGCGGCTGCGCCGGGCCGCCGCCGCGCTGCTCGCCCGGCATCCCGCCCTGCGCGCGGGTTTCCGTCACACGGAAGCGGGCGTGCCGATCCAGTTCGTCCCGGCCGCGCTCGAGCCCCGCTGGGCCGAGCACGAAAGCGGTGACGTCGACGCGCTGGCCGAGGCGGACCTGGCGGACCGATTCGATCCCGGTGAGCCACCACTGCTGCGGCTCACCCTGATCCGCCGTTCCGGCGGGGGAGCGGTTCTCCTGCTGACCGCGCACCACCTGCTCTACGACGGCTGGTCGGGTCCGCTGCTCGTCGGCGACCTGCTCGACGCCTACACCAGGGACGCGGCACCGGCGCGGGTTTCACGGCCGTTCCGTGACCACCTCGCCTGGCTGTCCACCAGGGACACCACGGTCACCGAAAAGGCTTGGCGTACCGCACTCGACGGTTTCGACGAACCTGCGCTGCTCGCGCCCGCGGCCGTCGGAGACCGGATCTCGCGGCACTACGAGTCCGCCTTGCCGGAAGCGCTGACGAGTGAACTCGTCGCCGTCCTGCGTGCCGCGGGGCTGACCATGACGAGTCTGGTCCAGGCCGTGTGGGGGTTGCTGCTGGGCAGGCTCACCGACCGCGAGGACGTCGTGTTCGGCACCGTCGTCTCCGGCCGCCCGGCCGAGGTCGACGGCGCGGACGGCAGCATCGGCCTGTTCGCCAACACGATCCCGGTCCGCGTCCGGACCGGGTACGGCGAACCGCTGCTGGACCTGCTCGGCCGGGTCCAGGCCGAGCAAGCCGCCCTGCTGGGTCATCAGTACGCGGGACTCGGCGAGATCCAGCGGTTCGCGGGCACCGGCGAGCTGTTCGACACCCTGCTGGTGGTCCAGAACTACCCGCTGGACGGCGAATCCGTGCGCGCCGCCTCGGGCGAACTGGATCTTCGTTCGGTCACGGCGTCGGATGACACGCACTACCCGCTCGCCCTCGTCGTCGAGCCCGGCGACAGGCTGCGCGTCACGTGGAAGTACGCGGAGAACGCGTTCGAACCGGGTGAGATCGAGCGTCTCGCCGAGCGGTTCACCCGGATCTGCCGGGCACTCGCCGCCGATCCCGGGGCGCCCGTCGGTGACATCGACGTCCTTTCCGGCGCCGAGCGGCACGAACTGCTGGTGACCGCCAACGACACCGCGCACGAGGTCGCGGACCTGACCATCGCCGGGTTGTTCGCGCGCGTCGCCGCGGCCGGTCCGGATCACGAGGCCGTCGTCGACGGGGACACCTCGCTGACCTACGCCGAACTGGACCGCCGCTCGACGGGGCTGGCGCGTTCGCTGGCCGGACGCGGTGTCGGCCCGGAGTCGGTGGTGGGTGTCCGCCTGCCGCGGTCCGCCGAGCTGATCGTGGCGCTGCTGGCGATCCAGAAGGCGGGCGGCGTCTACCTGCCGCTCGACCCGAACTACCCGGCCGAGCGGATCGACGCCATGATCGCCGACTCCGAGCCGGTGCTCATCCTGGACGGAATCGCCCTCCCGGCCGGGACGCATGCGCTTGCGGAGCCGGTTTCGACCGCCTCGGGGGCGTACATCATCTACACCTCCGGCTCGACCGGCCGTCCAAAAGGGACGATGGTGAGCCACGCCGGTGTCGCCAGCCTGGCGCACACCATGGTCGAAGCGTTCGGCGTCGGGCCGGGCAGCCGGGTCCTTCAGTTCGCGTCGGTCAGCTTCGACACGTCGGTGTGGGAGCTGTGCATGGGCGTGCTCACCGGCGCGACCCTGGTGATCGTCCCCGACGACGAACGCGCGGGCGATCCGCTGGCCACCTTCCTGTCCAAAAAGGACATCACACACGCGACCCTCCCGCCCGCGGCGCTCGCGTCGATCCGGCCCGGACAGGTGCCCGCCGACCTCGTCGTGATCGTGGCGGGGGAGGCGTGCCCGCCCGCGCTCGCCGCGGACTGGGCCGCGCACCGGCGGCTGTTCAACTCCTACGGCCCCACCGAGACCACGGTGGACATCACGCTGTGGGAATGCGTGCCCGAGCCGGACCGGGGCGCGGTGCCGATCGGAGGCCCCGTGCACAACACCGCCGTCTACCTGCTCGACCGGCGGCTGCGGCCGGTCCCGCCCGGCATCGTCGGCGAGATCTACGCGGCCGGGACCGGGCTGGCGCGCGGGTACCTCGGCGAGTCCGGGCTGACGGCGTCGCGGTTCGTCGCGAACCCGTTCGGCCCCGGACGGCTCTACCGCACCGGGGACCTCGCCCGCCGCCGTGCCGACGGCGCGCTGGTCTACGCCGGCCGTGCCGACCACCAGGTCAAGGTACGCGGGTTCCGGATCGAACTGGCCGAGGTCGAAGCCGTGCTGTCCGGCTGTCCCGGCGTGGCCGGGGTCGCGGTCCTGGCACTGCCGGACGCCCGCGGCGCCAACCGGCTCGTCGCCTACGTCGTGGGTGACCCGGACTTCGACGAGGTCCGGACGGCGGCGCTGACGAAGCTCCCGGACCACATGGTGCCGGCGGTCTTCGTGTCGTTGCCGGAGCTTCCGCTGACGTCGCAAGGGAAACTCGACCGCCGTGCGCTGCCCGCCCCGCCCGAACCGGCCGCGACCGGGGACCTGACCGGCGCCACCGACGCCGAACGGCTGCTCGCCGGGATCGTCGCGGGCGTCCTCGGCCTGCCGTCGGTCGGGCTGGACGACGACTACTTCACCCTCGGCGGGGACAGCATCCTGTCCATCCAGGTCTCCGGCCGGGCCCGCGCGGCGGGGCTGGAGATCCGGCCGCGGGACATCTTCGACCGCAAGACGGTGGCGAACCTCGCCGCGCTGGCCGCCACCCGCGCCCCGGCCGAAGCCGTGGCCACCGAACAGATCGCGGCCACCGGGCCGACGCCGATCACCCCGGTGATGCACTGGCTGCGCGAACTGGACGGCCCGATCGCCCGGTTCAGCCAGGCACAGACGCTGGTGACGCCGCCGGGGCTCACCCTGGAGCACCTCACCGAGCGGATCCAGACCGTCCTCGACCGGCACGACATGCTGCGCGCCAAGCTGAACGACGACTGGACGCTGGACGTACTCCCGCCCGGCGCGGTCCAGGCCGCAGACGTCCTCTCGCTCGGCGCTCCGGACGTCAAGGCGGCCGCGGAAACCCTCGCCCCCGAAGCGGGCAGGCAGGTGCGGTTCGTCTGGCAGGACAACGGCGCCGCGCCGGGCCGGTTGCTGGTGCTGATCCATCACCTCGCGGTTGACGGCGTCAGCTGGCGCATCCTGCCCGCCACCCTCGCCGGTGAACAGACCACGCCGGGGACGTCCTTCCGTGCCTGGGCGCACCGGCTCGTCGAAGCCGGTGCCGATGGCGAGTTCGCGGACGAACTGCCGCACTGGCGGGCAACCCTGGCCGACGCGCCGGTCCAGCCCGGACTCGGCACGACCGAACCGGAACGCGACCGGGTCGGCGCGGCCAAGCGGGTCCGCAGGATCCTGACGACGGACAAGACCGAGCCGTTGCTGACCACGGTTCCGGCCGCCTACGGCGCCGGGATCCAGGACGTCCTGCTCACCGCGCTCGCCCTCGCGGCGGCGAAACGGGGACCGCGGGACCTCCTGGTCCAGCTGGAAGGCCACGGCCGCACCGAACTCCTCGACGGCGCCGACCTTTCCGGCACCGTCGGCTGGTTCACCAGCGCGTACCCGGTGCGGTTGAGGCTCGACGGCGTCGACGTCTCCGACGCCCTGCGCGGCGGCGGCGCGGCGGGCAAGGCGCTGAAGGCGGTCAAGGAGCAACTGCACGCCGTGCCGGGGGAGCAGGGCCTCGGGTTCGGGGTGCTGCGGTACCTCGACCCGGCCGCGCGGGACGGCCTCGCCGCGCTCGAAACACCGCGGATCGGCTTCAACTACCTGGGCCGGTTCGCCGTCCCCGAAGCCGAGAAGCCGTGGGAGACGGCACCCGGCGGCACCGGGGTGAACGGGGCCACCGAGCCCACGCTGCCGATGGCGCACGCGCTGGAGATCACCGTCGTCGTCACCGACCACGGCGGACGGCCCGAGCTGACCGCCGACTGGACGTACGCACCGGGCGCGGTCGCCGAGACCGACGTCCTCGCGCTGGCCGACGCGTGGTGCGACGCGCTGGCCGCGCTCACCGACCACACGGCGGGACCGGGGACGGGCGGGCACACCTCGTCCGACTTCGGCCTGGTCTCGCTGAGCCAGCAGCAGATCGACCTGCTCGAAGCGAAATGGGGCAAAGCATGACGCACGGGGGACTCGAGGACGTTCTCCCGCTCACACCGCTGCAGGAAGGCTTGTTCTTCCTGTCCTCCCTCGACCGGGAGGAGCAGGACGTCTACACCGTCCAGCTGCGTTTCGAGCTGGGCGGGGCGGTGGACGCCGCCGCGCTGCGGGCGGCGGCGCAAGCCCTGCTGGACCGCCACGCGAACCTTCGCGTGGCCTTCACCGCGACCGGCGTGGAACGCCCGGTGCAACTGGTGCTGCGCCGCGTCGAGGTGCCCTTCACCGAGGTCGACGCGGCCGACCGCGCCGAGGCAGGCCGGATCGCCGAAGCCGACCGCGCGGCGCGGTTCGACCTCGAGACCCCGCCGCTGATCCGCTTCACCCTGGTGCACGTGGGCGAGGACGAGCACCACCTGCTGCTGACGCATCACCACCTGCTGATGGACGGCTGGTCGGGACCGCTGCTGGGCCGCGACCTGTTCGCCCTCTACGCCGCCGCGGGCGATCCCGCGGTGCTGCCGAGGGTGCGCCCCTACCGCGACTACCTGGCCTGGCTCAACGCCCAGGACAAGGCCGCCGCCCGCGCGGCCTGGCGAGCCGCGCTGTCCGATGTGGACGGTCCGACCCTGATCGCGCCGAACACCTCGGGTTCCGTCGTGCCGGAACAGCTCGACCACCTTCTGTCCACAGAGGACACCGAACGGCTGGTGGCGTTCGCCCGGGCGCGCGGGATCACGCTCAACACCCTCGTGCAGGCCGGATGGGGTCTCGTCCTCGGCCGGGCCACCGGCCGCGCGGACGTCGTCTTCGGCGTCACCGTGCACGGCCGTCCCGCCGACCTGCCGGGCGCGCACGAGATGGTGGGCCTGTTCATCAACACCGTGCCCGCCCGGATCACCACGAACCCCGCCGAGAGCGCCCGCGACTTCCTGAGCCGGGTGCAGTCCGGGCAGGCGGATCTCCTGGAGCACCAGCACCTCGGCCTGACCGAGATCCAGCAGCTCGCGGGCGGCCGGGATCTCTTCGACAGCCTGCTGGTGTTCGAGAGCTACCCGGTCGACGAAGAGGCGCTGGCCCGCGGCCAGCGGGAAGCCGGGCTGGACGTCCGGTCCGTCGCCACCACCGACGCCGCGCACTACCCGGTGACCCTCACCGTGGTCCCCGGCCCTCGGCTGACGCTCGGGCTCGCGCACCGTGCCGACGTCGTGCCCGCGGCCCGGGCCGAAGTGTTGCTGCGCGGCCTCGTGACCACCCTGCTGGGGTTCGCCGACGACGCCGACCGGCCCGTCGGCCGCCTGCCGCTGCTGCCCGCCGACGTCGTGGCGACCGTGGTGCGCGACTGGAACGACACCGGGCACGCCGTGCCCGCCGGGACGCTGCCCGAGCAGTTCGCGGAGCGGGTGCGCCGGACGCCGGACGCGCTCGCGGTCATCGCGGAGGACGCGCGCTGGACGTTCGCCGACCTGGACGGTCTGGTCGCGCGGTACGCCGGGGCACTCGCCGCCCACGGAGTGGCGCCGGGCGACCTGGTCGCCCTCGTCCTGCCGCGGTCGGCCGAGCTGATCGCGGCCGTGTACGCCGTCCACCGGCTCGGCGCCGCGTTCCTGGCGGTCGACCCGGGACTGCCCGAGCAGCGGATCCGGTTCCTCATCGAGGATTCCGGCGCCGCCGTGGTCGCGACACCCGAACTCCTGGCCACGGAAGCCGAACCGGTCACCGCGCGGACCCCGGTCACCGGCGCGCATCCCGCGTACGTGCTCTACACCTCGGGCTCCACGGGACGCCCCAAGGGCGTCGTCGTCCCCCATCGGGCGATCGCGAACCGGATGGCGTGGTTCCTCGGGACCGTCGAGCCCGGACCGGCGGACAGGCTGCTGTTCAAGGCGCCGGTGTCCTTCGACGTGTTCGTCGGCGAGATGAACTGGCCCGCCTGCTCCGGGCAGCCGGTGGTGATCGCCCGGCCCGACGGCCACCGCGATCCCGCGTACCTGGCCGAACTGGTCACGCGCGAGAACGTCACCATCCTCGAATTCGTGCCGTCGATGCTGAGCGCGTTCCTCACCGAACCGGCCGCGGCCGGTGTCACGTCGCTGCGGGTGGTGATCGTCGGTGGCGAGGCGATCCAGATCGACCAGATGCTGCGCGTCCGCGAACTGCTGCCCGGTGCGAGCCTGGTCAACACCTACGGCCCGACCGAAACCGCGGTCGACCTGACGGTCTGGGACACCGCGGGGGAGGACGGCGGCCGTCCGGTCCCGATCGGCACGCCGACCTGGAACACCCGCGCCTACGTGCTCGACGCGGGCCTGCGCCCGGTGGCGCCCGGGGAACCGGGAGAGCTGTACCTCGCCGGGCCGCAGCTGGCGATCGGCTATCACGGCGCCTCCGCGCTCACGGCTCGGCGTTTCGTCGCCGATCCCTTCGGCGCGGCCGGTGACCGCATGTACCGCACCGGCGACCTCGCCGCGTGGAACACCGACGGGAGCCTCGCCTACCTCGGCCGCACCGATCAGCAGGTCAAGATCCGCGGTGTCCGGGTCGAACTGGGCGAGATCGAGCACGCGCTGTCGCTGGTGTCCGAAGTGGACAGTTCGGCGGTGATCGTCCGGTCCGGCGAACTGCTCGGTTACGTGACCCCGCGGACGGTCGACACCGCCGCCGTCCGCGCGGAACTGGTGCGCGCGGTGCCGTCGTACCTGGTGCCTTCGGCGATCGTCGCGCTGGACACCCTGCCCGTCACGGCGAACGGCAAGCTCGACCAGGCCGCGCTGCCCGAGCCAGGGCGCTCCTCGACCGGCGTGCGGCGCGAGCCGAGGACCGCGGCCGAACAGCTGATCACCGAACGGTTCGCCGCCGTGCTCGGCCGCACCCGGGTCTTCACCGACGAGGACTTCTTCGCGCTGGGCGGGCATTCCCTGCTCGCGATCAAGCTCGTCGCCGGGCTCAAGTCCGCCCTGCGGATCGAGCTGTCCCCGCGCACGGTGTTCGACAACCCGACCCCGGCCGCCCTCGCGGCGGCGCTGGCGGACGCTGCCGCGGCTCGGCCCGCTCTTGTGCCCGCGCCGCGGCCGGAGTTCCCGCCGCTTTCGGCGTCCCAGCGGCAGCTGTGGTTCCTGCACCGTGTCGACGGACCCAACGCCACCTACAACCTGCCGCTCGTGTGGCGGATCGGCGGACCGCTCGACGTCGGCGCGCTGAGGGCCGCGTTGAGTGACCTCGTCGCGCGGCACGAGATCCTGCGCACCGTCTATCCCGACCGCGACGGCGTGCCGTTCCAGCGGATCCTGGGCGAGGTCGCGATCGCCTGCCCGGTCACCGACGTCACCGAGGACGAACTGCCGGACCAGGTCGCCGAGGCGATCGGGTACGCCTTCGACCTGGCCGAGGAACCGCCGATCCGGCCGTCCGTGCTGCGGCTCGGGCCGGACGACCACGTCCTCGTCCTGCTGCTGCACCACATCGCGGGCGACGAGTGGTCTTCGCACCCGCTGCGCCGTGATCTGTTCGCCGCCTACGAGTCCCGGCTCGACGGTGTCGCCCCGCAGTGGGCACCGTTGCCCGTGCAGTACGCGGACTTCGCGCTGTGGCAGGAAAAGAACCTGCCGTCCGCCGAGTTCTGGCTGAAGGAACTGGCCGGACTGCCCGAACTGCTGGAGCTGCCCGCGGATCTGCCGCGGCCGCCGGTGGCCGGTCAGCACGGTGGCGCGGCCGAGTTCGAACTCCCCGCCGGGGTGACCGCGAGGCTGCGCGAACTGGCCGCCCAGACCGGCGTCACCCAGTTCATGCTCGCGCAGGCGGCCGTGGCCGCGCTGCTGCACCTAACCGGCGCCGGTGACGACATCCCGCTGGGGACGCAGGTCGCCGGCCGGTCGGACAGCGCGCTGGACGAGCTCGTCGGGTTCTTCACCAACACGATCGTGCTGCGGACCGGGGTCGGCGGGCGGCCGACGTTCCGGGCCCTGCTCGACCGCGTGCGCGAAACGGACCTGGCCGCGTTCGACCACCAGGACCTGCCGTTCGACCGCCTCGTCGACCAGCTGCACCCGCAGCGTTCGACGGCGCACCACCCGCTGTTCCAGGTGGGCGTGGCGTATCAGCACGCCGAGACCGAGGCCGAACAACACGGAAAACTGACCGTCGCGCCGCATCTGTTCGCGATGCCGGTGGCCAAGTTCGACCTCGACTTCGAGTTCGTCGCGCTCGGGCAGGACCGCGTTCTCGGCGCCGTGCTGCACCGCACCGACCTGTTCACCCCGGCCGCCGCGCGGCGGCTCGCCGACGGGCTCGTCCGGCTGCTCACCGAGGTGGCCGCCGACCCGGACCGGCCGATCACGTCGGTGGAACTGCTGTCGACGCCGGAACGCGACAGGCTGCTCGAAAACGGCAGGGGAGCGGCCGCCCCCGGCGAACGCGGTATCGCCGGGCTGTTCGCCGACGCCGTGTCCCGGTACCCGGAAACGCTTGCGGTATCGGGAAACCTCGCCCTGACCTACCGGGAACTGGACACGCGGTCGACCGAGCTCGCGGCGGTGCTGAGCGAGCTCGGCGCCGGACCCGGTGAGCGGGTGCTCGTCCAGCTGGGACGCGGGACCGACGCCGTCGTCGCGTTCCTGGCGGTGGCCAAGACCGGCGCCACCTACCTGCCGCTGGCCTCCGCCGCCCCCGCCGCCCGGCGCGACGAGATCGTCGCCGACGCACTCCCGATCGCCGAGATCACCGCCGACGGCGCGCGCGGGATCGGGCCGTCGAGCCCGGCCACGGCCGCCGCGTACCTGATCTACACGTCCGGCTCGACCGGCCGCCCCAAGGGTGTCCTGGTCTCCGGCGCGGGTGTCGAAAGCCTCGTCCACACCGCGCTGACCACCTACGGGGCGGGGCCCGGCGCGCGGGTCCTGCAGTTCACCTCGCCCGCGTTCGACGTCTACCTCGAAGAGCTGGCGATGTCCGTGCTGTCGGGGGGAACGCTGTACATCCCTGCCGAGGGAGAGCGGCTCGGCACGGCGCTGGGCGAATTCGCGCGGCGTCACGACCTGACGCATGTCGACTTGCCGCCCGCCGCGCTGGAGGCGCTGCCGCCCGGCTCACTGCCCGCGACGACGACCGTGGTGGTCGGCTCCGACGAGGTCCCGGCGGAGCTGGTGGCGCGCTGGGCACCCGGACGCCGGTTGTTCAACGCCTACGGGCCCACCGAAACCACCGTGAACGCGACGGTGTGGAAGTGCCCGGAGCCCTTCGACGGCCGTGTCCTCATCGGACGGCCGGACACCGGCCGGACCCTGTACGTCCTCGACGACAGGCTGCGCCCGGCGCAGCAGGGCGAGCTCTACGTCGGCGGGAACGCGGTCGCGTCCTGCTACTGGAACGCGCCGGGAGCGACGGCGGAGCGGTTCGTGGCGAACCCGTTCGGCGGCGGCCGGATGTACCGCACCGGAGACCGGGTCCGCTGGACCGAACACGGCGACCTGGAGTTCCTGGGCCGCGTCGACACGCAGCTGAAGATCCGGGGTTTCCGGATCGAACCGGCCGAGGTCGAGGCCGCGCTGACCGCTCTTCCCGAGGTCTCGCTGGCGGCCGTCGTCGCCCGCGCGGACGCCGGACCGCGGCGGCTCGTCGGCTACGTCGTCCCCACCGGCGAAGGACTCGACGGCACCGAACTGCGCCGCCGCCTGGGCGCGGTGCTGCCCGAATACCTCGTTCCCGCCGCGGTCGTGTCGTTGAGCAGTCTGCCGCTCACCGCGAGCGGCAAGATCGACCGGCGCGTGCTCGCCACCGCGGACTGGGCCGCCCCGCCGGAAACCGCGGGCCGCGCGGCGGAAACCGAGGCCGAACAGGCCGTCGCCGCCGCGTTCCGTGCCGTGCTCGGCCTCGGCGAGGTCGGCGCGGACGCGGGCTTCTTCGCCCTCGGAGGCGACAGCATCTCCTCCATCCAGGTCGTGTCCCGGCTCCGGAGCGCGGGCTGGAAGATCACCGCCCGTCAGGTGTTCGAGCACCAGACGATCACCGACCTCGCCGCCGCGGCCGAACCGCTCGCCCCGGTCGCGGAACCGGTCCGGGTCCTCGAGTCCGGCGACACGCGCCCGCTCGCGCCACTGCAGGAAGGGCTGCTCTACCTCGACCAGCTCGAACCCGGCGGCTACCTCGTGCAGCAGGTGTTCACCCTCACCGGATCACTCGACCCGGCGCTGCTGCGCCGCTGCCTGCACGCGATGCTGGAGCGCTACCCGAACCTGCGGGCCGGGTTCACCTTCAGCGAGACCTCCCGGCCGGTGCAGTTCGTGCCGGACCGGGCCGAACTGCCGTGGCGCGAACGGGACCTGGACGAACCCGGTTTCGCGCGGCTGCTGGAAGAGGACCGGGCGACCGGCTTCGACCTGGCCGTCCCGCCGTTGATGCGGGCCACCTGTGTGCGCTTCGCCGACGGAACGCACCGTTTCGTGCTGACCCACCATCACATCCTGATGGACGGCTGGTCCGGTCCGCTGTTCGGCCGCGAGCTGTTCCTGCTCTACGCCGCGGGCGGGGACACCGCCGCACTGCCGTCCGCCGCGGACTACGCCCGGTACCTGGACTGGCTGGACCGCCAGGACCGGGGCGCCACCGAACAGGCCTGGCGCGCCAATCTGTCCGATGTGGACGGACCGACGCTGATCGGCCCGGCCGACGGGCCCGCCCGGGAGCTCGTCGTCGACCTCCCGGCGGGACTGGCGGAACTGGCCCGCGAACGAGGGCTCACGCTCAACACCGTCGTCCAGGTCCTCTGGGCGCTCACCCTGGCCGCCGAGACCGGCCGTTCCGACATCGTGTTCGGGACCACCGTGCACGGCAGGCCCGCCGATCTCGACGACGCAGAGCGGATGGTCGGGCTGTTCATCAACACCGTGCCGGTCCGGGTGCGGCTGCGCCCGGAGGAACCCGCGGCCGCGCTGCTGGCGCGGATCCAGGCCGAACAGGCGCGGCTGCTGGATCACCAGCACGCCGGGCTCGCCGACATCCAGCGCGCCGCCGGAACCGGGGAACTGTTCGACACGCTGCTGGTCTTCGAGAGCTACCCGGTCGACGACGACGCGCTCGCCGACGCCGAACGCCGCTCCGGCCTGACCGTCGCGGAACTGGCCGAACGGGACGACACGCACTACCCGCTGACCGTGCTCGTGGCTCCGGGCGAAGTCCTTTCGCTGACCTTGCGCCACCGCAAGGACGTCACGCGGCTCGCGGCGCGGCTGCGGACGATCGCGGATTGGCTCGTCGAGGACGGTGTCAGCCGGGCCGACTTCCTGACCGAGGCCGAGCGCCGGGCGGTGCTGCACGACTGGAACGACACCGCGCACGACGTGCCGCGCACCACGCTGCCCGACCTGTTCGCCGCACAGGCCCTTCGCACGCCGCACGCGATCGCGGTGATCGAGGGTGACGACGAATGGTCCTACGCCAGGTTCTCCCGCCGGGTCCGTGAACTGGCGGCGTCCTTGCAGGGGCAGGGGGTCCGCCCGGACGACGTCGTGGCGGTTTCGCTGCCGCGGTCGGCGGATCTCGTCGCGGTGCTGCACGCGGTGCAGGCCTGTGGCGCGGCGTACGTCCCGGTCGACCCGGACCTGCCCGCCGAACGGATCGAGTTCCTGCTCGAAGACGCGCGGCCCGCGATCACCGTCACGCCGGAGTGGCTGTCCGAAGTGGACGGTTCCGGTGGTTTCACACCGGTCGACGTCCTGCCGGACAGCACGGCCTACGTCCTCTACACCTCGGGCTCGACCGGACGGCCGAAGGGCGTGGCGGTCGGGCACGCGGCGATCGTCAACCGGTTGCTCTGGATGGCGCGGGAGTACGGGTTCGGCCCGGACACCCGGACCCTGCAGAAGACCCCGGCGTCGTTCGACGTCTCCGTCTGGGAACTGTTCCTGCCGTCGATCACCGGCGGCACCCTGGTGATCGCCGAGCCGGACGCGCACCGCGATCCGGTGCGGCTGGCGGAGATCATCGGTTCCGCGAAGGTCGACACCGTCCACTTCGTCCCGTCGATGCTGGCGGCCTTCGTGGCGGAACCCGCCGCGGCCGGGCTGAGCCTGGGCACGGTCATCTGCAGTGGTGAAGCGCTGCCGCCGGACCTGGCGTTGCGGGCCAGGGAAGTGCTCGGCGTGGCCGTGCACAACCTCTACGGTCCGACGGAAGCCGCCGTCGACGTCACGGCGTGGGACACCGCGGGCGAGGACGGCACCCGGCCGGTGCCGATCGGGCGTCCGGTGTGGAACACCAGGACCTACGTGCTCGACGCGGCGCTCCGTCCGGTCGCGCCCGGCGTGACGGGCGAGCTCTACCTCGCCGGAACCCAGCTGGGGCACGGCTACCGGAACCGGCCGGGGCTCACCGCCGGGCGGTTCGTGGCCGATCCCTTCCACGGCGGCCGGATGTACCGCACCGGCGACCTCGCCCGGTGGAACGACGACGGCACGCTCACCTACCTCGGCCGCACCGACCACCAGGTGAAACTGCGCGGCCAGCGCGTCGAACTCGGCGAGATCGAGCACGCGCTGAGCCGGGTCGACGGGGTCGGGACGGCGGCGGTCGCCGTCCACCGCGATTCGGTGCTCACCGCGTACGTGACGGGTGACGTCGACGGGGAACGTGTCCTCGCGCGGCTGACCGAACAGCTGCCCGCCGCGATGGTGCCCACGATCGTCACCGTGCTCGGCGAACTCCCGCTGACCCCCAGCGGCAAACTGGACCGCAAAGCCCTGCCCGAGCCGGATCTCGCCGCGCACGCCGGTGACGAGACGCCCGAAGGGCCGGTGGAGACGGCCATCGCCGCCGAGATCGCCGCGGTGCTGGGCCTGGACCGGGTCGGCGCGACGGCGGACTTCTTCCGGCTCGGCGGGGACAGCATCTCGTCCCTGCAGCTGATCGCGCGGCTGCGACGGGCGGGCTACCGGCTCAGCCCCCGCGAGATCTTCGAGCACCGGACGCCCGCCGCGCTGGCCGCGTTCGCGCAACGGGAAGGCGAGGCCGTCGTGGCCGGGACGCGCACCGGCGTCGTCCCGCTGTTGCCGGTGATGGAGTCCCTGCGCGACCTCGGGGGCGACACCCGGCGGTTCAGCCAGTCGATGCTGCTGACCACACCACCGGAGCTGACCGAAGAGCGGCTCACCTCGCTCCTGGACGGGATCCTCGCCGCGCACGACGCGTTGCGCGCCCGGCTCGAGCCGGGCTGGGTGTACCGGATCCGGCCCGAGGGCAGCGTTTCCGGGGCCGACGTGCTCCGGCGCGCCACCGGCGACGTCCGCGAGGAGTTCGACGCCGCGCTCGGGGAACTGGACCCGGAGGCCGGGGTCATGCTGCGGGCGGTGTGGTTCGAGCGGGAGAACCTTCTGCTGCTCGTGGCGCACCACCTCGTCGTGGACGGCGTCTCCTGGCGGATCCTCATGGACGACCTCGCCGAAGGGGCGCGGCCGTCCCCGGCCGAGACCTCGCTGCTGGACTGGGCCAGGTCCATCCGCGAACTGGAGTGGACCGACCAGGCCGGACGCTGGGAGCACGTCCTCGCCGGGAACCGTTTCCTGGGCGGGGAAACCGTTCTCGACCCGGCGATGCACACCGGCTCCACTGTGGACGGGCACACCATGGAGGTCCCGGCCGAGCTCACCGAGAAGCTGCTGACCGCGGTCCCGGCCGCCGCGCACGCCGGCGTGCAGGACGTCCTGCTGACCGGGTTCGCGATGGCGGTCTCGCGATGGCGGGCGGCCCGCGGCCTGCCGGACGACAGCGGCCTCGTCATCGACCTCGAAGGCCACGGCCGCGACGAGCATCTGGTGCCCGGAGCCGATCTTTCGCGCACCGTCGGCTGGTTCACCAGCATCTACCCGGCGCGCATCGGCGGGGTGGACGGTGACTCCGTCGCCTGGCTCAAGACGGTGAAGGAACAGCTGCGCACCCTGCCCGAGGCGATCAGCTTCGGGCTGCTGGCGCCGCCCGGTACCGGCGCGCGGACGGTCCTGTTCAACTACCTCGGCCGGCTCGACGGCCCGGCGGCGACCGGGCACTGGCGGCCCGCGCCGGAGTCTTCGCTGCTCGACGGCGGCGCCGACCAGGTCACGCCGGTCAGCCATCCGCTGGAGATCAACGCGGTCGCGGTCCGGCACGAGGACGGGCTGCGCCTGCACGGCGAGTTCGCCTTCGTCCGCGATCTGTTCACCGCGGCCGAGATCGGCGAACTCACCGAGGGCTGGCAGACCGCGCTGGCCGAACTGGCCGAGACGATCCGGGAGCCGTTCCGCACGCCGTCGGACTTCCCGCTGGTCACCCTCGAACAGTCCGATGTGGACGAACTGGCCGACGCGGCCGACGTCCTGCCGCTTTCCCCGCTGCAGGAAGGGATCGCGTTCCAGGCGTCGTTCGACACCGAGGACGAGGACGTCTATTCGGTCTGCCATTCCTTCGACCTGACCGGTCCGGTCGATCCGGACCGCATGCGCGCGGCCGGAAACGCCTTGCTGGCCCGGCACGGCAACCTGCGGGCGGCGTTCCGTCAGCTGCGCTCGGGCGTCACCGTCCAGGTGGTGCCGGAGTCGGCGGAGCTGCCGTGGGAGGTCGTCGAAGACGTCGACGCCGAGGCGTTCACGGCCGAGTTCGCCACGCGCAGGTTCGACCTCGCCGACGCGCCCTTGGTGCGGATGGCGCTGGTCCGCACGGGCCCGGACAGCCGCCGGTTGCTGCTGGCACATCACCACGTCCTCGCGGACGGCTGGTCCGGCCCGCTGCTGGCCGAGGAACTCTTCACGCTCTACGCGGGACGAGAGCTGCCGCCGGTCCGGCCGTACGCCGGGTACCTGAAGTGGCTGGCGGGCCGCGACGAAAACGCGGCCGAGCAGGCCTGGCGCACGGCGCTCGCGGACCTGGACGGCCCGACGTTGCTCGTGCCGCCGACCGAGGCACGCCACACCGTCCGGCCGGATCGCGCGAAGACCGATCTGGGCACCGCGCGCACAGCCAAGGTGACCGCCGTGGCCCGCGAGCTCGGCGTCACGGTCAGCACGCTGGTCAACACCGCCTGGGCGCTCGTGCTCGGGCAGCTGACCGGCCGGACCGACGTCGTCTTCGGCGTCACCGTGCACGGCCGCCCCGCCGACCTGCCCGGCGCCGAACGCATGATCGGCCTGTTCATCAACACCGTCCCGGTGCGGGTGCGGATCTCGCAGGCCGAGTCGTTCGCCGCGCTGGTGGGCCGGACCGACGGCGAGCAGATCGCGCTGCTGGACCATCAGCACGCCGGCCTCACCCGCATCCAGCGCTGGGCGGGCACCGGGGAACTGTTCGACACCCTCGTCGTGTTCGAGAGCTACCCGGTCGACGACGCGAGCCTGGCGGGCGCCGAGGATTCCGCCGGTCTCACGGTGGACGCCGTCGCCGGGACCGACGCGACGCACTACCCGCTGGCGCTCATCGTCGAGCCGGGGGAGGACCTGACGCTCGGGCTGGACCACCGCCCCGGTGTGGTCGACGCCGACGCGGTGCTCGCCCGGCTGACCGGCGTGCTCGACGCCATCACGGCCGACCCCGCGGTACCGGTGGGACGCATTCCCCTCGCCACCCAGGAGGAACCGCAGGGTGACCTGGTCGACGTCGAGACCGCGACCCTGCCGGAACTGTTCGCCGCACAGGTCGCCGCCACGCCGGACGCCGTCGCCATCACCGCGGACGGGCGGTCGCTGACCTACGCCGAGTTCGACGACCTCGTCGCACGGATCGCCACGAAGCTCGACGTGGCCCCCGGCGACCTCGTCGCGGTGAGTCTGCCCCGGTCGATCGAGCTGGTCGCGGTCCTGCACGCGGTTCACCGCCGCGGTGCCGCGTACGTGCCGATCGACCCGGGTTATCCGCAGGCGCGCAAGGAATACCTCGCCGAGGATTCGGCGCCGTCGGTGCTCGTCACGCCGGAGAGCCTGCCGGATCTGCTGGCCGGGGAGACTCGCCAGCCGCTCGTGCCGGTCCCCGACACCGCGCCCGCGTACGTGATCTACACGTCGGGTTCGACCGGCCGGCCCAAGGGCGTGGTCGTGGACCACCGGGCGATTGTGAACCGCTTGCGCTGGATGGCCGCCGAATACGGCTTCGGGCCGGAAACCCGCACCCTGCAGAAGACGCCGATCTCGTTCGACGTCTCCGTGTGGGAGCTGTTCCTGCCGATGCTCACCGGCGGCACGCTCGTCGTGGCGCCGCCGGATGCGCACCAGGACCCGGCGCTGCTGGCCGGGGTCATCCGGGCCGAACGGGCCGACACCGTCCACTTCGTCCCGTCGATGCTCCGGCCGTTCCTGGCCGAACCCGCCGCAGCGGGCCTTCCGCTGCGGCGCGTCGTGTGCAGCGGTGAGGCACTGCCCGGCGACCTCGTCGCCGCGGCACGCGAGGTGTTGCCCGAGGCGGGTCTGCACAACCTGTACGGACCCACCGAAGCGGCCGTCGACGTCACCTTCCACGACACGGCGGGCGACGATCCCGCTCGTCCGGTACCGCTCGGGCGGCCCGTGTGGAACACCGGGGCGCACGTCCTCGACGCCGCGCTCCGGCCGGTGCCGCGAGGCTGCGTCGGCGAGCTGTACCTGTCGGGAGTCCAGCTGGCGCACGGGTACCTGCGGCGCCCAGGACTGACGGCGACCAGGTTCGTCGCCGGGCCGGACGGGACGCGCCTCTATCGCACGGGCGACCTCGCCCGCCGTCGCGAGGACGGCGTTCTCGAGTATCTCGGCCGCGGCGACGACCAGGTCAAGATCCGCGGGGTGCGGATCGAACTCGGCGAGGTCTCGGCCGCCCTCTCGGCGCTGCCGGGGGTGACCGGGGCCGAGGTGGTCGCCGGGACCGCCGGACTGGTCGGGTACCTGACCGGCGACGTGCGATCCGCGGACGACCTGCGGACGGCGTTGCGGGAGAGCCTGCCGGAGCAGCTCGTGCCGGGCGCTTTCGTCTGGCTCGACGCGTTCCCGGTGACACCCAACGGCAAGCTCGATCGTGCCGCGCTGCCCGAGCCCGACCGCCAGGCCGAGACCGGCTCCGCGGAGCCCCGGAACGAGACCGAACGGGTCCTCGCCGTCTGCATGGCCGAAGTGCTGGACCTCGGCCGGGTCGGCGTGTTCGACGACTTCTTCGCGCTCGGCGGCGACAGCATCCGATCGCTCAACCTCGTGGGCCGGGCCAGGACCGAGGGACTGAAGATCACCCCCCGCCAGGTGTTCGAGCTGCGTTCCGTGGCCGCGCTGGCGGAGGTCACCCAGGCGGCGGAGGAACTGCCGCTCGAAGAACGACCGCTGATCGAACTGGACGACGACGAATTCGCCGAGTTCTCCGGTGATTGGAGTGTTTCGTGAGTACCGCCCGTGGTGTCCAGGACGTGCTGCCGCTGTCCCCGTTGCAGGAAGGATTGCTCTTCCTGTCCACATGGGACAGTGCGGCGACCGACGTCTACACCATCCAGCAGGTGTTCGACCTGCGCGGTGACCTCGACCCCGAGCGGATGCGCGCGGCGGCGGAGACGGTGCTCACCCGGCATCCCAACCTGCGCGCCGCCTTCCGGCCGCGCAAGAGCGGCGAGACCGTCCAGCTGATCCCGGAAGCGGTCACGGTGCCGTGGCAGGTGGACGAGGTCGGCGAGGACGAAGTCCCCGCGCTGCTCGACGCCGACCGGGCGCGGCGGTTCGATCTGGCCTCGCCGCCGCTGATCCGGTTCCGGCTGCTGAAGCTGGCGCCCGCGCACCACAAACTCGTCGTCACCGCGCACCATCTGCTGCTCGACGGCTGGTCCGGTCCGCTGCTGGGCGAGGAGCTGTTCACCGCCTACGGCCGAGGGGAACTCCCGCCCGCGCCGAAATACCGCGACTACCTGGCCTGGCTCGGACGCCAGGACCGGGAGACCGCGCGTGCGGCCTGGCGCGGGTCGCTGGCCGGGCTCGCGGAGCCGACGCTGCTGGCCCCGGGCGGCACGCCGTCGGCGGAGTTCCCGAGCGAGCTGGAAGTCCGTCTCTCCACTGTGGACACCGAACGCCTGACGTCGTGGGCGCGCGAGCACCGGGTCACCCTCAACACCGTCGTGCAGGCGGCCTGGGCGATCGCGCTGGGCAAGCTCACCGGCCGCCGTGACGTCGTCTTCGGCACCACCGTGTCGGGCAGACCCGCCGAACTGCCCGGGGTCGACCGGATGATCGGCCTGTTCATCAACACGCTCCCGGTCCGGGTCCGGCTGGACCCGGGGGAGACGCTCACCGGACTGGTCACCCGCGTGCAGGCCGAACAGGCCGCGCTGCTGGACCACCAGTACCTCGGGCTCGCCGAGATCCAGAAGGAGGCCGGGCACGGGGAACTGTTCGACACCCTCACGGTGTTCCAGAGCGCGCCCGCCGACGCCGACGCGCTCCGCCGCGCGGACGACGCGGCCGGGCTCGCCGTGTCACCGGAGGAGACCCGCAGTGTCACGCACTATCCGCTGACCGCCGTGGCCGCGCCGGGCGACGAGTTCGTGATCGCCCTGGTGTACCGGGAGGACCTGCTCGAACCCGGTTTCGTCCGGCGCGTCGCGGCGTTGCTGACCGACCTGCTGACGGCGCTGCCCGCCGAGCCGGACCGCCGCGCCGGATCGGTCGACCTAGGCACCGCCGACGAGCGGGAACTGGTGCTGCGCAAGTGGAACAGCGCCACTCTGCCCCGCGCGGGCGAGTCGCTGATCGAACTCTTCGTCCAGCAGGTAAGGGCCCGGCCGGAAGCGGTCGCGGTCGAGGACGGCGGGATCGCGGTCACCTACGGCGAGCTGTACGAGCGGGCGTCACGCCTGGCCGGTGTGCTCGCCGCCCGTGGCGCCGGGCCGGAGCGCATCGTCGGTGTCGCGATCAAACGCGGTCTCGGGTTCCTCACCGCCATGCTCGGCGTGCAGCTCGCGGGCGCCGCGTACCTGCCGCTGGATCCGGAGTACCCGCCCGACCGGATCGCCTACATGCTGTCCGACGCGCGTCCGGCGTTGCTGGTCGCCGATTCCGTTACCGCGGGGAAAGTGAGCGAGCACGGCGTCCCGGTCGTCGTCCTGGACGACGCCCTGCTCGAACCGCCCGCCGAGCTGCCCCTGCCGCATCCCGACAGCGCCGCGTACCTGATCTACACCTCCGGTTCCACCGGGCGGCCCAAGGGGGTGCTCGTACCGCACCGCGGCGTCCCCGACCTGGTGGCGATGTTCGCCGAGTCCGTCCGAAGCGGGCCGGGAAGCCGGGTGCTGCTGTTCGCGTCGCCGAGTTTCGACGTCTCGCTGGCGGAGCTGTCGACCCAGCTGCTCGTCGGCGCGACCGCGGTGGTCGTGCCGGAGGAGAGCCGTCTCGGGGAGCCGCTGGCGGAATTCGTCGCCACGCAAGGCCTGACGCACATGTTCGTGCCGCCGTCGGCGCTCACCACGCTCGCCGGGAGCGACCTGCCCGAGGGCGTCACGCTCATCGCGGGCACCGACGCGCTCACCCCGGAGCTGGTGGCGCGCTGGAGCCGCGGCCGCCGCATGTTCAACGCCTACGGCCCGACCGAATGCACGGTGAACTCCACGCTGTGGCAGTGCCGCGCGGACCGCCGCGTGGTCATCGGCCCGCCCGACCCGAACAAGCAGGCGTACGTGCTCGACGCCGACCTGCGGCCGGTCCCGCCCGGGTTCGCCGGCGAGCTGTACGTCGCCGGAGGACTCGCCCGCGGCTACTTCGGCTTGCCGGGACTGACCTCGACGAGGTTCGTGCCCAACCCGTTCGGCGCGCCCGGGGACCGGATGTACCGCACCGGCGACCTGGTCCGCTGGACCGCGGACGGCGAACTCGACTTCCTCGGCCGCGTCGACCATCAGGTGAAGATCCGCGGTTTCCGGGTCGAACTGGGCGAGGTCGAGACCGCGCTGTGCGACCGGCCCGGAGTGGCCGAGGCCGTCGCGGTGATCCGCGAGGACCAGCCCGGCGTCAAGCGCATGGTCGCTTACGTGACCCCGGAACCCGGTGCCGAGCCGGTACCGGGTGACCTGCGGGCCGCGCTGTCCGCGCGGATGCCGGACTACTCGGTGCCCTCGGTCGTCGTGGTCCTCGACCGGCTGCCGCTGACCGTGAACGCGAAGGTCGACAGGGGCGCGTTGGCCGGGGCGGACGAGTTCGCCCCGGACCTGAGCGGGCTGACCGGCGGTGCCGCGCCGGCCACACCCGAGGAGAAGGCCCTCGCCGACGCTTTCGCGGCCGTGCTCGGCCTCCCGTCGATCTCGGTGACCGACGACTTCTTCGGCTTCGGCGGTGACAGCATCCTGTCTCTGCAGGTGGTCAGCCGCGCCCGGCAGGCCGGACTGCGGATCACCCCGCGTCAGGTGTTCGAGGCCCGTACCGTCGCCGCCCTGGCCGAACTGGCCGAGCCGCTGGTCTCCGGTGCCGGGACCGCCGCGGTTCCCGCCGTCGGTGTCGTCGCCCAGACCCCGATGATCGCGGCCTTGCTGGAGCGGGGTGGGGTGCCGCGCCGGTTCAGCCAGTCCGCCGTGGTCAGGACTCCGCGAGGGCTCACCGAGGCCGCGTTGCACAAGGTGATCCAGGCGATCCTGGACCGGCACGACGCGCTGCGGGCCGTCCTCGGCACCACGTTGCGGATCCCGCCGCCGGGCGCGGTGACGGCGTCCGATGTCGTGCGCCGCGTGCCGGGTGACCTGGACCAGGATCTCTTGCACCGCGAAGCTCGCGAGGCCGAGGCCGCCCTGGACCCGGCGTCCGGCGCGATGGTCCGCGCGGTCTGGTTCGACGCCGGTGAAGCGCCAGGACGGCTGCTGCTCGTGATCCACCACGTCGTCGTCGACGGCGTGTCCTGGCGGGTGCTCTTCGACGACCTCGCCGCGGCGGGCGAGGGCAAGGAACTCCCCGCGGTGCCGGTGTCCTTGCGCGCGTGGGCGGCCGGTCTGGCGCCGCGGATCGCACGGCATCGCAAGGAACTCCCGTACTGGCGCGAGGTCCTGGGCGAGCCGGGTCCCGCCGTCACGGGCACCGTCGGCGGCACCCGCGAGATCCAGGTCTCGCTCTCGCCGGACACCACGGCGACGCTGCTGGCGGGCGTGCCGAAGTCGTTCCGGTCGGGGATGCAGGACGCGCTGCTCGGCACCCTGGTCACCGCGATCACGCGGGTCCGGGGCACCCGTTCGGTTCTCGTGGAGACCGAAGGACACGGCCGCGACGACGAAAGCGATCTCTCGCGCACGGTCGGCTGGTTCACCACCGTGGCGCCGATGCGGATCACCGCGGACCCCGATCCGGTCCGTCAGCTCAAACACGCCAAGGACACCCGGCTCCGGCTGCCCGAAGGCGGCGCGGGCTACCCGCTGCTGCGCTATCTCACCGGAGAACTCGCCGGACGCGGACGGCCGGAGGTGCTGTTCAACTATCTCGGCCGCTTCGACGTCGAGACCCCCGGCGAGGAAGCCGACTGGCGTCCGGGCCCGGACCACGCCGGCCTCGGCGGCGACCTCGACCCGGCGATGCCCGCCGCGCATCCGCTGGAGGTCAACTGTTCCGTGACACCGGACGGGCTCTCCGCGAGCCTCGCCTACCTGCCGGACGCACTGTCCGAAAAGGACGCCGAGGCGATCGGCGCGGAATGGATGGCGGCCGCGGCCGTCCTCGCCGCCCGGCTGACCGCGGACGGGACCGGAGGGTTCTCTTCGGCGGACTTCCCGTTGCTGGACCTCACTTTGGACGAGGTCGACGAGCTCGGCGCCCCCGCCGACGCCTGGCCGCTTTCGCCGTTGCAGGAAGGCATGCTCTTCCTCGCCTCGTTCGACGAAGACAGCCTCGACGTCTACGTCACCCAGCAGATGCTGGACCTCGGCAACGTCGACCCGGCGCGGCTGCGGTCCGCGGCGGGCCGCCTGCTGGAACGGCATCCGAACCTGGGCGCGGGTTTCCGCTATCTCGACTCCGGGCGCGCGGTGCAGATCGTGCCGGGGGAGGCGACCCTCGACTGGCGTGACCTCCCCGGTGAGGACATCGAGGCGGTCACGGCCGCCGAGCGGTTGCGCCCGTTCGACCTCGCCGAGCCGCCGTTGATCCGGTTCACCCTGTTCGACCTCGGGGACGGCCGACACCGGCTGCTGATCACCAGCCACCACATCGTGCTGGACGGCTGGTCGGCGCCGCTGCTGGGTCAGGAACTCCTGGAGCTCTACCGGACCGGGTCGCCGCCGAAGGCCCGTCCGTACCGGGACTACCTGGAATGGCTGGGCCGCCAGGATCGCGAGGGCGGGCGCCGGGCCTGGAAGGACGCGCTCGCCGGGCTCGAAGGCGCGTCGCTGATCGCGCCGCCGGGGATCGGCCGAGGGCAGAATCTGCCCGACAAGCTCACCGTCGGGCTCACCGAAGAACAGACACAGCGGCTGACCGGCTGGGTCCGGCGGCACGGGGTCACGCTGAACTCCGTCCTGCAGGCCATGTGGTCGCTGCTGCTGGGCGGCCTGACCGGACGGCGTGACGTGGTGTTCGGCGCGACGGTGTCCGGGCGGCCCGCGGACCTGCCCGACGCGGACCGGATGATCGGCCTGTTCATCAACACCCTGCCGGTCCGCGTCCGCAGCGACGCCTCGGAAACCCTGGGAGCGCTGCTTTCCCGGGTGCAGGCCGAGCAGGCCGCGCTGCTGGACCACCACTACCTGAGTCTCGCCGAGATCCAGCGTCAGGCCGGTTCCGGCGAACTGTTCGACACGCTGCTGATCTTCCAGAGCTACCCGGTCGACGCCGAAGCGCTGGCCGAGAGCGAGCGCCAGGCGGGCGTGCAGGTGACCGGGGTCGAAGGCGAGGACGCCACGCACTACCCGCTCACCGTCGTCGCCGCGCCGGGACCGAAGCTGGAGCTGATCCTCGAGTACCGCACCGACGTGTTCACCGCCGAACGGGTCCGCGAGCTGGGAGAGTCCTTTGTGGACCTGCTGGCCGGTGTCCCGGACCGGCAGGACCTCCCGGTCGGACGGTTGGAGCTGGTGCCGCCCGCGCAACGCGAACTCGTGCTGCGCGCGTGGAACGAGACGGCGCTGACCGTGCCCGAGTCCACCGTGGTCGCCGCGTTCGAGGAGCAGGTCCGCCGGGGACCGGACGCGATCGCGGTGGCCTGCGAGGACCGGGCGCTGACCTACGCCGAGCTGGACGCCCGCGCGAACCGCCTCGCCCGTGCGCTGATCGCCCGGGGCGCGGGACCGGAGGGTGTCGTCGCGATCCGGCTGCGGCGATCGGAACTGTTCTTCGTGGCCATGCTGGCGGTGCTCAAATCCGGTGCCGCGTACCTGCCGATCGATCCCGCGCAGCCGGAGGACCGGACGGCCGGGATCCTCGACGACGCGAAGCCGTCGCTCGTGCTGTCCGAGGACGAGTGGCCCGACGACAGCGCGTTCTCCGCCGGACCGGTCACCGACGCCGACCGTTCCGGTGTCCTGCTGCCGCGGCATCCGGTGCACCTGATCTACACGTCGGGCTCGACCGGCAGGCCCAAGGGGGTCCTGGTCCCGCACCGGAACGTGGTGAACCTGTTCCACAGCCACGATCGCGACGTGCTCGGGCCCGCGATCGAGCGGACCGGCCGGGAGCGGCTGCGGATCGGCCACAACTGGTCGTTCGCCTTCGACGCGTCCTGGCAGCCGACGCTCGGCCTGCTCGGCGGGCACGAACTGCACGTCGTCACCGACGACGTCCGGCTCGACGCGGAGGATCTCGCGCGGTTCCTGATCGACCGGCGGATCGACTTCGTGGAGGTCACGCCCTCGCATTTCGTCCAGCTCGCCGCCGCGGGACTGGTGCGCGACGGGAAGTCGCCGCTGGCCGTGGTGGGCGTCGGCGGTGAGGCCGTCCCGCCGGGACTGTGGACCGAACTGCGGAACCTCGACGGAACCGAGAGCTACAACTTCTACGGGCCGACCGAATGCACCGTCGACACGGTGATCGCGCGACTGCGGGACAGCGACGGTCCGGTGATCGGCCGGGCCGTCGCGAACACGCGGATCCGGGTGCTCGACGACGCCCTCATGCCGGTCGCGCCCGGCATCGTCGGAGAGCTCTACCTCAGCGGCGCCCAGCTCGCCCGCGGCTACCTCGGGGCACCGGCGCTGACCGCGAACCGGTTCGTGGCCGATCCGTTCGGCGGACCCGGCGAGCGCATGTACCGCACGGGCGACCTCGCCCGCTGGACCGACGAGGGCCGCGTCGAGTTCCGCGGCCGGGCCGACGACCAGGTCAAGGTCCGCGGGCACCGGGTCGAGCCGGGCGAGATCGAAGCCAGGCTGGCGGCGCATCCGGCGGTGTCGGACGCGGTCGTCGTCGTCCGGGGCGACCGGCTCGTCGGCTACGCGATCGCCGACGAGTCCACTGTGGATGGTGAGGCGCTGCGCGCTTCGGTGGCGGAGGCGTTGCCGGACTTCATGGTCCCGGCGGCGGTCGTGCTGCTCGGGGAACTGCCGATGACGCCGAACGGGAAGGTCGACCGGGCCGTGCTCGCCACCGCGGAGTGGGCGGCGCCGGATCTGAGCGCGCTCAGCGGCGGGACGGCCCCGCGTAATCCACGCGAAAGGCAGCTGGCCGAGATCGTCGCCGAAGTGCTCGGGCTGCCCGAAGTCGGGGTGGAGGACGACTTCTTCACCCTCGGCGGCGACAGCATCCTGTCCATGCGCGTGGTCGGGCGGGCGCGGGCCGCCGGGCTGCGGATCACCCCGCGCGCGGTCTTCGAACAGCGGACCGTCGCCGCGCTCGCCCTGATCGCGACCGGAGACACCGGCGAAAGCCGTCCCGCGGTGCCCGCCGTCGGGGAGTTCCCGGCGACGCCGATCATGCTGGCGCAACGGGAACGCGGTGGCCCGATCGGCAGGCTCAGCCAGTACGCGGTTCTGCGTGTCCCGGCCGGTGTCGGTCTTCCCCGTCTCACCGAAGTGCTGAGCTCGGTGCTCGACCGGCACGACGTCCTCCGTGCCAGGCTGGCCGAAGACTGGACCGTCCACGTGCGGGACTCGGCCGACGCCGCCTCCCTGCTGCGCCGCGTCGACCTGGCGGACCGGCCTGTCGACGATCTCTTCACCACGGAGTTCCCGGAGTTCGAACGGACCGTGCGGGAACTGGACCCGTTCACCGGCGATGTCCTGCGCGCCGTGTGGTTCGACGCGGGGGAGGAGCGGCCGGGCCGGCTTCTGCTGATGGTGCACCACCTGGTGGTCGACGCGGTGTCGTGGCAGCCGTTGTTCGAGGACGTCGCGGTACTCGGCCGCGCGCCGGGCGAGGCACTGCCGCCGGTCGAAGTTTCGTTCCGGGAATGGGCCCTGCGCCTGAACGAGGCCGACCGCCGCGCCGAACTGCCGTACTGGCGGTCCGTTGTGGACGGTGCCGACATCCGGCCCGCCGGGCGGTCGCTCCGCTCGTCGGACACGATCTCGCGCGGGCGCAACGAAACCCTGACGCTGCCGGAGGAGACGACCAGCGCGCTGCTGGGCCCGGTCCCCGCCGCGCTCGGCTGCGGGGTGCAGGACCTGCTGCTGGCCGCACTCGCGGCGGCCATCGCCGAACACCGTGGCGGGCGAGCGCTGCTGGTCGACCTGGAGAGCCACGGCCGGGCGGAAGGACTGCTCGGTGACGCGGATCTTTCGCGCACGGTCGGCTGGTTCACGTCGCTGTATCCGGTCCGCGTCGCGGTTTCCGGCGACCTCGCCACGACCGCTCGGCAACTGCGCGAAGACCGGGAAGCGCTGCCGGACAACGGGATCGGCTACGGCCTCCTGCGTTACCGGGACGGCGAGGAGCTGGACGGTGCCGAGGTGCTGTTCAACTACGTCGGCCAGGTCGACGCGGGTGGCGCACGCGACGAGGACTGGCTGCTCGCCGCGGGGGAGAACGTCATCGGGGGCGACGTGGATCCCGAGGCGCCCGCCACGCACGCGCTGTCGATCAACGCATCGGTCGAACGTGGTGTGCTCACCGCGCACTGGTCGTATCTGCCCGAGGTCCTTCCGGTCGAAGACGTCACCCGGATAGCCGAAGGCTGGATGACAAATCTTGACCGGCTGGTGACCTCTCGGGCCGCGAAGCGTGATTAGGATAGCCTGCCCTAATCGGGCTAATGTTCGCTTGACAGAGAGGTAGGCGTCGTGAGGACGCAGTTCCAGAAGTGGCGTACGACGGTCGCCGTGGTTTCGGCGGCCGCACTGGCTCTGGGCACCGCCGCCTGCGGCTCGACCGACGACAGCGCCGGCAGTGCCGGCGCGACCAGGCCGTTCGACACCCCGAGCGGTCAGGTGCAGATCCCGGTTCAGCCGAAATCGGTGGTCGCGCTCGACCAGTACACCTACTTCGGGCTACTGGACGTCGGGGTGCACCCCAAGGCCACGGCGTCCGGCTACACCGACAGTTTCGCGGTGTTCCCGGCCTACGCCGACGAGTACGCCAAGGCGCCCAAGGTCGGCGGCTCGATGGAGATCGACATCGAGCAGGTCGGCGCGCAGGGACCGGATCTGATCCTCGGCAACAAGTTCCTCTCCCTGGAGAAGCACAAGATCGAGGACTACCAGAAGCTCGCGCCGACGGCGATCCTCGGCGGCGCCGCGGGCGAACCCGGTGTCGCGTGGCCGCAGTGGGTCATCCAGGCCGCCGACGCGGTCGGCAAGAAGCCCGAGGCCGAAGCGCTCAAGAAGCAGTACGAGGACCGCGCCGCCCAGATTCGCAGCACCTACGCGGACAAGCTGTCCAAGGTCAAGTTCGCGCTGATCAACGGCGGCGGCGGCAAGTGGTACCTGAACCTGGACGAATCCTGGGGCGGCACGATCCTCAAGGACCTCGGCGTCCAGTTCGCGCGGGCCGGCATCACCGACCCGAAGGAGAACACCCCGGAGTTCTCGACCGAGAACCTGGACAAGCTCAACGAAGCCGACGTGATCCTGTACCAGGCCGACTACCAGGGCAAGGCGGGCGCGGACACCCAGCAGATCATCGATCTGCCCGCGTATAAGGGTTTGCGCGCGGTCAAGGCGGGCAAGTCCCTGCCGACCGGCAACTTCTACGCGCTCCACTACAAGGCCGCGATGTCCTTCCAGGACGAGATCGAAAAGATCCTCAAGGAGTTCTGAGCCGCTTCGGTCTCGTGAGTGGTAAGGACGGTTAGAACTAGGGGAAGGGCAAACGTGGCCTGTTTCGCAGTCGGGTCGTGCTGAAGTGAAGGCTCCTTCGCCGCGTCCGACGCGGCGAAAGGAGCCTTCGGCGTCGTGGGTCTGGATCGGCCGACGAGAGCAGAGCGCACCCTGGACTATCCATAGAGGACAGTCCAGGGTGGGTAAATGTCCGATTGATGGCTAATACACGCTTCGCGGAGGGGGTCGTGAGTGGCAATGCGGGTTCTAGCCCTCTTTGCCACTCACGACCTCCTCAAAAACCGAACATCTAGCCATCAATCGGACATTCAGCTGTCAGAAAGTGTCCCTTGTGGACGCTCGTGGAACGATGGGCGCCCGCGGGCCAGTTCAGAACCACGCCGCTAAGGCCACCTCTCGACCTTGAAGTCAGCGAAGGGATTCTCGCCACAGAGGCTCGGCCGCGCCACCTTTGACTCACCCCTCAATAACCGTCCTTACCACTCACGAGTTTTCATGGGCGGCAGCGGTACAGGTCTCCCGGCCCCTCCTCGGCGCCGTACGTCGCGGGCGGCACGGCGACACACGTCGTCCGCACGAACTCGTACTGGCCCTTTTCCTCCGGCAGAAGCAGAACGTGGGCGACTTCGCCGCGTTCGATCCACTCCCGGAGCCGGTCCGGCGCCGGTGCCGGATCGCGGTTGGTGAAGCCCGCCATGCCGATCACCGCCCGGTCGGTCGCCATGATGAACGGCGCGGCGGTGTCGGCTGTTTCGACCGCGAGGGTCACCCGCGTGTCACCCGACTCTCGTTCCACATAACTGAGAAGTGCCTTGCCGGTTTCGTCGAGAGTTCCGGCCGAAGCCCGGTAGTCACGGGCACCCCAGCCGCCGAGGAGCCCCCTCAGGTCGTCGCGGACGGCGGGTTCGAGGTAGTCCGTCTGCAGGGAGACCGGACCGGCGGCCGGGAGCATGGGCAAACCGGCGGAGTAGTCGATGCTCGTCGCCGTCGACCAGACCACCGGCGCGGTCGAGATCGCCACGAGCCCGATCGCGAACCCGGGAAGGGCGACGCGGCGCGGTCCGAGCTTGCCGAGGACGAGGAGGCCGACGGCCAGTGCCGTCGCGGCGGCCACGACGATCCCCGTCCAGCCGTTCCATTCCGGTGCCCGGTTCACCAGGAGCCAGGCCCAGAAGCCGAGAGCGGCGACGACCGTGGGCAGCAACGGCCACCAGCGTCCTTCCGCCCGATACTGCCGCCACAGCGTGGCCAGGGCGGCCGCGGACAGCGCGGCGATCGCGGGCGCGAGTTCCGCGGTGTAGTACAGCAGCCAGATTCCGCGCATGAAGCTGAACACGGCCGCGCACACGAGAAGCCAGCCGCCCCAGAGCACCCATCCCGCCACCGTCCGGCGCGGCGGCCGCCTGCCGAGGACCACCAGGACGACGGCCGCCAGCACCGCTGCCAGCGCGAGCGGCAACAGCCAGCCCGCCTGGCCGCCCAGCGACGTCCCCAGCAGCCTTCCCGGCCCGGGATCGCTCTGGTAGAAGGACTTCCCGTGCTTCTCGGCGTAGCTGGCCGCCGCGGCGAAGTCCTGGCCGACGATCCGGCCCAAGCCGTTGTACCCGAAGACGAGATCGCGGGCGGAGCCGTCGGCGCTGCTGCCGATGTACGGCTTCGGGCTCGGCCACAGGTCCACCACCACGACCCACCAGAACGACGTGACGGCGAGGACCCCGGTGGCCAAAGCGGTCGTCAGCGCCTTCGTGCGGACGCCCGACGGCGAGCCCACCAGGTAGGCCAAGGCCAAGGCGGGCAGGACGAGCCACGCCTGGACCATCTTCGTGGTGAACGCGCAGCCGAGGAACACCGCGGCCAGTAGCATCCAGCGGCGTTCGCGTCCGGAGTCGTCGATCGCCCGCGTCACCGCGTAGGCCGCGCTCACCAGAAGCAGGAACAGCAACGGATCCGGCATGTTGTCGCGGATCACCGCGACGACGATCGGCGTGCAGGCGAACAGCGCGGCGGCGAGCAGCGCGACCCGTTCACCCTGCCAGCGCCGGACGGTCAGGAACAGCACCCAGACCGTCGCCACGCCCTCGAGCACCTGCGGCAGTATCAGCGCCCAGCCGTGGAAACCCAGTACCTGCACGGAAAGCACCTGGACCCACAGTCCCATCGGTGGCTTGTCCACCGTCACCACGCCGAGCGGATCCACCGAGCCGAAGAGGAAACCGGTCCAGCTGCGGGACATCGAGTCGACAGCGGCGCTGTAGTACGGATAGCCGTAGCCGAGTTCCCAGATCCCCCAGCCGTACCAAGCGGTGGTGACGAGAAGGATCGCGGCCAAGGCGAGCCGATGCGCTCTGCCGGGAGAACGGGCGGGGACTTCTGCCGGAGTGTCCACGGAAGGGGAAAGGGAAGTGCTCATGTGTGGTCGAACCCTTACCTGGAGTTAGTTAGGTAAGGCATAGCTAACCATAAAGCCTACGAAAAAGGCCACGAGCTGAGGGCTCGTGGCGTTCTTCGGATGAGGGTGATCAGACGGCCTCGGTGCGGGATTTCCGGCGCAGGACGTGAAAGGCGACCGCGAAGGCGACGCCCACGCCGACGATGATCGCGGCGAACACCGGATGCATGTCCTTGGAGAGGCTCGGTGCGCGTTCGGGGCCGATCGCCCAGAGGGCCAAGGGTGTGACGTAGGCGGCGGTGAGGGCGATCGCGCCCCAGCGGAGCGCCTTGAGGCGGGCGTCGCGCAGGGTGCCGATCAGGACGAGGGCGACCGGGACGATGGCGATCATCGCGAACTGGCCGAGGACCATGATCGGGACGGCCCAGGCCGAGATGATGACGGCGCGCGGGGCGCGGCGAACGGTGGTTTCGCGGTCGAGGGTCTGCGTGGACATCGTTTTCTCCTAGGGGTTCCGGGCCGGCTTCGGGGTGTGGTCAGCAGTGGGATTCGGCGGCGGCTTTCAGGTCCTTCATCCAGGCTTCGAGGCCCCAGCCGAGGAACTGGGTCGAGGTGGGGACGTCGGCCTCGACCTGGGCGCCGGACCAGTTCTCCTCGGTGCGGACGAGCACGCCGCCCTTGACCTCGGTGAAGTTCCAGACGTGGATGCCGTTGTCGATGCTCAAGCCCTCGCCGGCCGCGGGCCCGCTCCAGCGGATGCACTTGCCGCGCTGGAGCTGGTGGACGGTCGAGGTGATCGACAGCGTGGTGGCGGGCGTCGTGGCGGTGGCCGGCGCCGGGGTGGTCCAGCGGAACCGGGAGTTCTTCCGGAGCGGGCCCCAGTCGAGGCGCTCGTTGCTCAGCACCGGCTCCTGCCAGGACGGCCAGCGCTCGACATCGGTCTGCAGCCGCCAGATCTTGCTCAGGGGAGCCTTGATCAAGGCCTCGGTGCGGTAGTGGATCGGGGCCTTCGTGTCGATGGTCTTGCCCTGGCACGACAGCGGCGCGGGGGAGGCCGGGGTGGCCGCCTGGGCGGGGGTGACGGCGCCGCCCAGGAGTCCGATGGCCAGCGGGAGGGCGAGCACGGCCGTACGGGCGGCGACGCGGCGGCGGGTCTTCGGGGCGGGCCGGGTGTCCGTCATGGTTTTGCTCCTTGTCCGGGGCGGCTGATTAGTGCCGCTTGCGATAGTTAGAAGCTATAACCACAACGGCGTGAGTGTCAATAGGAAAAGTGATAGCCTCTAACTAGACGCGGCGACGAGCTCGGAGGGAGTGGCCGATGAAGACCTCACGTGAGCGCTACCGGACCCAGGTGCGCGTGGAGATCAAGCAGTACGCGTGGGAGCAGCTGGCCACGACGGGCGTGTCCGCGCTGTCCCTCAACGCGATCGCCAAGCACGTGGGCATGAGCGGCCCGGCGCTGTACCGGTACTTCGCCAGTCGCGACGACCTGATCACGGACCTCGTCCGCGACGCCTACCGGAGCCTCGCCGATGTCGTCCAAGCCGCCGCCGGGTCGGGAGGCGTGGCCGAAGTTGCCCACGCCATCAGGGAGTGGGCGCTGGCGGACCCGCAGCGATACCTGTTCGTCTACGGCACGCCCATCCCCGGCTATCGCGCGCCCGGCGACACCACGAAGATCTCGAACGAGATCATGGCCGTGCTCCTCGACGTCCATTCCGCGTGTACCGAGGAGAGGTGGCCGACGCCGTTCGACGTCCATCTCGAAGACCATCGCGAGTGGGCGGGCGACCCGTCGGTGCCGTCCGCGGTCCTCCGTCGTGCCATGACGTTCTGGACCCGGCTCCACGGCGTCCTGTCCCTCGAACTCGCCGGTCACTTCGACGGAATGGGGTTCGATCCCGGCGTGCTCTTCGCCGCCGAGCTGGGCGCCCTCGTCGCTCACGAGTAGTCCACAAAGGACGGTTTCCGCTGAGCGGTGCATCACGGACCGCTTTCCCGTTGTGTGAACGTTTTCGGTGATCGCTGTGCTAACTTCCGGGGCATGCGCGGAGGATCCAGGGTTCCTTTCGGCCGGACGCTCGCGGTTGTCGCGTCGGCGCTACTGCTCTCGTTGGCCGGCCCCGGAGCCGTCGCGAACGCGTCCGGTGGGCATCCGCCGCGGCACGGCTGCGAGTGCGCGACGCCGTCGATCGACCGGTTGCAGCAGTGGCTCGCGTCCGGTGAGGGCACCACGGTTCCGCCGACCGGCAGCCTGCTCGTCCGCGAGCGCGGTGGCTACGCGGCCAAGGTGGCGTTCCTCAACGCCGAATGGCACGTCGTGGTCGTCTGGCTGGGGAATCAGTTCGAGGCGCAGGCCGATCTTTCGAAATCCGCCGGATTCTGGATGACCTACAGCGCGACCGACGACCTTTACGTCCAGCTCCGCCCCGCCTCGCACTGGAGCGGCGGCGACAAGTGGCTCACGAAGGTGCCGTCGACGGGCGGGAAGCTCGTGAAAAAGTTCTTCAGCTTCGCGTCCGACGCGTGGACGACACTGCCCGAGCTGGGCAAGCCCACGTACTCCTTCGCCTCGGCCCTGACCGAAGCGCGAGGGCTGGTCTTCGTCGGCAAGACCCCGAACCAGCTCGATTTCCGCGGCCTGGCGATCGATCGCTACCGGCCGCCCTGCCTCTGAGCGCGCTGACCCCACCTGAAATGCCAGGTGAGGCCCTATTCGATCGTGCGGCGGTACGTCGTCGGTCCTCCTCGGGTGCATCGTCCCTTGTGGACGGTTAGCTGCCCCGTCGCACGGTGTGACCGATTTGTCCTGTACTGTGAACTTTCAGCCGCCTCCGCACGACCGATCCGAGGAGTACCCCTGATGAGCCTGTTCGACTCGCTGAAGGAGAAGGCCGCCGAACTGCTGGGTGGCGCGGGCGACAAGGTCAGCGAACTGACCGGCGTCGACCTTTCCGGTGCCGCCGACCAGGCCACCCAGTCCGCCGGCGACCTGGCCGAGACCGGCCAGGGGCTCGCCGAGGGCGCCACCGCCGCGGGTCAGGGCGCCGTCGACTCGGCCACCGCGGCCGGTCAGGGCGTCGTCGACTCCACCGGCGCCTTCGGTGACGCCGCCACCGGACTGGCGGGCGGCGTGATCGACCCGAACGCCCGGGGCTGACCGCCCCCGGTCTCCCCGGCATCCGCGACTCGCGGATGCCGGGGATCCGTCATGTCCGCGTCCTCGCGGTGTGATCAGGCGCACTTTCCGCCAAGACCACCGGTGCGCCGTCGGTTCGGCAGCGCGGCGCCGCCTGCCGCCGCTGTCGCACACGGGGGGCGTCGGAGCAGGAAGGCCCGGATGCTCCGGCGGGACGACGTCCGGGTTTCGGCATGACGATCTTCCGTTTTCCTTGCCCCACAAGGGGATTCTCGCCGGGGCGGCGAAAAGGGAAACGGTTGTGGTAACCCGGTGGCCGACGGGAATCTCGGTTCGTGATCGTCAACCGACTGAGGCCGATCGGCCTGTGCGCCGTGCTGACCGCGCCCGCGCTCGTCCTGCGGTTCTCCGGCGCCGAACCGGGTGCGGTGGCCGGCCTGCTGCTGTTCGGGCTGGCCGTCGTCGCGGCGTCGTTCCTCCTCGCCTGGGCCGCGGAGGCCGCGCAGGTGGACATCTCCGGCGGGCTCGCGATCGCCGTTCTGGCCGTCATCGCGGTGCTTCCCGAGTACGCGATCGACCTGTATTTCGCCTACACGGCGGGCTCGAACCCCGAATACGTCGCCTACGCCGCGGCGAACATGACCGGCTCCAACCGGCTGCTGCTCGGCCTCGGCTGGTCCACCGTCGTACTGATCGCGCTCGCCGTCGCCAAGAAACGCGGCGGTGCCACGGTCCGGGAACTGGTCCTCGACTCGCCGTACCGGATCGAACTCGGTTTCCTCGCGATCGCTTCGATCGTCGCGTTCGTCATCCCGGGGACCGGGCAGATCTCGCTGGTCCTCGGCTTCGCGCTGCTCGGTTTCTTCGTGTTCTACCTGTGGAAGGTCTCCCGCGCCGCACCCGGCGAACCGGAGCTGGCCGGCCCGGCCGCGACCCTCGGCGGCCTCGCCAAGCGACCTCGCCGGATCCTGGTGACGGCGTTGTTCGTGTTCGCGGCCGTCGTGATCCTCGCGAGCGCGGAACCGTTCGCGCACAACCTGATCTCCGTCGGGACCGAACTGGGCATCGACCGGTTCCTGCTCGTGCAATGGCTCGCGCCGCTGGCGTCGGAGGCGCCGGAGTTCATCGTGGCGATCCTCTTCGCGTTGCGCGGCAAGGGCGACGCGGCGATCGGCACGCTGATCTCCAGCAAGGTCAACCAATGGACGCTGCTGGTCGGCAGCCTGCCGATCGCCTACGTCCTCGGCGGCGGAGGAACCGCGCTGCGCCTGGACGCCCGCCAGATCGAGGAATTCCTCCTCACCGCCACCCAGACCCTGCTCGGCGTCGCCGCCCTGCTCGCGTTGCGTTTCCCTCGCTGGGCCGCCTGGACCCTGCTCGGCCTGTTCGCGGTGCAGTTCGCGCTGCCGGGCCAGACCGCGCGCTACCTCCTGTGCGGGGTCTACGCGGTCATCGCGCTCGCCGCCCTGATCCGCAACCGCCGCCACCTCCTGCCGACCCTGGCGGCGCCGTTCCGCCGAATGCCCATCAGTGAGGAAAAGAATGCCCGCCCGCGGGCCGTTCGACGCTAACCTGGTGAAAACTGACTGATCTGCGGGGGAGCGGACATGGTCGGCATCTGGATAGCGCTCGGGATACTCGTTCTGGTGATCGGCGTCGCCGTGGTCACCGACCTGCGCGATCGGGGGCGAGGCGGAACCCGCAAGATCATGCTCCCGGGCTGGGCCTCGCGGCGCGCGGGCTACACGGAGAACGACCTGGTCCACGGGCGATGGGTGGAGAAGTCGCCGCGTGAGCAGGAAGAAGAACTCCGGCGCCGGTACAAGTCGGGCGACGAATGAGCCGGCCCTAGGGCCTACGCGGCGGTCCTCGTCCAGCGCCACGCGTCGCGCAGGACGGCGATCAGGGCTTCGTCGTCGGCGAAGGTGGGTTCTTCGCCGATCGGTAACCAGGTCCGGTCGACGACCTCGCCGCGCTGGCTGCGGACCACGGAGATCCCGGGATACGACAGTGCCGCGCGGTCGTCGGCGGCCACGTGCCGGGACTCCCAGCGCAGCTGGACAACGCGATCAGTGCTCATCGACCACAACTTTCCGTACTTGCGTACTGGGTAAGTCGTCTGTCGGGGCCCGCGCGTTTCACTGCCGCTTCGTGAGTGGTACGGACGGTTAGAACCGTCCGTACCACTCACGAGTCACTCGAGACCGGCGAACCGGCTCAGCGTCTCCTCGCGCCCCAGCGCCTGGGTGATCGAGTGCAGGTCCGGGCTCCGGGTCGAGCCCGTGATCGCGATCCGGATGATCTGCGAAGCCTCGCGGATGGAGCCGGGGAAGCCCTCGGGGTTCTTTTTGAGTTCCTTGGCGTTCTTCGCGAAACCGTGCTTCGCGGCCACGTCGCGGATCTGCTGGAACCACTCCTGGCCGTCGTCGAGCTGCTGGTAGTTCCCGACGAAGTCGCGCACCACGGCCTGGACGACGTCGCGGTCGACGCCGAGGGCGGTGATCCGCTCGTCGTCGGGGCTCTCGACGGCGGCGTGCAGCTGCGGGAAGAAGAAGCCGTAGACGGCGCGGAACTCGCTCCACTTCTTCAGGTCCTTGCGCGGGTTCTCGGCCCCGTCACGTTCGACGGCGAGCGCCCGGATCGCGAGGTCGGGCTCGGCGTCGAGGACGGTCCGCAGCGCGGGGTCGAACCGCTCCGCCCAGGCGCGGACCTCTTCGAGGATCTCGGCGCCGGACAGCGTGGCGATGTGGTCGGCCGAGATGTCGTCGAGTTTGACCAGGTCGACCAGCGGACCGGCGACACCGCATTCGTCCAGGTTGATCGGCTCGGACAGGGCCTGGTCGAGCGGCATTTCGGCGAGACGGCCGTTCGCGAGGCCGCGCAGGTAGTAGAGGACGGCCTTGGTGGGGTAGCCGGACTCGATGTAGAAGTCGACGCTCGCTTCCGGGTCCTTGCGCTTCGACAGCTTGCGCTTGCTGCCGCCCTCCTGCTTCATCAGCGGCGCGATGTGCGCGTAGGTGATCGGGTCGAAGCCGAGCGCGTCGAACAACTGCTGGTGCGTCGGCACCGACGAGATCCACTCGTCGCCGCGGATGACCAGGTTGACGCGCATGAGGTGGTCGTCGACGGCGTGCGCGAAGTGGTAGGTCGGCAGCCGGGGGCTCTGGTCGGAGCTCTTGAGGATGACGACGTCGTTGCGGTTGGCCTCGGCCTCGAGCGGGCCGCGGATGGCGTCGGTGAACCGGGCACGGGCGCCGGTGTCGTCCGGGGCGCGGAACCGCACGACGTACGGGTCGCCTGCGTCGAGCTTGGCCTGGACGTCGGCGGGCTCGGCGTCGCGCCAGATGGCCCACGAGCCGTAGTAACCGGTCGGCAGCTTCGTCGCCTGCTGCCGCGCGGTGATCGCGGCCAGCTCTTCCTTGGTGGCGAAGTCGAGGTACGCGCGGCCGGCACGGAGCAGGTGACGGACGTAGGTCAGGTAGATCTGCTCGCGCTCGGACTGCTGGTACGGGCCGTAGTCGCCGCCGCGGTGGATGTCCTCGTCGGCGGCGAGGCCGAAGTAGGCGAAGCCGCGCTCGAACTGCTCGATGGCGCCTTCGACCTCGCGGGACCGGTCGGTGTCCTCGACCCGGACCAGGTAGCGGCCGTCGCTGCGGCGGGCGACGTCCTGGTCGATGGTGGCGACGTAGACGCCGCCGATGTGGACGAATCCGGTCGGCGAGGGGCCGAAACGGGTGACCCGGGCGCCCTCGGGGAGCTCGCGGGCGGGGTAACGCTGTTCCCAGTGCTCGGGTTCGGGCAGGTCGGCGGGGAAGAGGGCGTCGATGACTGCTCGGTCCAGCATGGCGGTTCAGATCTCCCGGCGTCGTGGTGCATGGCTGTTTTCGCCACCGAAGAGCCTAACCGTTCGGTCTCCCGGCCTGGTGAGGGTGGGTCTCGAAGTGGTGGGGAAGCCGAATCGAGACGTGCATTTCCGTCGGTGTATCCCGGTAAAATGGGCCTTGCCGGACATTCGGGGAGGAAATCGGTGACCACCGATCGCTCGCTTCGTGAAGAACCCCAGCTCACCATCAGACCGAAACCCGCGGCGTTCTTCCTGCGCCGCCGTTTTCTCCGCACTTTCGGGCCCGCGCTGGCCCTCGCCGTGAGCGGCCTGGTCCTGCTGCTCCTGACCGGGACGGTCGTGGTGCCCTTCCAGCAGACGCTCGTCCTGCGCGGCAAGATGGGCTCCAAATCGGATCTCTTCGAAGACGCGAGGATCCAGGAAATCCTGATGCGCCATCACATCCGGGTCCACGTGACCCGGGCGGGCTCACGGGACGTCGCCTCGCACGACCTCAGCCAGTACGACTTCGTGTTCATGTCCGGCGAGCCCGCCGCGAGCCTCGTCCGGCGGTCCAGGGCGAACCAGTGGACGGGCAGCGCGCGCCAGCCGTTCACCAGCCCGATCGTCCTCGCCACGTATCGCCGCTACGCCGAAACGCTGGCGAGCAGGGGAATCGCGTCGAAACCGCCGGGACAGGACCCGTTGTACTACACGCTGGACACCGAGAAGTTCATCCAGGCGATGAAGGGGAAAGCGACTTGGGACTCGCTGGGCGTCGGTGCCTTCGGCGCGGCGAACGGGAACCAGGTGCTCGCGCAGACCTCGAACATCTGCGATGCCAATTCCGGTGCGACCTATCTGATCTTGCTGGCGTTCCTGGAAAACGACCGCCACGTTCCGGTCGTCGATCCGCAACCGGCCGGTGCGCCCGCCGGGCCGCCGAACCTGTCGAGCGCGAAGGAACTGGCGGGCCGGGTCAAACCGCTCGTGGCCGCGCAAGGTTTCCCGTCGGCCGACCTGTCGGAGTCCTACGCGAACCTGGCCGAGGGTGACAAACCGATCGTCGTCATCTACGAGCACCAGTACCTCGCCCTGCAGTTGCGGGCCAAGGCGCAGAGCGGACAGCCGGACCCGGACCGGGTCCTGCTGTACCCCAAGGACAACATCCTCACGAAGCCGCAGTTCCTCGCCCTGAAACCGGAAGCGGAACGGCTGGGCGAACTGATCACCTTCGACCCCGAGCTGCAACGCCGCGCGATGGAGCTCGGGTTCGGCGTCGCGACCCCGGCGGGCAGCACGAAAAGCGCGCGGCTGTACGACTTCCTGCGCGAACAGGGGCTGCCGACCCCGGAGATCGCGGACAACGACAGCACCACGCCGCTGCCGGACAACCTGGTGCTGGAAGAGATGATCAAGACCGTCGGGGACTGCCCGTGAAGCGGGTCCTGATGATCTTGTGCTGCCTGCTCCTGGTGACCACCGCGTGCACGAGCGGTGGGGACAAGGTGAAACTGCGCGTGCTGGCCAGTCCCGAACTGGCGGACCTCGGGCCACTCCTCGGCGAACTCCGCGAGGAAACGGGAATCGAGCTGGAAATGGATTTCCAGGGAACCGTGAACACGAGTACCGCCCTCATCCCCGGAAGGGCCTCGCACGATCTCGCCTGGCTTTCCACCGACCGGTTCTTCCAGCTCGACTTCCGGCGGGCCGCGGACAAGGGCGAACGGCCGCTCGCCACCAAGACGATGATCTCGCCGGTCGTCGTCGGGATCACTCCGGCGAAGGCGGCGGAACTGCGCCGCGGCAAACCTGACGGCAACCTGTCCTGGGCGGACCTCGCGGACGCCGCCGCGAGCGGATCGTTCCAGTTCGCGATGGCGAACCCCGCCACGGCGACCAGCGGGCTCATCTCTCTCGTCGGGGTGGCGACGGCGGCCGCGGGCACCGGGGCGGCGCTGCGGCTCGAGGACGTGAAGTGCGACAAGCTGCAGGGTTTCCGCACCGGGCACACGATCACCGCGGACACCGCGGCCGCGGTGTCCGATCGGTTCGCCGAGCACCAGGAAGTCGGCGCGTTCATCGGCTACGAGTCCACTTTGCTCACGCTGAACGGCAGCGGCAGGCTCAAGGCGCCGCTGGAACTGGTGTACCCGCGCGATGGCATCGTCCAGGCGGATTACCCGATTTTGCTGCTCGACCCGGCCAAGCGAGAGGCGTACGACAAGGTCGTTTCGTGGGTCAGAAGCCCGGCGACACAGAAGAAACTGATGGAAAGAACCCTCCGGCGGCCGGTCGTCGGTGACGTGGCGCTCGATGCGAGACTGCCCGCCTCGACCGGGAATTCGCTGTATTTCCCCGACGATCCCGCCGTGGTGGACGAACTGCTCGCCGACTACGCCGATCCGGCGGGCTGGAAACCCGGGCGGGTGATCTTCGTGCTGGACTTCTCCGGTTCGATGAAGGGATCGCGGATCGCCGCGCTCAGGGCGACTTTCGCCAGGCTGAGCGATTCGGGCGGCGGGTTCGACCGCTTCTATCGCGGCGAGCGGCTCACTGTCCTCCGCTTCGGCGGGAAAGTGCTGGGAGACAAGGAGTTTACGGTCAGCGGGCCGCAAGATCTCGACGCGTTGCGGGCCTTCATCGCCACCGACGACTTTGATGGCACCACCGCCGTCTGGTCGGCCCTCGGTGAGGCGTATGCGAAGGCCGGTGCCCATCGCCGGGCGGAACCCGGCCAGAACGTTTCGATCGTCCTGATGACCGACGGCGAAAGCAACGCCGGGCCGGGCATCGAGGAATTCCTTCGCGCGCCAAGGGAATCCGGCGTGCACACGTACACCGTCCGGTTCGGCGAGGCGAATCCCGCCGAACTCGCCCGCGCGGCCGAGGCCACCGGTGGCCACATGGTCGACGCGAACTCGACCTCCCTTCTCGACGCCTTCAAGGAGATCCGTGGCTGCCGGTAGTCTGTGGTGGGAAGTCTGGGGACTGTGGCTGGCGGTCTGGGTGCTGACCCTGGCCGCCATCGTCACCACGATCGTGATCTTCGTGAAGCACTGGCGCCGCGCGCGCTCCGACGGCGATCAGGGGATGATCCGGGGGATCGGGTTCTACCTGCACACGAAGTCCGTGATGGGTCTCTACCAGTTGCATCGCTACAACGAGGCGCTGGAACAGGAGGTGGAGAAGCGCCGGAGCCGGGGCTGGCGGTTCTGGGGATCGGGTGGATTCGGTCCGCTGAAAGGGGAAGCGGAGCGCACCGACACCGACGAAGAGTTCCGGCGGTACATCCGCAAGGCCGAACCGATCACGGTGATCGGCATCGTGATGAAGGTGCTGGAGAAGCACCACGACATCATCTACGTCGATCTGGCGAAGCAGGAACTGGTCCACAATCGCGCGCTGGTCAAGGAACTCGGCTGGGCGGACGGTCCGGAGAACACCCGGCAGCTCAAGACACGGCTGCGCGGCGTCGAGGCGTTCGTCTCGGTGAAGGGCCTGTTCCGCAAACGATCCGAGACCGAAGACGAGACGGTTTTCGTCGCACCGTACGGAAACCCGGACGATCCGGACCAGAGCAGGCGGATCCGGTTCACCTGTTTGACCGGCGATCTGCGGGACACCGCGCCCGCCGGCGCGTTCCGGGCGCGGTGCCTGGGCAAGGTCGAGGACTGGGATCCCGAGACCGGGGAACTCGTCGTCCATCCCATCGCCATCTTCAAGTAACCCCGCCACGGCCGAATGGAGCAGACGAAAGCCACACGTCGTCCATGGCGCTTCGCACTGTCGGCCCGCGGCCCCGAACCTGCACGATTTCGGTACCACACCGCAGGTTCGACAGGGGAGATTTCCGATGCAGACCACCGTTTCCGACGAAATCCGTTCGTTCTTCGCCGACTCCGGTGTCGACTTCACCGCGGCCGGGCAGGCCGAAGTCGACGTCGTGATCGATCACTTCGACAACTGGAAGAACACGTCAAGCGGAGGGGCCTTCGGCTGCTTCACCGGCGCCTGCTGTCTCATGGCCTGAGTGTTCCGAGCAGAAGCAGCCGACACCCTTCGTGATCCAGTCCCTGCCCTCCCAATCGGGATGGCGTTCGATCATCAGCGCTTCGACCTCCGCGGCGATCGTCTCTTCGGGAAGAGCCGAGTCACGCCGTGTCCAGGTCTCGTCGCGCAGCAGTTCGAGGTACTCGCGGACGTCGGTCAGGATCCGGCGTCCGGAGACGTCGCCGTGGCCGGGGACGACGAGGTCCGGCCCGGCGGCGGCCAGCCGTCGCAGCACTTCGATCCACCGGAGTCCCGAGACGTCGGTGTCGTACGGCGGGAACCACGGGAAGGTCGCGAACTGGCCCGTCTCTACCAGATCACCGGTGAACAGCACACCCGCGTCGGGGACGGTCACCACCTGGTCGCCCTTGCTGTGGGCGCGCCCGGTGGCCTCCAGCCGGACGACCCGCCCGCCGAGATCGAGGTCGTACCCGTCGTCGTAGACCACGTCCGGAGCGACCAGTTCGACACCATCGAGGTCGCGGGCGACCGGTGCGCCGAGGCCGCGGAACATTTCGAGGTAGCCCGGTCCTTTGTGGACCAGGTCCGCGGCCTGCGCGCTGTTGACGAGGTAGGTCGCTTCGTCCGCGAAGACCTGGGCGCCGAACGCGTGCTCGGGATGGAAGTGGGTCGTGGTCAGGTACAGCTTGCGGCCGCGGGCGTGCTCGGCCGCGAAGGCGAGCACCTTCGCGGCGTTGCGCGGACCCAAACCGGTGTCGACGACGAGCACCGAGTGCGATCCGCCGATGACGCCGATGTTGGGGACGAGGTCGACCCCGAGGTTCGGGATCACCACCAGGTCGCGGGCGATCTCGCGGGCCTCGCCGGTGTCGACGGAGGGCTCATGGGTGAGTGGTTCGAAGGGCATGATCACACTGTCGCGCCGGTACTCGCCCGCCGTCCAAGTCCGATTCCGGCGCACCGATACCGGCTGGGTATCATCGCCGGTGATGGAACTCCGTCTGCTGCGCTACTTCGTGGCCGTCGCCGAGGAGAGGCACTTCGGCCGGGCCGCCGCGAGGCTGCACATGACCCAGCCGCCGCTGAGCCGGGCCATCCAGCAGCTGGAGAACGACCTGGGGGTCGTGCTGCTGCTTCGCTCGGCCGCCGGCGTCGAGCCCACCGCGGCCGGGACCACCCTGTACGCCGAGGCCCGTACCCTGCTGGACCAGGCCGAGCGGGCCCGCGCTCGGGTGGCGGCGGTGGCAGGCCCCGCGACGCTCACGGTCGGCACCCTCGCCGACGGGGCGGGGGAGGCGGGCACCCGGCTGGCCGAGGCGTTCCGGCGGCGTCATCCCGAGGTCTCGATCCGGTTCCGCGAGGCGGATTTCACCGACCCCACCACCGGTCTGCGCGCCGGGCTGGCCGACGTCGCGCTGACCCGGTCGCCGTTCGACGAGACCGGCATCAGCGTCCGCGTCCTGCGCTCCGACCCGGTCGGGCTCGTCCTGCGCACCGGGGATCCGCTCGCGGGTCGTGAGTCCCTCCGGCTGGCCGATGTCGCCGACCGGCCCTGGTTCCAGCTGCCGGACGGGACCGATCCACTGTGGCGCGCGTACTGGAACGGGGCGGCGCCCGTCGGGGAGCGGCCCGCCGGGCCGGTGGTGCGCACGGTCAGCGAATGCCTGCAAGCCGTTCTGTGGAACGGCTCGGCCGGAATCGCGCCGCTCGGCCACGCCCTGCCCGACGGGCTCACTTGGGTGCCGTTGGCCGACATGCCACCGAGCCCGCTCGTCGTCGCGTGGGTGACCGGGCAGGAGAGCCCGCTGATCCGCTCGTTCGCCCGGATCGCCGTCGAAAGCCACCGTTGAGGGTGGTGTGAAACCGTCTGCTCCGGGGAATCAACGGGCATGCCGGAAACACCTTCAGAACCCGACGACGCGACCGTCGACGCCGTCGGAAAGCTGGTCGCCGCGCTCGAAACGGTCGAGCAGGCGCGAGGACATCTGTACGCCTTCCATCACCTGACGGGAAGCGCCGACTTCGCCCTCGACGAGGCCGCCGAGGCACTCCGGGAGGCCGGGCACCCCGAGTGGGCCGAGCGGATCCGGACCGAGCTGATCGGGCTCAACGTGCTGCCGGAGCGGTGGACCTTCCAGCTGATCGAGGAGTACGACGACGGCTACTACGCGGCCTTCCGCGAGATGACCCGGGACGTCACCGGTGACCTGACCGGCGGACGGCGGCATCTGCACGAAGAGCTGATCAAGCGGCGTCGGCGTACCGAGGGACGGCCTGGACACGAGATGGGGCGGCCCAGCGGCTAGAAGATCGACCAGCCGGTCAGGGTGGTGAACCGGTCCAGTGCCGCGACGCCCGCGACGGAGTTGCCGCGCACGTCCAGTCCGGGGCTCCACACGCAGACCGCGCACCGGCCGGGGACGATCGCGACGATGCCGCCGCCGACGCCGCTCTTGCCGGGAAGCCCGACGCGGTAGGCGAATTCGCCCGCCGCGTCATAGGTGCCGCAGGTCAGCATCACCGCGTTGACCCGCTTGGCCGCGCTCAGCCCGAGCAGCCGGGTTCCGTCGTTACGGACGCCGTGGCGGGCGAGGAACACCGCCGAGCGCGCGACGTCGCGGCAGTTCATCGCGATCGAGCACTGGCGCACGTACTGGTCGAGGACCTCGGGTACCGGACGGAGCATGTTCCGGTAGGACGCCATGAAGTACGCGAGCGCGCGGTTGCGGTCGGCGTGCGCGGCCTCCGAGGCGGCGACCTCGTCGTCGATCCCGATGTCCGCGCGACCGCTTTCCTCACGGAGGAAGCGAAGCAGTGTTTCCGCCGCGTCGCCGTGGTGTGCCAATTCGTCGGTCACCACCAGCGCGCCGGCGTTGATGAACGGATTGCGGGGGATCCCGTCCTCGTTCTCCAGTTGCACCAGCGAGTTGAACGGGTTGCCGGACGGCTCGCGGCCCACCCGCGTCCACACGCCGTCGCCGTGGGAGAGCGCGAGCGCCAGGGTGAAGACCTTCGACATGCTCTGGATGGAGAACGGCGTCTCCCAGTCGCCGACCCCGTGCACCGCACCGTCCACTTCGGCCACCGCGATGCCGAACCGCCGGGGATCGACCCTGGCGAGGGCGGGGATGTAGTCCGCGACGGCGCCGCGGCCGATCTCGGGCGCGACGTCGTCCGCGATCCGGTCCAGCAACGCCGCGAGGTCCACGGCCGTAGCGTAGGAGGCCGCCTTCGCGCGCGAAGATCGGGGTTCACGGGTGAATTTGTCAAATCGAAAAGGGAAATACCGGTAAAACCCCTGGAGTGACGTCCCGCACACCTTAAGTCTTCCTTAGCACTGTTGGTGACCTGCCGCACACGCTCTAGCGTCTGGCAACCATGGATTCCTCGCTGCTCACCGAAAAAGGTGAAAGCTACTCAAAAGCACTGGGCAACCGCCAAGTGCAGATGATCGCCATCGGCGGCGCGATCGGCGTCGGGCTGTTCCTCGGTGCCGGTGGCAAGCTCCAGCAGGTCGGGCCGTCGCTGGTCCTGTCGTACGCGCTCTGCGGCATCGCCGCCTACTTCGTGATGCGCGCGCTCGGTGAGCTCGTGCTGCACGAGCCGACTTCCGGCAGTTTCGTCACCTATGCCCGCAAGTTCATCGGGCCGTGGGCGGGTTTCGCCTCCGGCTGGATGTACTGGGTGAACTGGGCGATGACCGGGATCGCGGAGATCACCGCGGTCGCGATCTACGTGCACAAGTGGCTGCCCGACGTGCCGCAGTGGATCACCGCCCTGGTCGCCCTCGGCGTCCTGATCCTGGTGAACCTGCTCTCGGTGAAGCTGTTCGGCGAGCTGGAATTCTGGTTCTCGGTGGTCAAGGTGCTGGCCATCGTGGTCTTCCTGGTCACCGCGATCGGGCTGGTGCTCACCAGCGCCGACATCGGCGGCACCACGGCAGGCGTGCACAACCTGACCGCCCACAACGGATTCTTCCCGGCGGGCATCGGCATCGCGCTGATGACGCTGCAGGCGGTCATCTTCGCGTACTCGGCCATCGAGGTCGTCGGCATCGCGGCGGGCGAGACCAAGGACGCCCGCAAGGTACTGCCGAAGGCGATCAACGGGGTGGTCTGGCGGATCGGCGTGTTCTACGTCGGTTCCGTGCTGATGTTGGCGATGCTGCTGCCGTGGCCGTTCTACAACGGCGGTGAGAGCCCGTTCGTCACCGTCTTCTCGCGGCTCGGGATCCCGGGCATCGGTGACGTGATGAACGCGGTCGTGCTCACCGCCGCGCTGTCGAGCTGCAACTCCGGCCTCTATTCGACCGGCCGCATCCTGCGGGCGCTGGCGGACAAGGGCGAGGCGCCGAAGTTCGTCGGCAAGATGAGCAGCCGTCACGTGCCCTACGGCGGGATCCTGTTCACCTCCGCCGCCTACGTGCTGGGCGTGGTGCTCAACTACCTGGTGCCGAAGGACGCTTTCGACATCGCGATCGCGATCGCCTCGCTCGGCGTGATCACGACGTGGGCGACGCTGATCTTCTGCCAGATGCGGATGCGCCAGGCGGCCCTGCGCGGGGAGCTGGAACGGCCGTCCTACCGGATGCCGTGGGCGCCTTACAGCGGCTGGGCGACGCTGGGCTTCCTCGCGCTCGTCGTGGTCCTGATGGGCTTCTCCGACGGCGCGGAGAAGATCGCGTTCTACTCGATCCCGGTGCTGGTCGTCGTGCTGGCGGTCGGGTGGCGGGTCGTCGGGAAACGGCAACAGCAGGTGCGCTGACCCCCTCTCGCGATTCGTCCTCTGGTCGCGGTCCTTGCGTGTGCAACTACCGCGACCAGAGGACGAATCGCGGGGGTCAGCTGGAGGTCGGGAAGTGGAAACCGGCGGTGGAGTGCGGCCACCGCGTCGTGACGACCTTCGCCCGGGTGTAGAACCGGACGCCCGCCGGGCCGTGGATCGGGCTGTCCCCGATGAGGGAGTCCTTCCAGCCGCCGAAGGAGTAGTACGACATCGGCACCGGGATCGGCACGTTCACCCCGATCATCCCCACCTTGACCTCGCGCTGGAACCGCCGCGCGGCTTCACCGCTGCCGGTGAAGATGGCGGTGCCGTTGCCGTAGGGGTTCGCGTTGATCAGCGCGATCGCCTCGTCCACGCCGGCCACCCGGACGATGCCCAGCACCGGTCCGAAGATCTCGTCCTGATAGGCGGACATCTCCGCGGTCACGTTGTCCAAAAGGGACGGTCCGACGAAGAAACCGTCCGGATGGGTCTCGACCTGCAGCGCCCTGCCGTCGACGACCACGGTCGCGCCCTGCTCCGCGCCGCGGGTGACGGAGTCGATCACGCGTCGGCGCGCGGCCTCGGTGACCACCGGGCCCATGTCGTTGCCGTTCTCGTCGCCGGGGCCGACCTTGATCTCGGCCGCCTTGCGCTTGAGGATCTCGACCAGCCCGTCGCCCGCCGAGCCGACGGCGACGCCGAGGGAGATCGCCATGCAGCGCTGACCGGCGGAACCGAACGCGGCGGCGGTGAGGTGGTTCGCGGCGTATTCGAGGTCGGCGTCGGGCAGGACGACGGCGTGGTTCTTGGCCCCGCCCAAGGCCTGCACGCGTTTGCCGGTGGCCGTCGCGCGTTCGTGGACGTACTTGGCGATCGGGGTGGACCCGACGAACGAAACGGCGGCGATACCCGGGTGCCCGAGGATCGCATCGACCGTGACCTTGTCCCCGTTGACCACGTTGAACACGCCGTCGGGAAGACCTGCCTCGGCGTACAGTTCGGCGACCAGCCGGGACGCGGACGGGACCCGCTCGCTGGGCTTGAGCACGAAGGTGTTGCCGGTCGCGATGGCGATCGGGTGCATCCACAGCGGGACCATGATCGGGAAGTTGAACGGCGTGATGCCGGCGACGACCCCGAGCGGCTGCCGGAAGTCGTGCACGTCCACGTCCCGCGAGACCTGGTCGGAGAAGCCGCCCTTCAGCGCGTCGGCGATCCCGCAGGCGTACTCGACGATCTCGCGGCCGCGGACGATCTCGCCGCGCGCGTCGTCGATCACCTTGCCGTGTTCGGAGGAGATGATCCGCGCGAGTTCGCCCTCGTGCTTCACCAGCAGCTCGCGGAAGGCGAACATCACCTTGGTCCGCTGCGACAACGACGAATCGCCCCACGACTCGAAAGCCTTGCCCGCGGCCGCCACCGCGGTGTCCACATCGGACGGTTCCGCGAGGAGCACTTCCGCCTGCGGACGCCCCGCGGCCGGGTCGTAGACGAGAGCGGTGCGAGTGGAGCCCGCCGTGGTCGCGGTGCCGTTGATCCAGTGGTCGATGGTCTTCACTTGGTGTCCTCCACGGGTGTTCACAGCAATCCGACGGCCGTGTCGACGGCCTTGGCGACGTCGCCGTCGTGCGGGTAGAGCAGGGACCGGCCGACCACGAGGCCCTGCACGGTCGGCAGCGCGAGCGCCCGTTGCCAGGCGGCGAACGCGGCGTCGGGATCCTTGACCTCGCCGCCCAGCAGGACGGCGGGCAACGTCGAGGCGGCCAGCACGCGTTCCATGTCCTCGACCACCGGCAGCTTCAGCCAGGTATAGGCCGACGAGCGGCCGAGACCGGAGGCGATGGTGACCGAGCGGATCACGGCCTCGGGGGAGAGGTCGGTGCGGAGGCGTCCGTCGACCCAGTCGGCGAGGAACGGCTCGACCATCGCGATCAGTTTCCGGTCCGCGAGCTCGTTGATCGCCTTCGCGGTGTTCTCCAGGACGCTCGGCGTCGCCGGGTCGGTCAGGCAGATCCTGGTGAGCGTCTTGCCGCCGTCGAACCGCATCCGCTCGATCGCTTCGGCGTCGTAGCAGGCGAACCGGTCGTCGATCTCGAAACTCGACCCGGCGAGGCCGGTGCGGTTCATCGAGCCGATGACGGTCTTGCCCTCGAGGGCGCCGAGGAGCAACAGGTCGTCGATGATGTCCGGCGTCGCCAGCACCCCCGTGACACCGGGCCGCTCCAGCGCCAGGCCGAGGCGATCCAGCAGCTCGCCGCGGTCGGCCATCGCGAGCGGATCGGCGCCGACGCCGTTCGCGCCGCGCGCCGGATGGTCCGCGGCGATGATCATCGTGCGGCCCTTGTCGTTGAACGGCGATTTCGCCCGGACCCGGGTGGCCGCGGCCACCGCGATGGCCTCCGGATCGCGCACCCGTGCGGCGACTACCCGGCGTACTGTTTCGGACACCCGTTGTTCCTTCCGGCTCGCTTGGCCCTTCGACCATCGCAAGAGCCCGAAGACTTTGTCAAGACATATGGACATAAGGTCATAAGCCCTGTCCGAGGTAAGCTCCGCGCATGAAGCCCTGGGCGCCCGGCGAGATCGTGGTGGATCCGAACGGCCCGGAGCCGTTGTACTCGCAGGTCGCCCGGCAGCTCGGCGCCGCGATCGAGGACGGCAGGCTGCCGAACGGAGCGAGGCTGGACAACGAGCTGGACCTGGCAGCGCGGCTGCACCTGTCACGGCCGACTATCCGCCAGGCGATCCAATCCCTGGTCAACCAGGGGTTGCTGGTCCGCAAACGTGGTGTCGGCACGCAGGTCGTCCGCACCAAGGTCGCCCGCCCGTTGCGGTTGAGCAGTCTCTTCGACGATCTCAGCGAACTCGGGGACAAGCCGGAGTCCGTCGTCCTGGTCAATCAGGTCGAGCCCGCCGGTGAGGAGGTGGCCGAGCGGCTCGAGACGTCAGGCCTGACCCACGTCCGCCGGCTTAAGCGGGTGCGCTCGACCGGCGGGGAACCGCTGGCGATCATGAACAACCACCTGCCCGACGGCATCATCGACCCGGCCGACGACGAACTGCGGGACAAGGGGCTCTACCAGCTACTCCGGTCCGCGGGCGTCCGGCTGCACGCGGCCCAGCAGAACGTCGGCGCCCGGCAGGCGACCGAGGAGGACGCCGAGCTGCTGCACGAGAAGCCGGGGGCGGCGCTGCTCACCATGCGGCGCACCACCTACGACGACACCGGCCGGGTCGTCGAGTACGGATGGCACGTCTACCGCGCCTCGCGCTACTCGTTCAACCTTTCACTGACCAACAACGTCTGACGGTTCGCGTTCCAGGTCGGACTCCAGCGACGCGTACACCGACGGGCGGAACCTGCGCAGCCAGACGGCGAGCGCGAGCCCGGCCAGCGCGACGATCAGCAGCAGCCACGGCAGCAGCGGGACGACGCCGTTGCTGGATCCGGCGAGGGTCGGGAAATTGAGGATCGCCAGCGTCACGATGAGCCCGAGACCCACCGCGCCCAGCCCGGGGGCGAGCAGCGTCTTCACGATCCGGCGGTCCCGCGTCCGGCGGAAATGGACCAGGATCGCCACCGCCGCGAACAGTTGCAGGGTGAGAATGCCGAGGGTGCCGAAGCCGGTCATGCTCGCGGTGAGGTCGGCGACCGGGTCGAGTCCGGCGAGCCGGAACGCCACCGCCACCAGCGAACCGAAGGTCAGTTGCACGATCGAGGCGTAGCGCGGCGCGCCGTTGCGCGGGTCGGTCTTGCCCAGCAGCCGCGGCAGCACGCCGACCCGTCCCAGCGCGTAGAGGTAACGCGTGGCCGAGTTGTGCAGCGCCAGCAACGCCGCGAACAGGCTGACCACCAGCAGCAGCAACATCACCTTGGTCAAGGTGTCGCCGAGATACTCCTGGGCGACCGACTGCACCAGGTCGCCGGTCGAAAGGTGCGCGGCGGCCACGTCCTGCGCCTGCTCGGCGCCGATCGCGCTGACCACGGCCCAGGTCGTGAACGCGGCGAACACCCCGATGAACCCGATCGCGATGTAGGTCGCCCGCGGGATCGTCCGCTTGGGATCCTTGGCCTCCTCGCCGAACAACGCCGTCGCCTCGAACCCGATGAAAGCGTTGGCGGCGAACAACAACGCCAGTCCGCTCGCGCCCTGGAACATCACGGACGGGCTGAACGCGGCGAACGAGAAGCCGTGCCGGAACAACACGCTGAAGTCCATGATCAGCAGGATCGACACTTCGAGGATCAGCGAGACTCCCAGCACCTTGGCGCTGACAGCGATTCCGCGCCGGCTGAGCAGCAGGACCAGCACGACCGAAAGCGCGCTCCAGAAGAGCCAGTCGAGCTTCAGCCCGAAGACGGTGTCGATCGCGGTGGACGTGAAGAACCCGCTCGTGCCGATCGCGCCCGCCACGAAACAGTTGTAGCCGAGCATCGCGATGAAACCGGCGACGAGACCCGGGGTCCGGCCCAACCCCTTGACCACGAAGGCATAGAAGCCGCCCGCGCTGGTGAGGACCTTCGACATCTGCGCGTAGCCGACCGCGAACAACAACAGGACGACCGTGGCCAGCAGGAACGCCGCGACCATCCCGCCGCCGTTCCCGACCGCGATGCCGATGGCCGCGATCACGACCATCCCGGTCAAGGGCGCGACCGCGGCGAGCACGAGGAAGACGATGCCTGGCACGCCCAGGACGTTCTTGGCGAGCGACGTGTCGTCTCGGCTCATTCGCTGCTCCTCTTGTTCGCTGGACGGCCAGTATGGGAGCGGACGGGGGCGCGGGCTTTGCCTTTGCGCGCTCGGCCCTTGTTCGCCAGTGCCCGGTCTCGGTGCTCGCCGGAGCGGTAGGTCTCGGGCCTCGTGAGTGATAAAGGTGGTTATTGAGGGGTAAGTCAAATGTGGCGTGACCGAGCCTCTGCGATGAAGGTCCCCCTTCGCTGGCTTCAAGGCTGAGAGGCGGCCTTCGCGGCGTGGTTCCGGACCGGTCAGCGAGCACCAGTCGTTCCCCCGAGCGTCCACAGCGGACACTCTCTGGCGGCTGCATGTCCGGTTGGCGGCTATATGTGCGTTTGCAAGGGGGGTCGTGAGTGATAAAGAGGGTTAGAACGCGCCTTACCACTCGCGACCCCTGTTGCAAAGCGTGCAGATGGGCATCAATCGGGCACTCTCGACGCTGAGGGCTCGGCGCGATCTGACTGCGAACACGACGCGTTTGCCCTTCTCCTCAATAGAACCGTCCTTACCGCTCACGAGGCCGACTGTTTCCGCAGCTTTTCTTTCGCCGTGTCACATAAACGTGTGATAGCACAGGTGTTCGAACGGCGGTAATGTCGATGTTGTGGCCAGCGATGACAGACCCCAGACGACGCGCACCGAGTGGTGGCGTGTCGATACCGCGACGCTGCATGCCCGTAAACAGGAACTCGAAGTTCTGAAGCGTCAATTGGATGCTGAGCAGAACGCGATTCTCGCGGAAATCAATATTCGCGGTGTTCGCGGGTGCAGTGGTCATGCGACGTTGTCGGCGATGATTTTCGAGGACTTCCACGTCACTGCCAAAGAAGCCAACGACCGCGCCGACCGCGTTCTCGCCTTACATGCTGGCGTAGCAGTGGGTGGTGATCGAGTACCGCCACTCGCACCCCTGACCGCTGACGCCGCGACGGAGGGTGCGATCGGTGGTTCGCAGATCGACGCGATCATCCGCACCCTGGCGCGTATCCCGTCTTTCGTCCCGGAAGAGGACGTGCGGGGCGGGGAGAAGATCCTTGTGGATCTGGCCCGGCACGCCGGGCCTCACACGATCGCCCAAGCCGGACGGAGACTCCTGGACAAGCTCGATCCCGACGGAAAAGAGCCTCGCGACGAGAACCCCAAAGACACCCGACCGGAGTTACGGTTCGTCAAACACCGCAACGGCACCTTGGGTTTGAAGGGCACGCTCGATCTGGAGACCTACGCACGGTTGAAGTCCGACTTGGATCCGATGGCCAAACCCCACAAGGCCATCGACGGAGTCCGCGACTCGCGCACCCAGGACGAACGCTACGGGGACGCCTTCACCGACTATGTGCGACTGAAGACCACGAGCCGCAACCTCCCCGGCCAAGCAGGCGAAGCCACCCACATCCTCGTCACCATGTCTTACGAGGACCTGATCAGTGACTTGGGTGAAGCCCATTTGGATCTGGTCGGGCCGATCAGCGCCACCGACGCACGCATCCTCGCCTGCGACGCCCGCGTCCGACCCGGAGTCCTCGGCACCGCAAGCGAACCCCTCGACATTGGCCGCTCGAAACGAACGGTCTCACTCGCCCAGAAGTACGCACTCACCATCCGCGACGGTGGCTGCGCCTTCCCCGGCTGCGACATGCCCGTGCCGCGCTGTACAGCTCACCATATTGTTTTCTGGCGGCACCACGGCGAAACCAAAATCGACAATCTCGTCCTGCTGTGCACCAAGCATCACCGGTTGATCCACCACAGCCAATGGAAAGTCCAGATCGCCCAAGACGGACTACCCGAGTTCACCGCCCCGGCCTACCTCGACCCCACCGGCGAACCGAGGCGCAACACCATGCACCTCAGGACATAGGCCGACGCTGGAGTGCGATAGCCGAGGTCAGCCGATTCGCCGGTCAAGCGTCTTGGTGGACAGCTGTGGCCATACCCCGGTCCATCGCTTGAGCGTGCTCACCGTCAGTTGAGCCGTCGCGCGCAAGTCTTGCCCCGGGCGGAAATGGACGGTCGTCCCGGTCGTCCCGGTCGTGCCGTCGTCGGCGACCGGGGTCAGGTCGGTGACCGGGTTTCCGTGTTCGTAGCGTTGGGTCCAGGAGCCGTTGTGGCGCCGGTTGGTATGCACGAGCCACTCGCTCAGCGTCGCGACGACGGACATCCCCCGGCGCGGGTGGCCGTCGGGAAGCAGCTGGGCGTCGGGGAAGTCGAAGAACCGCAGATCCTTCGTCGCCATGATCGGCTTCCTCACGGTTCGCCCCTGGTCGGTGACGTGAGTTTCGGTGCCTCGCCCGTTGTCCGCCACGGACACCGAGCCGTCGGGGTGCAGGGTGAGGGTGGATCGTCCGCTGCCGTTGCTCTCGGCTTCCTCGGCCGCGTAAGCGAGGACCTCGAGGATGAGATGTGCGACACCGCCCGGCGCGAATTCCGCCGGGTTCCGCCGAATCAGTGCCAGGTGCCCGGCATCGACGGCACTCACCCAATCGTGCGTTGTGCTCTGCCGCGGAACTCCTGACGCGTCCATTCAGGAATTATCGCGGCTCAGGGAAAGAAGGCCATCGGTGCGGTCGTTCCAGAACCTCGATGGTCGCCTGGTCGACCAGGAAGTACTGCCCGCCGTCCTCCCGCGGGTTCGTATAGGCGGCCGTCGCGATCGACCGGCCGAAGTCGGCCATCACCGCGATGGGATAGCCGCCGTCGAAGATTTCGCCGTGCGCGGCCGTCGCGACGGTCCCGGTCTCGTACCAGGTGACGAAGTACTGTGCCGGCCCGGTTTCGAAAACGCGCAGCGTGGTCTCCTTCTGCCGGACGCCGGTGAAGTCGCCGGACACGCCGGTCCAGATCATCGTCGTCTTGTCCGCGTAGTGCTGCTCCAGCACGTTTCCCGAGCCGTAGTGGAAGTTCGCGCGCAGCCCGACGAGATCGTTGCTGAGCTGGTGGGTGCCGGTCACGGGGAAGAAGCGGACATCGAGTTCCACGGGCTGAACCTCCGGAAGGATCGCTGGTTCCGAAGGTTTAGCACCGGGGCCTGCGGGAATCGTTGTCCGGCAAGGCAGTCCTGTTGTCGGTGAACGCGGGGCTCAGCCGAACATGCCGGGCTGGTAGTCGCCAGCCGGGGTCCCGGCGATGACGTTGAGCCGGTTGTACGCGTTGATCGTGGCGACCAGGGAGATCAAGGCGCCGATCTGCTCGTCGTCGTAGTGCTTGCGCACCTGCGCCCAGGTGTCGTCGCTGACGCCGTGGTGCGCGTCGGAGATGCGGGTGCCCTCCTCGGTGAGCGCCAGCGCCGCGCGCTCCGCCTCGGTGAACACGTTCGCTTCCCGCCAGGCGGCGACCAGGTTGAGCCGCACCGAAGTCTCGCCGGCGTGCGCGGCGTCCTTGCTGTGCATGTCGGTGCAGAAGCCGCAACCGTTGATCTGGCTGGCGCGCAGCTTCACCAGTTCCTGGGTCGCGTGCGGCAGCGAGGACTCCTCGATCGGGCGGCTCGCGGCGCCGAGACGCTTGACGAACTTGAGGGCGACCTCGTTCTCGAACAGGTTGATGCGCGGTTCCATGATCTTTCATCTCCGTCGGTTTCTGCACACATGACGATCCGGCCGGAGAGGTTGTGACAGCTTTCGGCGTGACGCCGGTCACCCGTGCAGGATGTCGGCGAGGAGCTCCGCGCCGTCGACGACGCGGGGGCCCGGCCGGTTGAAGTAGGCCGGGCCGTCCAGGATGTGCACGGCGGGGATGTCGTCCCAGCCGGGAAGGCCGGTCAGCAGGGGGAGCTCCGCCTCGGTCCGTTCCGGCGGGAAGCCGCAGGGGATGAGCAGCAGGATGTCGGGCCGTGCTTCGACGACGGCGTCCCAGGTGATCGGCCGGGTGTGTTCGCCCGCGTGGGCGAGCAGCGGGGTTCCGCCCGCCGCTTCGATCTGTTCGGGGACCCAGTGCCCGGCGGGCCAGAGTGGGTCGAGCCATTCGATGGCCGCCACCCGCGGGCGAGGCCGCCCCGCGACCCGGGCGCGGACAGCCGCCAGCCGCTCCTGAAGACGACGAGTCTCGGCGGCCGCCCGTTCGGGGACTCCCAGCACCTCGCCGAGTGTGGTCAAGCAGGTGAAGATGCCTTCCAGCGTTCGCGGTTCGAGGCTGACGACCCGGGTGTCGCCCTCCATGGCGCGCACGGTTTCGGAGACCTGCCGGTAGGAGATCGCGCAGACGTCGCAGAGGTCCTGGGTCAGCACGACGTCGGGTTCGGCGGCCGCCAGCAGCGCGGAGTCGAGGGAGTACAGGCCCGAGCCGCGATGCTCGCCGCCGACGGCCGCCGAGATCTCCCGGCTCGACAGCACGTCGTGGTCGATCGCGCTGCTCGTGACCACCGGGACGTCGTCGAGCGCGCCGGGCGGCCAGTCGCATTCGTGGGTCCGGCCGGTCAGCGACGGCAGCAGTCCGAGGGTCGCGACGAAGTCCGTCGCGGCGGGGAGCAACGAGACGATCCGCATCCGTCCACGGTAGGTGACCAGCGCATCCTGCACATCTGAGCGAGTCAAATGCGTGAAACTGCACTCTTGGAGCATTGACGTTGCACAAAACTGCACCTAACGTGACAGCTATTGCGCACAACTGGCACGGATGGGGAGTTCATGAGCGGGACCTTCATGGCGGCGGAGATCGCGAGCCAGCCCGGCTGCTGGCGGGACGCGGCGGCGCTGGCCTCGGCGAACAGTGATCTGCTGCCGCCGCCCGGCGCGCGGGTCGCGATCGTCGGCTGCGGCACGTCGTGGTTCATCGGCCAGGCGTACGCCGTCCTCCGCGAGTCCGCCGGGCTCGGCGAAACCGACGCCTTCGCCGCGTCGGAGTTCCCGGTGGGCCGCGGCTACGACCACGTGGTGGCGCTGACCCGGTCGGGTACGACCACCGAGGTCCACGCCCTGCTGGCGAAGCTGCGGGGCAAGACGCCGACCATCGCGATCACCGGGGTGCCCGGCGAGATCGAGAACGCCGCGGACACCATCGTCGACTTGTCCGTCGTGGACGAACGCTCGGTCGTGCAGACCCGCTTCGCCACCACGGCGCTGGCGATGCTGCGAGCGCACCTCGGCGAGGACCTGAACGCGGCCGCGGACCAGGCCGAACGTGTCCTCGCCGAACCGCTGCCCGACGAACTGATCACCGCGGAGCAGTTCAGCTTCCTCGGCACCGGCTGGTCGGTGGGCATCGCGAACGAGGCCGCGCTCAAGTTCCGCGAGGCCTGTCTGCTGTGGACGGAGTCGTACCCGGCGTGGGACTACCGGCACGGGCCGATCAGCATCAGCGAACCCGGCCGCGTGACCTGGATGTTCGGGCAGGCGCCGGACGGCCTCGCCGACGACGTCGCCCGCGCGGGCGGCCTGTTCGTCGAGAGCGGCCTGGACCCGCTCGCCGACCTCGTCCGCGCGCAGCGGGTGGCCGGGGCCATCGCCGCCCGCAAGGGGCTCGACCCGGACAACCCCCGCAGTCTCACCCGTTCCGTCGTCCTGACCTGAGGCCGCCGTGATCGTCACCGTCACGCCGAACACCGCGCTGGACGTCACGTACACAGTGGACGGTCTGCGGCCCGGTGAGGTGCACCGGGTGGGCGACGTGCGGAACCGGGCGGGCGGCAAGGGCGTGAACGTCGCCAGGGTGCTGCACGCGCTCGGCGCCGACGTCCGCGCGGTCCTGACCGCCGGTGGTGCGACGGGATCCGCCGTCGTGGCGGACCTCGCGGCGGTGGGGGTCGCCGCGGAGGCCGTCCCGATCGGCGGGGAAACCCGTCGCACCACCACGGTCCTGGCCGGCGACGGATCGGTCACGCTGCTCAACGAACCCGGCCCCAGGCTCACCGAGGACGAATGGCAAGCGTTTGCGGCCGCCGTCCGAAACCGGAAACCGGACGTGCTCGTCTGCTCGGGCAGCCTGCCGCCGGGAGCCGGGGGATACGCCGGGCTGCTCGGCGCTTCACCGTCCATCTTGGACACTTCGGGTGAGGCGCTGATCGCCGGGCTCACCGGGAAACCGTCCGTGGTCAAACCGAACGCCGACGAACTGCGCGAGGTCACCGGCCTGCGCGATCCGGTGGCCGCCGCGGCCGAACTCCGCAAGGCCGGGGCGGGCGCGGTCGTTGTCTCCCTGGGCCCTGAGGGGCTGCTGGCGGTGACCGGATCCGGCACCTGGCACGCGGCACCGTCCACGGTGCTGCGGGGCAACACCACCGGCGCGGGCGACGCCGTCGTCGCGGCGCTGGCACTGGGCCTGAGCAGGCGCGAGTCGTGGCCGGACATCCTGCGCCGGGCCGTCGCGCTGTCCGGCGCGGCCGTGCTCGGCCCGCTCGCCGGGGACGTCGACCTCACGCACTACCAAGCCGAACAGGGGCTGGTCGCCGTGCGCGCCCGCCCGGATTAGGAGACGTCATGCCTCTGGTGGGAACCGGGGAGATCGTCGGTGCCGCCGCGGCGGCCCGGCACGGCTGCGGCGCGTTCAACGCGATCCAGCTCGAACACATCACCGCGATCATCGACGGCGCCGCCGCGGCGAAAGCGCCGGTGATCGTGCAGCTGAGCCAGAACGCCGTGAAGTACCACGGCTCACTGGCGCCGGTCGGCACGGCGGCGCTCGCCGCGGCCAGGGGCGCCGTCACCCCGGTCGCGGTGCATCTCGACCACGCCGAGTCGGCCGACCTCGTCCGCGAGGCCGTCGCGCTCGGCTTCGGGTCCGTCATGTTCGACGCGTCCAAACTGGACTACGCCGACAACGTCCGCGCGACGCGTGAAGTCGCCGCGTACTGCCACGACCATGGAGTGTGGGTCGAGGCCGAACTCGGTGAGGTCGGGGGAAAGGACGGTGTCCACGCGCCCGGCGCGCGCACCGATCCGGACGAGGCGGCGGAGTTCGTCGCCTCCACCGGTGTCGACGCGCTGGCGGTGGCCGTCGGCAGTTCGCACGCCATGCTCACCCGTGACGCCGCGCTGGACTTCGAGCTGATCGCACGGCTCCGGGAACGGGTACCGGTGCCGCTGGTGTTGCACGGCTCGTCGGGCGTGCCCGACGACGGGCTGGCCGAAGCGGTACGGGCCGGGATGACGAAGATCAATATCGCCACTCAGCTCAACAAGGTGTTCACCGCGGCTGTCGCGGACGACTGGCGCGCGTATCCCGAGCGTGTCGACCCGCGGAAGTACCTCGGCGCCGGGCGTGCCGCGGTCGCCGTCGAGGTGCGGCGGCTCTTGGGAGTGCTCAAGCTTGATCATGTTGAACCGGTCAAGGTGACGATTGAGCAGAGTTTGCGCGATTGAGTGTTGACATGTGCGTGAAACCTCACAAAACTGCGCAAGAACAAGCAGAACTTGTGTGATCTTCGATCCAGGTGGTGGCGGATGCGGGTAGGCAGGCTCACGGCATTGACGGCAGGGGCGGCGCTCCTGCTCGCGGGATGCGGCGGCGGGGACACGGCCGGTGGCACCGGCGAGAACGCGCTTCCGGGCGTCGATCAGTTCCTCAACGCGCCTTGTCCGGAGGCGGCGGTGAAACCCGCGACGGACAAGGAGTTCACGTACTGGTCCATGTGGACGGCCGACGAGCCGCAGGGCAAGGTCCTGCAGAAGGCCTTCAAGTGCTTCACGGAGAAGACCGGCGTCAAGGTCGACGTGCAGTGGCTGGGCCGCAAGGCCTACACGCAGAACCTGGTGCCCGCGCTGAACACCGACGCGGTGCCGGACCTGTTCGACCAGGACGTCAGCAAGGTCGGCGCGGCGATCATGACGCCGGGCGGCACGCAGAGCGTCGACGACGTCTTCGCGATGAAGGTCGGCGAGGGCGACAAGACCGTCAAGGACGTGCTTTCGCCCAGCTCGTACGACTTCCCGCAGAACAAGGACCGCGAGGGCCACAACTTCATGGTCCCGTACACGATCCAGTCGAGCGCCTGGTGGTTCAACAAGGACACCGCGGGCGACATCCAGCAGCCGAAGACGATGGACGAGCTGATCGGCCTGTTCGACAAGGCGAAGACCGACGGCAAGGCCGCCATCAGCCTCGACGGCGACATCCCGTTCTACAACATGTACTACTACACCCAGCTCGCCGAGCGGTACGTCGGCGCGGGCGGGCTCTACAAGGCGGCGACCGACAAGACCGGCCAGGCGTGGAAGACCGAGCCCGGTTTCCTCAAGGCCGCCACCGAAACCGCGAAGCTGCCCAAGCACTTCATCGACGGCTGGGACGCGGCGAAGTTCCCGCAGGTGCAGCAGCGCTGGGCCGACGGCGACTCCCGCTTCCTCTACGTCGGCAGCTGGGCGCCGAGCGAGACCCGCGAGTACCTCGACAAGCAGGGCTCCGGGACGAAGATCAACTACGGCTCGTTCCAGTTCCCGATGCCCGCGGGCGCCACGCACGACACCGTCGAGCAGATGTCGATCGGTTTCTCGGTGACCAAGAAGGCCAAGCACGCCGAGGGTGCCAAGGCGTTCATCGCCTACTTCCTCAACAAGGACCTGCTTTCCGGGATCCCGGCGGTGGCCGACAACCTCGTGCCGCGCGCCGACCTCGCCGTGCCGGACGACCTCAAGCAGGTCAAGGCCGCGCTGGACGACCCGAAGAAGGAACACGTCCTGCAGTACGACGGCATCGACGGGATCGCCGGCGGCAAATGGCAGACCGACGTCTTCGACCCGGCCGACATCGCCCTGCTGAAGGGGCAGATCACCCCGGAACAGTTCGTGGACCAGCTCGCCACCAAGGGCGCTGAGTTCTGGAAGAACCAGGGCTGATGGCCACGGTCACGACCAAGTCGGCCCGGCCCTTGAAGGCCGGGGCCCACTTGCACCGCAAGAAACGGCTGTTCTGGCCGTTCGCGGCGCCGGCGCTGGCGCTGTACCTGGCCTTCCTGGTGCTGCCGACGATCGCGACCGTGGTGCTGAGCTTCACCAGCTGGGCCGGTGCGGGGGACACGCCGAAACCCAACGGCGTCACCAACTACACGCAGATGGTGTCGAGCGACTCGTTCCAGTACGCCTTCGGCAACACGCTGATCTACGTGTTCCTCGGCGGGATCGGCACGTTCGCGCTGGCGTTCCTGTTCACCATGGTGCTGCGGGACATGAAGGGCGGGAAGACCGTCCGCGCCATCCTGTTCTTCCCCAACATCGTGGCGCCGGTGGCGCTCGGGATGTTCCTCGGCTTCGTGTTCAAGTACCAGCCGGGGAAACAGGGGCTCGCGAACTACGTGATGGAGAGTCTCGGCGCGGACGCGGCGAAGTTCCTCGCACCGTCCAATGTGACCGGTGTGGTGACGGCGTCGCTGATCTGGGCCAGTTCGGGTTTCTACATCACCATCCTGATGGCCGCCGTCGACCGCATCCCGCCGTATCTCTACGAGGACGCGGAACTGGGCGGCGCGTCACCGTGGCAGAAGTTCCGCAACATCACGCTGCCGATGACCTGGGACGTCGTCGGCGTCGCCGGGGTGTTGTGGACGATCAACGCGCTCAAGATCTTCGAGCTGGTGTTCGTGCTGGCCGGGCCGGGCACCTACGCCCCGCCCAACGAGGCGTGGACGCTGGGGATCTACGTGTTCGACCGGACCTTCGGCTCGAACGGCACCCCGGACTTCGGCGCCGCCTGTGCCTGCGCGGTGGCGATGATCGCGCTGGTGTCCGTGCTCGTCGTCCTGCTCCGTCGTTTGATGCGCCGTGACGCGATCCAGTTCTGAGGGAGACGAAATGTCCGTCACCGACGTCGAGGCGCCCGCGCGCCCGCCGGCGAAACCGGTGCGCAAACCACCGCGCAAACCTCGTCCGGCACCCGGCTCGAAACGGTTCAGTCCGTTGCGCGTCCTGGGTTCCACGATCGTCTGGCTGTTCACCGCGGGCAACATCCTGGTGCTGTACTGGCTGCTCACCGCGTCGTTCAAGACACCGGTGGAGATCTTCACCAAGCCGTTCGCCCTGCCGTACCAGTGGTTCAAGAACGGCAAGCCGTTCCGGAACTTCGTCTACGCCTGGAACAACGCCGGTTTCGGTGACGCGGTACTGACCACCGTGGTCCTGGTCGGGCTCGCGACGGTCGTGACGGTCGCCGTTTCGGCACCCTGCGCGTACGCCCTGACCAGGCTCGGCGTCCGCGGCTCCGGTCCGATGACGAACGTCGTCGCGATCGGCATGGGCGTGCCGTTCCAGACCGTGATCATCCCGCTGTTCGTGGTGCTGAGCAAAATCCACCTGGACAACGAGTACGGCCTGTTCGTGCTGTACGTGGCGCTGTCCATCCCGTTCACGGTGTTCCTGATGACCGGCTTCTTCCGGTCGCTGCCGGACGAACTGGAGGAGGCCGCCGCGCTCGACGGCGCTTCGCCGATGCGCACGTTCTTCTCGGTCATGCTGCCGCTGACGCGCGGCGGCATGATCACCGCGCTGACGCTGAACGCCATCGGCCTGTGGAACGAGACGCTGCTGGCGATCGTGTTCCTCAAGGACCAGGCGCACTTCACGCTCTCCCGCGCGCTCTTCACCTTCTACGGGGCCGCGAGCTACCAGTCGGAGTACGGCGGCCTGATCGCCGGGGTGGCGATCGTCGTGCTCCCGATGCTGGTGCTCTACCTCGTACTCGCCCGCCGGATCATCACCGGCCTGACCCTCGGCGCCGGAAAGTAGGACCTGATGGCCACCGTGACCTTTTCCGACACCACCCGGTTCTACGCCGGGGTCGAACGCCCGGCCGTCGACGGCCTCGACCTCGAGGTCGCCGACGGCGAGTTCCTCGTCCTGGTCGGCCCGTCCGGCTGCGGGAAGTCGACCACGCTGCGGATGCTCGCCGGGCTGGAGGGCGTCGACGACGGCTCCATCCACATCGGCGACCGCGACGTCACCGAACTGCCGCCGAAGGACCGGGACATCGCGATGGTGTTCCAGAACTACGCGCTCTACCCGCACATGACGGTGGGGGAGAACATCGGCTTCCACCTGAAGCTGGCCAAGATGCCCAAGGCCGAACGCGAACGCAAGGTGCGCGAGGCCGCGGCCGTGCTCGACCTGACCGAGTACCTGGACCGCAAACCCGCGAAGCTGTCCGGCGGGCAGCGGCAACGGGTGGCGATGGGCCGGGCGATCGTGCGCGAGCCCAGCGTGTTCCTGATGGACGAGCCACTGTCCAATCTGGACGCCAAACTCCGGGTGCAGACGCGGACCCAGATCGCGTCCCTGCAGCGGCGGCTGGGCATCACGACGCTCTACGTCACGCACGACCAGGTCGAGGCGATGACCATGGGCGACCGGGTGGCCGTGCTGAAGGACGGGATCCTGCAGCAGTGCGACACCCCCGTCGGGCTGTTCGCGCGGCCGGTCAACGTGTTCGTCGCCGGGTTCATCGGCTCACCCGCGATGAACCTGCTGGAGACCACCGTGGACGCCGACGGTGCCGTCGTCGGCGGGACCCGGCTGCCGTTGACCCCGGCACAGCGGTCGGCGCTGACCGGTCCCGGCATCGTCGTCGGCGTCCGGCCCGAGGGCTGGACGATCGGCGACGGCGGTTTCGAGGTCGTCGTCGAGGTCGTCGAAGAACTGGGCAGCGACCAGTACCTCTACTGCCGGGACGGCGACCGCGTGCTGACGGTCCGCACCCCGGGCATGGCGCCGTGGCAGCGTGGCGAGCAGATCTCGCTGGCCCCGCAGCCGGGTTCGGTGCACCTCTTCGACGCCGCCACCGGTGACCGGCTCCCGGACGCATGACCCGCCTGTACCGCACCGGGCTGGTGCTTCCGGCGGCCGAGCTGGGACCGGAGAACCCGTTGCCACCGCTCCGGAAACCGGAGGCGGTGGCGAAGGTGTCCAATGTGGACGAACTGCCGCCGGATCTCGCGGAGGGCGTCGGATACGGCCGCCTGGACACCACGTTGCCGTGTCTGCTGCAGGACGGTTACACCCGTGAGCGCGTCGAACGCGAGCTCCCGGCGTTGGTGCTGGAGAACGACAAGCTCCGGGCCACCGTGCTGCCTTCGCTGGGCGGGCGGCTGTACTCGCTGGTCCACAAGCCGTCCGGACGCGAGCTGCTCTATCGCAACCCGGTGTTCCAGCCCGCGAACCTCGCCCTGCGTGACGCGTGGTTCGCCGGTGGCGTCGAGTGGAACCTCGGCAGCACCGGCCATACGACGCTGACCTGCGAGCCGATGTTCGCCGCGGAGATCGAGGGCCCGGACGGCACGCCGGTGCTGCGGCTGTGGGAGTGGGAACGGACCCGCGACCTGCCTTATCAGGTCGATTTCTGGCTTCCCGAAGAGTCGGACCAGTTGCTCGTGGCGGTGCGGGTGCGGAATCCGCATCCCTACGACGTCCCGGTGTACTGGTGGTCGAACATCGCGGTGCCGCAGAACGAGGGCACCCGGGTACTGGCTCCCGCGACACAGGCCTGGCACTACGGCTATTCGGGGCGGCTCGATCTGGTCGACGTCCCCGGCGAGCTGACGTACCCGGCCCGCGCGGAGGCCGCGGCGGACTACTTCTTCGAGGTGAACGGAAGACCGTGGGTCGCGGCCGTGGAGGAGGACGGGACGGGGCTGGCGCAGCTGTCCACCGACCGCCTGCGCGGACGGAAGCTGTTCCTGTGGGGCGAGTCCGCCGGCGGACGTCGCTGGCAGGAGTGGCTGGCGCCCGGGGCGGGCGGCTACCTGGAGATCCAGGCCGGACTGGCCCGGACCCAGCTGGAGCACCTGCGGTTGCCACCGGGGGAGGGCTGGGACTGGCTGGAGGCCTACGGTCCGGTCACCGCGGATCCGGCGACGGTGCACGGGGACGACTGGACGGCGGCGCGTGAAGCCGTCGCAGCCGGTCTGCCGTCGGCGGAGGTTCTGGACGAGTATCACGACGCCTGGCGGAAGATCGCCGACGTCACCCCGGAATCCTTCCTGGCCACCGGCTCCGGCTGGGGCGCGCTGGAGATCCGGCGGGCGCCGATGTGCCTGCCCGGCACACCGTTCCCGGACGAGTCCCTCGGTCCGGATCAGGAGCCGTGGCTTGCCCTGCTCGACGGAACGCCGCCGGACGGGGATCCGCTCGCCGTCCCGCCGTCGACGCTGGTGAACCGGTACTGGGCGGATCTCATGGAGTACGCCCCGAAGAACTGGCTGACCTGGTATCACCGCGGCGTCGCGCACTGGGCGGCCGGACGGCAGTCGGACGCGGTCGGAGCCTGGCGCGAGTCCGTCTCGGCGAACGAGAATCCTTGGGCGCTCCGGAATCTCGCGGTCGCCACGGCCGGGCACGAAGCCGCCTGGCTGTACCGGCGGGCGGTGGCCCTCGCGCCGTCGCTGCGCCCTCTGGTCGTGGAGGCGATCGCGGCGCAACTCGCCGCGGGGCTCCCGGACGAAGCGGGCGAGCTGCTCGACGGGCTGCCCCAGGAGGGGCGGATCGCCCTGCTGGCCGCCCGGACCCACCTCGCGCGAGGTGATCTCGCCGCGGCCAAGGCCGTGTACGACACGGGTTTCGAGGTCGCGAACCTCAGGGAAGGGGAAACGTCTCTTTCGGACACCTGGGCGGCGGTTTCCGACGAACCGCTGCCGGAACACCATGACTTCCGGATGAAGTGAGCGGCCGGGCCACTCGACCGGCGTGCCGCTCGCGGCGGACAACCGCGATGCAGCATACTGCTCGAAACAGTGGCCAACAGCGCAACGTCATGCGCGATAGGCCGCAGCGAGCTAGGAGTGGCGCGGATGGCCCGGCACGAACGGCTGAGCACCCTGCTGGACCTGCTGGGGCAGCGGGAAAAGATCGACGTCGAGGACGTGGCCGAGGAGTTGAACGTCTCCGCGGCCACCATCCGGCGCGACCTCGACCACCTGGCGGAACAGCAGTTGCTCACCCGCACCAGGGGTGGCGCGGTGGCCAACGATCTCGCCTACGACCTGCCGTTGCGGTACAAGACCGCGCGGCACGTGCCCGAGAAGCAGCGGATCAGTGTCGCCGCGGCGGCGCTCGTGGCGCAGGGCATGGTGGTCGGCCTCAACGGCGGGACCACCACGGCCGGGGTCGCGCGGTCGCTGGCGACGCGGTCGGATCTGGCGGGCCTGCGGGATTCGCCGGGGTTGACGGTGGTCACCAACGCGCTGAACATCGCGCACGAACTGGCCGTGCGGCCGCATGTGAAGATCGTGGTGACCGGCGGGGTCGCGCGCCCGCAGTCGTTCGAGCTCAGCGGTCCGCTGGCGACGCGGGTGCTCAGCGAACTGACGATCGACCTGCTTTTCCTCGGTGTCGACGCGTTCGACGCCGAGGCCGGCGCCTTCGCGCACCACGAGGGCGAGGCGAGTATCAACCGGCTGATGGTCGAGCGGTCGGAACGCGTCGTCGCGGTCGCCGACGGTTCGAAACTGGGCCGCCGCGCGTTCGCACGGATCTGCTCGACGCCGCAGGTGCACGCCCTGGTCACCGATTCCAACGCCGACCCGAAGGTGCTGCGTGCCTTCGAGGCCGCGGGGGTCGAGGTCCAGGCCGTCTGACCCGGCCGCTCCCGAGTGTCAGGAAAGGGGCTTTCAGGACGATTCTGTCCTGAAAGCCCCTTTCCTGACGTCCGGGGCAGGAAGACTCCTTGCCGCATAAGGATCTTCGAACGACCCGACGAAAGTCGGCAGCACCGCTTCGGCGGATGACTTTGCGCGAACCGTGCGCTATACAGAGACCATATTGCGTATTCATGCGCGAAAGGTGTCTTGAATGAGCAGAGTTGCGCAATCCCTGAGTTGTTTGGCCGCAGTGGCCCTTCTCGGACTTTCCCCGGTCCTCGCCCACGCCGATCCGGCCGCGGCGGCGTCCGGCAAGCTGGGCGACCTGACCGGGATCTCCGCCGAAGGCCCCACGGTCACCCTGAAATCGGGAAGCGCCGCCGTGCGCGTCAGCTTCCCGGCCGAAGGCGCCGTCCGCGTCTGGCTGGCGCCGGACGGCACGTTCACCGATCCGGCCGGGAGCAAGATCGTGCTGCCGCGCACGGGCGACCCGGTCACGCCGAAGAGGACCGACAAGGGGGACTACTGGGCGGTTTCCACGGGCAAGGCGACGCTGCGGGCGTACAAGCACCCGATGCGGCTCGCGTTGTACGACGGCGCGGACCGCAAGCGGCTCTGGGAGGAGTCGGCGCCGCTGTCCTGGACCGACAAGACGACCACGCAGACCCTGGCGCGGACGGCGGCCGAGCAGTTCGTCGGCGGCGGTGAGCAGAACGGCCGGTTCAGCCACCGTGACCAGACGATCCGGATCTTCGCCGACTACAACTGGGACGACGGCGGGGCACCGAACTCGCAGCCGTTCTACGCCTCCACGGCGGGATACGGCGTGCTGCGCAACACCTTCGCGCAAGGCACCTACGCCTTCACCGAGCCGGTGCGCACCACGCACGACGAGCGCCGCTTCGACGCGACCTACGTGGTCGGCGACGGGCTCAAGGACGTCATCACCGGCTACACCGATCTGGTCGGAAAGCCTTTCCTGCCACCGCTGTACGGGCTCGAACACGGTGACGCCGACTGCTACCTGCACAACGCCAACCGCGGCGAACGGCACACGCTGGACGCGGTGAAGGTCGCGGAGGGGTACACCGAGCACGGGATGCCCAACGGCTGGATGCTCGTCAACGACGGCTACGGCTGCGGGTACGAAAACCTCCAGCAGACGGGCGAAGGACTGCGCAAGAACGGGATGCAGCTCGGGCTGTGGACCGAGAACGGCGTGCCGAACCAGGTCGAAGAGGTCAAGGCCGGGGTCCGGGTCCGCAAACTCGACGTCGCGTGGGTCGGCCCCGGCTACCAGTTCGCGCTGGACGCGTGCGACACCGCGCACAAGGGCATCGAGGACAACAGCGACGCGCGAGGGTTCGTCTGGACGCCGGTCAGCTGGGCGGGCGCGCAGCGCTGCGGCGTGCTGTGGAGCGGCGACCAGGCCGGCTCCTACGACTACATCAAGTGGCAGATCCCGACCTACGCCGGTGCCACGACCTCCGGTATCGCCTACAACACCGGCGACATCGACGGCATCTTCGGCGGCAGCCCGCAGACCTACGTCCGTGACCTGCAGTGGAAGGCGTTCCTGCCGGTCTCGATGACGATGGACGGCTGGGCGGCGTCGGACAAGCAGCCGTGGCGGTACGGCGAACCGTTCACCTCGATCAACCGCAAGTACCTGCTGCTCAAGGAGCGGCTGCTGCCCTACACCTACAGCCATTCGGTGGAGGCGCACCGGACCGGTGTCGGCCAGGTCCGCCCGCTCGCGCTCGAATACCCCGACGACCCGAACGTCTGGGGCGAGAAGGCGAAGTACGAGTTCCTGTCCGGCAAGGACTTCCTGGTCGCGCCGGTGTACGAGAACTCCACCGTCCGCAACGGCATCTACCTGCCGAAGGGGACCTGGGTCGACTACTGGAGCGGCAAGACCTACACCGGACCGACCACTGTGGACGGTTACGACGCGCCGCTCGACACCCTGCCGCTGTTCGTCCGCGCCGGGGCCGTGCTCCCGATGTGGGCCGAGGGCACGAAGTCGTGGCAGACCAGGGACAAGGGCGTGCTCGACCTCGACGTCTATCCGCAGGGCAAGGGCTCGTTCACGCTCACCGAAGACGACGGCGTGACCCGGGCGTACAAGAACGGTGACCAGGCCAAGCAGACCTTCACCGTGGACGCGCCGAAGTCGGGGCTGGGCACGGTGACGGTCGGGATCGGTGCCGGTTCCGGTTCCTACGCCGGGAAGCCCGCGTCGCGGAACTATCAGCTGACCGTCCACACGGGAAGCAAGCCCGCGACCGTACTGGCCGGGACCTCGATCCTGCGGCAGTACGGCAGCAAGGCCGAACTGGACGCGGCACCGTCGGGCTGGTGGTTCGATCCGGCGACCGGCGGGGTCGCGCGGGTCAAGACCGGCAAGATCGGCGCCGGTGACCGCCAGGACGTCCGGTTGTTCGGCACGAGCGCGGTCGGCGGGATCTTCCCCGAAGACCGCAATGGATCGGTCGCGCTGTCCGTCCCGGCGGTAGCCGGTCCGGGGCAGACCGCGGAAGGCACGCTGAGCTTCACCAACGGTACGCCGCTCCCGGTGCGGGACGTCAGCTTCTCTTTGCCCGCCAACGGCTTCCGCGCCGAGATTCCCGCCGGTCCCCGGTTCGTGATGCCCGGCCAGACCGTGAAGGTCCCGGTGAAGGTGACGCCGGACGCGGGGATCAAACCGGACGACTACCAGCTCACCGCTTCGGCGTCGTACAAGGCGCGGCTGGGGGAGAACCGGGTGACCGACTCGGTGACGGTCACCGTCCCGCACGGTTCGCTGGCCGCGGCCTACGGCAACGTCGGCGTCACCGACGCGGCTCACGTCGCGGTGGGGGACATCGACGGCGGTGGCAGCAGCTTCCGGGCCGAAGGCCTGGCCGAAGCGGGGCTCAAACCCGGCGCGGGCTTCATCGCCCTCGGTGCCCAGCTGACCTGGCCGAAAACCGGCGCGGGCGAAAAGGACAACGTCCTCGCGTCCGGCCAGACGGTCGCGGTGCGGGGAACGGGCTCCAAACTGGTGCTGACGGGAACCGGCACGGGCACGGCGAAGGGCGCGGTCGTCGTCCGCTACGCCGACGGAAGCACGAGCCAAGCCGAACTCGGGTTCCCCAACTGGTGCTGCGCCGATCCCGCCCAGTACGGCGCGACGACGGTGGCGACCGTGCTGGGCAAGAACACCCGCACCGGGGCGGCGTATCCGACCACGCCGTACCGGGTCTTCGCGAACTCCGTCCCGCTGACGGCGGGCAAGGAGGTCGTCGCGGTGACGCTCCCGTCGAACAGCGCGATGCACGTGTTCGCGGCGGGAATCGGTTAGCTCTCGTGAGTGGTAAGGACGGTTCTAACCGTCCTTACCACTCACGACCCCCGCATGGGCGGCCCGCGCTCAGGCCGCCACCGGTGTCCACAGTGAGTCGATGGTCCGTTCGGCTTCGGCCTGGCTGGCGTCGGCCAGCGGGATCAGGTCCGCCATCGCCGGGTTGACCTTCGCCAGGGTCAGCTCGGCGGTGACGAACCGCGGTTCGAGTCCGGTCATGGACACGCCGTGCGTGATCCAGCTCTGGGCGTGGTCCCAGCCCTCGCGCGGGGTCCCTTCGCCGTAGCCGCCGCCGCGCGAGGCCAGGACGATGAAGTCCCGCCCGCCGAGCAGGCCCTCGCGGGTCTCGGCGTCGATCGAAAGCCCGGGCACGATCAGGTGGTCCACCCAGGACTTGACCGTGCTCGGCGCCCCGAAGTTGTAGAGCGGCAGACCCAGCAGGATGGTGTCGGCGGCCTTGACCTCGTCGATGAGCGCGGTGATGAGCCGCCAGGCTTCGGCCTGCTCCGGGGTGTGCTGTTCCGGAGGTGCCGACCTGGCCGCGTTGCTCGCCGCGTCGAAATGGGGCAGCGGTTCGGCGCCCAGGTCGCGGTAGGTGACGGTGCCCTCCGGATGCGCCGCGCGCCAGGCCGCGGCCGCCCGCGCGGTGAGACGGCGGCTGGCCGAGTGCTCGCCCGTGATGCTCGAGTCGATGTGCAGCAGATGCGTCATACTGATTATCTTGCACAGATAGTTTGTGTAACGCAAACCATTGATGCTGTGATGGCCATTATGTGGGAACGTACACTTGACGAGTGTCCGAACTTCCGGTCGTGAACCAGCCCCCGCATCGCTGCGGTGCGCTGCTCGACCACGTCACCCGCCGGATCCGGCTGCGCAGCGAGTCGGTCCTGGCCCCGCTCGGCCTGCGGCCGCGGCATCTCGTCGCGCTGACCGTGCTGCGCGATCTCGCGGGTTGCTCGCAGCAGGACCTCGCGAAGACGCTGGAGATGGACAGCACGAACGTCGTCGGCCTGCTCAACGACCTCGAGTCGGCGAACCTGATCGAACGACGGCGCTCACCGGAGGACCGGCGGCGGCACATCGTCGAACTCACCGACGTCGGCGCCAAGCAACTCGCCAAGGCGGAGTTCGCCCTCGCCGGAGTCGAGGACGACGTGCTCGGCGCGCTGGACGTCGATCAGCGCGAGGCGCTGTACAACCTGCTGTACCAGGCGACCAGCCGGACCGAGACCGGCGCCTGCGTCGAAGCCGCCCACATCGACGATTGCTGATCAGCGGTAGGCCGAACCTGGGATAATCCCCGGGTGAGAGACGCGAGGAGAAGTCTGACGGCCGCCCTGACTGTTCTCCTGCTCGCCGGCTGCGCGGGCGGCGAACCTCAGCAGCCGCCCGCCAAACCCGTCTACGACCTGCCCGCGCGGGAGGTCCGGCCGGACGAGACCGCGCTGCACCTGCCGCCCGCCCTCAACGGCGAGACCGAGTTCTCGCTGATCGGGCTGGCCGCCGGACTTCCCAGCCTCAGCGGCAGTCATACCGAGTTCGAGGCGAAGGGCCAGTTCGTCCGGCTCCGGCTGGTGGTGACCGGAAAAGGCGTGTCCGGAATCCTCTTCGACACCCGGCGCCAGCAACTCGTCACCGATTCGGGCGCCGTGATCGCGGTCGACAACCAGGCCATGACGATCAAGCGGCAGCCCGACAAGTTCGAACTGGGACGCGGCGTCCGGGTCGAGTTCGACCTCTACTTCGATCTCCCCAAGGCGGCGAAACCCTTGGTACTGCGGGCTTTCGGTGGCCCGACGTTGACCGACATGAAGAACCTCACCGGCACCGACATCAAGCTGGCATAGCTGTGTCCAACAAAGAGAGGGGCCCCGCCGCGGAAGCGACGGGGCCCTTCCCGAAAAGGCGTCAGACGCCGAGGTCGCCACCGAGGTAGGCGGCCCGCACCTGCGGGTCGTCCAGCAGCTCGGCACCGCGGGCGCTCTTGACCACTGCACCGGTCTCCAGCACGTACGCGCGGTCGGAGAGCTTCAGCGCCTGCTGCGCGTTCTGCTCCACCAGCAGGACCGTGGTCCCGCGCTTGTTGATCTCGCGGATGATGTCGAAGATCTGCGCGATCAGCATCGGCGCCAGGCCCATGGACGGCTCGTCGAGCAACAGCACCTTGGGCTTGGTCATCAGCGCGCGGCCGATGGCGATCATCTGCTGCTCGCCACCGGACATCGTGCCGCCGAACTGGGTCTTGCGTTCGTTCAGCCGCGGGAACAGCTCGTAGACCTCGTCGAGGTCGGCCTTCAGGTCGTCCTTCCGGGTGTAGGCACCCATAAGGAGGTTCTCCTGCACCGTCATCCCGGGGAACACACCCCGGCCTTCCGGTGACTGGCCGATCCCGAGCTCGACCCGCTTGTGCCCGGGGGTCTTCGAGATGTCCTTGCCGTCGAAGAGGATCCGGCCGCTGGTCAGCGGACGCAGGCCCGAGATCGTCTTCAGCGTCGTGGTCTTGCCCGCACCGTTGGCCCCGATGAGCGAAACGATCTCGCCCTCGCCGACCTCGATGCTCATTCCCTTGAGCGCGGCGATCTTCCCGTAGTGGACGTTGATGTCCTGAACCTCAAGAAGCATCTTCCGCCACCCCCAGGTAAGCCTCGATCACCTTTTGGTTGTTCTGCACCTCGTGGGGGAGCCCTTCTGCGATCTTCTGGCCGAAGTCGAGCACGGCCAGCCGGTCGGCGATCTGCATGACCAAGCCCATGTCGTGCTCGATGAGCAGCACGGTCCGGCCGTCATCGCGGATCTTGCGGATCAACTGCTGCAACGAGTTCTTCTCCGCCGGGTTCATGCCGGCGGCGGGCTCGTCGAGCAGCAGCAGCTTCGGATCGGTCGCGAGCGCACGCGCGATCTCCAGACGGCGCTGGTCGCCGTAGGAGAGGTTCTTCGCGGTGTTGTGCTCGACCCGTCCGATGCCGACGAAGTCCAGCAGTTCCCTCGCCAGTTCCCGGCCGCGCTTTTCTTCCTTACGGTGCCTGGGCAGGCCCAGCGTCGCGGTGATCGCCCCGGTCTTGTGCTGTGAGTCGGCACCCACCATCACGTTCTCCAGCGCCGACATGTTGTGGAACAGCCGGATGTTCTGGAACGTGCGGGCGATCCCGGCCTTGTTGACCTTGAAGCGCTTCATCCCGTCGACCTGGCTGCCGTTGAAGAGCACCTGGCCTTCGGTCGGCTGGTAAACGCCGGTGACCACGTTGAACACCGTGGTCTTGCCCGCGCCGTTCGGCCCGATCAGAGCGAAGATCTCGCCCTGGTTGATGGAGAGGTTGACTTCCTTCAAGGCCGTGACGCCACCGAAGCGCATCGTCACGTTGTCGAATTCGAGCAACGCGCTCATTTCGTCACCTCCGCCGAAGCCTCGGAATCCGGACCCGCGACTTCGGCGCCCATGGCACCCATCCCGCCCGTTCCTTCTCTTAGTTCCGCCTTGCGTTGCCGCGACGGCAGCAGACCCTCCGGCTTGAGCGCCATCATCAGCACGAGCACGCCACCGAAGACCAGGATCCGGTACTCGGCGAAGTCACGGAACCGTTCTGGGAGCCAGGCGACCAGGAACGCGCCCAGGATCACGCCGGGCAGGTTTCCCGCTCCACCGAGCACGACGGCCGCGAGGATGGTCGCCGACAGGATGAACGGGAAGTTCTCCGGCGCGATGAACACGGCCTTGCTGGCGTGGACACCGCCCGCGAGCCCGCCGAGCATGGCGCCGATGGCGAACGCCAGCAGCTTGAACTTGAACGTCGGGACGCCCATGAGTTCGGCGGCGTCCTCATCCTCGCGAATCGCGGCCCAGGCCCGGCCGACGCGGCTCTTCTGCAGCCGCACCGAGAAGATGATCGCGATCACGATCGCAGCCAGGATCAGGTAGTAGTAAGGCGCCGCGTCCAGGAGGAACTCCGTGCCGAGCAGCGGCTCCGGGTGCGGGATGTTGGTGATGCCGCGGGCTCCGCCGATGGCGTCGGTGTTGTTCGCGGTGATCCGGACGATCTCACCGAAACCGAGGGTGACGATCGCCAGGTAGTCACCGCGAAGCCGGAGAGTCGGTGCACCGAGGATGACTCCGGAAATCGCCGCGAGGACGATGCCGACCAGGAACGTGGGCCAGACGAACCAGCCGTAGTTCGTGCCCATCGTTGCCAGGGTGTAGGCGCCGATCGCGAAGAACGCGACGAAACCGAGGTCCAGCATCCCCGCGTGGCCGACCACGATGTTGAGGCCGATCGCCAGCAGGATGTAGATCCCGATCGGGAAGATCAGGACGTTCGTCCAGTCCGAGTCCGGGGACATGAACGAACCGATCGCCGGCGCGGGCAGGATCAGCGCGAAGACGATCAGGGCGAGGTAAACGCCATAGCGCTGCCAATGCGGAGCGCGGGCCCACCAGTCCCGAAGACCATCGACGGGGTGAAACCCGGAGCGCGCGGGCTTTCCGTTTTCTGTAGACACTTCTTCGTTGCCCTTCATGCGCGTGCCCGCTGTAGCGATTCACCGAGGATGCCGGTGGGTCGGAACATCAGGACCAGCACCAGTACCACGAAGGCGGTGACGTCCTTCCATGCTGAACCGAAGAAGATGGAACTCCAGTTCTCCACCAGCCCCAGGACGATGCCACCGAGCAGAGCGCCGCGCAGGTTTCCGATACCTCCCAGCACGGCCGCGGTGAACGCCTTGATACCGAGGAGGAAGCCGATGCGGTAGTCGGTGTTCTCGTACTCCATGACGTACAGTGCCGCGGCGATACCGGCCATCGCACCACCGAGAAGGAAGGTGAGGCGCACGATCTTGTCGATGCTGACACCCATCAGCACGGCGGCTTCGGGATCCTGTGCGGTGGCACGGATACCGCGGCCGATGCGGGTGCGGCTGACCAGCTGGTCGAGCACGACCATCATGATCACGGCACCGACGACGACGAACACGTGGTCCGTGCGGACCACGCCGTTGCCGATGTGGAACAGCTCCTCGTGCGGGATGAACCGTGGCGCGTTCTGTTGCACACGGCCGGATTTCCCGGTGATCCATTCGATGATCTCGAGGCCGAACAGTTCCTGCAGGAACAGCGAGGCGCCGATGGCGGAGATCAGGGCGGCCAGGCGGGTCGCGCCCTTCTTGCGGAGCGGCCGATAGGCCACTTGCTCCAGCAGGACCGCCGCACCACCGGACACGGCTGCCGAAGCGATGATGATCAGCAGCAGGACGGCGATCATCCCGAACACGCCGAGCGTGATCGGGGCGGTGCCGCCCGCGATGGTGATCAGGATGAACAGGGACGTGACCGTCCCGATCATGAAGATTTCGGAATGTGCGAAGTTGATGAGCCGGAGCACGCCGTAGACCATTGTGTAGCCGAGGGCGATGAGGGCGTAGATGCTTCCGGCGACCAGTCCGCCGATGGTACTACCGAGGAACTGGGCTTGCAGATCTTGAAGCATGACGTGGATGCCTTACGGGACGGGGCGGATTCTTTCGCCACATTTGCGGGAAGCGGGGGTGCTGTCGCACAGCGCCCCCGCTTCCGTTAGGTGTTCCTACCTGCTCCGTCAGCCGTTGAGCTTGGCTTCGGTCGAGACACCGAGGTTCTTGAGGACGCCGCCGGTGACCTGGTAGACGTTGATCGCGTCCGTGGACGGTTCGCCGTTCTCCTTGAACTTGATCTGCTTCGAGGCACCCTTGAAGTCGATCGTCTTGAGGGCCTCGTTGATCTTCTCCGAGGTGGTGTTGCCCGCCTTGACCGCGTTGATGATGGCGGTCGCGGCGTCGTAGCCCTCGCTCGAGTAGATCGCCGGGTCGACGTTGAACGCGGCCTTGTACTTGGTGCTGAACTCGTCGGTGGAGCCGGCGTCCGGGATGTTGCACGGGCAGCCGACGACGGCCTTCTCGGCGGCCGCGGCACCCGCACCGCTGACCAGCTGGGCGTCGAGCGAACCGTCACCGGTCGCGAAGGTGGCGGTCACGCCGCCGTCACGCAGCTGCTTGAGCAGACGGCCACCCTGAGCGTAGTAGCCACCGAAGAGGATGATGTCCGGGTTCGCGGCCTTGACCTTCTGCACGGTCGAGGAGTAGTCCGACGCGTCCTTGGCGAACTTGTCGCGCTCGCTCGGGACGTTCTTTTCCTTCAAGGTCTTCTCGAAGTTGTCGGCCAGGCCGACACTGTATTCCTGGTCGTCCGAGATGACGTACGCCTTCTTGGGCGACTTCGCCGTGATGAGGAAGTTGGCGATGGCCGGGCCCTGGCTGGCGTCGCTCGCGACGACACGGTGCCAGTACTTCCAGCCGTTCGCGGAAAGGCCCGCGTTGGTGGCCGACGGCGAGACACTCGGGATCTTGTTCTGCTCCAGCTGACCGCCGATGGCCTTCGACTCACCGGAGAAGGCCGGGCCGATCAGCGCGGTGATCTTGTCCTGGCCGACGGCGGTCGCGATCAGCGACGTCGCCTGCTCGGGCTTGCCCTGGCTGTCGTACTCCTTCAGTTCCAGCTTGGTAGCCGGATTCGTCTTGTTGTACTCGTCGATAGCGAGCTTCGCGCCGTTGCGGGGCGGGATCACGATCCCGGAGTTCTCACCGGTGAGGTCACCCATGAACCCGATCTTCAGCGTGCTGCTGTCACCGCTGCCGGACGAGCTGCTGCCGCCAGCGCAGCCTGCCAGCGCAAGCGACGCAGCCGCCGCGACGGCGAAAACCCGTCCAAAACGCACTCCTGACACCGACTACCTCCCATGACCAACCAGCCGCCGGTAGGCGTTGCCCCCGACACAGGGGCTAGGTTAGGGACGGAAGATATCCCCCTCCGCCATGATCTGCCCAGACGCCCATCACTCTGTGTCCACATCGTGACGGTCGAAACCAGAACGAATTGCACGAAAAGGCGAATGTTGCCGGTTGACGAGTCTCCGCTGGTCACGCTGGGGATTCACCGCTACCACCTCGATCATGCTTGTGGGTAATGATCATGTTTCGGGCGCGTATCTTGCGCCCTTTCCCGTCGCCGAGGGCGTCCGTTCGTCGTAGCAATGCTGCCCCAAAGGGCGTCAATCGTGCCCTCCCTTCTCTTCCTCCATGACAACCGATGGTTGTCATGGAGGCCGGAACGGCTGTTGGATCAGCACCCTGACCTCGCGGTTAGCTGTTCCCAGAGCCGGAAAGACCGAGAGGACCTGGGAGAATGACGATGAGCATCGAACTGGACGGGGCGATCGAAGGCGTGGCGGCGGGGGTCCCGTTCGTGGCACTGCCGCCGTCGGACAAGGAGCGCCCGGCGCCGCTGGTGCTCACCTGGCATCTGCTGGGCGCGCCGTTCAGCGAGGCGGCCATGGCGGCGGCGCTGCCGATGCGGGAACTGCACGCGTGGCGGGTGCACCTCGGGTTGCCGCTGACCGGGAAACGGTTCCCGGAAGGCGGTTTCGAGGGCTTCTTCCGCCTCGCGAGCGAGGACAACGTGCTCAACGTCGTCGAGCCGCTCACGAAGCAGGTCGAGGCGGAGTTTCCCGCCGCGGTGGCGGAACTGCGCTCACGGTTGTCCATTGAGGACGGTCCGGTCGGGCTGGTCGGCGGTTCGCAGGGCGGCGGGGTCGCGCTGCAGATGCTGACCCACACCGAGATCGAAGTGGCGGCGGCCGCCCTGGTGAACCCGGTGACCCAGCTGGCGCCGGTGATCGCCGCGAACGAGCGGGTCTACGACGTCACCTACCCCTGGTCGGACCGGTCCCGCGCGGTCGCGAACGAGTACGACTACGTGCGCCGGGCCGGGGAACTGACCGCGCCGGTACTGCTCGTCATCGGCGGGGAGGACGACGTCTCGATCACGGAACCGGCCGAAGCACTGCACAAGGTGCTGGGGGAGCAGCGATCCGAACTCGTCACCATCCCGGGGATGGCGCACGAATTCGCCGAGGCTCCGGGGCTCGAACCCGCTCCGCAGACGGAACACGCGAAGCTGGTCGATGCCGAGCTCACGCGCTGGTTCGCCCGGCACCTAGCGGTCTGAGGTCGTCGTCCGGGAGCCACGACCGCTCGGGATCGTAGGCGCACCAACCCTCTTCGTGGCTGGTCCGGCCCGCGAGCGCCAGCAGGCGCCGCAGGGCCGGGCCTTCGCCCCGCCGCCACACCACCGACCAGGGGAACAGCGGCGACGGCTCGAAGGGCAGGACCGCCAGGTTGAGATCGGAGGCGAGGTCCATGTCGGCGCCGGCGAGGGTGACCCGCTGCTTCCCGTAGCGGGTCTGTTCCAGAGTGTGCCGGAGGTCGTAGCTGACTCCGGAGTCGTCGATCGGAACGTCGAATTCTTTGCATAGGCGTTGCAAATAAGAAAGCCATTCGACCGGGCCGCCCAATTGCGGGATCCAGATGCCTTCGCTTCGGAGATCGGACAGTTTCAGCACTTCGTTGCCGGCCAGCGGATGTTCCGGGGCGAGAAGGGCGACCAGCGGCTCGAGCCGGAGGAGCCGGTGTTCGAGTTCCGCGGGTACTTCGCGGCCGAGGTCCGCGACGCGGCCGAACGCGAGGTCGATCTCGCCTCGGACCAGCGGGTCGAGGGCGTTGGCCAGTCCGCGCCCGGCGATCCGTTCGACGGCGAGCGCGGGGTCGCGCTGGGCGATGCGCCGCAGCATGTACATCGGCGAGAGGCGCGGGTCGATGACGTCGAGGCGGGGTGGGCGGTCCTGCAGGCCCATCGCGGCGACGGCGGCGTCCGCCGCGCGGATCAGCTCGCGCGCGTGCGGAAGGAAACGGCCTCCGTCGGAGGTCAGCTCGACGGACCGGTTGGTGCGCCGGAAGAGCGGGACCGACAGGGCGTCCTCGAGCTTCCGGATCCGTTTCGACAGTGCCTGCTGGGTGAGGAACAGGGATTCTGCCGCGCGACCGAAATGGCCGTGGTCCGCGGTCGCGACGAACGCGCGCACCTGAGCGGTGTCGAGATCCACGTGCACCGTCCTTCCTGCCCGGACGAGACGAACGGGACTCTCAGTGCAGAGTTTGCCCTGAAAGTCCCGTTCGGTTCACGCGGAGCCCCCACTCTGTACTCGCGCCCTCCTGCCCGAAGTGCATGAAGGCCCCCTTCCCTACCCTCAAGGTAGTGAAGGAGGCCTTCACGGACATCCGAACCGGGGATCAGGCGCCCGGCGGGCGTTCCCGCACCACGCAGGTCAGCCGCGCCGTGCAGGAGCGGCGCCCCTGGTCGTCGGTCAGCACGATCTCGGCGGTGACGGTCCCGCGTCCGACGTGCACCGGGGTCGCGACGCCGGTCACCCGTCCGGAACGGACCGCCCGGTGGTGGGTGCACGAGAGTTCGAGCCCCATCGTCGCCTTGTCGGTGCCGGCGTTGAGCGCGCAGACCATGGAGCCGAGCGCTTCGGCGACGACGGCGTTGGCCCCGCCGTGGAGGAGGCCGTAAGGCTGGAGATTGCCCTCTACCGGGATGCTGCCCACGACACGTTCGGGACCGAATTCGCTGATCTCGAGCCCGAGCTTGTCGTTGAGCTGCTGGCCGGCGAAGGCCGGGTCGATCCCGGCGAAGGATTCGAGGGCTTGTTCGGTCACGCAGAGCTCCTTAAACGACACGACAGGTAGGACTGTCAGACCCTCACCCTAGACTCGCTCCCGTGAGCCCGAGTGAGAACACGACCGTTGCCAACGCCACACCTGCCACCGCACAGGCCGAGCGGCCCAAGCTGCTGCTGATCGACGGCCATTCGATGGCGTATCGCGCGTTCTTCGCGCTGCCCGCGGAGAACTTCAAGACGAAGACCGGGCAGACGACGAACGCGGTGTTCGGGTTCACCTCGATGCTCATCAACCTGTTGCGCGACGAAGCGCCGACCCACCTCGCGGTGGCGTTCGACCTTTCCCGCAAGACGTTCCGCTCGGAGACGTTCAAGGAGTACAAGGCCAACCGCAGCGCCACCCCGGACGAGTTCAAGGGCCAGGTCGGGCTGGTCGAGGACGTGCTCAAGGTCCTCGGCATCCCCGCGCTGACCAAGGAGAACTACGAAGCCGACGACGTCATCGCCACGCTCACGACACAGGCGACCGCCGAAGGCTTCGACGTCCTCATCTGTACGGGCGACCGTGACGCGCTCCAGCTGGTGACCGACCAGGTCACCGTGCTGTACCCGAAGCGCGGCGTGTCGGAGATGACCCGGTTCACCCCGGAGGCGGTCGAGGAGAAGTACGGCCTCACCCCGGCCCAGTACCCGGATTTCGCCGCGCTGCGCGGCGACCCCTCGGACAACCTGCCGAGCATCCCCGGCGTCGGCGAGAAGACGGCCGCGAAGTGGATCAGGCAGTTCGGCTCCTTCAACGAGCTGATCGACCGGGTCGACGAGGTCAAGGGCAAGGTCGGCGACGCGCTGCGCGAGCACCTCGGCGCCGTGATGCTGAACCGCCAGCTCACCGAACTGATCCGCGACGTCGAGCTGGAGCTCGGCCCGACAGGTCTCGAGCTGCGCCCATGGGATCGCGAAGCCGTCCACGCACTGTTCGACGAGCTCGAGTTCCGCGTCCTGCGTGACCGTCTCTTCGCCACCCTGCAGAGCGCCGAGCCCGAGGCCGAAGAAGGCTTCGAGGTCAGCGGCGCGAAGCTCGCTCCGGGCGCGCTCGCGGGCTGGCTTTCCGCACACGCCGGGCAGGGCGAGCCGGTCGGCGTGGCGTTCCGTACCACCGGCGCCTCGGTCCGCTCGGACCTGAGGGCCATCAGCTTCGCGGCGCCGGACGGCGAAGGCGCTTATGTCGACGTCACCGAGATGGACGCCGAGGACGACAAGGCCCTCACCGCCTGGCTCGCCGACGAGAAGATCCAGAAGATCGGTCACGAGCTCAAGGTCCCGCTGCACGCCGTCCGCGCGCGCGGCTGGGCGTTCGCCGGGCTCGTCATGGACACCGCGCTCGCGGCGTACCTGGTCCGGCCTGGGCAGCGCACCTTCGAGCTCGACGACCTGGCCCTGCGGTACCTGCACCGCGAGCTGCGTTCCGAGGCCGACACCGGTGACGGACAGCTCTCCCTGCTCGACGGCGGTGGCGCCGAGGACCTGGAGCTGAAGGAGATCCAGGCCGAGCTGGTCAAGGCCCGCGCGGTCGCCGAGCTGGCGGGCGCGCTGACCAAGGAGCTCGAGGAACTCGGCGGCGCGCAGCTGCTCGTCGAGCTGGAGCTGCCGCTGCTGCAGGTGATCACCGGACTCGAAGCCGCGGGGATCGCGGTCGACATCGAGCACCTGACGAATCTGGAATCCCACTACCTCAGCCGGGTCACGCAGGCCGCGGACGAGGCGTACGCGGTCATCGGCAAGCAGGTCAACCTCGGTTCGCCGAAGCAGCTGCAGGTGATCCTGTTCGACGAGCTCGGCATGCCGAAGACCAAGCGCACCAAGACCGGTTACACCACCGACGCCGAGGCTCTGCAGAGCCTGTTCGAGAAGACCGAGCACCCGTTCCTGCAGCACCTGCTGGAGCACCGGGACGCGACCCGGCTGCGCACCACGGTCGAGGGCCTGATCAAGTCGGTCGCCGACGACGGCCGCATCCACACCACGCTGCTGCAGACGATCGCGGCCACCGGGCGGCTCTCGTCGGTCGACCCGAACCTGCAGAACATCCCGATCCGCACCGAGGAAGGCCGCCGCATCCGCGACGCGTTCGTCGTCGGGGACGGGTACGCCGAGCTGATGACGGCGGACTACAGCCAGATCGAAATGCGGATCATGGCGCACCTCTCGCAGGACGAAGGGCTGATCCAGGCCTTCAACAGCGGTGAGGACCTGCACACGTTCGTGGCGTCGCGCGCGTTCTCGCTCCCGCCGGAGGAGATCACGCCGGAACTGCGGTTCCGGGTCAAGGCGATGTCGTACGGCCTCGCGTACGGGCTTTCGGCGTACGGGCTTTCGCAGCAGCTGCGGATTTCGACCGAAGACGCCAAAGAACAGATGGAAGCGTATTTCTCCCGTTTCGGCGGCGTGCGCGACTACCTCCATTCCGTCGTGGGCGACGCGGCGAAGGTCGGTTACACCGAAACGATCTTCGGCCGCCGCCGGTATCTGCCGGATCTCAACAGCGACAACCGCCAGCGCCGTGAAATGGCCGAGCGGATGGCGCTCAACGCGCCCATCCAGGGCAGCGCGGCCGACATCATCAAGGTCGCCATGCTCAACGTCCACAAGGCGCTGACCGAGGCGAAGCTGAAGAGCCGGGTCTTGCTGCAGGTCCACGACGAACTCGTCCTCGAGGTCGCCGAAGGCGAGCGCGAGCAGCTGGAAGCGTTGGTGCGCCAGGGAATGGGCTCGGCGTACGAACTGGCCGTCCCGCTTGAGGTCTCGGTCGGGTACGGGCGGTCCTGGAACGACGCCGCGCATTAGGCCTCGTGAGTGGTAATGACGGTGAGAACCGTCATTACCACTCACGATCGGTAGGGTCTCCCGGGTGACTTCCGAGCGCAGACGCTGGCGGGTGCGGCTGCGCGATCATCGTGGGCGGATCCTGGGCGCCGGGACCATGCTCGACCATGAGCATCTCCTCACCTGCGCTCACGTGATCGAAGGCCACGACGACGTCACGGTGGATTTCGTGGCGCTTCCCGGTGTGGAGCCCGGAATCGCCACGATCGTCGCGCGGGCGGACCCCATCGGCGACGACGGCGGGGACGTCGCGCTGCTCCGCCTGCGGCACCCCGAGGAACAGATCACCGGCGCCCCGCTCCACCGGACGGCTCTCGAAGACAATCAGCGCGTACGCGCGTACGGCTTCCCGTCCGGTTCGGACGGCATGTGGTCGCTGGCGACCGTCGTCGGCGACGGCGGGCACGGTCTCGAGCGCGTCCAGCTGCACCGGACCCCCGACGCCGAGCCGATCACCCACGGGTTCAGCGGTTCCGCGGTGATCGCCGACCGGACCGGGCACGTCGTCGGCATGGTCGCGACCCGGTACACGACCGAGGCCGCCCGGGTCTCCTGGATGATCCCGGTCGAGACCCTGCTCGGCTACCTGCCGGAACTGCGCCGCTGGGCCGAGGGCAGCCCGGCGATCGACCCGAGTTTCGTCCACTATCCCGAACCGCCGGTGATCGACGTGCTCTTCGCCCGCGAATTCGCCAGCTGGCTCGGCGGGCACGGCCGGTCGGACGTCCGGGTGATCATCATGGGCGCGGACGATTCCGCCGTCGCGGGCTCGTTGCGCCGCGCGATCTTCCTCGCCGACCGCGAACACGGCGCGGGGCGGAGCGCGTCCGGGCCGACGGTGCCGCCGGTGGGCAGTGTCGTCCTCGCCGTCGACGCGGTCGGCAAGACCGCCGACGAGGTCCGCCGCCGCATCTCCGAACGCCTGGACGTCGCCGCGGACTCGCCCGCCGGCCGTCACGGGACCGGCCGGACCGCCGTCGTCTACGGGATCGACGAGTCGGCCGAGCCCGACGAACTCGTCGGCGAGGTGCTCCTGCCGCTGGCCCAGCGCGCGCACGAACTCGGCCTGCGGCTCGCGCTGGCCTTCCGGAAGGAGAGTTCGCCGGGGGTGAGCGTTGTCCGGTCGAGCACCGAAGTCCTGCCCGACGGCGAGGACGACATCGAGGGCCGCCTCGCTTCGCTGGAGACCCGGCTGGACGAACTCGCCCGGTTGGAGAAGGACAACCTGAGCGACGCGCCCCGGTTCTTCGACGCGCCGGAGGCCCCGGCCAGGGTGCGACGGCTGAAAGGCGCGTTGACGCAACTGCGTTCGGCGGAGCGGGACGGAGAACCCGAGTGGGTGAAACGGCATCTGCCCGCCTGTGAACGGACCGTGGCCAGAGCCGGGCAGCGGGCCCGCGACCTCCGCCGTCTCCTCGACGAGAACCTCGCCCGGCGCGCGGAACTCCGCGCCCGGCTCGACGCGTACGGCGAGATGGCCCGTAACAGCGGGCTCGTCGAGGACGTCGAACTGGACGCCGCCTACGCTCCCGCCTGGCGGAGGCTCTTCGAAGGACCGTGCGACCTCGGGGCCGCGGCGGCCGCCGTCGAGCGGTACGCGGACACCGTACGGAAACGGATCGACGGATGACGGCCTGCGAACAGGACGGTTGCGCGGGCAAGCTGGTCAAGACCGGTTTCTGCGAGTACTGCGGGCTGGCGCCCGGAGCGCCGGACGAACCCGCGCGGCCGGACAAACCGACCCTGGTGATCCTGGGCCCCGGCGAGATCCCGGCCAGGACCACCACCACGATGGTCACCCGCTCCCAGCAGATGGCGGGCCACGCGACCGCGGACGAGCGGGTCCCGCTGCCGATCGTCGAACTCCCCGACGTCGCGAGCCGTCTGCTGACCGTGCCGCACGTCCCGGAGGAGGAACGGTTCTGCGGCAAGCACGCTTGCTCCCGCACTCCGGTCGGCCGCTCGATCGGCGGCAGGCCCGCGCCGGTCGAGGGTTTCTGCCCGGTCTGCGGGACGCCCTTCTCGTTCTCGCCGAAGCTCGCGGCGGGCGACGTGGTCGACGGCCGCTATCACGTCCTCGGCTGTGTCGCCCGCGGCGGCATGGGTTTCGTCTATCTGGCAACGGATTCCGGTCTCGATGACAGGCAGGTCGCACTCAAGGGCCTGATCAACGCGAACGACACCGCCGCCGACAAGCTCGCGGAGAACGAGAGCCAGGTGCTCATCGCGCTCGAGCATCCGAACGTCGTCCGGATCCTGAACGTGGTCGAGCACGACGGCGCCCGCTACATCGTCATGGAGTTCATCGACGGTCTTTCCCTGCGGGAGATCAAGAACCGCGGCCGGGCCGGGCTGGACTCCAGCGAGGGACGGCTGCTGGTCGAGCACGTCGTGGCGTACGGCAGGGAGATCCTGACCGCGCTCGGCTACCTGCACGGCGAAGGCCTGCTGTACTGCGACATGAAGCCGGACAACGTGATCCACGGCGAGAAGCGGATCAAGCTCATCGATTTCGGCGCCATCAGGAAGATCACCGACGGCGAAAGCCCGGTCGTCGGAACCGAGCACTATCAGGTGTCCAGGGAAGAACTGAAGAAGCACGGGCTCACCGTCCGGTCCGACATCCACACCGTCGGCGTGACGTTGCGGGAACTCTTCCAGGCCAGCGACGGCTGGTCCGTCACCCCCGACGTGCGCGGCGTCCGGTTCGGCATCGAATCGTTCGGCCGCGTCCTCGACCGCGCGACCGCGCCGTTCGAGCGGCGGTTCGCGACCGCGCACGAGATGCTGGTCCAGCTCGACGGCGTACTCGGCGAGATCCTTTCCTTGCGGGACAGGCGATCCCGGCCCGCCGGGTCGACGCTGTTCACCGAAGGATCGGTGCTGCTCGACGCGGGACTCGGCCAGGCGCCGCCGCTGGAGCATTGGACACGGGGGACACCCGTCTCGCTCGGGGACCGGCCGAGCGCCGCCGAGATCGCCGTCGGTCTCCCGCTGCCGCGCGAGGATCCGGAGGACGCGCAGGCGAACTTCCTCCGCGCGGTCCGTGCCCCCGACGCGGCGCGGCTGCTGAAGAAACTCGACAAGGTGCCCGGTTCGGTCGAGGTCGGGTTCCGCCGGTGCCGCGCCTGGCTCGAACTCGGGGCGACCGTGGAGGCCACACTGGCGGTGGCGGAGTCCGAACGGCTGCTCGGCGAGCGCGCCGCCCATGACTGGCGGGTGGCCTGGCATCGCGGCCTCCTCGCGCTCGGCGCGGGCGATTTCGCGGAGGCCAAGAAAAACTTCGACGCCGTCTACCGGGACATCCCCGGTGAAGAGCCGCCCAAACTCGCGCTCGGCCTCTGCGAAGAGCACCTCAACGGCGCGGTCGCCGCCGAGCGGTACTACGACGCCTTGTGGGCGCGGGACCGGTCCCAGGTCAGTGCGGCGTTCGGGCTCGCGCGGGTCCGGCTGCTGCGGGGCAACCGCGCCGCCGCCGTCGAAATCCTCGACCAGGTCCCGGAGTTCTCGCGTTACGACGAGGCCGCGCGGATCGCCGGAGTGCGGGTGCTGTCCTCGCCGATGCCGGGGACCGGCGACCTCCCGTCGTCCGCCGAACTCGACGACGCCGTGGTCCGGCTGTCCGCTTCGGACCTCGACGGCGACGCCTTCGACAGGCTGGTCACGGCCGTGCGCGAGACCGGGCTGGCGGCGGTGCTCACCGGGCAGGACGGGATCACCGACGGCGAGATCCTGCGGTCCACCGAGACGGGTGCCCGCACGCTCCTGGACAGGTCGTACCGGCGGCTCGCCCATCACGCGCCCGGGGCTGGGCCGCACGACGTCCTGATCGATCTCGCCAATTCGGTGCGACCGGTGACTCTGGTGTGAGAGGGGAACGATGAGGGAACCGAGTCTGGGCCTCGAAGTGCACCAGAACAAGTTCCTGGCCGAAGGGGACCGGTCGATGACCGCGATCGTCCGCGTCGTCTCACGCGGCGGTGAAGCGCCTGTCGTCAGGACTGCCGCCGAGGTCCTGATGATCGACTGTTCCAGCTCGATGCGCTTTCCCAGCACCAAGATCGGCGAGGCCCGGCGTGCCGCGGCGGCCGCCATCGACGTCTTTCCCGACGGCGTGCGCTTCGCCGTCATCCAGGGCACCGACCGCGCGACGATGTTGTACCCGGCCGAGGGAGGCCTGGTGGCCGCGTCCGACCGGACCCGGGCGGAGGCTCGTGCGGCGGTCGAGCACCTCGCGGCGGTCGGCGGTACCGCGATGGGTGCCTGGCTCGCCAAGGCACGCGACCTTTTCGACGGCGTGCCCGACGCCGTCCGGCACGCGATCCTCCTGACCGACGGCCGCAACGATTCGCAGACCAGGGCCGACCTGATGAGCGTGCTGAACAGTTGCGAGGGCCGGTTCGTCTGCGACGCCAGAGGAATCGGCGACGGCTGGGAGCCCGCCGAACTCACCCAGATCGGCCGGGTGCTGCGCGGGAACATCGACTCCGTCGTCGAGGACGAAAAGCTCGCCGAAGACTTCCGGCAGCTCGTCGAGAGCGCGATGACGAAGGTGCTGCCCGAGGTCCGGCTGCGGATCGGCACCATGCCGTACAGCCGGCTGAGATCGGTCAAGCAGGTGTTCCCGGACGAGTACGACCTCACCGACCGGTGCGAGGAGACCGCCGTCCGCGAGGTGGAGCTCTCGCTCGGTTCGTTCGCGGGCGACGAGACACGGGACTACCAGCTGATCCTCGATCTCGATCCCGACCTCGAACCCCGGTTCGGACGGGATCGTCAGCTGGCGTGGACGGAACTGATGCCCGTTCCCGGAGTCTCGCGGGAGGAAGACGCGCTGGCGATCGCGGGGCAGTGGACTCACGACCCGATCCCGCCGACGAAGGTCGACCCGCTCGTTTCCCGGTACGCCGCCCAGAACGCGCTCAGCGAGGCGCTCGGCGCCGGCACCGAAGCCTATCTGGCAGGCGATCGTGAAACCGCCGAACGGGAGTGGCGCGACGCGTTCTCCTTGGCCACCGAGCTGGACGACGCGGACATGCTCGACAGGCTCCGCGCCGTCCTGGAGGTACTCGACGAAAAGGACTTCCTCGTGCGCGTGCGCGACGAGGTGCCACCTTCCGCCATCCTGCATCTCGTCGTCCCGTCGAGGGTTTCGAAAATCGCTTCGGCGCAGGAAGATCGGCCGATGCCCGAACCCGCCGACGTGCCGCCGGTCGCCTGTCCCGTCTGTCACGAGTTGTCTCCCGGCTGGGCGACCTTCTGCGTCGGCTGCAGGAGAGCACTCGACGGGGCGGATTCGTGACGGCGACCCGGGTGCGGCTGGTGCGGCTCCGCACCGCACTGCTGGCGCTCACCCTCGCGGTACTGGTGCTCTCGCTGTGGGCGTTCCACAGTGTCCAGAGCACCGCGGAGACCGTCCGCGACCGGACGTCGCAGGCGGTGCTCGAAGTGACCGCCGCGCGGGCCGCGCTGGTGGCCGCCGACGCCGCCGCGATCACCAGTTTCGCCTCCGGCGAGGCGAAACTCGCCGGCCCGGGGCAGGAATACTCGAATCAGCTGTCGCTGGCCAGCCAGAGCCTCGCGCGGATCGCGGAGTTCAACCAGGCCGGTGCGGCGGGCGGTAACGCGTTGCAGGTGGTGGAAAGCCAGGTCGCGGCCTACTCGGGCTCCATCGGGCAGGCCGACGTGCACTTCCGTCAGCCGGACGCCCCCGTTCTGGGCGCTGTCGACCTGTGGCACGCCTCGCGGCTGCTGCACGCCCCCGGTGGTGTCCTGGACGAGCTGGAATCGTTGCAGGCCGGGCAGCGTGAAGCCCTGGACAAGCAACTGTCGTCCACCGGGGTGAGCCTCGCGACGCTCCCGCTGTGGCTCCTGCCGGTCCTGGCCCTGCTGGTGCTGCTGGTCCTCACTCAGCTGTACCTGAAGAAACGCTTCCGCCGCGTGGCCAACGTCCCGCTGCTCGCGGCGACCGTGCTGGTCGCCGCGATCGGGGTGGCCCTGGTGTTCACCCTGGTCAGCCGCGACCGGCTGGATTCGGTGGGGGAGCGGCTCGACGGCGTCGCCACCGCCAGGGACGCGCAGATCCAGGCGGCCGACGACGCGGGCCAGCGACGGCTCGCCGACCTGCTGGGCGAGTACTGCGACGAGGAGCAGGGATGCGGCGTGACCGCCGACGAATTCCGGGTGCGGGCACGACAAGCCGGCACCGTGGAGACGGACAACACGCGAGTGGCCACGGCGGGGGCGCGGGCCGTGGCGGCCGACGCCTACGGTGCGGCCGAATCCGGCGGCCGGGAGTTCCTGATCCCGGCGGGCACCCTGCTCGCCGGCGGGCTGATCCTGCTCGGGATGCACGCCCGCGTCGAGGAATACCGGTACCGCCCGTGAAACGGTCGCTGGCCTTGATCATGGCGCTGTCGCTGCTCGCGGGCGGCTGCTCGGCGCCCGCCGACGACCGGCCGGTGGTCGTGCTCGCGTCATGGACCGACGCCGAGGAGGACGCGTTCCGGCAGGTGCTGGAAGCGTTCACGGCCGACACCGGGATCAGCCACCTCTATCAGGGCACCCGTGCCGTCGACCAGGTCCTCGCCTCGGACGTCCAGCGCGGCACGCCGCCGGACGTGGCCGTCCTGCCCAACGCCGGGGTGCTGGCGAAGTACCGGAAGTCGGGCGACCTGCTGCCGCTCGGCGACGAGCTCTCGGCCACCGTCACGCGATCCTTCAGCCCGCAATGGGTCGCCCTGCAGAAGATCGGCACCCAGGATCTCTACACGGTCGCGGTGAAGGCCGATCTCAAGAGCGTGATCTGGTACAACCCGGCCAAGCTGACCGGGATCCGCCCGACGACGTTCGAGGGCCTCCGCGCGTACTCCGCCGGGCTGACGGCCGCGGGCGGCACGCCGTGGTGTGTCGGGATGGGCGCCCCGCCCGCGTCGGGCTGGCCGGGAACCGACTGGATCGAAGACATCCTGCTGCACTCGGCGGGGCCCGAGAAGTACTGGCAATGGGCGTCCGGCAGTCTGGAGTGGACCTCTCCCGAGGTCAAACAGGCCTGGCTGGACTGGGGTTCGGTGCTCGAGGCCGCCGCGATCCGCGGCGGCGCCGCGGCCGCGCTGCTGACCGACTTCGGCGACGCGGGAAAGCCGATGTTCGCCGAACCGCCGGGCTGCGTGCTCGAACACCAGCCGTCCTTCATCATCAGCCGCTACGAGAAGGTCAAGCGGGCCGACGGGACGGTGCCGAAGCCCGGAGCCGATTTCGACTTCCTCTCCTTCCCGGGGCGCGATGTCTCCGAGGTCACCGCCGACCTCGCCGGGATGTTCCAGGACAACCCGCGCGCCAGGAAACTGATCGAGTACCTGGCTTCGGAGAAGGCACAGCGGATCTGGCCGTCCATCCCGGACGCGAGCGCGTTCTCGGTCAACCGGAATCTCGGGCTCGACGTCTACACCGACCAGGTGCGCAGGAAGGTCGCGGATACCCTCACTTCGGCCTCCGCGCTGTGCTTCGACGCCTCCGACCTGATGCCCGCGACGATGACCGGCGCCTTCTACCGCGCCGTCCTGGAATACCTGAGCAACCGGGACCGGCTGGACATCCTGCTGAGACAGCTCGACGACGTCCGGAAGAGCATCCAGCCCGGCGAGTGGTTGAAAATCCAATGTGGACAGTAAAGGAGTGCCGGTGAACGACCTGGCGCGGTTCCCGCTCGAAGGCGGCGGTTCGGTGGTCGTCGAGATCGACCCGGTCCCCGGCACCTCCCGGGTCTCCCGGCGTGACGACCTGGTCGAGGACGCCAAGGGATCGTTCGAGGCGGCGCTGGTGAACGTGAAGGACGCGGCCGCGGCGGCACTCGACACCTTCCGGTCGATGACGAGAGGGCCGGACGAGGTCGAGCTCAAGTTCGGCGTCAAGCTCACCGCGCAGGCGGGTGCGGTGATCGCGAAAACGGGGCTGGAGGGGAACTTCGAGGTCAAGCTGAAGTGGGTCCGGGACCCGGAGACCCGCTAGCGGCCGAGGCCCCGGATCAGCACCATCACCGATTCCCGGACGTCGGCCCGCGTCCGTTTCGGCTGGAACACCTGCCAGTCCAGCGCGACCACCAGCATCGTGCCGAACAATCCGGCCGCGGCCGTCTGGATCTGGACGCCGTCGGGCAGTCGCCCGGCGGCGTCCAGCCGGTGGAGTTGTTCCCGCACGATCGAGATGATCTCCTCGCGCAGCAACGTCAGCGTCTCGTGCCAGGTGCCGGGCGTGCGCCACATCTCGCTCACCAGGATCTGTGAGAAGCCGGGGTATTCGGCGATGAACTCCAGCGCACCGTCCACTTGGGACTCGATGACGTCCATCGGGTCGCCGTCGCCGGTGGCCGTGCGCAGGCGGTCCGCGAGCACGCCGACGCCGTAGCGCAGCAGTGCGTCGACGAGACCGTCTTTGCTGCCGAAGTTGTAGTAGACGGTGCCCTTGGCGACCTTCGCCTCGGCCGCGATGTCGTCCACCGTCAGCCCGACGAGGCCGCGGCTGGCGGACAGCCGCAGCGTCGCCTCGAACAACTTCTGCTTCGTCGCCTCACCCCGGGTGGTCACAACGCCAGCTCGGGTTTCAGCGCCGAAACCGTCCAGGTGCGCCGTTTCCGCGCGGCCAGCGTCGAAACCAGGATCGCGCCGACGAGGTACGCGACCAGGACACCGATGTCACCGAGGATCTTCATCGACGCGCCACTGTAGAGCAGGTGCCGGAACCCGTCGATCGCGTAACCCATCGGCAGCACGATGTGCAACGGGTACAGCGCGTCCGGGATCGTCTGCCACGGGAACGTGCCGCCCGCGCTGACCAGCTGCAGCACCAGCAGCACCAGGCCGAGGAACTTCCCGACGGCGCCGAAGAAGGCGTTGAGCGCGTGCACCACGGCGGTGAAGGTGAGCGACACCAGCACGGCGAACCCGATCGCGCCGAGCGGATGCGCGACGTCGATGCCCACCAGCCAGGTCACCGCGCCGAACAGCACGATCACCTGCGCGATCCCCAGCAGGGCCGAGGCGAGCCAGCCGCCGAGCGCGACCTTGAACGGTGATGCGCCCGCGGTCAGCGCGCGGGTGGAAAGCGGCCGCAGCAACAGGAACAGCACGAACGCGCCGATCCAGGTGGCGAGCGAGATGAAGAACGGGGCGAGGCCCGCGCCGTAGGTCCCGGCCGAGGCGACGCCGGACGAGCTGACCGCGACCGGGTCGGCGATCGTGTTGGCGGTGGCCGCGCGGGTGGGGTCGTCGGGGTTCGGGATCTCCTTGAGCCCGGCGGCGAGTCCGTCACGCAGCTGGACCGCGCCGTCGGCGAGCTGGTTCGTGCCGGTGACCGCGGACTTCTCGCCGTCGTTCAGCTTCGAAGCGCCGTCACGGATCTGGTTCGACGCGTCGGCCGCCTGTGCGATCCCGCTGGTGAGCTGCGGCGTCGCCGAGGCCAGCTGGTGCGCCCCGTCGGACACCTGGCGCGCGCCGGACGCGAGCTGGGTGAGCTGGCTGTTCGCGCCCTGGATCTTGGTGTTGGCCTGGTCCACCGGTGACCGGAGGGTGTCGAGGCGGCTCAGGATCTCCTGGACCTTCGCCTCCGGGACTTCGGCGTTCCGCAGGTCCTGCGCGAGCTGGGTGCGGTAGCCGTCGAGCTTGGCCTGGACGTCCCCGGACGCCGTTGCCGCGAGCGAGGCCGCGTCGGCGACCTTCTGGTTCCCGTCGGCGACCTGACCGGCGCCGTCGGCGAGTTTCTGCGTCTGGGCGGGCAGCTGGGCGGTACTGGATTTCAGGGTGCCGAGCCCGGTCGCCAGCTGGGAGCTGCCGGAGGCGAGCTGGGAGGCGCCGTCGGCGAGCTGCTGCTGGCCCGATTTGAGCTTGCCCGCGCCGTCGGCGAGCTGGGAAGCGCCCGTCGACGCCTCCTGGATCTTGCCGTAGATCGTGGAGAAACCGACCAGGAACTTGTCGGCCGCCTCGCTGCCGACCTTTTCCGCGATCGTCTTGCGGACCTGTTCGGCCACCTGTTTCGCGATGGTGCCCGACAGATAGTTGTTGGCGTCGTTCGTGGTCAGCGTGATCGTCGCCTGCTGGGGCTGGAAGTTGCCCGAGGACAGCAGCGCCGTGGAGAAGTCGCGCGGGATGCCGATGGCGAACGAGTAGGTGTCGTCGCGGACGCCCTTGGCGGCCTCCTCCGGGGAGACCTCGTGCCACTGGAACGTGCCGGACTTGACCAGTTCGTCGGTGACCTCACGGCCGACGTTGCGTTCCGCTCCGGCCGAGTCCTTCGCCCCGGCGTCGGAGGTGAAGACGGCGGCGGGCAGCTTGTCGAGGCGCGAGTACGGGTCGAAGTTCGCGTAGAGGTAGAAGGACGCGTAGAGCAGCGGCACCAGGACGAGCGCGGCCATGGCGAGCTTCGGCAGGGTGCCGCTGCTCAGCCGGCGCAGCTCGTTGGCGGCGATCCGGACGGGGTTCATTCCTGGTCTCCTGAAGTCTTTTCAGTCTCTTCGGTTTCGTCCGGCTCCGCCTCTGGTTCGAGAGGCGCGCAGCGCACGGGGTCGGGCTGCTCGAGGGCGCCGCAGAGGGCGGGCGTCTCCGGCAGGGCCGAAACCGGGGTGGTGGCGGTCAGCACGATGACGGCGAGGCCGCGTTCGGCGTGCTCGCGGGCGAGCCGGGCCCAGCTGCCGACGTCGCTGGTGTGCCTGTCGGGGGTGTCGAGCACGAGGACGCCGACGTCCTTGCGGCCCGCGGCGAGCGCGGTGAGCAGCCGGGTGCGCGTCACCGCGGCGATGTTTTCGAAGCGGGTGGTGGCGAAGGCGGCGGCGTCGTGCTCGGCCAGCCAGCTCGCGACGGCGGCCTTGTTCGACGGCCGCTTCGCCAGTTCGAGTTCCTCCCCGACGACGACCTGCAGCGACAGCGCGCCGTCCGGCTCGCTCACGCCGGGCGCGTCGACGACCGCCACGACCTTGTGCGGGTCGCCGCCCTCGACGGTCACCGTCCCGGTGGCGGGCTTGAGTCTGCCCGCCAGCGCCAGCCCGAAGGCCGTGACGCCCACTCCTGGCTCGCCGTGCACGATCGCCAGCTCACCACCCGAAACGGTGAGTGAAGTAGGCGACAGCAACGTGCCGTGGGGTCCGGTGACGGACACCCTGTCGGCTTGAACCCGCACGAAGAACTCCCAGGTCGGTGACTCGCGGAACTTTTGAACTGACTGGTCAGTTCAAAAGTTAGCCCTGACCTGGGAGGTGCACAACCGCGCGGGGCCCACGTCACACGCAAGGGTGACGAAACCACCGCAAACCGGACGGTTAGCGCTGCTTTTCGACTAGCGCAGGGCCGAAGCGGGGTGGACCTCCCAGGACGTCCACAGTGGACGATAACCCTGCCGGTGCCAGAACACCGAAGAAAGCGGGTTGGTCGGGTTGTAGTAGAGGTAGGTGCCGTCCGCGCCGTCGGCGGAGAACTCTTGGTGCACCACGGACATCAAGGTCCGCCCGAGTCCGTTCCCGCGCAGGCCGGGCACGGTGACGACGTTGTTGACGTAGCCCCAGCGGCCGTAGGGGAGGAGTTCCGCCTCGGCCGACCCCGGTGACGACGTGATCCAAGCGGCGTGCGCGAACGCGACGGCCGCCCCCTCCCGCTCGGCGAGCCACAGCAGCGGGGTGTCCTTGCCGAGGGCCCGTTCCAGGGCTGGGGCGAGCAGTTCGGCGGCGTTCGAGCGCTGCCGGGTGGCGACCTGGCCGATGTAGTCGTGCGTCGACACGGCCATCGCGAGCACTTCCTCGAAGTCCTCCGTCCGTGCCCGGCGGATGGTCACCCCGTCGTCGGCCGCGGCGTCGGGGTGGCAGCCGGTGCGCACGGCGAGCGCGGACATCGGCACCAGCCCGTGGTCGAGGAAGGCGCGGATCGCCTCGGCGTCCCGGCTCGGCCAATTGACCACGCAGGACGAATCCTCACCGGGGGATTCGGCGTCCATCCACGTCCGCCACGCGCGCAGCAGCACGTCCATGCCCTCGGTACCGGTGTTCCCGATGAACGGGAAGAGCTGGCGCACGTCGGCGGCGGACCAGAGCAGGGGGATGTCGTCCGGGCCGTGCAACTGCCGCTGGACCACGCCGGTGACCTGGACGCCCGCCGCCGTCGCGGCGTCCACCCGTTCGCCGGCGACCGGGGCGGGGGCGGCTTCGGGCAGCAGCCGGTCGACCGCCGCGAACCGTGCCCGGTGCGCGTCGAACAGCGTCTTTTCGATTTCCATCCCGCCCCCAGGGTCGACCGCGCCGGTCACCGCTACCGCAGGGCACTGGCGGGGCTCGCCGCCCACGTCGTCCACAGAGGACGATAACCCTGCCGGTGCCAGAACACCGGGGAAAGCGGATTGGCCGGATTGTACGAGACGAAGGTACCGCGCGACGACGGAGAGAACAGCTCGTCGTGTGCCACGGCGGTCAGCGCGCGCCCGATCCCGCGCCCCCGCGCGGCGGCGGTGACCGCGAGCGTGCCGACGTAGCCCCACTCGCCGGGCGGCAGCCGTCCCGCGAGCGCGTCGCCCGCGACCGGGGAGCGCTTTCCGCCGGTCACGATCCCCACCGTGACGCCTTCCTCTTCGGCGATCCAGACGCGGCCGCCGAACTGCAGTCCGCGCCGGACCTCCTCGGCGAGCAGGGCCCTGGCCCCGGGGCGGACGACGCCGTGGCCGACGAACGAGGTGTAGCGAAGTTCTTCGAACCGCAGCGCGACGATCTCCTCCAGGTCGCCGCCGGAGGATTCCCGGACGGTTACGCCGGGCACGGCGTGCGCCTCGCCCAGTGCGGGCGCGCGGACGGCCAGCGCGAGTTGCGGCGCGAGCCCGTGGTCGAGCAGGGCCCGCGTGACCACGACGTCACGGCTGGGCCAGGTGACCGTGCACGACGAATCGGGTTCGGGGTCGGCGAGCGCGATCCGCTCGCGCCAGGCGGAGAGCAGCGCGCTCATGCCCGCGCCGGCGTCGCGGGGCAGGATCGCGGTGAGGATCTGCAGGTGCGCCGGGCTCCAGAGCCGTTGCCAGGAGCCCGTCGCGAACCGCACGTGCGCGATCGTCCCGGCGGCGCCGCCCGCTTCGACGGGCTCGCCGGGCGGGAGCGGCGGCGGTGACGGGAGCAGCGGGTCGAGCGCGGCGAACCGCGCTCGCTGCAGCGCCGCCGTCGAGGTCATCCCCGCTGGGTGCAGAAGATCGCGGTACCGGGGAAGAGCTTGCCGCGCAGCGGGCTCCACTGCCCCCAGGTGCGGGAGTGGCCCTCCGGCCAGGCGGGCTCGATGAGATCCGTCAGCGCGAAACCCGCGTCGGCGAGCGCGCGGACGTAGTCGCCGAGGGTGCGGTGGTACTCGACGTAGGTCGCGACGCCCTCCTCGTCGACCTCGACGTAGGGCGTGCGGTCGAAATACGGCTGGGTGACGGTGAGGCCCTGCGGCCCGGGGTCGTCGGGGAAGATCCAGCGCATCGGATGGGTCACCGAGAACACCCAGCGGGAACCCGGCCGGAGCACCCGGTGGACTTCGGCGAACACGACGTCCACCGACGCCACGAACGGGATCGCGCCGAAGGCCGAGCACGCCGCGTCGAAGCTCGCGTCGGCGAAGGGGAGCGACTCCGCCGTCGCCTGCACGAGCGGGACGGCGGGACCGGTCCGCTCGTTGCCCTCCCTCGCGTGGCGGAGCATGCCCGCCGACAGGTCGGTCGCCACCGCTTCGGCACCCTGCGCGGCGAGCCAGCGCGAGGACGCCGCTTGCCCGCAGCCGACCTCGAGGATCCGCTTGCCGCCGACTTCACCCAGGAGCGCGACGTCGGCCTCGCGGACGCCCTCCGGGCACCAGACGAAGTCCGCGTCGCCGAGGAACCCGCCGTGGGTCGCTTGGTAGTCGTCGGCGTCGGCGTCCCACCACGCCAGGTTCGCGGCCGTCGCCTCGGGCGCCGAGACCGCCCGATAGGCGACCCCCGCGGTGCCGAGCCGCTCCTCGGCCTGCGCGTGCCTTTCGGCCTCCGGCTGCTGCTCGGTGGCGGACTGCTGACTCAAACCGATATCCTTTCCCCAGGTCAGGGCTTCGCGGGACAGCTTATCCGCCCGGCGTGATCGCGGTAGCCACCCTGATTGTGCCGTGTACAGGGGGCCGCGTAGGATATCTGTTAGCGCAGTGGGTTCGCGCTACTCTTTCCCCCGGTTCGCTCAGCGTCCGGGTCAGGGGGTCGCGTACCGGATGCGGTGATGCTCGCGGTCGTTCCCTGTGGACGTTTGCAGACGTGGTCGCCTCATGCCGGAAGAGCCCATGGTGCCCTAACCGCAAACCCACTACTTCCCATCCACCGGAGCAACCCGCCTAATGACGACCGACACCGCCACCGCCCCGACCGCCCCCACTGGGGCCCCGCAGGTCGCTATCAACGACATCGGGTCGGAGGAAGATTTCCTCGCAGCGATCGACAAGACGATCAAGTACTTCAACGATGGCGACATCGTCGAAGGAACCATCGTCAAGGTTGACCGTGACGAGGTCCTGCTCGACATCGGCTACAAGACCGAGGGTGTCATCCCCTCGCGTGAGCTCTCCATCAAGCACGATGTCGACCCGGCTGAGGTTGTCACCGTCGGCGATGAGGTCGAAGCCCTGGTCCTCCAGAAGGAGGACAAGGAAGGCCGTCTGATCCTGTCCAAGAAGCGTGCGCAGTACGAGCGCGCCTGGGGCACGATCGAGGAGCTCAAGGAGAAGGACGAGCCCGTCAAGGGCACCGTCATCGAGGTCGTCAAGGGCGGCCTCATCCTGGACATCGGCCTCCGTGGCTTCCTGCCCGCGTCGCTGGTCGAGATGCGCCGTGTGCGCGACCTGCAGCCGTACGTGGGCCGTGAGCTCGAGGCGAAGATCATCGAGCTGGACAAGAACCGCAACAACGTGGTCCTGTCCCGCCGTGCCTACCTGGAGCAGACCCAGTCCGAGGTGCGCAGCGAGTTCCTCAACGCGCTCGCCAAGGGTCAGGTCCGCAAGGGCGTCGTGTCGTCCATCGTCAACTTCGGTGCCTTCGTGGACCTGGGTGGCGTCGACGGCCTGGTGCACGTCTCCGAGCTGTCCTGGAAGCACATCGACCACCCGTCCGAGGTCGTCGAGGTCGGTCAGGAGGTCACGGTCGAGGTTCTGGACGTCGACATGGACCGCGAGCGCGTCTCGCTGTCGCTGAAGGCGACCCAGGAAGACCCGTGGCGTCAGTTCGCCCGCACCCACGCGATCGGCCAGATCGTGCCGGGCAAGGTCACCAAGCTCGTTCCGTTCGGTGCGTTCGTGCGCGTCGAAGAGGGCATCGAGGGCCTGGTGCACATCTCCGAGCTGGCCGAGCGCCACGTGGAGATCCCGGAGCAGGTCGTCCAGGTCAACGGCGACGTGATGGTCAAGGTCATCGACATCGACCTCGAGCGTCGTCGCATCTCGCTGTCGCTGAAGCAGGCGAACGAGGGCGTCACGCCGGAGACCGAGTTCGACCCCACTCAGTACGGCATGGCCGCCGAGTACGACACCGAGGGGAACTACATCTACCCCGAGGGCTTCGACCCGGACACCCAGGAGTGGCAGGACGGCTTCGACAAGCAGCGTGAGGAGTGGGAGCGTCAGTACGCCGAGGCTCACACCCGCTACGAGGCTCACATGAAGCAGGTCGTCAAGGCCGCCGAGGCCGACGCCGAGGCAGCCGCCGACGCCGCGACCGGTGTCACCAGCAGCAGCAGCGACTCGGGCGAGCAGAGCTACACCTCCGCTCCGGCCGAGGCCAAGAGCGGTGGCACGCTGGCCAGCGACGAGCAGCTCGCGGCTCTCCGCGAGAAGCTGTCGGGCGGCGCGTGATCCAGGCGCTCAGCCACTAGCTGACAGACAGCGGCCCCGGTCCATCACGGACCGGGGCCGCTGTCTTTTCCGCGTTTCGTCCTCTGGATGTGGTCCTTGCACGCGCAACTACCGCAAGTAGAGGACTACTTGCGGTGCGGGGTGGGACGGGGTCAGGAGGTGGCGGGCCGGACGGCCGGAACCCAGATGCGTTCGAGCGCCGCGGCGCGGGCCTTGCGGCGGAGCCCGGCAAAGCTGTGCCTGGCGGGGACCATGAGCGCGCTCAGCCAGGTGCGCCGGTATTCGGCGAGGGCTTCGGCCACGGGACGATGGAGGACACAGTGCACCAGGCCCGGCGATCCGAGCCGGTGCCTTCCAGTGTGCTTGCCGTCTGCCATCGTTCCTCCGTGTGGGCTACCTTCGCCGCGCACGGTACGCAATCGAGGCCCCAAATCCGCGTAACCGACCGGCGTGTCACTCGAAATGGTTGAGTCGCGCGTCACGATGATCTTGCCTTTTGCACCTGTCTGTGCCGGATGTACCCATCGCGTGACCCTCGGCGGTCGTCCCAGGTGACGCCACTAGGCTGATCGTCATGCTGCGTGTGGGCCTGACCGGCGGGATCGGCGCCGGAAAATCGACGGTGGCGAACCGGCTTTCCGAGCACGGTGCCGTCCCCATCGACTCCGACAAGATCGCCAGGGAGGTCGTCGAACCGGGGACACCCGGGCTCGCCGAGCTCGTCGAAGCGTTCGGGGACGACATCCTCGCGTCCGACGGTTCGCTCGATCGCGCCGCGCTCGCCGCCAAGGCGTTCGCCGACGAGGAGTCCCGCAAACGGCTGAACTCGATCGTCCACCCGAGGGTCGGCGCGCGCACGGCCGAGTTGATGGCGGGAGCGGCGCCGGACGCGATCATCGTCCATGACATCCCGCTGCTGGTCGAAGGCGGCCTCGCGCCGATGTACCACCTCGTCGTGATGGTCGACGCGCCGGAAGAGGTCCGGGTCCGCCGCCTGGTCGAGGCGCGGGGGATGGCCGAGACCGACGCGCGCGCCAGGATCAAGGCGCAGGCCACGACCGATCAGCGCCGGGCGGTGGCCGACGTCTGGTTCGACAACAGCGGAGCGCCCGACATCGTGCTCGCCGACGTCGACGCACTGTGGGCGGACAGGCTGACCCCGTTCGAGGCGAACGTGCGGCTCCGCAAGCCGCGGGCGCCGATGTCGCCGAAGATCGCCCAGTACGACCAGACGTGGCCCGCGCAGGCCGAACGGGCACTCGCGCGGATCCGTATGGTGGTGGGGGACAAGGCCGTGCGGGTCGACCACATCGGTTCGACGTCGGTGCCGGGGCTGCCCGCCAAGGACATCCTCGACCTCCAGCTGACCGTGTCCACTTTGGACAAGGCCGACGAGCTGTCCGAAGCGCTGTCCGACGCCGGGTTCCCGCGCGCGGAGGGCGAGTGGTTCGACGACGCGCACGGCGAAGAAGGCACCTGGCCGAAACGGTTCCACTTCGGTGGCGACCCGCGCCGTCCGGTCAACCTGCACGTCCGCTCCCAGGAGACGCCGGCCTGGCGGCTCGCGCTGCTGTTCCCGGAGTGGCTGCGCCGCAACTCCGACGAGCGTGACGCCTACGCCGCGGTCAAGAACGCCATGGCCGCGAAGCACGCCGGCGACGGGACCGTCGAGCGGTACACCGACGAGAAGCAGGTCTGGGTCGACGCGGCCTTCGCGCGGGCCGACGCGTGGGCCGCGTCGGTGGGCTGGACGCCGTAGGTCACACGCGGAATTCCCGCAGGCCGGGCCACGCCGTCGCCCAGGATTCGGTGTGGCCGGTGACCAGCCAGATCGGCATCCCGCGGCTCACGTTGCGGACACCGAGCTCGTTGTCGACGTGGGAAACGATCCGGGCTTCGGTGAACGAACGCAGCAGCCGCGCCGGATCGGGCCCGACGAACAGCACGCTGTCCGCGGTCTCGGGCGGGCGGCCGAAGTACCAGAAGCCCCGGCTGGGGCTGTATACGGCGGGCAGTCCGTAGTCGGCGCCGTACCGGTCCAGCGCCCCGGCCTGCCAGTACCCGGCCGTGACGAGCGTGGTGCGCGCTCGCTGCTCCGGCGGGAGCCGGTGATAGGCGTCCGCGACCGAACGGGCGAGGTCCGGCCAGCCGATCTCCTCCAGCGCGTACGCCGGACGCGGGACCTCGCGGCCTTCCGCGAGCCAGGTGGCGGGCCAGACCGGCAGCGCGTACGGAAGGGTGTACAGCGCGGAAAGCAGGAGCACCGGCCAGGTCGGGATCCAGCGGAACCACAGTGACGGCTTCAGCTGTCCGAAGTGGACGGCCGCGCCCGCCCACAGGACGCCGAACATGCCCGCTGCGTAGTAGTACCGGCCGTTGGACAGGATGAACAGCGCGATCACCCCGACGGCGGTCCAGCCGAGGAAACGGTACTCGCGCGACTTGGCCGAGAACAGCAGCACCCCGAGTCCATAAAGGACGCCCACGACACCGATGCCGAGCCCGGCCCCGGTCAGCAGGGCGGGCAGGAACCCGGCGCGGCCGCTCCAGCCGCCGGTGGTCTCGTGCGCGATGACGTCGCCCATCTCCAGTTGCGGCCAGCCGTTCGCGGCCTGCCACCACAGCGTGGGCACGAGCGACACCGCGGCGATCCCCGCGCCGAGCCAGAGTTTCGGCCTGCGCAAGAGATCCCGGGGTCCGAAGATGAGGATCGCGACCCCGGCGGCGACCCAGAACGTCGCGACGAGGAGCTTGACGTTCAGCGCGACGGCGGTGGCCACGCCCAGCCACAGCAACAGGTTGTCGTCACGCGTCCGCATCCACCGCACGAGCAGCCACGCGATGAGCGCCCACAAGGCCGGGTCGATCGTCGAGGTCGCCAGGTAGTGCCCGCTCCCGATGAACTGCCCGCAGATCGCGTACGCGGCGGCCGCACGGGTCTGCGCCCGGCGGTCGCCGCCCATCTCGTAGGCGATGAGCCCGGTGAACACGACCCCCGCGGCCGTCGCGAGGACGGCGGGGAGCCGGAACACGAAGACGTTGCCCGGCGCGAGCCAGTCCATCAGCATCGCCAGGAAGGGGAGCACCGGCGGCTGATCGGCGTAACCCCAGGTCAGCCGCTTGCCCGCGGAGAGGAAGTACAGTTCGTCGCCGAAGTAGCCGTACCGCCACGCCGTCGCCAGCAGGACCGCCGCGGTCGCGGCGGCGAGCAGCGCCACCGGGAGCCGGGCGAACGCCGTGCCGGACGCGGTCGGTGTTTCGGCCGCGCTGGCGGCTTCCATCCATTCCTCGCAGATCCTTCGGGTGCCGGTCCTCTCGCACCCTAGCCGCCACCGGCGCGACACGTCGGTCGTGAAAGGACCGGTGAGACTCAGAAGCCCCAGTCCGTGAGTCTCGGCCACACCTCGTCCCACGTCCCGTTCCGGCCCGTGGCCAGCCAGATCTTCATGCCCTGACTCGAATTCGGCACCCCGGCACGGTTGTCGAGCGCGCCGACCTCGCGCACCTGCGTGAAGTACGGCACAAGCACCGAAGCGTCGTTCCCGACGAACAGGACGTCCCGTGCCGATTCCGGCGGCCGCGGGAAAGTCGCGTAGCCGCGGTTCGGGCTCGACGGCGACGGAAGCCCCAGCTCCGGTCCATAGTGGTCGATGGCACTGGCCTGCCAGTACTTCGCCGCGATGACGCCCGTGCGAGACGGGTCGGGAACGGCGCGGTACGCCCCCGCCACCGACTCCGTGATCTCCCGCCAGCCGATCTCCTCGTCGGCGAGGAGCGGCCGCGCCCAGGCCGGGGTGCTCGCGACCGACGACTGCGGGAGGATCGGAAGCGTCTGCGGAATCGTGACCACCGCCGCCAGGACGTAGACCGGCCAGGTGGCGATCCAGCGCCAGTACTTCGACGCCTGGCCCGCTTCGATCTCCACCGCGGCGGCCGCGAACAGCGGGGCGAACATCCCGGCCGCGTAGTAGTAACGCCCGTTCGCCAGCAGGAACAGGGCGAGTACGCCGAGCGCGGTCCAGCCGAGGAACCGGTACGGCCGCAGGCGTTCGGAGCGCAGCAGCCGCCACAGCCCGTAACAGACGAGGACCATCCCCACCGGGACGCCCGCGCTCATCACCAGCGTCGGAACGAACGTGGCCCGCCCGCCCCAGCCCGCCGAAACCTCCTGGGAGATCGCGGCGCCCATCGTCAGCTGCGGCCAGCCGTTCGCGGCCTGCCAGACGAGCGTGGGGGTGATCATCGCGACGGCGATCAGCGCGCCGAACCAGAGCGCCGGACGGCGGAGGAGATCGCGCGGCCCGAAGACCACCGCGGCGGCCAGCGCGACGACCCAGAACGCCCCGATGAGGAACTTCGTGTTCAGCGCGAACCCGGTCACTACGCCGCTCCAGAGCAGGAGGCCGTCCGCGCGGGTCCGGGTCCACCGGACGAGCAGCCAGATCAGCAGCGTCCACAGGAACGGGTCGAGGGTGCTGGTCGCCAGGTAGTGCCCGCCGCCGAGCATCTGGACGGACACCGCGAAGGTCGCCGCCGCGATCACCTGCGCCCGGCGGCCGCCGCCCAGTTCCCTGGCGATCAACGCGGTCAGCACGACTCCGGCGACCATCGCCAGCGTCGCCGGGATCCGCAGGACGAAGGGTGAACCGGCGCCGAACGCGTCCATCAGCCGGGCCAGGAGCGGCAACAGCGGCGGCTGGTCGGCATACCCCCAGTCCAGATGCCGGCCCGCCGCCAGGAAGTACAGCTCGTCGCCGAAGTAGCCGTAGCGACCGGCCGTCGCCGTGAGCACCGCCCCCATCGCCCCGGCGATCGCGAGCACCGGCGTCCTGGCGAACGGCGCGACCTCCGCGCGTTCTCGTTCCCTGTGCCGCTCTCGGAGTCCCTCGGCCTCGACGACCACGGGTATCCGCCCCCTCTCGATCGGTTTCGCTGATGATCGAGGGTCCCGTGAGGCAACTCCTCCGGTAATCGTCCGGCCGGTCAGGGGCCGTTCATCCTAGGGATGAGTCAGGATCAACCGATCGGTGGATGTGGACCGGTCAATGCCGCCGCCAGCCGAGCGTGATGTCCTTTGTGGACAGCCAGTGGCGCAGGTCGTGACCGTGGGCGGCCAGCCCGTCCACGGTCGTGTGGCTGACGCCGAGCGCGCGTTCGCCGTCGGCGGCGGAGAGCAGCCCGGTGGTGACCGCGGCGAGGAGTTCGTCGGTGTCGATCACCTCGACGGACTTCTTGTCCCGCAGGACGAGGTCGAGATACAGGTCGGTGGCGACCCAGACGCCGTCTTCACGACGGATGTCGACGACGTCGAGGTAGAAGTCCTGATCGCGTTCGTGGCCGGGGTTGAACCAGAAGTCGGTGATCCGCAGGCCGAGATCCGGCAGCAGCCAGGACTCGAGGTAGCGGAACTGCTTCCGCCCCGGAGCCGGTCGCGCCATGTAGAGGCCGAAGGGCTCCTCGCGGTATTCCTCGACGTCCCTCACGACGCCCTTGGGATCCGTGTTGGTCTTCGCGGCCGGATCGAAGTACTCGACCTTGGGCGGGTGCAGCGCGGTCATGCGCCCATCTTGGAAGGCCCCGGCGTCCGCGGCCACCACCCAACCGGGTGGACGATCACGGTTTCGTGCTTTCCCCGGAGTAAGGCGCCGGGGGCGGATAGGGTGCGCTGGTTCCGCCATAGGGGTGAGTGGGAGACAACGCATGTTCGGGATCATCAGGCCGTGCCGCCATCGGCTCTCCGCGGGTCTGCACGCGGATTGGCTCGCTCATCTCTGCGGTCTTTGCCTGGCGTTGCGCGACGAACACGGACATCTCGCCCGAATGGTGACGAACTATGACGGCTTGATCATCTCGGCGCTCGTCGAAGCCCAGTCGCCGCGTGCGGAGGGACGGCGCGACGCCGGTCCTTGTCCGCTTCGGGCGATGAAGGGAACGTCGGTCGCGAAGGGGGATGGTGCCCAGCTCGCGGCGGCGGTCTCCCTCGTGCTGGCTTCGGCCAAGATCAGTGACCACGTCGAGGACCGTGACGGCGCCTTCGCGCGGCGCTCCGTCGCTCTCGCCGCGAGGCGGGTGGCGACGCGCTGGGCGGACCAGGGGAGCCGCACGGGCATCAGAGTCGGGTTCGACACGGCGGTCCTCACTGAGGCCGTCGACAGGCAGGGCGAGATCGAACGCGCCGTCAGTCTCGGTGATTCGGCCGTGCTCGCCACCGAACCCGCCGAACTGGCGACTTCGGCCGCGTTCGCGCACACCGCCGTGCTGGCCGGGCGTCCGGAGAACGCCGCGCCGCTGGCCGAGGCCGGTCGCCTGTTCGGCAGGGCCGCGCATCTGCTCGACGCCGTCGAAGATCTCGCCGTGGACGAGGCCGCCGGTGCCTGGAACCCGCTGACGGCCACCGGGACCGGGCTCGCCGAGGCGCGGCGGCTGTGCGACGACGCCGTGTTCGGTGTCGAACTCGCCCTTCGCGAGGTGAGGTTCGATCAGCCCAAGCTGGTGCACGCGTTGCTGGTGCACGAACTGCGTCAGGCGGTGCGGCGGGCCTTCGGGCACGGATCCCAGCAGCCCCCGCCGGGGTGGATCGGTCCCGGACCTCGGCCGCAACAGCATCCGCATCAGCCGTATCCGGCTCACCAGGGCGGTTACCAGCCGCCGCCTCCGCCGCCGGGCGCTCCCGGTGGTGGAGGCCCGCCCCAGGAGCCGCCCAAGCAGAAGCGGAAGCACGGCGGCCCGCCGACCGACGGTCAGGGTGGTTGCTGCTGGACGCCGAAGTTCCGGGTGCCCGCCCGGCCGAGGGGGTTCTTCTTCGGCTGCGCGGTGGCGACCTACATGTGCTGCTCGTGCCAGTTCTGCTGCCGGGACCCGTTCCCGGGGGCATGGAGCGGGAAGCCGCACGAGGCCTGGTGCAACAACTGTGACGGTTGTGACTGCTGTAACTGCTGTGACTGTTCCTGTTGAGCCGACCAGGCGAAACGGAAACTGTCGGACCCAGCGCCTACTCTGGTCCTCGTGGCTTTCGCAACCGAACACCCCGTACTCGCCCAGTCGGACCACCGGCCCGTCACGGACATCCCCCGGACCGGCGGCCGGTTCGAGGTCGTCAGTGACTACAAGCCCGCCGGTGACCAGCCGGCGGCCATCGACGAGCTCGAACGCCGGGTCAACGCGGGCGAGCGGGACGTCGTGCTGCTGGGCGCGACGGGTACCGGTAAGTCGGCGACGACGGCCTGGCTGATCGAGCGCGTCCAGCGCCCGACGCTGGTGATGGCGCCGAACAAGACGCTCGCCGCGCAGCTGGCGAACGAGCTGAGGGAGCTGTTCCCGCACAACGCGGTCGAGTACTTCGTCAGTTACTACGACTACTACCAGCCCGAGGCGTACATCGCGCAGACGGACACCTACATCGAGAAGGACTCGTCGATCAACGACGACGTCGAGCGGCTGCGGCACTCGGCGACGATGAACCTGCTTTCGCGGCGCGACGTCATCGTGGTCGCGAGTGTCTCGTGCATCTACGGCCTCGGCACACCTCAGTCGTATCTGGACCGGTCCTCGGAGCTGAAGGTCGGCGAGCAGCTCGACCGGGACGTCTTCCTCCGCGCACTGGTGGACGTGCAGTACACCCGCAACGACATCGCCTTCGCCCGCGGCACCTTCCGCGCCCGCGGCGACACGGTCGAGATCATCCCGGCGTACGAGGAACTGGCGATCCGCGTCGAGTTCTTCGGCGACGAGATCGAGAAGCTGTACTACCTGCACCCGCTCACCGGCGACATCGTGAAAGAGGTCGACGAGGTCCGCATCTTCCCGGCCACGCACTACGTCGCGGGCCCGGAGCGGATGGAGAAGGCCATCCATGGCATCGAGGCCGAGCTGGAGCAGCGGCTGGCCGAGCTGGAGAAGCAGGGCAAGCTGCTCGAGGCGCAGCGGCTGCGGATGCGCACCGCGTACGACATCGAGATGATGCGCCAGGTCGGGTTCTGCTCCGGCATCGAGAACTATTCGCGGCATATCGACGGCCGCGAGGCGGGGACGGCGCCCGCCACGCTGATCGACTACTTCCCGGACGACTTCCTGCTGGTCATCGACGAGTCGCACCAGACCGTCCCGCAGATCGGCGGCATGTTCGAAGGCGACATGTCGCGGAAGCGGAACCTGGTCGAGTTCGGGTTCCGGCTGCCCAGCGCGGTCGACAACCGCCCACTGACCTGGGAGGAGTTCACCGACCGGATCGGGCAGACGGTGTACCTGTCGGCGACGCCGGGGCCGTACGAGATGGGGCAGGCGGGCGGCGAGTTCGTCGAGCAGGTCATCCGGCCGACCGGCCTGGTCGACCCGAAGGTGGTCGTGAAGCCCACCGAAGGCCAGATCGACGACCTGGTGCACGAGATCCGCGAGCGGGCCGAGAAGGACGAGCGCGTCCTGGTCACCACGCTCACCAAGAAGATGTCCGAGGACCTCACCGACTACCTGCTGGAGCTGGGCATCCGGGTGCGGTACCTGCACTCCGAGGTGGACACCCTGCGCCGGATCGAGCTGCTGCGGCAGTTGCGGGCGGGCGACTTCGACGTGCTGGTCGGCATCAACCTGCTCCGTGAGGGCCTCGACCTGCCCGAGGTCTCGCTGGTCGCGATCCTCGACGCGGACAAGGAAGGCTTCCTCCGCAGCGGCACGTCGCTGATCCAGACGATCGGCCGTGCCGCGCGAAACGTGTCGGGTGAAGTCCACATGTACGCGGACAAGATCACCGACTCGATGCGGCACGCCATCGACGAGACCGATCGCCGCCGCGAGAAGCAGGTCGCCTACAACGAGGAACGCGGCGTCGACCCGCAGCCGCTGCGGAAGAAGATCGCCGACATCCTCGACCGCGTCTACAGCGAGGCCGAGGACTCGGAGGAGACGGTCGCCGTCGGCGGTTCGGGCCGGAACGCGTCGCGCGGCAAGAAGCCCGAGCAGGGCGACAGGGTGCGCAGCTCCGGGATGCTCGTCGACAAGGACGTCTCCGGGATGCCGCGCGCCCAGCTGGCCGACCTCATCCAGCAGATGACCGAGCAGATGATGCAGGCCGCGCGCGACCTGCAGTTCGAGCTGGCGGCCCGGCTGCGGGACGAGGTCTCCGACCTCAAGAAGGAACTGCGCGGCATGGACGCGGCCGGCATCAAGTAGCGCGTGCAACTACCGCAACTAGAGGACGAAACGCGTGAGGGTCAGAGGCGCGGGCGGTGCTGCAGGCTCAGGTCCGCGTCGAAGTCCGGGAAGCCGGACGGCACCGAGCGCGTGGTCACCCCGGGCGAAACCGGGGGCAGTCCCGCCCAGCGCCGTACGTTGTTCGTCGCTTCGGCTGCCTGAGCCGCCGGAAGCTGCGAGATCCGCGCGCCGTGGTTCCCGCCCGGCACGGTGTAGCTGTACGAGTCCTTCGTGCCGAAGCCGAGCTGGAACGGTTCCGCGCCCCAAGGATCGTTCCCGCCGTAGACGAACAGCAGCCGCTTCCCCTGCGTCTTCACCCAGAAGTCGATGTCCGGCATCGCCAGGTGATCGAACCGCGGGATGTCGACCGACTTCGGCACGAACGTCCGCGACACGTTGGTTCCCGGGTAGCGCAGCAGATCCCGGAGATAGCCTTCGTAGGACTCCGGGGCGCCGAGCTGATAGGCCGCCTGGAAGTAGTAGGGGACGTAGATCCCGAGGTTCTGGTCGGAGTAGGTGTTGAGGCTTTCGACGCGTTCGAACCACGCGTAGACCTCGGCCACCGGGGCGCCGGCCTTCGGGATCGTCGCGCAGTCGGACTGCTTCTGGTACTGCCAGAAGGCGAAGTACGAGTCGATGACCGAGATCTCCAGCGAGATGTCGGCCGAGCCGACGGTCGTGAACGTGTAGCCGTTCTTGGCCGCGTCCGCCGCGGCGAGCGCCGCGAACTCCGGACGCCGGGTCAGCACGTCGCGCTGGATCGCCTTCAGCGCAGACCGGCAGGCCGGGTCGTTCCCGACGTTCGCCAGGAACCGGTTGTAGCGGTCGTGCGAGTTGATGACGTCGTTGGGCGCGACGTAGGGGATCGTCGCGTCGACGTCGTTCGGGAAGAACCTACGGAAGTAGGTCGCCGTCATGCCGCCCTTGCTGCCGCCCGTCGCGAGCCACTTGCCCGGGTAGAGCCGCTTGAAGGCCTCCACAGCGCGGTGCTGATCGGCGGCGGCCTGCCAGATGGTCAGCTGCTTGCCCCAGTCCGGCCGGTCCGGCCGCGACGGGGTGAAGAACCGGTACTCCATCGACAGCTGGTTGCCGTCGACGATCTGGGTCGGCTCCGAGCGGTTGGGCGATTCCGACACGTTGTACCCGCTCGTGTACACCACGGTCGGCGAGCGGAACTCCTTGTGCAGCAAGGTGAAACGCTGCTGGAAGGTGCCGGAGCCAGGCCTGCGGTGGTCCACGGGCTGGGTGTAGCTGAGCTTGAAGAACCGGTATCCGGTCGGCGCCGGATTCTCCGAGACGACGGTCAGGCCGGGTATCCGCCCGAGTGCCTCTTTGACGTCCTCGGGTGCCGCCTGCGCGACCGGGGTCAGCCCGGCCAGTGAGAGAACGGTGATCGCCAGGACCGACCACGCCGCCGTGAGCTTCCGCATCCATGCCCTCCCCATCGGGACCTGTTGAGCGGTCGGATACTCACAGAGTCCCCGCCGGTGGGCAATCGCCTATCCGGACGGTGTCCCGGTGACCGGGACGGCTATCCGGCGCGGCGGAGCACGCGGTCGACGTAGGCCTTGATGGCCGCGAGCGCCTCGGGTGAGCTCCACAGTTCGAGGACGTGGGCGTCGTCGCCGGTGCGGTGCTCGGCGATCCGCTCGTGGAACGGCCGGTGCAGCTGGGCCTTCGTGTGCGCGTACGCGGCCGCGGGGATCTCGGCGAGTTTCCCGGCCACCTCGATCGCGCGCGGCAGCACGGACTCGGGCGCGGTCACCTCGTTCACCAGCCCGAGCCGGAGCGCGTCCTCCGGCAGGTGGGTCTCGCCGAGGAACGCGAGTTCGGCGAGGATGTCGGCGCCGAACCCGGACCGCAGGATCTCCAGCGCCGCCAACGGGAACGGGACGCCGACGAGCAGTTCGGTGATCCCGATCCGGCCAGGGCCGTCGGCGAGGACGCGGCGATCGCAGGCGGCGGCCAGCACCGCCCCGCCGGCGATCGCGTGCCCGTTGACGGCCGCGACCACCGGGCCGGGGAAGCCGAACACCGAGAGGAACGCGTCCGACAGCGCGGGCAGGAAGTCCTCGACGTAGTCCGCGCCGCCGTCGTGCACCCGTCGGAGGTCGACACCCGCCGAGAAGACGCCGCCGGTACCGGTCAGCACGACCCCGCGACAGCCGCCGAGCTGGACGTCTTCGAGCCGGAGGGCCAGCTCTTGGCAGAATTCCGTGTCGAGGGTGTTCGCCTTGCCGTGCTGGAGGGTGACGACGGCGATCCCGCCTTCGTCGTCCACGCGGATCGAAGAGGTGGCCATGGGCCGACCGTACCCGAGCCCGCGGAGATCTACAGTGGACCGCTCAATCCGCGAGGCGCACGGTGATCGTCGGGCTGAAGGAACGCTTGCGGTTCCAGCCGGATTCCGCGCCGATGCTCAGCTGGATCGCCCGGTCGGAGGGCGACCAGTAGCCGGTGCGGACGAAGTACGCGTCCATCGCGCACAGCCTGCTGCAAGACTTGCGGTTGCAGATCGTCTCCCAGCCCCACTGCCTGCCGCTCTCCTCGACGCCGTTGCGGCGGACGAACAGATGCGGGTTGCCGATGTCGCGGCAGTAGGCGCTGCCCTCGGAGATGTAGAGGACCCCGTCGATCTTGTAGAAACGCTTGTTGTCGAGAAGTGTCACCTGACCAGAAGCGGCGAATCCGACTCTGCCGCCCTTGTCGGCGGTCATGGTCCAAGCAAGGGAGAATTCTTGGACCGGGATCTCCAGTGACTGGGTCATGGTCACGTCCCCGCTTTCTGCTCGCGTCGGCACCTTTCCCCTGAAGATAAGGATTTCCCGGAGGTCGCCGAAGCTGAACGGTAACTTTTCACCCAATGAGTCGATGATCGGAAAATCGATGGTCTCATGCGCATGAAACACCGATTACCGGCACTAATGGGTGAAGGTCGCCACGGCCAGTGAAAACCGGGGCCCACCAGGGAAGCGATTTTCGTCTTCCCGGTGGGCCCCGGTGGTTTTCGAGTACGGAAACGCTCTCAGCTGGTGATGTCCTTCGTCGCGAACCGGCGACCGGCCAGGAGGAAGAACACCGTGCCGTACAACGCCGCCGACAGCAGGCCGTTGGCCATGTTCGTCCAGTCGATGTCGGTCGAGATCAGATCCATCCACGAGAACGCGAAATGCGTCGGCAGATAGTCCCTCAGCCCTTCCAGTGCGGTGATCTGGTCGAGGATCTGCGAAACGATCGCGACGATCACCGCACCGCCGACAGCGCCCAGCGGGGCATCGGTGGCGACCGAGAGCAGCATCGCCAGACCGGCCACCCACGCCAGCTGCAGGATGATGTAGATCGTCGCCAGCCCCATGGCCACGAGGCTGTCGCTGAACGACACCGCGTCCCCGGTCGGGCTGATCGCGTCGCCCGCCCCGTACCAGATGACGCCGACTATCAGCGCCACCAGCGGCAACAGGATCAGCGCGATCGCGGACAGGATGCCGGAGACGATCGCCTTCTGCCGCAGCACCCGATGCCGGGGGACCGGCATCGCGAGCAGGTATTTCAGGCTCGACCACGACGCCTCGCTCGCGATCGTGTCGCCGTAGAACAGCGCCACGATCATCGGGAGCAGGAACGTCCCTGAGACGAACAGCGCGAGCACCACGAAGTTCGGCGCGCTCGCGGTGGCGAGGTCGACGAACCCGCCACTGCGGCGGTTGGGGTTGGCCTGCCCGATCTCGAAAGCGATCACCAGGATGAACGGCAGCAGCGCGACGAACCCCAGCATGAGCTGGGTCCGCCGCCGTTTGAGCTGCCGTTTCAGTTCGACGCCGAGCCGCAGCGTCCGGTCGGCGCGGTAACCCGCCACCGCCCCGTCCGGGCCGACCTCGGTGCGTTCGTGCGACGCGACCTCGGTCAGCTCCAGCAGGGCCGCCGGATCGGTGTGCACTCCGTGATCCGCCCGGGTCACCGGGGAAGAACCATTGGTCTTACTCACCCTTTGAGTCCTCTCCGACCAGCTGCAGGAACGCGTCTTCCAGACGGCGCCGCGGCCCGGCCTGCTCGACCGCGACCCCGGCCCGCACGAGGGCGGCGACCGCCTCGGCGCGCGCGAGACCGTCGAGATCCGCGTGGACCAGTTCCCCGTCGACGTCGACGCCGGAAACGCCCCCGACCTTCCGCAGCGCTTCGGCCGCTTCGGCGGGCTTGTCGACCCGGAAGGTCGCCTCGCCGCTGGACGCGGCCAGTTCGCCGACCTCACCCGAAGCGACCAGCATGCCGCGGTGCATCACGACCACGTGCGTACAGGTCTGCTCGACCTCGGCCAGCAGGTGGCTCGAGACCACCACGGTGCGCCCCGTCGCCGCGTAGCGCTGGAGCACCTCGCGCATCTGGTGGATCTGTGGCGGGTCGAGTCCGTTGGTCGGTTCGTCGAGCACCATGAGCTCCGGCAGGCCGAGCATCGCCTGCGCGATCGCGAGCCGCTGCCGCATGCCCTGGCTGTAGGTGCGGACCCGCCGGTTCACCGCGTCGCCGAGCCCGGCGATCTCCAGTGCCTCGGCGAAATGCGCCCTCTCCTTCGGGCGGCCCGTGCTCGCCCAGTACAACTCCAGGTTCTCCTTGCCGGACAGATGCGGCAGGAAGCCCGAACCCTCCACAAAGGACCCGATCCGGGACAGCACCGGCGCGCCGGGAGCGATCAGATGGCCGAACACGCGGATGTGGCCCGCCGTCGGCTTGATCAGCCCCATCAGCATGCGCAGCGTCGTCGTCTTGCCCGCGCCGTTCGGCCCGAGCAGCCCGAGCACCTGGCCGGGTTCGACCCGGAACGACAGGTCCTTCACCGCGACGAAACCGCCCGCGTAGGACTTGTGCAGGCCCTCGATCACCAGCGGTGTCTTCGAGAGGCTCTCGTCGACGTCGTGGGCGCGGCGGCGGCGGAACGCGGCGATCACCGTGATCGCGATCCCCGCGAGCAGGGTTCCGGCGATCCCGAGCAGCTGCGCGACGGGTGCTCCCGCGCCGACCGACGTGCCGTGGACGACCGGGACTCCCAGCCCTCCACCGTCCGCCAGCCCGATGCGGAACACCGCGGGTTCGACCGGGGTGGCGAACGCCTGATCCGTCGTGCCGACGACGAGCCGGAGCGTGTGCCCGGCCTCCAGCGGCCGCACGATGCCCGGCAGGGTCACCGTCACCTCGACCGGGCTGCCGTCGGCGGGCAGACCGGAGACACGGAAGGGTGCGACGGCGTTGGCCGGGAGCGTGCGGACGCCTTCCGAGTTGACGTCGTAGAGCTTCGCGAACAGGACGGCTTCCTTCTGCGCCGGCGCGGCGGAAGGATCCGCGGACACCTGCAGCCGGACCGTGGACGAACCGGCCACGATCGTCTGCTCGCCAAGCGGCGCCGTCGCGAACTGCGCGGCCTGACCGGGCGGGTCGATGCTGAACAGCCCGGAAAGCCGGGACGAGCCCGCGACCGCTCCGTTCAAACCGGGGATCCCGCTCACCGCGGCGGGGTTGCCGCCCGCGGGCCGGACGACCGGCTGGGCCGGGCCCTCCAGCGCGAAACGCCGCCGCTCGGTGGCGTCCCCGGTCGCTCCCGGGTACGCGGGGGCGGTGACGGTCCGGACCGAAGGGGCGCCGTTGGCCCGCAGCGTGCCCTGGATGTCGTAGCTGAACCCGGTGCCGGGATCGGTGCCCTGGCCGGTCAGTGAGAACTTGAGGAAATCGGCGATCTGCGCCCGGAGCTTCTGCCCGGGCTTCCCGCCGTCGTGGCCGCCGGTGTACCAGATCGTGCGGACCTTGCCGCCCGCCGCGGCGATCTGCCGGGCGGTCGCGTCGGACTGGTCCAATCCGAACAGAGTGTCGCTTTCGCCCTGCACCAGCAGCGTCGGCACGGTGATCTTGTCCGTCACGGACGCGGGGGAGACGCGGCGAAGCAGGTCGACGGTGCGCTGGCTCGCCTTGCCGGTGGTCGCGAGTTCGGTGTAGGCCTGACAGACGTCGGCGGTGAACCGTCCACACGGGTCGGCGGGACCGGGTGTCGGCCGCTGTCCGTTCGGGCCGCCGAGCGGAAGGGACTGCGCCGCCGCGCCCGCCGCGGCCGCGCCCTGGGAGGCGCCGGACTCACTGGTCTCGTCACCGGCCTCGGGCGCGTCGTTGGAAGGTGATCCACCCTGGGCCGCACCGGAACCGGCGGAGAAGAAGATGCCCGCCCACGACCTCTTGAAGACACCGTCCGAAGTGAACGCTCCGGCGGCGGGAGTGGTGGCGTTCGGCGCCGCCGGGGCGGCGGCGTTCGGGAAGAGTCCCTGCGCCAGGTCGTTGTAGGTGATCACCGGTGCGATCGCGTCGACGCGCTTGTCGGTCCCGGCGAGCAGCAGCGAAAGCGCGCCGCCGTACGAAGCGCCGGACACGGCCACCTTCGGATCGCCGTTTTCGCTGAGGACCTCGGGCCGTGCGGCCAGGGTGTCGATCAGCTTCCGGGCGTCGGCGACCTCGCGGTCGGGGTCGTTGAGCGCGATCTTCCCGGTGCTGCGGCCGAAACCACGCGCGGACCAGGCGAGGACGACGAAACCCTTCTCGGCGAGCTCGCGTGCTTCGGTGGCGACGCTGTTCTTGTCGCCACCGAAGCCGTGGGCGAGCAAGACGGCGGGCGCCGGGGTCTGCTCGGGAAGGTACGTGGTCGTGTCGATTTTGACGACCTCGGACGAGCCGGGGACTTCCGGCAGGTCGAGAGTCGCTTCCTGGGTTTTGACCGTGGACGGAGCGGGATCGCTGTTCGTCCACACGACGGCCGCGGCGGCCAGGACCACCACGACCGCGGCGAGCGCGATGAGCTTCGCGCCTCGCGTACGAGGGAGCGGGATTCGGGGCACGGAATGACCGTATTCGCCCGAAGCTGAGAACGCCTCGTCGAGCTAACGCGGACCACACAAGGGTGGGTTGTCCCGCCATCAGAACGGGTACTAGAAGAGCGAGGAGAGGTGAGTGTGACGGGAGTTACGCCATCATCTTGGTGACAAGGGCAACCTTAACTGGCGTCATGCGTACAGACAGGTCAAACTGGACCAGCTGTGAGGGGAGTATTCCTTCGCGGCGGTGTCGTCAGCACGGTGGTCTTCGCAGGCCCCCGGCACCGTCGGCCGGTCTCGTACCGGCGGAAGAGACCTCCGGTTAGTTGCTGCTGTGCACTATCCGGAGGGTTGGTTACATGTCTGTTCCCCTGTGGCTATGGATCGCCACGGTCGGTGGTCTGCTCGCGCTGATCGCACTCGACCTGGTCATCGTCGATCGCAAGCCGCACGAGGTCACCACCGGCGAAGCCGCGCGGTGGGTCATCTTCTACGTCGCCGTGGCCGTCGCTTTCGGCATCGGTGTCTGGATCTTCGGGGGACACGACCCCGGCGTCGAGTTCTTCACCGGGTACATCACCGAGTACTCGCTGAGCGTCGACAACCTGTTCATCTTCATGATCATCATGACGTCGTTCAAGGTGCCCGCGATCCACCAGCACCGCGTGCTGCTGATCGGCATCCTGCTCGCGCTCGCCATGCGCAGCGTGTTCATCGCCGTGGGCGCCGCGCTGATCGCGCAGTTCGTCTGGGTCTTCTTCCTCTTCGGCGCCGTCCTCATCTGGACCGCGGTCAGCATGGTCCGCAACAAGGACGAGGACGAGGAATACGAAGAGAACGCGCTCACCCGCTGGGTGCGCAAGCTCTTCCCGGTCACCAACGAGTGGCACGGCCACAAGTCGTTCGTGAAGAAGGACGGCAAGCGCTGGATCACCCCGATGTTCCTGGTGATCGTCGCGATCGGCAGCGCGGACCTGCTGTTCGCCGTCGACTCGATCCCGGCGATCTTCGGTATCACGCAGGAGGCATTCCTGGTCTTCACCGCCAACGCGTTCGCGCTGATGGGCCTGCGCCAGCTGTACTTCCTGCTCGGTGGCCTGGTCACCAAGCTGGTGTACCTGTCCTACGGCCTCGCGGTGATCCTCGCCTTCATCGGCGCCAAGCTGTTCCTGCACGCGCTGCACGAGTACCACGTCGTGCCGGACTGGCTGGACATCAACAACTGGGTCTCCCTGGGTGTCATCGTCGTGGTCCTGACCGTGACGACGGTGGCCAGCCTGTCGAAAGCGAAGAAGCTGGAAGCCGCTGAGCGGGAGTCTTCAATCAGTAGTTAGAGCTGCTAAGGATCGGGTACCGTCGGGGCTGTGCGTCCCGTTGACATCGAAGCCCTGACGGTCCCCGGCATCCCCGCGCTGCGCGGCGACCTGCTGCTCACCGCGGTGAGCAGGCCTGATCTGAAGACGAACAGCTACCGCGGTGGCCTGCGCAGGGTCGATCCGCGCGGTGGCGGGGAAGGGCCCTGGACCCACGGGACCAAGGACTCCGCCCCCGTCATCTCCCCGGACGGCCGGTGGGTCGCCTTCCTCCGGGCGGGGGATGGCTCCGGGCGCGAGGCCAAGCCGCAGGTGCACGTGATCGCGGCGACCGGCGGTGACGCGAAGCGGATCACCGACCTGCCCCTCGGCGCGGGCACCCCGGTCTGGGCACCCGATTCCCGCCGGATCGCCTTCGTCGCCCGCGTGCCCGAGCCGGGCCGCTACGGCACGGAGAACGCAGACGGCGAAACCCCGGAGCCCGCCGAAGAAGCGCCGCGGCACATCACGAACCTCTTCTACCGGGTCGACGACGTCGGTTTCCTCAACGACCGTCCACAACGTCTGTTCGTCGTGGACGCCGTCGCCGCGCTGGACGAAGCCGCGCCCGCAGACCTCACGCCGCTGACCGACGACCGCGCCGACGTCGAGCATCCCTCCTGGACGGTCGACGGTGAGTTCGTCCTCGTCGTCGCGCCCCGTGACTGGGCGGTCGAAGACACCGTCCGCTCGGACGTCTACGCCGTGCCCGCCGGAGGTGGCGAGCCCCGGCTGCTGGTCAGGACCCCGGGCAGCGCGGCCAGCCCGGTGTCCACTCCGGACGGTGCGATCCTGTTCTACGGCACCGAATTCCCCGGCATGGAGGAGATCGCCCGCAACACCGGTCTCTGGCACGCGCTGTGGCCTTCCGGTGACGAGCCGTCGTCCGCGCGCCGGCTGACCGACGTCGAAACGGTGGACTGCGACAACGCGGCCGGCCCGCCCGCCGTCCTCGGCGACGAGGTGCTCGTCGTGGTCCGCACCCGCGGCGCCGCCGAGTTGCGCGCCGTTCCGCTCGACGCCGAGCTGGCCGAGCTGAAGTCGTTGCGGTACCTGGCGGGCGAGTTCGCCGCGGTGAAGTCGTTCGCCGTCGACGGCGCGCGGATCGCCGCGGTGATCGGGACGCCCGAGAGTTCCGGCGACGTCGTGCTCCTGTCGGACGAGGAACCCCGTGTGCTCACGGACTACTCGAAGACGTTGCGGGACATCGGGATCCGGCCGCTGGAAGAACTGGACGCGACCGGGTCCGACGGCTATCCGGTGCACGGCTGGATCGTCCGGCCCGAGGGCGACGGACCGCATCCTGTCGTCCTGATGATCCACGGTGGCCCGTTCGCGCCGTACGAATGGAAGGTCTTCGACGAGGCGCAGGTGCTCGCCGCGGCGGGGTACGCCGTCGTCCTGGGGAACCCGCGCGGTTCCGCGGGCTACGGCGAGAGTCACGGTCGCAGCATCGTCCGCGGCTTCGGCACCGTGGACGCGCAAGATCTGCTGACACTGCTGGACGAAGCGCTCAAGATGTCCAATTTGGACAGTGATCGTGTCGGTGTGATGGGTGGTTCGTACGGCGGCTTCATGACCAGCTGGCTCGCCGCGCACCACGGCGGCCGGTTCCGGGCGGCGTGGAGCGAGCGCGCCGTCAACGCCCACGACTCGTTCGTCGGCAGCTCGGACATCGGCTGGTTCTTCGCCGGCGGCTACATCGGCGACGATGTCGAAGAACAGCGCAAGCGCAGCCCGCTGACCTACGCGGAAAAGATCGACATCCCGTTCATGGTCGCGCACTCCGAGCAGGACTGGCGGTGCCCGCTGGAGCAGGCGCAGCGGATGTACGTGGCGCTGCGTCGCGCCGGGGCCCCTGCCGAGTTCCTGCTGTTCCCGGGCGAGGGGCACGAACTCACGCGCTCGGGTCAGCCGCGGCACCGGGTGCAGCGGTTCGACGCCGTGCTGCAGTGGTGGGCCCGTCACCTCTGATCTTCGGGTCACCGAATGCTATGAAGGGGACTTTCATTGCAAAATTTGCGATGAAAGTCCCCTTCATAGCGTTGATCGCTGTCAGCTCAACAGCGTGTAGTTCAGCTCTTCGCACACCCGGCCCAGCGGGACGTCGAGCCCGGGGTGGTCCAGCGGGAGCAGCACGTCCGGCGCGACCGGCAGCGAGTTCCCCGCCGGGGGGTCCCACAGCGCGAGCGCGGGCCCGCCGGAGTCCATGGACGACCGGTACCAGACGCCGTCGAGGTCGCCGAAGGCCGCGCGGATGGCGCGAGCCCAAGCCTGGGTGATCTTCTTCGGCCCGCTCGAGATCTCCTGCGAGGCGCCGACCCGGGTCGGCCACAGGCCGGCGAGGTCGAGCAGCCGCAGCGTGCGGGTCGGCCGGACGACGACGAGGCGCGGGCCGCGGGATTTGCGGTCGACCGTCGACGTGGTCTGGAAGACCTCCGCGATGCTGGTGCGCACGGTGAGGCCGAAGTACAGGACACCGTTCCCGGGGTCGGTGACCGGGCGCCCGCCACGACCTGGGGTCTGCGGGTCGAAGCGGCCATGGGGGAGCGGGCCGCTGTAGCGGAACGAATTCCACTGCTGGGGGTGGTTGCCGTGCGCGGTGAAGATCCTGACCAGCCTGGTGCCGGGATGCACCGTCACCACGTCATTGGTGCGGTGCAGCTCCTTGACCAGGACAGAGCGTGCGGGCGGCAGGGGGAGCCGGGCCATACCTCGGGAGTCGTCCGTCCTTGTCGGGTGATCTTGCTCGGTGGGGTCAGCCTACGGCCTGCCCCCGACTGAAATTTTCCGTCGTCGGGCAAAACCTCAGAACGGGGAACCGAGAGTGGCCACCAGCCTCGCGACATGGTCGGGGTCGCCGCCGGAGAGCAGCCATTGGCGCGGGGTGGCGGGGTGTTCGTTGATCACCAGATCGGACTGCGGGGTGCTCATGAACGCGGCGACGACGAGCGCGGGCTGGTCCTCGGGGACGGCGCGCAGCACGACCTCCAGGCCGGGCAGCACCCCGGAGCCGGTGAACTGCCAGGCGGGCAGCCGCCAGCCCTGGTCCTTCCAGCCGGTGAGCCTGCCCTCCTTCAAGCGGTGGCGGATGCGGCTGTCGTCCACGCCCAGTGCTTTCGCCGCTTCCAGCACGCTCAGTGCCGAATCGGCGAGTACGGCGTGCGCGGCGACCGTGCGGGCACGGAAGTCCGGTTCGTCCTCGCTGCGGGGGGAGATGTCCAGGCCGACGTCGGTGAGCGCGGCACGTTGATCCGCCGAGAAGTAATGCGATGGATCGGGGTTCGGCGGGGAAAGCCTCCGCGCCGCGTCCTCGACGAGGTTCAGGAACTCGTTGGCGTCGACCTTCAGGCCCGCCTTGGCGAGAACGTTCTCGAGCGCAATGGACATAGCGCCTAGGGTAACGCGTCTGTGCGGGTTCGTGCGGTCTCATCTCGGTTTCGTGGGGGAATTCACCAGAAACGAACACAGAGCGCACGGGATCACACACGCGCAGTAGGCAATATCGGAACAGTGTGCCCGGATCGGGCGACCTTGTCCAGGGATCCCGGCTTGACAGGTCGTAGGGGGGAACTTACCTTCCGAAAGGTAATCGATTTCTTCCCACCGCTTCGGAGAACCCGGCTGGTATGGGGCCGGCTTGGGGGACAAGGGGGTGGGGCGTTCCTGGGCGGCCGGCGCGAACCGGTCGCCCAGGCACGTCGTTCATCCGGGATCTCAGGCTTCTCCAGGGTCAGCTGCGCCGTGAACTCCGGCGCACGATCAGCTTTGCCTGCAGCGTGGTCGTCGTGGCCTTGCGCGTGCTGTCGCCGATCCGGGCGAGCAGCAGCTCGGCGGCGACCTTGCCCACCTCGTTCGCGGGCTGGGCGACCACCGTCAGCGGCGGATCGATCAGTGTCGTCCACGGCGCGTCGTCGAAGGACACGATCCCCACGTCCTGTCCCGACCGCAGGCCGCGCGAGGCCAGCGCTTCCAGGACGCCGATCGCCATCGTGCTGTTGCCGACCAGCAGCGCGTCCGGCGGCTCCGGCTCGTCGAGCAGGCTGAGCGCGGCGAGCCTGCCGCCCTCGGCGCGGAACTCGGCACGCCGCGTGAGCGCGTTCTCCACGCCGACGGCGTCGGTGTACCCGGCCAGTCGGTCTTCGGCCGTGCGCACCCCGGGCGGCCCGCTGACACAGGCGACCCGCCGGTAGCCGCCGTCGATCAGGTGGCGTGTCGCGTCGCGGGCGGCGAGCCGCGTGTCGACGAGCACCTGGTCGCCGGTGTTCTCCAGCAGCGGCCGGTCGACGGCGACCACGGGCGTGCCGCGCTGGGTCAGCCTGTCGACGTTGGTGGCCCGGCCGGTGGGGGAGAGCACCACGCCGGCGACCCGTTCCTGGAGGGCGACGTCGATGTAGCGCCGCTCCTTCTCCTCGTTGTCGTCGGCGTTGCACAGCACCACCGAATAGCCCGCCGTCTGCGCGATGTCCTCCACGCCGCGGGCGATCGCGGTGAAGAACGGGTTCTCCACGTCGGAGATGATGAGCGCGAGCACCGCGGTTTCCTGACGGCGCAGGTTCCTCGCGAGCCCGTTCGGGTGATATCCCAACTCCGCGGCGGCGGCCTGTACCCGCGCCGCGAGTATCGGGTCCACAGTGGACTTCCCGTTGAGCGTTCTCGACACGGTCGCCGTCGAAACCCCGGCCTTCGCCGCCACGTCGTTGATGGTGGCCACCGTGACCTCCCCTTCTGCAGGTGTCTTGACACCTTCGCACGGGAAGAATAGCTTGACCGACAATCGTTACCATCCGCTGATCGCGCTACTCGCGCTTGAAAGTTCGCGCTGGGACTCCGGAGGTGCCGTGGGGGACCCGGGCCTGGTGCTCGGCATCGACATCGGCACCTCGAGTTCCAAAGGTGTCCTCGTCGATTCCCGGGGAACCGTGCTGGCACGAGCATTCCGCCGGCACGACACCTCCCGGCCTCGTCCCGGCTGGTTCGAACACGACGCCGAAACCGTGTGGTGGCAGGATTTTCTCGTCCTGGCCAGGGAACTCTCGGCAGGAGCCGGGGATCATCCCATCATCGGAGTGTCGGTCAGCGGGATCGGACCCGTGCTCCTTCCGGCGGACGCTGCCGGGAAACCGTTGCGCCCGGCGATCCTTTACGGCGTCGACACCCGCGCGCATGACGAAATCCGTGAGCTGAACCGGGAATTCGGTGAAGAATCCATTGTGGAACGCGGCGGTAGCGCGCTCGGCTCGCAGGCCGTCGGGCCGAAGTGGCGCTGGCTGGCCAAGAACGAACCGGACGTGTTCGAAAGCGCGAAGCTGTTCCTGATGGCGAGTTCGTTCCTCGTGCTGCGGCTGACCGGCGAGTACGTCCTCGACCATCATTCCGCGAGCCAGTGCGATCCGATGTACGACCTGCGCGAGGCCAGGTGGGCACCGGACCGGGTCGCCGCGATCGCGCCGGGCATCGAGCTGCCCAGGCTCGCGTGGCCGACCGAGGTGGTCGGTTCGGTCACCGCCGAGGCGGCCGCGGAAACCGGGCTGCCGCAAGGGATCCCGGTGACGGCGGGCACGATCGACGCCTGGGCGGAGGCGACGGGCGCGGGCGTCACCTCGCCCGGGGACACGATGCTGATGTACGGCACCACGATGTTCCTGCTCCAGGTGCTTGCCGATCCCCGCCCCGGACAGGGGTTGTGGACGACCCGAGGCACGTTCCCCGGCACCTATTCACTCGCGGCGGGCATGGCCACGTCCGGCGCGATCACCGACTGGCTGCGCGAACTCACCGGCGGCGAGTTCGGGGAACTGGCCGCCGCGGCGGGCGAGGTCCCGGCGGGCAGTCGCGGACTGCTGATGCTGCCGTACTTCGCCGGAGAGCGGACACCGATACCGGACCCGGACGCACGCGGCGTCATCGCCGGGCTCACCACTTCCCACGGCCGCGCCGACCTGTACCGCGCGGCGCTGGAAGGCACGGCGTTCGGGGTGCGGCACAACCTCGAAGCCATGCGGGAAGCCGGTGGCGGCACGCGGCGGTTCGTCGCCGTCGGAGGCGGGACGCGGGGCGGTGTGTGGACGCGGATCGTCAGCGACGTCGCGCGGATCGACCAGGAGATCCCGGCGGAGACCATCGGTGCCGCGTTCGGCAACGCCGTCCTCGCGTCCGTCGCCCTGGGCCGGGAACCGGATGTCGAAGCCTGGAACCCGGTCGCCGAGGTCGTCCGCCCTGGCGCGGACGCCGAGGTCTACGACGAGTTCTATCCGTACTATCGCGCGCTTTATAAGTCCACAGTGGACATAGCTCACTTTTTGGCGCGGAAGAACTCCCTCGCCTGAACTCCGGCGAACTCGCGGCAATCCCGGCTCAGGTGGGCTTGATCGGCGTAGCCCGCCGAGAACGCCAGCGAGGCGAGATCCGGCGCCGTCCCGGCGAGTCCGATGGCGCGCTGGAACCGCGTGACACGCAGATACGTCGCCGGGCCGTAGCCGACCGCGAGGGTGAACCGCCGCCGCAGCTGCCGTTCCCCGGTGGTGAACGTCTGCAGCGCGACGGAAACCCGCGAGACGCCGCCGTCGAGCCTGGCGATCAGCTCCGCGATCTCCCGGTCGCCTCGTCCGGTCCGGTGTTCCGCTACGAGGTCGGTGAGCGAGGCGGCACCGCAGAGCACGCGCTCGGTGAGCAGTGCGCCTTCCTTGCCCCAGAGGTCGCCGAGGGGGACGCGCTGATCACGCAGCTCGTCGGCGCCCAGCCCCAGGACGTCGCCCGCCCTGCCCGGCGCGAACCGCACGCCGCGCGCCCGGACGCCGGACGGCGTGTCCCAGGTCCAGGCCGTGGTGTCCGGTCCGGCGACGAAGACCTCGCCCCCGCTCGCGACCAGGTCGACGCAGCCGTCGGGCACGATCCGCTTCGGCGCCCGGCCCGCGTCTTCCCACAGGCAGCGCACCACGCCGCCCAGCCCGGCGGGTGCCCTCGTCTCCCGGTACACGGTTGCCATGATGCCCCGGGGGTACGACAGGAATCGAGCCAGGCATATCACTCAAAGTGAGCTATCCGGCTCACCGTGTTTACGCCGATCGTCCGATGACCAGGTACTCCGCTGTCTTCAAGGCACCCAAAAGGGTGAATATCGGGTTTCTTCCCGATAACGGCTAACGCGGAGTCACCTTGGAGCGAGAAGTAGACGACGCACTCGTTGGAAGTGCGCTCGGACGAGAGAAGACCTCTCCATGGGTGTTCCCATCGCGACCCCTCCGGCATCGGCGCCGGGACAGGGTGCCCCGGGCAGGCTGAAGCCGCTCGGGTCCGTCGTGGTCGTGCTGGGCGTGATGGCCGTCGCCGTCACCCTGACCAGTTATGTGCTGCCGAAGGCGTCCAAGCCGGTGCAGAACCCGCCCGCGCCGCAGGTCGAACAGGCCGCGGCCGCCGTGCGCACCGTGACGCACTCGGTCGTCTACGAGCTTTCCGGTGCGAAGGGCGCCCAGAACGTCACGTACGTCGCGCAGGGCTCCGAGCTCATGCAGAAGACCGAAGTGACGGCGCCGTGGAGCACCACCTTCGAGCGCGTGGGCCAGGAAGGCCGCGACGAGTTCTACAGTCTCTCCGCGCAGGGCACGGGCAGCGGCGCGTTGCGGTGCCGGATCCTCGTCGACGGCGAGGTCGTCAGCGAACGCGCCGCCCCCGCCGCGGGCGCGCCGGTGACCTGCACGTCCTGAGCGCCTGGTCGCGGCGGGCCGGATCAGCCGAAAGGCGACTGAAGATGCGAAGTGTCGTTGAACCGCCGCACCATCCAGTTGTCGCCCGACACCACCAGGTGTGAGATCGAGCCGTTGTCCGCCCCGAGGAACGCGAACCGGTTCTTCGCGGCACTGGCCTGCGCGAAAACCTCACCGATGACACCGCCGTGGGTGAACACGGCGATCCTCCGGTCCGGGTTGGCCGCGGCGAGCCTGCCGATGGCGGCCCTGAGCCTGCCGCCGAACGCCTCCATCGTCTCCGCGCCGGGGATGACGTCCCAGCGCTGTTCCTGCCACAGCTTCTCGACGATCGGGTGGCCTTCGTGGGTGTAGCGGCGGAAGAGCCCGTTCTCCCAGTCGCCGAGGTGGATCTCCCGCAGGTCGGCTTCGACCTCCGGCGCGAGCCCGAGCTTCGCCGCCAGCGGCGCCGCGGTCTGCGAGGTCCGGCGCAGCGTCGTCACGTACAGCGCGGAGATCCGCTCGTCCGCCAGACGGCGCCCGACCCGTTCGGCGTGGTCCCTGCCCTCCGGCGCGAGGTCCGGATCGGCTTGCCCGTCGACCAGGTCGAACGGCGAGTCGCCCTTCGCCGGGGCCGACTCACCGTGGCGGACGAGGAAGATCTCGGTCGATCCCGGCGGGGGAGAGAACCGGTGCTGGCGGTATTCGATCTCCTGCTCTGGGGTGCTCATGTACGCCGACGATACCGAGCTAGCCCAGCTGTTTGTCGACGAAACACCAGCGCCAGGTCTCGCCGGGCTCGTGGCTGCGCATGACCGGATGCAGGGAGTCGTGGAAGTGCTCGGTCGCGTGTTTGCCCGGTGAGGAGTCGCAGCAGGCGACGTTCCCGCATTTGACGCATTCGCGCAGGTGGACCCAGGTCATCCCGTTCTCGACGCAGACCGCGCACACGTCGGGCGAGCTGGGTTCGACAGCGGGCCACTCCTTCGTCAGATGCTTGCAGGATCCCGCCGTCGCGGCGGGGGTGCGCAGTTCCCGATCGGAGTCCGGCACGGTCTCCTCCTCCCTGTCCAACATGGATTCCTCGATGTCGAGGCGTTCGAGGATCCGGCGCAGGACATCATCATCGGCCATCCCCGAGTCGCGCGCCTCCAGGAACTTCTCCCGCTCGACTTCGAGCAGTCTCAACCGCAGGCGGCGATAGGCGTCGCTCGGCGTTTCGGTCAGCGCGCTCTGCCTGCCGAGCTCTTCCCACGCCGAGTCGGAGCGGTGCTGGAGCCTGCTGCGCAGCCGCTCGACGATGTCGTCCGGATCCTCGGGGGTCCGGATCTTCTCCAGCTCCTGGAGTGCCGCCCGCGTCATGTCGTTGATGACGGCGGCCTCCTGCAACGCGTCCTCGGCGGGATCGGGAGGGGGCAGTTTCAGGCGCCGGACCAGGACCGGAAGCGTCGTGCCGTGCAGCAGCAGGGTTCCCGCCACCACGACGAACGCGACCAGGACCAGCACGGCCCGTTGCGGGGTGTCCGCCGGCAGCACGAACGCCGCCGCGAGCGTGACGACCCCGCGCATCCCCGCCCAGGCGATCACCGTCGAGTACCGCCAAGGCCAGGCGTGGCGGCGGAACACCCGTCGCGCCAGGCCGATGCCGATCATCCAGACGACACGGGTGAGGATCGTCGCGGCGAGGGTGGCGACGCAGATCAGGACGAGCTGGAGCGCGCTCAGCCCGCTGTCGCCGACCTCGGTCATGATCCGGCGGACCTGCAGCCCGATCAGCAGGAAGACGATGTTCTCGAGCAGGAACTGGATGGTCTGCCAGTTCAGCCTGCTCGCCAGCCGGGAGCGGCCCGAAAGCATGCTGGGCGCCTTGTGCCCGAGGATCAGGCCCGCGACGACCACGGCGATCACCCCGGAACCGTGGATCGCCTCGGCGGCCAGATAGGCGACGAACGGGACCACCAGCGAAAGCGCGGTGTCGCTGACCGGATCCTCGAGCCGAGTGCGGATCATCGCGGCGAGCGCGCCGACGGCGAACCCGATCACCAGACCGCCGCCCGCGGCGAGCAGGAAGTCCCCGCCCACCTGCAGCAGGCTGACCGAACCGGCGATGGCCGCGATGGCCGTCCGCAACGCGACCAGCGCGGCCGCGTCGTTGAAGAGACTCTCGCCCTCCAGCAGCCGGGTCAGCTTGCGCGGCATCCCGACCTTGCGGGCGACGGCGGTGGCCGCGACCGCGTCGGGCGGGGCGACCACCGCGCCGATCGCGAGCCCGGCGGCGAGCGGCAGGCCGGGGATCACCAGCCACGCCACGACGCCGACCGCGACCGTGGTGAAGATGACGAGACCCACCGACAACAGCAGGATCGGCCCGCGGTTGCGGCGGAAGTCGATCAGCGAGGTGCGGATCGCGGTCGCGTACAGCAACGGGGGCAGCAGCCCCAGCAGGACGACCTCCGGGTCCAGTTCGTACTCCGGGACGCCGGGGACGTACGAGGCGACGACCCCGACCGCGATCAGGCACAGGGGCGCCGACCAGTCGAGTTTCCGCGCCGCGGCGGTGACCAGGAGGACGGCCACCACCAGTGCCACGAGTTCTACCGCGATCTCCACGCCGCTCATCATCACCCGAGAGCCCCGGTGCGCGCGCACCGAGGCCCGGCTACCTCTGTTCGATACGCACCAGGGTGCCGGCCGGGTCGCGGAAAGCGCAGTCGCGGACGCCCCAGGGCTGGTCGAGCGGCTCCTGGACGACGTCCGCGCCGGTCGCCTGGATCCGGTCGAACGTCTCCGTCAGGTCCCGCGTGGCGAGCACGATGGTCGCGTAGCTGCCCTTGGCCATCAGTTCGGCGATCACGGCGCGTTCCTCGCCGGTGATCTCCGGATCGGCCGCCGGGCACCGGAGCACGATCGACGTCCCCGGCCTGCCCGGCGCTCCGACGGTCACCCGCAGCGGGCTTGCGTCACGCACTTCGAAGCCCAAGACGTCGCGATAGAAGGAAAGCGAGGCCTCGAGATCGTCGGCGGGGAGGAAGGACGAGTGAATCGAGAGGGTCATGCGAGTCAAGGTAGGTCGGGACGCGGGGAAGCCGCTTCTCTATTCCTGATCGGCCGCATGACCTGCTTGACGACGCAGCCGGGCATGCCGCGGCCTTCTTCCACCGCCTGCTTGCGATAGACGCTCGGCGAGATGCCGACCAGTTCGGAGAACCGGGTGCTGAACGTGCCCAGCGACGAGAAACCGACGTCGAAACAGACCTCGGTGACCGACATGTCCCCGCGCCGCAGCAGCATCATCGCGCGCTCGATCCGGCGGGTCATCAGGTAGCTGTAGGGCGATTCGCCGTACGCGGCCCGGAACTCCCGGCTCAGGTGCCCGGCGGAGACGTGCACGCCGCGCGCCAGCGCCTCGACGTCGAGCGGCTGCGCGTAGTCGCGGTCGATCCGGTCGCGGACGCGTCGCAGCATGGCGAGGTCGCGCAGGCGCGGGTCGGGGGCGCGCTGTCCGGTCACCCGGAAAGCGTAACCCACGCTGAGACGCCGAAGGCCCCCTTCGCCGGGCGGCGAAGGGGGCCTCGGGCGGTTTCCGTACTAGAGGGTGATCTTGTCCACGTTGGGACCGCCGTTCGCCGTGGTGGCGACGGCCCTGATCTTGTTCACCCCCGCGGCCAGCGTCACCTTGACGGTCTTCGTCGTCCAGTTCGGCCAGGCCCCGGTGCCGCCGAAGCCGACACCCGACGCGCTGACCGTGCCGTTGACGGAGAAGTCCAGCGGCCGGTTCGCCGTGGTGCCGTTGGCGTACCGGACGACGACGTCGTAGGTGCCCGCGGCGGGCGCGGTGACCGTCCACTCGACCGAGCTGCCCGCCACGTTGTCGTAGTTGACGAACCCGGTGCCGGTGAACCCGGCGTGGTTGGACTCGACCGCGCCGTCGACGACCGTGGCGTCCTCCGCCTGGTAGTCGACCGGGTTGTTCGGGCCGGGGCCGGAGCCGTCGGCGGGAACGGTCTGCGTCCCGGTGTTCCAGCCGGAGACCCGCACCGAAGGCTTGGAGCCCTTGAGGTCGGCGGTGCGGTACTTCGCGGTCAGCGTGGTCGTTTCACCCGGCCACAGGCTCACCGCGTTGTCGTTCCATTCCACCGGGAGCACCGGTTTGCCCGCGGAGTCCACGACCTTCGAGTCGACGTAGAACGCCGGGAGCTTGCCGCCCGAGGTGTTCTTCAGCGTCACGGTCGTCGTGGTGGTGCCGTCGGATCCGGCGACCGATTTGGCCGTCGCGCCGACGGCCGACTGGCCGAGGTTCTTCAGGCCGGACAGATCGGCGTAGGCCGACTGGGGCGTGTAGTACCAGTCACTGCCGGCCCAGTTCAGCGTGTCCGCCTTGGTGGAGAGCCAGTACACGTTCCGGCTGACCTCCTTGCCGGAGGAGTCGGTGAGCACCAGCTTCGCCAGGTAGGTCGTCGACAGCCCGCTCACCGCCGGGACGGTGACCGCGGTGGCCTTGGCGCCCAGCGCCCCGACCGACACCCCGGTCTTGGTGTTGCTGTACTTCTCCGTGCCGTCGAGGTTGTACAGCTTCGTGGTCGCCGTCAGCCCGCTCACCGCGTTCGACGTCTGGTTGATCACCACGACCGAGCGATTGTCGTGCGAGTACTGGATGTGCAGGGGCTCGTTGGCCTTCTTCGCACCGTAGTAAGCGCCGTTCTGGTCCATGTAGGCGTCGAACAGCTGCCAGTGCAACGAGGTCCACGGGCTGTTGAGCATCCAGTAGATCAACCCGGTCGACGGATTGGTCGAGTCGGTGTAGTTGCGCGAATGCGACTCGAACTCCGCACGCACGTTCTCGTACTGCGCGAGCTGGGACTTCCGCACGAAGTCGTTCAGGTCCGCCGGTGCGCCGTAGCGCTTGGTGAGCGCGTTGCCGAAGAGCTTCAGGTTCGCGAAGGTCGTCGACGAGGAACGGTGGTACTGCGGCGCCGACGGGTCCTTCCACATCGTTTCCAGCTCGCTCGGCGACATCATGCGCTTCAGCGTGTCCATCGTCGGGATGTCGACGCCGGCACTGGTCTCCGAGTTGAAGTTCCAGGCGCCACCACGGTCCTTTTGCGACTTGTCGTACCAGTAGACCGGCGGGACGTAGTCGTACGGGCCGTTCATCTTCATCCCGGAGGCGCCCGTGATCGGGGACGGCCTCTTCGACGCCGACGGGATCACCGGGAGGGTGAAGTCGGCGGCCTTCATCGCGTCGAGGTAGCCCTGCTCGATCCGCTTGTCCGGCGCGAAGTCGCTGCCGATGTGGAAGGAGACGACGCTCGGGTGGTCACGCAGGCGCTCGGCTTCGGAGAACATCGAAGCCTTGGCGATCGGGTAGTCCGATTCGACCCAGGGCTCGCCCTTTTCCTCGCCGTTGACGTGGCCTTCCCATTTGTCGCAGCATTCCCAGCCGGGCATGGTCAGCACGCCGAGATCGTCGGCCAGGTCGAAGAACTCGTCCGGCTCGATGTGGCCTTCCAGCCGGACCGTGTTGAGCCCGAGGTTCAGCACGTACTTGAGCTTGTCGGCCGCCGCGGTCTCGTTCCAGCGCAGGAACAGGTCCGGCGTGTAGCCGCCGCCCCTGATCAGCAGTGGCTTGCCGTTGACGCTGTACTGCCGTCCGCCGCTGGAGTTCAGCGGCGCCTTGACGTCGCGGACACCGAACTTCGACTTCGAGGTGTCCGACGGCGCGCCGCCGACACTCGCCGTCAGGTCGAGGGCGTACCGGTGCTGGCCGCCCATCCCGGCGGGCCACCAGAGGTTGGGGTCGTCGAGACCGACCACGCCGAAGGTGACGGTCTTGCGCTCCTTGGCGGCCAGCGAGACGGTCTGGCTGACCGGCTTGCCCGCGACCGTGCCGGCGACGGTGGCCTGCACCGCGTTCGCCGAGTCGTTGCGGACGTCGGCCTTCACCGTGAGGTCCGCGTGGTCGAGCGAGGAGTTCAGCTTCTGGACCACGTGCGCGCTGCGCAGCGCGACCGGGCCGCCGCGGCGGACGAGGACGTCACGCACGATGCCCATGTTCTGGTCCGGCGGGGTCTGCGCCCAGTCGATCCAGCCCATCGAGAGGTCGTTGTTGGGGTCGTTGGGGTAGACCTTGAACGCGACGCTGTTGACGCCCGCGCGGACGTGCGCGGTGATGTCCAGGTCGTGGCGGGTGTAGGCGCCGTTGACCTGGTCCTTCGTCGCGATCTTGGTGCCGTTGACCCAGACATCGGCCTTCGAGAGCACGCCGCTGAAGTCGAGATAGGTGCGCGACGACGTGTCTTCGACGTTCAGGTCGGTGCGGTACCACCACGGCACGGAGAACTGCGCCGCCGGGACGTTCTTCATGTTCGTGGAATAGAAGGGGTCGGCGTACTTGCCGTTCTGCAGCAGCCCGGCGTAGACCGTCGACCGCGACGACACCGGGTACCAGCCGGAGGTCGGGAAGCCCGGCTTCGACACCGCCGAGTCATCGCTGACCTGTGCCGAGGACTGGATCACGAAGCCGGGGATCGGGGTGGCGTTGCCCGCGGCGGCGCCGACGGACAGCGGTACGGCCACTTCGGCGCCGGTGGCGGCGGGAGCGGTGGTCACCCCGCAGACCGCGGCGGCCAGCGCGGTGACGGTCAAGGCCAGTAACGGGATCCGGGTTCTCTTCTGCCGAAAACTCACGAGCGCGCCTCCTTGGGCACACGGCGGCGGACCTGGGCGGAAATCGTTAAGAAAGTTCCCTAACAATGTTGGGGGAGATAGTAGCCGCCACTTCACGCGGGGAACAGACCCTTGCACCGGGTTCGTCAGCCGTGCCGGTGAGCCGAGTAGTGTCCCGGCGGTGGAGCTGCTCCCGTTCGACGAGTACGTACGGTCCCTGAACCGGAAGCGGATGGCCGCCGGTGTCCTGTTCCGCGACGACGCCGACCGGGTCCTGATCGTGGAGCCGTCCTACAAGGAGGACTGGGAAATCCCAGGTGGCGCCTGTGACGAAGACGAACCGCCGTGGCGCACCGCGGAGCGGGAGATCGGCGAGGAGCTCGGCATCACCCGCCCGCCGGGCCGGCTGATCGCCATCGACTACCTTCCCTCCGACGAGCGGATGCCCGAAGGCCTCACGTTCGTCTTCGACGGCGGGGTGATCACGGACGAGGACCTCGCCGGGTTCGTCTTCGCGGACTCCGAAATCGTGTCAGCGGCCTTGGTGTCCTTACCGGAGGCGGCACTGAAATTGAGCCCTCGTCTCGCGCGGCGAGTCTCCGCGGCACTCGGAGCCGCCCGGTCCGGCGGTCTCGCCATCTGCGAAGGTGGCCGCCCCGTCAGCTGACGGGTGCCACGTAGCTCCACTGTCCGTCGACGCGGACGAAGGCACTGTTCTCGTGCATGCTGCCGGGACGGCGATCCTGCCGGTAGTGGGCCCGGAACTCCACGGTGCCCTCGGCCTCGAGCAGGCCGCCGCCGGTCTTGCCGAGGATCTCCAGGAACGTCCAGCGCTGTCCCGGGTCGAGCTCGAGATCGGCGGGACGGGTCTTCGGATGCCAGGTCTTCGTGAGGTAGTCCGTGTCGCCGACGGCGAACGCGCTGAACCGCGACCGCATCAGGAGTTCGGCTGTCGGCGCTGTCGCGGTTCCCCGGTGGAAGCGGCCGCAGCAAGCGCCATAGGGCTCGCCGAGGCCGCACGGGCAGCGGGATTCGTCGGTGATCGCGGGCACATCCGCGATTGTGTCATCGCGGGGCGGCGGCGCTTTCGAGGTCCCGTGCCTGCTTGAGCCAGCCGGTGAACAGCTCGGCGTCGATGTCGTCGGCCGAGCGCAGCTTGACGTGCGCCATCTCCCGCGCGCTCGCCTCGAGCCTGCCGGACGGGTCGTCGACGAGCTGTCCCTTCCAAAGGGCGAAAGTGACGTACGACGAGTACGCCTTCATCAGGCAGACGAGGTTCTTCCCCGCGGCTTCGCCCGCGCTCCAGGTCGGGGAGGCGTGGTACATCGCCTCGATGGAGCCCGGCAGGGCGGCGTTGACGATCGGGCGCAGCGCGATGGCGACCTCGCGCAGGTTCTCGGGCAGGGCGGCGATGTAGTCGTCGACGTTCGCGAACTTGGCCATGACTGGATCCCTTCGGTCGGTGTGCGCTCAGCTAACCGTCCGAAGGTTCGAGTTGTCAAGACAAAAAAATTATTCGGTGGACTCCGTGTCGTCGAGCACACTCCATCAGCGGAAGTCGCGGGCACGGGTCGCCGCGACCGGATGCTGCCTGCCGCGGAGTTCGCGGCGTTCCTCAGCGTGGGGATCCCCGCCGCCCGTAGGATCTCGTTGCACCGGACCAGATCCTTGTGCTGGAAGACGATCAGCGCCGAATGATCGCGGCGGACCGGCAATCCGCGGACGGCGTCGACCAGCGCGACGGGAAGCTCTCGCGAGGTGCCGCGCCAGGTGTCGGTGGTACCGCCCGCGCTGGCCGACTCGGCCGCGCGCAAGGCGACCCCGTCCGCGCCGTCGAGGTCGTCCACCCGGTGCGTCGCGTCGAAGCGCGGTGCGAAGCCCAGCACCTCGGCACGGTTGCGGTAGTTGACCTTCAGGATCTCGCCGCGGTCCTGGATCGGGATCCCGGCGTCGGACAGCCGCCAGCCGCCGGGATGGACCTGCTGCTGCCCGTCGCCCACCAGCAGGAGCTTGTTCGGGCCGTCGCCCGCCAGCTCGCGCAACAGCCGCAGCCCGGTCAACGGGATGTCCTGGACCTCGTCGACGACGACCGCCGCGTACGGCGTTTCGAGCGGTCGCCGCAGGAGTTCGGCGCGGTCCACGAGCTCAGCCCAGGCGTCACCCTGGCGCTCGGCCTTGGTCCGTAGATCGGCCTGGCCGAACTCGTCGATCGGACGGGGTGCGGCGTGAGCATCGAGGGCGGCGGCGGTACGGGCACCGGCCTCGTCATCCAACAGGCCGTTCAGCTTCCAGAACCCGTCCTTGCGGCGTTCCAAGGTCAGCTCGCGACGGGGCTGGGCAGGTTCGGGGTCCTTCGGCTCGTTGCAGTCCGGGTCGAGCCAGGCCAGCACACTGTCCCCGAGATCCGACACCTTCCGCGGGCCCGCCTTCCGGGCGAGATCGGCAAGAGTTTTCTCCGCGTGCTCCCGATCCTCCACCGACACCCCAGCCGGGATTTTCCGCAGGATCTCCACGATCTGCTTGATCCGCTCCTCACCGATCGCACCCTCCGCCGCCGCAACAGCGGTGGCGGGCGCGAAAGCCGGGATTTCCGTGCCATCCAAGCGCGCGTCGGATTCAGATCGACAGCACGCCTCACATACGGCCGCGCCTCGCCCTGGCTCAGTCCGGCGACATCGGCGAACCACGCCAACGTCGTCCCATAACCGTACAAGTCTTTCGCGCCACGAGAATCAATCGCCGCCAAATGTCGCCCCAACCCCACGGACGCGACCCGCATCACCTGCAAGAACTGCTGCACACCATGGGCGAGCTCCAGCTTGCCAGCACGCCACAACTCCTGCGGCAACTCAGGAACAAAGGTCTCGGACACCTCTCCATAATACCGCAAACCTACCGAACAAATGTTCGTAATTTTAAGCAAAAAGCAACCTGCGCATTCACCACTGACGGGTGATTCCAGTAGGACAGTGTCGCTACCCAAAGCGACATCGAACGTCATTAATGCATTTAGTCGACTAACTGCCACAGCAGTGAAGCAGGTCGCCTAACATCGGCAACATGACGACAGTGGAACTGACCCGCTTCAAGGTCCCGGCCGACCGCGCGGACGAACTGCTCCAGGCCCGCCCCGCGATGGTCGCCGACTTCCGGGCCGACAGGGACGGCTTCCTCGACGCCCAGCTGATTCGGGTCGACGACGAGACCTGGCTCGACGTCGTGTGGTGGCGGTCCTCCGAGGACTTCGCCGCGTCGCGCGAGAAGGGTGCGAACCTGCCGGGGATCAAGGCCTTCTTCGCGCCCATCGCCGAGCTGGTCTCCGCGGAGGAAGGCACCACCGAGGACTACCGGGCCTAGGGTCCGCCCACATGCCGGGACGGGAAATAACTCCGCCGACCGGCTGTTGACCTGGGAGAACGAACAAGGTCACGGAAGGGATCGGCGATGACCACAAGCCTGGAGACGTTCACGCAGGACTGGCGAGGCTGGAAGGCTCAGCGCGAGCGCGATCTCGCCGACCCGCTCGGCTGGCTCGCCCTGGTCTCGCTCGACTGGCTCGAGGACAAGCCCCGCGCGTACGAGGGACTGCCCGGCGTGTGGTGGCAGGACGCCGACGCGGCTTACCTCGACCCGCAGGGCGCGGACCTCTCGTACGACGGCGAGCGGGTCACCGGCGTCCGCCGCTTCGAGCTGGTCAACAGCGGTGCGACCACCCGGGTCGTCGCCGGGGACATCGAGATCGAGGTCGCGCGCCGCGGCGGGTACCTGATCCGCGCCCACGACCCGAAAGCGCCGGTGCTGAACGCTTTCCGTGGCGTCCCGGCGTACGAGCCCGACGCGGCGTGGGTGCTGTCCGGCACCTTCGAACCCTTCGACGAGCCACGGCCGACCACGGTCGGCGCGGTCGTCGAAGGACTCAGCCACGTCTATGTCTCCCCGGGCATCGTGCGCTTCGAACACGACGGCGTGAAGCACACGCTCACCGCGTTCAACGGCAAGAAGGACGGCCTGCTCATCCTGTTCACCGACGCCACGAGCGGAGTGACCACTTACGCGGCCAACCGGTCGCTCGAGGTGCCCGCTCCCGCCGAGGACGGGGCCGTCGTCCTCGACTTCACCCGCGCGCTGAACCTGCCGTGCGCGTTCACCGACTTCGCGACCTGCCCCCTGCCGCCGGCGGGCAACGAACTGTCGTTCGCGGTGGAAGCGGGGGAGAAGCTGCCTTACGAGCGGCTGGACTGAACCGTCGCGAGCGCCGTCATCGCCTCCTGTTCGCGCTGAGCCAGTTCGGACAGGATGGCGGAGGCGTCGGTCAGGTGCCGGGTGTCGCCGGTTTCCCCGGCCCGCGTGCACAAGCGCGCGACCTCGGTCCACAGTGGAGTGATCTCGCGGTACTTCTCGCCGGCCACCCGGAGACCGGCGTCGTCGACGAAAGCCGCGCACTCTTCGAGAAAGTCGCGGTAGATCCGGCGGAAGAGCGCGCCGCCGGTCCCCGCCCGTTCCATCAGGACGGCGGCCTGCGGGAGGTCGCGGGCCGGATCGCTGCTGCGGTCCAGCCATTTCCTCACCTGCACGGCGGCCTTGCCGATCCCGCGATAGCCGAGGTTGGCGATGGGCGGGTTCAGGAACTCCGCCGCGTTGGCCCGCACGGCCGTGCGAACGATGTCGGAAAGCGGTTTGGGAGGTGCGTCCGCGGTGATGGTGAACGAGCGGTTCTTCGCCGTCATGGGGCCTTTCTCGCCGCGAGCGCGCTCCAGGCTGGCCAAGGACGTCGACACCGCACCACCCTGCTGTGCGGTGTCGACCAGGAAGGCACGTTCCTCGTCGTAGCCGTACAACGCGGCGAAGTGCCCTCCAAAGTGGACTTTCGACGTGAAGTACTCGAGATGGTACGAGTCGAGCTGCAAGCCGACCGGGGCACCGGCGTCGAGCTGCTCGGCCACGTTCCGCCAGGCGGTGCGCGCCGACGTGGTCTCCTTCACGCGCAAGGTCAGTCCGAGATGCCCGGTCAGTTCCCCCGTGATCTCGGCGGGTTTGCTGCGCCCGCCGAGGAAGGGGAACGGCAGGTTCTTCCCGTCCCAATATATGAAGCCCAGGCCCTCGCCGAGCCCGAACAGCATCGGCTCGGACAGTTCGATCCCGGCGTGCCGCAGAAGGACGTCGAGAGTGCTGGTCTCGCAGTGCTCGCCGCCCGTGGTCTTGATGCCGTCGAGGATCACGCGGTCACCGGCCAGGCGATCTCGGTGCGGTAGGCCTCGGGCGCGACCGACGGCCCGGGCGCCACCAGGTACAGCTCTTCGGCGGGCCCGGCCGGGACGCGGTCGCGTTCGGCGATCCAGCGGCCCAGCGATCGGTAGGCCGTTTCGACATCGTCGTAGGCACCCTCGTGGATCGTCGCCGCGAGCAGGCCACCGGGGAGTTCGGCGGAATCGATCTCGCCATCGTCGCGCACTGGCCCGTCCACCGGGACGAACAGTTCGACGGTCAACTCGTCGGGATCTTCGGTGAGGTAACGGGTCCCGGGCGGCCCGGACAGGGCGACGCCTTGTGCGTCGACCGCCGCGAACAGCCGCGCGTACGCGGGACCGATCAGTTCGGCGAGACCGCTCAGCGGGGTCCGGATGCGCAGGCGGGCGATCGGCTGTGGTGCGCGCACACGCTCGTAGACATGCAGCCACCGCGTCGGCTCGGCGAGGACCGAGTCGAGTTCGCCGCTGATCGCCGCGAGTTCCGCGGCCCGCGCCACCACTCGGTCGTGATGCCGCTTGATCGCGGCCTTCACGTCGTCCGGGGTGCCCGCGGCGAGGATCTCGGCGATCTCCGCCAGCGGCACCTCCAATTCCCGCAGCCGCCGGATCAGGCTCGCGGCGGCGAACTGTTCGAGCGAGTACCGGCGGTATCCGCTGCCGGGGTCGATCCGAGCGGGTACCAGCAGCCCGAGCCGGTCGTAGTTCCGCAACGCGCGGACCGACAGCCGGGTGGCGTGCGCGAACACGCCGATCGGCATCAAGGTCGTCATGGGACCAGCCTGAACCCTCTCCCGGGGAGAGGGTCAAGCCGGTACCTCACCCCAGTGACAACCGATCGAGATCCGGGGCGGACGCGTGGTCGTTGGCCAGCTCGATCGTGTTCGCCCCCGCTCGCAGTTCGACCGGCAACGACGTCGTGAGCTGGGTGTTGTTGCCCGCACCGTCGACCTTCACCTCGACCGGCGCGCCGCCGTTCACCGTGACGAAGTACGACCGCGGTCCGTTCACGGTGAAGTCGATATAGAGGGTGTAGCGCCTCGTCTCGGGCACGGTGACGTTCTCGAACACCACGGACGAGTCCGGGTCGCCGCCGATGTTGCGGACCTTCTGACCGCCCGAGCACACCCCGCAGTTCGTGACCCCCGCGCTGCCGACGTCGTTCGCCGAGTCCTCGGCCTCCCGCATGAAGACGCGGTCCGCCGGTAGCGGGCTCACGCGCACCGGCTTGCTCACCGATTTCGCCCGTCCGAGCAGGTCGAACGATGCCGTGACCGGGATGTCCGCCGCGGCGATGCCTTCGGGGGAGACCAGTGTCCACGACGCTTCGAGTTCGTTCCCGACCCGCATGGACGTCGCCGCGGCCGGATCGCCCTGCACCGTCCAGCCCGCCGGGACGACCGGCGCCATGGCGACCCGGTCGATCGTGTCGTCGGCGTCGAGCCGCAGTTTCGCGGTCACTCGCAGGGATTGCCGCCCCGGCGAAAGCCATTGGACGCCGCCGGGTTCGACGGCCAGTGTCGTTTTCGGCGTGTAGGACGGAGGCGGCAGGGGAGCGACCGCGATCCGGTCGAGGCCCGGTCCCGCGGTGGCGTTGCTGAAGACCTTGACGGTGTTGGCCCCGGCCTTCAGCGAGACGGGGATCGCCGTCGAGGTCACGACGCCCGGTGTGCCGGCGCCGATCGCGGTCTCGACGGGAGCACCGCCATTGACACTCACCGCGACCGACGTCGCGGACCCGCTCGTGGTGTCGAGCTGCAGCCGGTGACTTCCGGCTTCCGCGACCGTCACTCCCGGATAGGTGACCGAGTTGCGCGGACCGCCGCCGAGCCCGATGATCTGGAACGATCCGGAGCAGGAGGAGCACCAGCCCAGCCGGGCACGGCCGTCGTTGTCGTTGCGGAAGGCCTCGGCCTCCAGCGGGACCTGCGCGCCGAAGACCGAGTTCGGGTGGCCGTACGCCACCTTGATCTCGTCGATGGCCAATTGCCGGTAGAAGGGCTTCGCCTGCGGGCCTGACCAGGTGTTCAGTACCTCGAGCTTGATGAACCGGGTCTGCCGTTCGCCGAGATCGATGAACTGCACGCCGCGGGCGCTCGGCATCGCGCCGGTGCGGATCGGCTCGCCCCAGTGCTTGCCGTCATCGCTGACGTAGACGCGATAGTCCTTGATCCGGGACGAATCCTCCGGCCTGCCGAACGATTCGCGCGCGTGCGTCGGCGACATCTCGCGCTGGTTCACCGCGAGAGAGGTCGCCGGTCGCCGCTTGCCGAGGTCCAAGGTCAGGGAGACCGGTTGCTTGCCGTCGGCGTCCCAGTAGTTCTCGAAGTTCCCGTCGACGAGGTTCGATGCCGGATGCCCCGCACGCGAGGACGATGCGGTCGCCTTGATCGTGCGAGAGTCGTGGAAGTACTGTTGCCCGGCCGTTTCCACTTTGAACACCGTGTCGTAGGTGTCCCAGTCCTTGATGTCCACAAGGGTCAGATAACCGGCGGATTGGCTGAACCGCAGCGCTTTCCCCGTGCGGACGTCGGACACCTTCGTCGCCTTGTATCCGTTGTCGCGCAAGCGCAGCAGGTCGGTGCGCGGCCGGGTGACCACGTGGAGGTACTGCGTCCGGGCGCCGGGCTCGACGGTGATGACGCCGTGCGCGCCGTCGTTCCAGAATCCGGGCTGCATTCCGCCGTACAGATAGCCGCCGCCCTCTTTGCCCTGGAGCGAGGACTTGATCGGCGGCACCCAGCTCGCCATGAAGTTGTTGTACGCCTCCTGTTGTGGCGGGAACTTCCCGTTCACCATCGGGGTTTCGGCCATCAGCGACTTCATCGACGAACCGGCGTTGGTGATGTAGCGCCCGGTGGACAGCCGGAAGTCGACGGCCTGATCGGTGCCGTCGTACCACCAGCCGCCGTTGGTCGGCAGTTTGTAGTCGGCCTCGGTGAGCCGCGGCATCGGGGTGAACGCGGCCTGCGGGTAGTCGTACGGCGGGGTGATGCCGGTCTTCTGCTCGTTGCTGACGGTGTCCATGATCGGCGTGTCCTCGTTGTTGTTGCTCAGCAACCAGGACGGCCGTTTCTCGCGGATCTGTTCGTAGAGCTTGTTCTTCTCCCAGTAGTCGTTGTCGTTGTCGATCCAGAACCCGGCGAGGTCCGAGTAGCGGTCCATGACCTCGTGGAAGAGGTCGTAGCTGTACTCGCCGAACCCGGGCCGTGTGGTCAGGTCGACCTGCTTGCCCTTGTGGGCGGAGTACGCGGCGGAATCCAGCGACTCGACACCGGTTTCCTTGTGCCACTGGGGATCGTCGGTCATGTACAGGATCGTCCGGACGCCCTTGGCGTTGCCCGCTTCGACGAGTTCGCCGAGGAGGTCGCGGCGCGTGGCGCAGCTGCCCGGGATCTTCGACGGCCACGGCCGCGCGTAACCCAGCCTGCTGTGGAAGGTGGCGAGCACGATGTAGGAAGCGCCGAGTTTGCGGGCCTCGTCCACCCAGTAGTCGGCGCTCCAGCCGCCGTCGGTGACGGCGCGTTCCCAAGCGGCGCAGTCGGTCTGGCGTGGTGCGGTGAACATGCCCCAGTGGAGGAAGAGGCCCGCGGTCGCCTCGCGCAGCCACTGCTGGCGGGGATGGTGCACCTCCGCGCTCGCCGTCGTCGTGGTGAGCAGGCCGGCCAGCAGGGCGAGGACCAAGGCGAGCCAGGCGGTGCGTTGCGCTCGAACTCTCATGACCATCCGCTCTCATCCAAGGCGTGGTTACCGAGAGATCCGATGATTGCGGCAGATATCTGAGCGGTCAAGACCCGATGAGCGGGACAGCTGCTCAGTCATCCGAGGTTTAACGAGCGAAGGCCCCCTCTCCACAGGGGATGAGGGGGCCTTCGAATCAGGGATGGAGTCAGCCTCGCAGGACGTTCAGCGTGGCTCCCGCGGTGACGCTGTCGATAGTCACCGCGTAGAGGTGCTCGCCGCCGGGCCCCCAGGCGAGACCGCCAGGAGCGAGCAGTGTCTTGTCCGTCGCCAGCCGGGTGAAGTCGTACTGGCGGCTCGGGGTGCGGCTCCCGTCGCGGAAGATGTACACGGCCGGTCCGAAGGCGATGTCGACCCCGCCTGCCAGGACGTTCGCGTCCCGGCTGACCGCGAGGGAGTTCGGGTAGGCGTCGGTCTCGTAACCGGCTTGCGGCACCAGGCCTTCCGTTGTGTAGACCCGCACGTCGTAGGGAGAACCGGAGCCCACGGAGTGGAAGTACGCGCCATCGTTGGACAGCTCGATGTCCTTCACGTAGTCGCCGACCCAGGCGGAGGCCTGCTCGACCAGGCCGGTGCCGGTGTCGCGGAAGATCCGGGCCGTGGACGGCGAAACGCCCGTGACGGCCGTCGCGATCAGGTCCGGGCGCCCCGGTGACGTGGCCAGCAGCGGGGCGCCGTACTCGTCGGGACCCAGGAGGTCCAGGCGGACATCGCCGAACGTGGAGCCGACGGTCGCGCTGCCGAAGTTGGCGTCTCCTGTGTGGCAGGCGTACCCGAAGTAGATCTTGTTACCGGAGACGGCCAGTTCTTTCGGGCAGAGCGTGCCGTCGCCGACCCGGTGCCGGGCGGTCTCCGCGAGGGTGAGCGTGTCGATCGCCGAAATCGCGCCACCGCGGGAAAGCGCGACGAACAGCGTGCCGCCGTCGGCGCTGAGCGCGAGGCCCGAGGCTCCGGGCTGGTTGTCGAGCCTGCGGACCAAGGTGCCGGAGAGGTCGGTGACCACCACGGCGTTGTCCGCGCGGTTGCTGACGAAAACGTGCCCGCGGCCGGGGTCGACCAGGATGTCGGTGAATCCCGTCAGCGGCAGGTTCACCGCCTTGTGGTCCTCCGCCGCGGTGGCGGGCAGGGCGGCGCCCACGAGTGTGGTGACCGCCAAGAGGGCAGCAAAGACAGACCTTCGTAATGAACGCATTCCGAAGTATTCCTCCCAGTAACGAGCCCGATCAGGGGCTCGTGGAAGAAACGCTAGCGGATCTCGTTCCCGGCCCGGACTCCGGGCGGGCGCCCGCCCGGAGTCCGATCAGCCCTGTTCAGATGTTGAAACCGGGGTGGGTCGCGAAGGCGTTGTCGATCACGAGATTGCCCCGCTGACGGGCTCGTTCACGCAGCGCCGACGTCGTGCGGGCGCCCTGGGCGAAGAACCACCACAGGTAGAGCGCGCCGTACATCCACGCACCCTCGTAGCCCCAGGTCGAGTCGGCGCCGCTCTTGCCGGCGCCGAACACCGAACCCGCCGGGAAGTTCGCGTTGTGCGGCTTCCCGCCCTGATGGCGTGACTCGTGGATCAACGTCTCGGCGCGGCCGGGAACGTCCTTGGAGTACCAGAATCCCAGGTACAACTCGATCCGGTCGTCGACGAACGCTCCCTTGAACGACGTGGCGATGGCGCTGCCGTCACCGCAAAGCGAGCGGAGGTCGTCGCAGTTGTCGCGGACATACCGGCGCGCCCAGTTCAGCATCGCTCCGGAATAGGCGTCGTTCTCGTAATCCTGCGCCGAATAGGTCAGCAGGTAGCACGCGTTGAACGTCCGCGCCAGCGGCTTGTCGGTGTTGCACGCGTCTTCCCAGCCGAAGCCTTCGTCCCAGTAGTCCTTGTTGCCGGCGAAGCCGTAGGTGTTCCAGAAATAGTCGATGTAGGTCTGATTGCAGATCGAAGCACCGTAGAAATTGTCCCCGGTCACATTCTTGTCCGGCACGGTGTAGCTGCAAGTGGCCATCGGAGATCACCTGTCTGTAGAAGGAATTTCGTTCGGTTCAGGAGCGCGGGGGCTCCGGCGGGGGCACGTCGTCGGTCCGCGTGTCCTTCACGTACCGGCCGCCGACGGCCTGAGGGACGGCGCGGACGTCGACCCGTCGGATGCCCAGCAGACGCTCGTCTTCGGTGCCGCTGAGCGCCTCGCGCACCTGGTTGGTGAGGTCGGTGTCACCGGTCTCGGCGATGGCCTGGACCGCCGCGCGCCGCACCGTGAACACCTCGTGCCGGGTCTGCCGCAGCAGCAGTTCCTTTGCCGCGTCGTCTCCGGCGGATGCCAGTCGTGCCAACGCTTCCACGGCGGTGGTACGGATGATCACCTCTTCGCCGACGGTGCTGAACCCGTGTGCCGGGTCCTCGGAACGCTCCGGCGGGATCGGCTGGCGCAGCACGTTGTCGAGCACCGGGACGGCGGTCGCGTGCCGCAGGTCGGTGAGCAGCTGGACCAGGCCCCAGCGCTCGAGGTACTGATCCTCGGACAGGGCGCCGTACTGCTCGCCGAGTGCCGGGACGACCTCGTCCGCACGCTCGCGAAGCCGGTCGAGGCTTCGCTGGTAGTTGCGTTCGGCGTCCTCGCCGGACGCGGCCATGGTTTCGGCGGCCTGGGTCACCAGCTCGCCGATTTCGCCGTTCGAGAAGCTTCCGAGTCCCGAACTGCTCGGGCCCGCTTCGAGATTGTCTCCGCCCGGGCCCAAAGAAGGGGTGTCGGGATTGCGTGGGGTCGGCATGAGGTTCTCCTTCGCAGCGGCGTGATGCTGACGGAAGGAAGGAACGCGATACCGAACCGCAGATACCTGTTTTTCCGAAAATTCGCCTCTTGGGGCAGTTCGGGATTTTCACCGCGGGAATCCGAAAAGGATTTTGATCACCGAAGTCGTCCGGCGGTCGAAAAGCGTTCACGGATTCCCGCTCGTGATCAATGCCGGACGTCGATGACGACACGGTTCGGTGAGGACAGGGTGAACACACTGACCGCCGTCCTCGACCGGACGCCGAGTCCGATGGACAAGGTGGCTTCGTAGTCGCCGGTGATCGCGACCGCCATGACGTTGCGCAGATCGCGGGTCCGGAACTTCTGCGGGCCGGGATAAGTCGGGTTGCCCGCGTCGTTGTGCGCGGCCGCCGGAGTGGCGGTGACGGCGATGAAGTGCTCGCCTGTCAACCAGACGATCTCGCCCGAGCCGTCGGCGATCAACTCGTCGACGAGGTCGTACCGGACGGTCGGCGCCGGACCCGCGGTCAGGTCCAGCACGATCCGGTCGAAGCCGGGGTTCTGGCCGGTGCGGATCCCTGTCATCGTGGGGATCGCCTGTGCCGCGACGGAAGCCGGTGCGACAGCGGTGATGGCGCCGGTCAGCATGAGCGAGGTGGCGGCGAGCGCCCCGAGCGCACGCCGGAGGGAGATGGTCATTGCAGTGACCTCCTGCCGGAGAGTTGGTTCCGGAAAGACGTCCGTGGTGGTGTGGGGGTTGTATTCTTCGCGCTATCGTTACTGATCGCGGAATTGTCGTCGAGTGATCTCGAAATCGGCGGGGAAATGGTTTTTAACCAGTCAGCGGCGAAATCCGCTCAGAAAAAGCACGGTGATCGCGGTCATCGTGCCGAGCGTCGTCACGATGAAGGACCCCGTGATCAAATAGAGGGCCCCCACGCCCGTCAAGGTCGTCTTGATCAGCTTCACGATACCCTCGTGTTCCTTGCCGGACGCGTCTTTGGTCATTGTCGGGCCCTTCGAGTGTGGTGTACTAGTACACCGTAGGGCGCGACGACCGGCGATAGCCTTCGCCGGTCCTGATCTTTCACGGTCGGGAGGAGTTTCTTGTTGTCACGGAGGGGGTCTCACCTGGACGGCGGTTGTTCTCCCTTGTCGCGGAATTGTCGATCATCACCGGGAATCGGACCGAGGTGGAGGGCGTCGTGACAATCCAGGTGGAGGGGGAGCGCGTTGACGGGTCTTGTTCCGCGGCCGCTGTCGAGGCCGCGTTGCGCTGGCTCGCGGTCCGGAAGGACGGACGGCCGCTCAGATATCTGCGCTACGCGATCGAAGACCCGGCAAGTGAATCGGCCGCCGCGCTCGGCTGCCTGGTCCAGCCGACGGCGTCGATGACCACAGCGACCCCGGAGGTGCGCGCGTTCGCGCTGTGGGGGTTGATCCTCGACGAGATCGGCAGGATCGGATCGACCAGAGAATCAAGGCGCCGCAACACCTTGATCGCCGCTTTCCGGTTGTGCACGGGTAGAAGGACGGAGTGGAAGTCGACTCTCGATGATCGTTTCGGTCAACTGAAGAGTCTGCCCGGGGTGTTCGGGGATCCGCCGCCCAGTACGACGACGCCGATGCACAAGGCCTGGCGACGTGCGGTGAGTGACAAGCTTGCGCCCTGCCTGGCACGGAACCTGAAGGAACTAGCTCGCGAAGGTGAAGCGTGGCGGCCCTACGTGGAGATCGGCAGGGCGTCGGTCGAGGTTGAGCGCGACGAGCTGCCGTCGTCGGGTTCCGGTCGTCGGAACCCGTCGGACGGGGCGCAGCCGGTGTTCGTGGAACGGATGTTGGTGGCCGTGGAAATGCGGCACAGAACGGTGTACCGCCGGTTGACGGTGCGCGACGTCGTCGCCTGTCAGGACGGTGTCGACCGGTTCGTGGCGCGGGCCCTGACCGGCTGGACCGGTGATCTGGCGGAGATTCCCATCAAGGCGATATTCGGCTGTCATGTGGAGACTTCGCCGGGGGCGCAACCTGGAGATCCGCTGATCGTCGCCCTGCGTTTCCCGAAGGAACTACGCAAAGGGGACCGGCACGAATTCATCTCCGTCGCGTGTGATGACGCTCTCGAGGAGGAGCGCCATTGGATCAACGTCGATGTCGATCACCACGGGATCGGGCCGGGTGTGGTCGACGACGACGGCAGGGTGACCGGGGGTTTGAGTATCAGTGTCACCTTCGACGACTGTGTCCCCGAGGCGTGCTGGTGGTACGCCGAGCAGACCGAGTACGAGCGCCTGGTCCGGCCGCCCGCCGGCGATCCGCGGCTGCTCGAGATCCGGAGAGGGGTGGTGGAACACACCTTTCGGGAGTCGGGGAATCCGCGGGAGCAGTACGGCCTCGCTTTTCGCTGGCCTCAACCCTGATCGAAGCAAGCCACATCGAAGCCCCGACGTGGCCCGCTCCGGTCTTCCGTCGGCTAGTTGCCGGTGTTGCCGCCGCCGCTGCCCTTGCCGTCGTCGCCGCGAATCGCCATCGAAGTCCTCCTGGTTTTGTGGGTGTGGACGCGGCGAAACTATATGCACTGAGGGTGAGTGATCGTGACGGGGTGTGTCTGGAGGGGGGTCTCGTTCGCGCTAAGGTGACGACGACCTTTCCCTGGCGGGCTTACCTTCCAGGGAGCGGACATGACCAGTGAGGAAGACCTGGAATCCTTGCTCGCCGACGCGCGTAAAGACCGGGTCGGTCTCTCGGCCGCCGTCGCCGTGGCGAGGGCCAAGGTGGGCAAGGGCGCGACCTTCCCTGAGACGCTCGAAGCGCTGCTGTCCGTGGTCAGCTCACTGATCGACCGAGGCGCGGTTCCCGGCGACCTGGTGGCCGAGGATCCTGGCTTCGTGGCGTGGGCGGGATCGAAGGAGGAGGTTCTCGCGCGGTTGACCTGTGTGCTCAAGGCGCTGGGGGAGCTGCCGGTGACCGGAGAGGTCTGCTGGATCCACGATCCGGCCGTGACGGCATGAGAAGTCCTTGCGCCCGACAGTCAGAGGTCGGTGGCCGATCTCCGTGCCACGTGTTCGAGGTGATGTGAGGTGGCCATGGCGACCCAGCGAGGCACAGATCCGGCAGTACTCCCGCCGGCCCGTCGGCACCGAGACAATTCGCGGTCGCCCCACGAGTAGTCCGGGCCCGCGAAGTCGTCTCTTTTGACCAGTTCCTCAGCGAGATCTGTGAACAAGTCCGCGGGAACGTCGTCTTTCTCGACTTTCCGGCGCAACATGACGGTCTTTCGGGGCACCGTGTAACAGAGATACGGAAAAGGGGTCCTTGGGCTACCTTCGGACTTCGGTGGCCTTGGATGCGTCACGCCGTAGTCGCCGTAGTTGACGTCGCTCGCGCGGGCATGACGTACTTCGTCCCAGAGAACGACTTCCGGACGGTCACGCGCGGTCGTCGTGTAGGTGGTACGTATGGCTGGGATCGATCCGGCCAGAAGTGTGGTCGCACCAGGGCCGAGCAGTTCCGAGATCGCTGAGGCGGTCTCGGCTGTTGCCGCAGTTTGGCCTGGGCGGACGGTTTCGAGGAACCCGATGTCGAGGATCGCGTGGACGTGTCCAGGCCGGGTGCCGGTCGACTTCATGATCGAGCCGATCCGGTCGAGTAATTCCTGTGGTCGACTGCCCGGCCGCGTGATCCGGATGGCGATGTCACGATCCTTGTGTTCGAGCAGGAGCCGCACTCTGCGCAGGTCGTCCTCCGTGGCGTCGACCGCGAGGACGGGTTCCAAGTAGGCCGCGTCAGGGGCGAAGAGTCCGTGCTCGCGCAGAGCCGCGGACTCGATGGCGTTATCGAGGAACTCGAACACCCCTCCCGGCTGCCGCGCGAGCGGGCTTTCTGTCCCCAGCCAAGTGGTGTCGAGCCATAAGGTCCGACCGTGGCTCGCGGCCAGTACCGCGGCTCGGACCAGTGCCGGCAGAATCCTGCCGGTCGGTTTCACGGAATCGAGTAACTCGACCATCACTCGCACTTGTGCGTCTTGCCGGGATCGCAAGTTGCTCAGGGCGTTCAACTCGCCGAGTTTGGCTTTGACCGCGACCAGTGGACGACCAGGGTGCATCCGCCTTCCTCTCGTGGACGGCGACAGTGCTGGAACTTCTCAGTATCGATCACTGCGTTGCTTGAAGCCGTCCTCCGGTCAGGTGGCGAAGGCGCTACAGAACAAACTTCTGTAGCGCTGTGAGCTACTCATAGCTACACTCTTCTCGTGAAGGTGATCACCCAGCGCGAGTTCCGCAACAACTCGGCTGCCGTCATGGACGCCGTCGAGGCCGGCGAGATCTACCACGTCACTCGCAATGGCGTTGAAGTCGCTGAGCTGCGGCCGATATCGCGCAGACGGCGTCTGACCGCCGAGGAGCTGGTCCAGCGGCATCGAGGATTGCCCGAGGTCGAGGCGGCTCAGATGAGGCAGGAAGCTGACGAGTTCTTCGGTACCGAAGACCGTGTCGAGTCTGACAATGTCTGGGAGCAGCGTCGTGGCTGAGCGTCACGAGGCAGGTGTGCTCGACACCTGCACTTACATCGACCTTGGCCTGCTTGACCCAGCGGCGCTGCCCAAGATTCCGGAACTCACCGCTATCACCATGGCTGAGCTCCATCAAGGGGTGGCGATGGCGAAGGATGGCGCGGTCCGCGCGGCGCGCACTGAGAAGCTCGGTGCTGCGATCGTCGACTTCGCCCCGTTGCCGTTCGATGGCGACGCGGCCGCCCGTTATGGAACGCTGGTCGCGCTGGTTATTGCGGCTAACCGGGATCCGAAGCCTCGGCGAATGGATCTGATGATCGCCGCTATCGCGTCCTCGCGAGCGTTGCCGCTCTACACCCGGAACGAAGACGACTTCAAAGGCCTGGGCGGCATGGTCGAAGTCGTCGGTGTCTGAACGGCGTCGACCTGTCTCCGTGGATGCTCAGTGACAAGAGCCTGATCGAGTTACCGGTCGACAGCTTCACTGATCGGATGCTTTGCGGTCACTCGCCACTATCCTGCGTACCGCAGTAAATCTGTCGCGGACCGTCTGCCCGGTCGCCGCGTGCCACGATCCGGAGGGGCTCTTTGCCGAAGGTGCCTGACGCTCGCAGACCTAGCCGTGCGGCGGTCAACGCGCTGCGGACGCTTCTGGAGCGACACAATCATATTGTTCAGGAGGTGGACGGCCAGAACGACTTCGGCGAGGACCAGCACGTCACGTTCACCGAGGATGGTGAGGTCACCGGCGACCTGGTCAAGATCCAGGTCAAGGGCGGCCGTTCGTGGCGTCGGACCGACGGATACGCCGTGCCGATCGGTGACCACGGCGGCACCTGGGCTGATGGCAACCTCCCGGTGCTCTGCGTCGTGCACGATCCGGACACCGACGGTCTCTACTGGGCCAATGCCACCAAGCAACTGCTATCGGCGCGGCGCGACGGCGAAGTACTGAAGGCGATCACCATCAGCCCGAAGCAGAAGTTGGATGATGTATCCGTTGCGGCGTTCGTCGTCGAGGTCAGACGCTACCTGAGCCGCTATCGGGGCAACCGGATCATCCAGGCACAGTTGGGCGAGATGGCAGGTGTCGAGTTCGGTCCAACAGACATCGTTCAGCACCATGTGAACGTGTTCGGTGAGGATCTGATCTTCTGGCAGCGCCGCGGTGAAGGATTCGCGACTCTGCTCCACAGCGACCTCGACTGGCATCCGGAGCACGTGGGTCCTGAACATTTCCATCCGAACGGTCGACCGGGTCTGTTTCCCGGCATGGCCGTATTGGTGGACAAGATATTGAGCACTGCTGAAGCGCAGTGGCTGGCGGCCTGTTTCGACGCGGCTCAGTGGGCGCGCGAACCAGCCGATGATAATCCGCCGCTTCACACCAACCTCGACGCACGTGACAACTACGTGTCCAGACGAGTTGAACACCATCTTCGGATGGAACCCGACGCGTTGACTCGGTCGATCCAGCAACTTCGCGCCGAAACCGCGACCGACCACGATCTGGCTACCATTGCCACGGAGTTGGAGTCGGATGCCGAGGCGGCAGCCGAAGCACTCTCGAGACCGTGGCGCTTGATGTCGGAGAAGACGCGTCGGCTCGTCACGTTCTACCTGGTCAAAGAAGTGCGGCTGGGTTCCCCTGCACTGCCGATCGACGAGCAGTTCCAGATCGTCTGGCGATGCCCTCGGCCGACCCCGGAATTCGGGTTCAACGCGCGGGTCGGACGACCGAGTACTCGCAAGTCGCCGTACCGGGAGTTCGTATCGGCATTCGAGCTCAGGCCGGGCGACAGGATCTACTGGCTGAGCCGGTACGGGAACGAACGCGGCCGAAACGTGTCAGCCGTCTGGGATTCCGAGGACACTCCCGGAACCGTCTGTGTGCTTTTCGATCAACTGATGTTGGGAGACACCTTCTGGCCGGAGGAGGGGTTTGTTCGGAAGGTGCCCTCCAAAACGCGTTCCGGCGCATTTCCGGCTTAGCTTCTCTGTATCGGAACGGGGCTGCCTGTTCGTCAGGCAGCCCCGTTCAGGAACGTCGTCAGCTCACCAGCCGCGTTCGCGCCATTCCGCCACGTGCGGCCGCTGCTCACCCAGCGTCGAGTCATCCCCATGCCCCGGGTAGAACCACGTCTCATCCGGCAGCTCGTCAAAGATCCGCGAAGACACGTCGTCGACCAACGACGTGAACTCCTCCGGCGAGTTCGTCTTTCCGACCCCACCCGGGAACAGCGAGTCGCCGGTGAACAGGTGCGGGTGCCCGGCCGGGTCGCGGTACAGCAGCGCGATCGAGCCCGGGGTGTGGCCGCGCAGGTGGATCACCTCGAGAGTGATCTGCCCGACCTTGACCGTGTCGCCGTGTTCGACGAGGAAGTCCGGCGGGATCGGCAGCGGCTCGGCGTCCAGCGGGTGGGCGGCGGTGTTCGAGCCGTTCGCGCCGGCGACGGCACCGAGGGCCTGCCAGTGGTCTGGGTGCTGGTGGGTGGTCACGACGGTCTTCAGCGCGGGCCGGTCGGGTCCGTGGCCGATGAGGTCGGAGATCCGTTCCGGGTCGTTCGCGGCGTCGATCAGCAGCGCCTCGTTCTCGGCGCGGCAGACGAGCAGATACGCGTTGTTGTCCATCGGACCGACCGACAGCTTCGTGATGGTCAGCGCGTCCAAGGTGCGACGGGCGGCGTCACCGCCGGGCTCGACGTGCCCGGTGTAGGTCTCGACGATGTTCACACCGCACACGGTAGTCCTTACCCCGCAATCGGTTCCACCCGCACAGGCGACGCACAGGCGTGGCCCGTAGGCTCGCGTCGCCCTGCCAGCCGAACCACAGGACGCCCGTGCCCGACGCCTCACCGCGCGCTTCGCGCAAGATCAGCTGGGACGTCCTTCGCGTGGTCGCCGTCTTCGCGGTGATCCTCGGGCATGTCACCCATCAGGGTGCTCTGCTTCACCCGGAACTGGTGGGTTACCCCTTCAGGGTCACCGCACAGTTCGGTGCCGCCATCCTTTTGGTGATTTCCGCCTTCTTCGTGTGCGCGAGCCTTCGAAAGGGTGAACCTCGGCGGTGGCTGTGGAACCGGGTGGCGCGGCTGGTGCCCGCGTACCTGGTCGCGGTGGCCGTCACCTACGTCGTCGCCCGGTACGCGACGATCCGGTTCAGCGGCCTGCCGTTCCCACCCGGTCTCACCGGATTCCTCTTCGGGATCCCGCAGGGGCCGCCGTCGGATCCGTCGCCCTGGTACGTCCCCACCGGCTCCGATCTGCTCGCCAACCTGGGCATGGTCCAGGAGTGGGGCTGGCGATACGAACTCTTCTACTACCTCGACGGCGCCTACTGGACGCTTCCGGTCCAGCTCCTCGCGTTCACCGCCGCGGCCCTGCTGTGGCCACGCCGGTGGCGCACCCACCGACTGACCGTCGGACTGCTCTGGGCGCTGATCCTGGTCCCGCTCTTCCTCCGGTTCGTCGTGTTCGACCCGGTTTCCACTCCGAAGCTCGTGGAGACCTTCTTCTACGGCCTGGGCCTGCACCGCGTCCACGTCTTCGCCATCGGGATCGCGATCTGGCTGTGGGCGAAACGACGGCTGGCGCACTGGCATCTCGCGCTCTTCCTGCTCGCCGCCTGTGCCGCGCAGGACCTGCAGGTCTTCCCGTTCCACCAGGCCCTGCCCGCCGATCCCGAGCGCTGGCCGTCGCTCGCCGGGTTCGCGATCATGCTGCTGGCCGTCTGCCTCGCTGCACGAGGGCCCGACTGGCGGTTCCCCGGCCTCGCCCGGGTCGCCCCGGTTGTCACCTGGCTCGCGGGCATCTCGTATGGTCTTTATCTGGTGCACCAGGAACTCGGTTACATCCTGGCCCGTGCCCTGCTGAACGTCGGCGTCCCCGGCTGGCTGCGCCTCCCGATCGTGCTGGCCGCCGCCGTACTCGGGGGCTGGGCGATCACCGCGGGCGTGGAACGGCCGGTCCACCGGTGGCTCACCGCTCGCCGGGATCGACGCGAAAAGCCTGGAAAACCGCAGGTCAAGGACTCGAAGCCGGTTTCTGTCGGTGGTGCCTCGTAGCATGGACGCGGCCGCCCGTGCAGCTATCGACCGGGCCGGCGACCGCAGCTGAGAATGAAACCTGAAGGGACCCTGGCGTGGCTGATCGCCTCGTTGTTCGCGGCGCCCGCGAGCACAACCTCCGCGGTGTGGATCTCGACCTGCCCCGCGACAGCCTGATCGTGTTCACCGGTCTGTCCGGGTCCGGGAAGTCGAGCCTCGCCTTCGACACCATCTTCGCGGAGGGGCAGCGTCGCTACGTCGAGTCGCTGTCGGCGTACGCGCGCCAGTTCCTCGGCCAGATGGACAAGCCGGACGTCGACTTCATCGAGGGCCTTTCGCCCGCGGTGTCGATCGACCAGAAGTCCACCTCACGCAACCCGCGTTCGACCGTCGGCACCATCACCGAGGTCTACGACTACCTGCGCCTGCTCTACGCCCGCGCCGGCAAGGCGCACTGCCCGAAGTGCGGCGAGGCGATCAGCAAGCAGACCCCGCAGCAGATCGTCGACCAGGTGCTCGCCATGGAGGAGGGCACCCGCTTCCAGGTGCTCGCGCCGGTCGTGCGCGGGCGCAAGGGCGAGTACCTCGACCTCTTCGAGAACCTGCAGCAGCAGGGCTACGCGCGTGTCGTGGTGGACGGGACGATCCACCCGCTCACCGAGCCGCCGAAGCTGAAGAAGCAGGAAAAGCACCAGATCGCCGTCATCATCGACAGGCTCTCGGTGAAGACGAGCTCGCGGCAGCGGCTCACCGACTCGGTCGAGACCGCACTCCGGCTGGCCGACGGCCTGATCGAGCTGGAGTTCGTCGACCTGCCGGAGAACGACCCGCATCGCGTGCGCGGGTTCTCCGAGAACCTGGCTTGCCCCAACGGTCACCCGCTGGCGATCGAGGACCTCGAGCCGCGGTCGTTCTCCTTCAACGCGCCCTACGGCGCCTGCCCCGAATGCTCCGGTATCGGCGTCCGCAAGGAGGTCGACCCGGAACTCGTGGTCCCGGACGACGAGCTGTCCCTCGGCGAGGGCGCCATCGCACCGTGGGCGGGCGGCCAGAGCGCGGACTACTTCATCCGCCTGCTGGAGTCTCTCGCGGAGACCGTCGGCTTCCGGATGGACACCCCGTGGCGCAGGCTGACGGCGAAGGTCCAGAAAGCCGTTTTGCACGGCGTCGACGAGCAGGTCCACGTCCGCTACAAGAACCGCTACGGCCGCCAGCGTTCGTACTACGCGGCCTTCGAGGGTGTCATCCCGTTCCTCGAGAGGCGCCAGGAGCAGACGGAATCCGAGTACATGCGTGAGCGGTACGAGGGCTACATGCGCGAGGTGCCGTGCCCGGCTTGTCAGGGCACGCGGCTCAAGCCGGAGATCCTCGCGGTCACCCTCGAGCACAAGACGCAGGGCGACCGGTCGATCGCGGAGGTCTGCGCGCTCTCGATCGCCGAGGCGTCGCAGTTCCTCGACGAGCTGGAACTCGGCAAGCGCGAGACGGTGATCGCCGGGGCGGTGCTCAAGGAGATCCAGGCGCGGCTGCGCTTCCTCCTCGACGTCGGGCTCAACTACCTCTCGCTCGACCGCGCTTCCGGGACGTTGTCCGGCGGCGAGGCGCAGCGCATCCGGCTCGCCACGCAGATCGGTTCCGGTCTGGTCGGCGTCCTGTACGTGCTGGACGAGCCGTCGATCGGGCTGCACCAGCGGGACAACCACCGGCTGATCGAGACGTTGGTCCGGCTGCGCGACCTCGGCAACACGCTGATCGTCGTCGAGCACGACGAGGACACCATCCGCTCCAGCGACTGGGTGGTCGACATCGGCCCCGGCGCGGGCGAGCACGGTGGCCACATCGTCCACAGTGGACCGTACAAGAAGATCCTGAAGAACAAGGAATCCATCACCGGCGCGTACCTTTCGGGCCGCAGCAAGATCGAGGTGCCGGCGATCCGGCGGCCGATCGACAAGAAGCGTCAGCTGACCGTCGTCGGCGCCCGCGAGCACAACCTGCGCGGCCTCGACGTTTCGTTCCCGCTCGGCTGCCTCGTGTCGGTCACCGGTGTCTCGGGCTCCGGGAAATCGACGCTGGTCAACGACATCCTCGCGACCGTGCTGGCGAACAAGCTCAACGGCGCCCGCCAGGTGCCGGGGCGGCACACGCGCGTGAACGGTCTCGCCGGCGTCGACAAGCTGGTCCGCGTCGACCAGTCGCCGATCGGCCGCACCCCGCGGTCCAACCCGGCGACGTACACCGGCGTCTGGGACCACGTGCGCAAGCTGTTCGCCGCGACCACCGAGGCGAAGGTGCGCGGCTACCAGCAGGGCCGGTTCTCCTTCAACGTCAAGGGCGGCCGGTGCGAGGCCTGCGCCGGTGACGGCACGATCAAGATCGAGATGAACTTCCTGCCGGACGTCTACGTCCCGTGTGAGGTGTGCAAGGGCGACCGGTACAACCGGGAGACCCTGGAAGTGCACTACAAGGGCAAGACCGTCTCCGACGTGCTGAACATGCCGATCGAAGAGGCGGCCGAGTTCTTCGAGCCGATCAAGGCGATCCACCGGCACCTGGCCACCCTCGTCGACGTCGGCCTCGGCTACGTCCGGCTCGGGCAGCCCGCGCCGACGCTCTCGGGCGGTGAGGCGCAGCGCGTCAAGCTCGCCAGCGAGCTGCAGAAGCGGTCCACCGGCAAGACGGTCTACATCCTCGACGAGCCGACCACCGGTCTGCACTTCGAGGACATCAGCAAGCTGATCGGCGTGATCAACGGCCTGGTGGACAAGGGCAACACGGTGATCGTCATCGAGCACAACCTCGACGTCATCAAGACCTCGGACTGGGTCATCGACATGGGGCCCGAGGGTGGTTCCGGTGGTGGCACGGTCATCGCCGAGGGCACCCCGGAGCATGTCGCTTCGGTGGAGGAGAGCTACACCGGCGAGTTCCTGAAGACCGTTCTCGCCTGAGTCGCGTAAGGCGCTATGAAAGGCCCGTTACTTGCAAAATTTGCAAGTAACGGGCCTTTCATAGCATCGGGGCGGGGGACTAGCCCTTACCACTCACGAGGTCGAGAACCGGCGAAGCGGGTCCGTAGTAGAAGGCGCGCAGCCGGTACGAGGCGCCTTCTTCGCCCGGCATCGAAGCGAGACCGGCCGACGTCGTCCCCGGATCCGACATCTCGATCGGGACGAAGTCCGGTGCGCCGGGTTTCTTGATCTCCACGAGGAAACCGTCCTCGTCGCTGGAGCGGTCGGCCCAGCTGAACCGCACCATCTCCTCCGCGGCGGGCTCCGCGCGGAACGCCGCCGGAGCGGCCGCCTGGCCACCCGTGCGGAGCGAGACCGCCGGTCCCGAGCCGGAAGCCGAAGGCCCGGAAACCGTGACAGCTTCCGACGCCGAGCCGTAGAAAGGCCGGATCCGGTAGTGGAACCGTGTTTCCGGCATCAGATCCGGATGCCGGTAGGTGGTCTGCCTCGGCGGTACGAACTGCAGGATCGTGTACTCGCCGTGCGGGTCGGTGGTGTACTCGACGATCCGGCCCGCGACGTTCGGATCGTCGTCGGGCCAGCTCAGGTCGACGTTCACCGGATCCGTCAGCGTCGCGGTGAAACCGGGTTCCGCGGCGCATCCCGCCACGAAGGCCACCGCCAGCAGCACGGCCGCGAGTTTCCTTGGCACGCCTCGTCCCTCCCGGGAATCAGGCGGCGGCGGAGTCCGGAGGCGTCAGCATACGAGCGCCTCGAGTGATCGACAAGACCCGGTTGAACCGCATCGCCGTGGCGTCCGTGTGGGAGGCAAGAGGAGGCGGCCATGGAGAACCGAGGAGAGGCCGGTGCCGATGCACAGTTCGATCGCGGCGCGCGCCGAACGATCCACTCTGCCCCTGCGGGTTGCAGTACTGTCCTCGCCGACCCAGAAGACCGTCGGGAGGACACGAGTGGCGATCGGAGGCTGGCGGCCCAAAAAGGCCAAAGGCGAGGACTTGGTCCGGCACTTGTACGCCGAACACGGGCGAAGCCTGCTGGCGTACGCGACGAGGCTGACCGGGGATCGCGCGGCCGCGGAGGACGTCGTGCAGGAGACCTTGGTCCGGGCCTGGAAACATGCCGAAGACCTGGAGAACGACGCGAAGGGATCGGTGCGGGGCTGGCTGCTCACGGTCGCCCGGAACATCATCACCGACCGCGCCCGCGCCAGGGCGGCACGGCCGCCGGAAGTGGCGGAGCCCGAGGACGGCATGCCGACCCCCGCGGTGTCGAAGGACCACGCGCAGGGTGTCGTCGATTCCATGGCGGTGCTCGGGGCGATGGACGGCCTGTCCACGGAACATCGTGAGGTCCTGGTGGAGATCTACTACCGGGGCCGGACGGTGGCCGAAGCGGCGAGATCCCTGGGCGTGGCCCCGGGTACCGTTAAGTCGAGATCTTATTACGCGTTACGGGCGCTCAGAGCCGTGATGTCGGGAGCCGGGAAGGAGGTAGCGCGATGAGTGCGGTGGGACACGACCAGGGCCAGCTCGCCGCCTACGTCCTCGGCGGGCTGACCCCGGCGGAAGCGGCCACGTTCGAAACACATCTGGCGAACTGCCCCACGTGCCGTCGTGAGGTGCGTGAGCTGGGAGAGCTGCGGTATCACCTCGACGAGGTGCCGCCGGAAGCGTTCCTCGAAGGACCTCCTGACGGGGGAGATCTGCTCCTTCAGCGCACGCTGCGTCAGGTCCGCGACGAAGAAGGCGCCCAGGAGCGCAAGCCGAGGCGGCTCCTCGCCGTCGCCGGTGCGGCCGTGCTGGTCGTCGTGGCGCTGGGCGCGGGTGTGCTGGTCGGACGGCAGACGTCGCCCGAACCGTCGACGGTGGCGTTGCCGGTGCCGACGGCGATCGCCCAGGTGCCCGGCACCCGCGATCTCGCGGCCACCGACCGCGACACGGGGACGCAGCTGGCGGTCCGGGTCGTTCCGGCGGCGGGCTGGGTCCGGCTCCACGCGAAGGCGGAAGGTGTCCGAGAAGGCGAGAAGTGTCAGCTCGTCGTGGTGACCAAGAGCGGTGAACGCGTCAACGCGGGCAGCTGGCTGGTCTCGGCGAAGGGCGAGAAGGAAGGCACCGGGATCGACGGTTCCGCTTTGGTCGCTCCCGACGACGTGGCCTCGGTCGACGTCGTGACCATGGACGGCCGGAACCTGGTGTCGGCGCGGGTATGACGGGTTCGCTCGCGGGTCGCGGAGGCGGTCGGTACCGCTTCCGCGACACGTGGGTGCTTCCCGCCTCGCCCAAGGCGGTCTTCGACGCCGTCGTCGACCTGGCCGCGTATCCCTTGTGGTGGCGTGACGTCCGTTCGGTCAGCCAGGTCGACGAGGACACCGCCGAACTCGTCTGCCGGTCCAGGCTGCCGTACGCGTTGACCGTGCGGATGCACCGCGACCGGCAGGACGAGCACGAGGGCCGGGTCCGGGTCCTGCTCAGCGGCGACCTGGAAGGGATGCTGGCCGGTTCCCTGACCCCGGTGGACAGCGGCACCAGGCTGGAGATCACGCAGGAGGTCGAGGCGCGGAAACCGTTGCTGCGCAAGCTCGATCGGGTCGCCAGGCCGATTTTCCGGATCAACCACGCGCTCATGATGCGACGGGGGCAACACGGATTGCAGGGGTATCTGGGGGCCGGTTCGGGTTAGAGTCCGGCCATGCGTGTCGCCACCGTGCAGCCGTTCACCGTCCCCGCGGACCTTTCCGCGAACATCGCCGAACACGCGAGGCTCGTCCGGATCGCGGAAGCGGACCTCTGTGTCTTCCCCGAACTTTCGCTGACCGGCTTGGAGTTCGAGGAGCTCGCCGCCGATCCGGGACTCTGGTTGACACAGGACGACCCGCGCCTCGAACCGCTTCGGGAAGCTTGCCGCGCCAGTGATGTGCACGCAGTCATCGGCCTTCCGCTCGTGGAGGACGGCCGCCGGTACATCGGTTCCCTCGTGCTCGGGCCGGACGGCGAAACCGTTGCCACGTACGCGAAACGCAACCTGCACAACAGTGAGGAAGAGCTGTTCGACGCCGGCGGGCGCCAGGTGATCATCGACGTCGGCGGCAGGCGACTCGGCCTCGCGATCTGTCTCGACGCCGCAGACCCGGACCACTCCGGGGAACTCGCCGAAGCCGGGGCCGAGGTCTACGTCCTCAGCGCGCTTTTCAGCGAGGGCCAGGAGCAGCGGCTTCTCGACCAGGTCGGCGTCGCGGCCGGGCACGGGATGTGGGTGGTGCTTTCCCAGTATTCCGGCAAGACCGGCGGGATGGCCGCGTTCGGCGGCAGCGGCGTCTGGAAACCCGGAGGCGCCGCCGAGGTGCGGCTCGGCGGCGAAGTCTCCGAGTGGGCTTACGCGACGATCGCCTGAGCCTTCCGGTCACGCAGGACCACGGCGGCGACGAAGACGGCAAGAGCGAGCAGTCCCGCGCTCAACGCGTACGCGGTCCGGTAACCGCCACCGAGTGCTTCGGGCACTGCCACGCCTTCGCTCAGCAGAGAGCCGGTGCGGGACGCGGCGGCGGTCGCGAGCACCGCGGTACCGATCGCCGCGCCGATCTGCTGTGTCGTGTTGATCAGGCCGGAAGCGACCCCGGCGTCGGCCGGGACGACGCCGGACATCGCCTGCCCCATCAGCGCGGGCATCGCCGCGCCGAACCCGATGCCCATCAGGACGAGCGCGGGCAGGACGTCCGTCACGTAGTTCCCGTCCGCCTCGACCATGGCGAGGAGACCGAGCGCCAGCGCGACCATCGAAAGCCCGGTCACGAGCACCGTTCGCGCGCCGAAGCGGTGGTTCAGCCGCTCGGCGAAGACCAGCGACATCACCGCGATCGAGACCGGGGCGGGCAGGAAGGCGAACCCGGTGCTCAGCGCGTCGAGCAGAAGGACCCGCTGCAGGTAGAGCGCGGTGATGAACTGGAAGCCGAACAGCCCGGCGACCATCAGGACCATCACCGCGTTCGCCCCGGACACCGCCCGGCCGCGGAAGATCCTCAGCGGCAGCAACGGGTTCCGCGCTTTGGCCTGCCGGAGCACGAAACCGGCGAGCAGCAGCAGCGACACCGCGAGCAAACCGTGTGTGCGCGTGTCGGCCCAGGTGTACTCCTCGGCCTTGACGATCGTGTAGACCAGCAGCATCAGCCCGCCGGTGACCAGTGCGGCGCCGGCGAGGTCGGTGCCGCCGCGCGGCCCCGGCCCCCGGTCGTCCGCGAGCAGCCGGGCGGCCATCACCAGGGCGAGGGCTCCGATCGGCAGGTTGACGAAGAACGTCCAGTGCCAGTCGAGCAGCTGGGTGAGCATGCCGCCCGCGATGAGCCCGATCGACGCTCCCGCGGCCTGAGTGAAGCTGTAGACACCGATGGCCTTCGCCCGCGCCCGCGGTTCCGGATAGAGGGTGGTGATCATGCCGAGCACGACGGCCGACGCGAGCGCGCCGCCCGCGCCCTGCAGGAAGCGGAACACGACGAGCTGCGTCTGGTCCTGCGCGATCCCGCACAGCAAGGACGCGAGAGTGAAGACGCCGAGCCCGGCCAGGAAGACCCTTTTCCGGCCGATCAGGTCGCCGAGCCTGCCGGACAACAGCAGCAGCCCGGCGAAGGCGATCAGGTAGGCGTTGACCACCCAGGCCAGGGTGGACGGGGTGAAGCCGAGGTCGTTCTGGATCGCGGGCAGCGCGACGGCGACGATCGAGCCGTCGAGGACGACCATCAGCGAGACGGCGCAGAGCACAGCGAGAGCGAGGGCGCGGTTGGGCATGGTAATTCCTTTGAAGTTTCCCCAGGTGATGCCTTGGTGCATCACTTGTAACAGCGCCCATCTTGTGTGACTCTGTTCCCTGCCGGAAGGAGGCACTTCCATGTCCCAGGGGAACACCGATGTGACCGCGCAGGCCAGGGTGGTCGACCCGGAAAAACTCGAGGTGTGCACCGTGCTCGAGGTGATCAACCGGATCAGCGGGAAGTGGGCGATCGGCATCCTGCTGGAGGCCACGCGCGGTCCCGTGCGGTTCACCGAACTGGAGCGGTCGGTGGAGGGGATCAGCCGCCGGATGCTCACGCTGACCCTGCGGAACCTCGAACGCGACGGCCTGCTCGTCCGCACCGTGTACCCGACAGTGCCGCCGAAGGTGGAGTACGAGGCCACGGCGATGGCGAAGGAGCTGTACGCGTCGCTGAGCGGCTTGCTGAGCTGGGCCGAGCGCCACCGCGACTCGATCGCCGCGTCCCGGGTCGTTTACGACGAGAAGGTCAGCGCCTGACGGCTGTCGCGTGCACGGCCCGCTGGACGTGCGAGCACAGCAGGTCGAAGTACCACTTGTGGAACGGCAGGTCCGTGCTGTTCGCCGCGGACCAGCTTTCCCAGAGGCCACCCGGGCGCAGGTAGCGCGCTGTGTACGCCGTGGTGAGGTCGGCGTCGACGTGGTGCAGGGCCGCGAGCGCCCATTCCTGGTCGTAGCGCAGGTCCGGCCGCGCGAGGTAATGGTCCAGATAGGACACGAGGATCTCGGCGTCGGCGAGGGTGCCGAACCGGGCCAGCGCGAAGCAGTAGCCCTGCCCGGCGAAGACCATCCCGCTCTCCAGGAGGAGTTCGCGGAGGCGTCCGCGCCACGCGGTGCGGCGATCGGTGCCGATCAGCCAGGCGGCAGTGATCCGCTCTCGCCAGCCGGCGTCGAAAAGGAACTCCAAGTCCTCGTCGGTGATCCGGGAGGCGTCCTCGGCCAGGGCCAGCAGGAAGGTCTCGCGTTCGGGGCCGCTCATCATCCCGGCGAAGTTGCCGTGCAAGAGCTTCGAGTACCGCTCGGGCACGTAACGGTCGATGGCGTCCGGCATGCCGAGAGTTTCCCAGAAACGAAGAACCGCGGTGCGAGGACGGGGGACCCTCGCACCGCGGTTTCACTCATGCCGCGCGCTAGGCGTGCGCGACGGCTTTCTCCCTGTCGCCGTCAGGGTCCTTGGAGGTGTCGGGGTGGTCGTCGATCAGGGTGGCTTCGTCGAACGGGGCCTGACCGCTGAAGACCCGGTTGGCCTGGTCGCGGTCGAACTCCTTGGTCCACGTGCCGACCAGGACGGTCGCGACGGCGTTGCCCGCGAAATTGGTCAGCGCGCGGGCCTCGGACATGAACCGGTCGATCCCGAGGATGAAGCCGACGCCGTCGACCAGTTCCGGCCGGTGCGACTGGAGCCCGCCCGCGAGGGTCGCGATCCCGGCGCCGCTCACGCCCGCCGCGCCCTTCGACGCGATGATCATGAACAGCAGCAAGGAGATCTGCTCGCCGATGCCCAGCGGCTGGTCCTGCGCGCTGGCGATGAACAGCGTCGCCATCGTCAGGTAGATGGCCGTGCCGTCGAGGTTGAACGAGTATCCGGTGGGCACGGTGATGCCGACGACCGGCTTGGAAACCCCGAGGTGCTCCATCTTCGCGATCAGCCGCGGCAGGGCCGATTCGGACGACGACGTCGACAGGATCAGCAGGAACTCGCGGCCGAGGTACCGCAGCAGGGTGAAGATGTTGACCCGCGCGCCGAGCCACAGCACCGTGCCGAGCACGCCGAACACGAACACCAGGCAGGTCAGGTAGAAGCCGATCATGATGACGGCGAGGCTGCGCAGCGCGCCCCAGCCGGTTTCGCCGACCACCGCGGCGATCGCGCCGAACGCGCCCACCGGCGCCGCCCACATGATCATCGCGAGGATCCGGAACACGAGCCGCTGGATGTGCTCGATGCCGCGGCGGATCGGCTCGCCCTTGGTGCCGAGCTTCTGCACGGCGAATCCGGCGAGCAGCGCGATCAGCAGCGTCTGCAGCACCTGGCCTTCGGTGAACGCGGAACCGAAGCTGGTCGGGATGATGCCGAGCAGGAAGTCGACGGTTCCTTCTGCGCCCTCGGCCTGCGTGTGCGCCTTCGCGGCGGCCGCGGGGTCGAGGTGCAGGCCCTCGCCCGGGTGCAGGAGGTTGCCGACGACGAGGCCGATCGCGAGCGCGAAGGTCGACATCATCAGGAAGTAGCCGAGCGACAGCAACCCGACCTTGCCGACCTTCGCGGCCTTCGCCACCGATCCGATGCCGAGCACGATGGTGCAGAAGATGATGGGGGAGATCATCATCTTGATCAGGTTGACGAATCCGGTGCCGAGGGGCTTGAGTTCCTTGGCCAGACCCGGCGCGGCGAACCCGACGATGACGCCGAGGACGACCGCCGCGATCACGGCCAGGTACAGGTAGTGCATCTTGTCTCGGCGACGCGGCGCCGCTTCGGGCGTTGTAGGCACCTTTGCCTCCAGCTCAGGGGGTGTTCGGGATTGCCGGTCACTATCACCCGGGCAGGTGAGCTGGGTCACGGTTGTGTTCATTGAGTTCGCGCGAGTGGTTTCCGGGGAATTCCGGCCGGGCGGACTGAGCGCGCGGTGTGCCGGTGTGCTGGTATGGGCTCGTGCCCTCGACGACGCGGATCCGGACCAGGCGCGGCTCTCTCGCCCGCCAACTGCTGATTCTGCAGCTCGTGGTGCTTTTCGTGCTCGTCGCGGCGGGGGTGACCTTCGCCTATCTCGATTCCGTCCGGGCCACCGAAGACCGGGCGCGGGACAAGGTGACCGCGGTAGCCGAAGCGGTGGCGGACGCGCCCGGCGTGCTGGCCGCACTGTCCACATCGGAGCCCAGCCGGACGCTGCAGCCGTTCGCGCAGAGTGTCCGCGCGGACACGGAAGTGGATTTCGTGACCATCATGGACACGAACGGGATCCGCCACACCCACCCGAATCCGGAGCTGATCGGACAGCCGTTCATCGGGAACATCGGCGAGGCGCAACGCGGCGGCAAGGTCCTCGAGACCTACTCCGGTTCGCTCGGCCCGTCCGAACGCGTCGTGGTCCCGGTGCTCGGCACCGGAGGACAGGTCGTCGCGCTGGTCTCGGTCGGCATCACCGTCGAGGCGATCGACGCCGAACTCCGCGAACGCCTGTGGCCGCTGATCGGGGTCGCGGTGGCGGTGCTGGTGGTCGGCGGGATCGGCAGCTATCTGGTCAGCGCCCGGCTCCGGCGGCAGACCAGGGGGATCGCGCCCGAGGAACTGAGCAACCTGTTCGAGTACCACGAAGCCGTCCTGCACTCGATGCGCGAGGGGCTGCTGCTCGTCGGTGGCGACGGACGGGTGGTGCTGTGCAACGACGGCGCCCGCGCGCTGCTGGGCGTCGACGGCGATCCGGTCGGCCTGGAACTGTCCGCAGTGGACATTCCCGAAGATCTCGTCGAGGCGTTCACGTCGGGACAGGAGCGCACCGACGAACTCCACCTCACCGAAGCGAGGGTGCTGGTCGTCAGCACGGCGCCCGTGCGGTCGCGAGGCGAGGCGATGGGCACCGTCGTGATCCTGCGCGATCACACGGAACTCCAGGCGCTGACCGGCGAACTGACCACGGTGCGCGGACTGGCCGAGGCCTTGCGGTCGCAGGCGCACGAAGCGGCGAACCGGCTGCACACCGTCGTTTCGCTGGTCGAGATCGGCCGACCCGAACAGGCCGTGGAGTTCGCGACCGAAGAACTCGCGCTGGCGCAGGAACTCACCGACCGGGTGGTCGGCGCGGTCGCCGAACCGGTGCTCGCGGCGCTGCTGCTGGGCAAGGCGGCGGAGGCGAGCGAACGCGGGGTCGAATTCACGATCACGCCCGACACCGTCATGGAGGATTCGGACACCGGCGTCCCGCCGCGGGACCTGGTGACCATCCTCGGCAACCTGATCGACAACGGGATCGACGCGGCGGCGGGGAACGCCGGCGGCGGCGGACGGCCCGGGGTCGAGGTCACCGTGCGGTCCGGCACCGAGGGACTGCTGCTGCGGGTCGCCGACACCGGCCCCGGCGTGGACGACGTCGAGGACGTCTTCCGGCGCGGCTGGTCCACCAAACCCGAGGACGGCCACGGGCTCGGCTTGGCACTGGTGGGTCAGGCGGTGCGGCGGCACGGTGGGACCATCGACGTCGGCAGGGAAGAGGGCGCGGTGTTCACCGTGCGCTTGCCGCCGAAGACGCCGCCGAAGGAGCCGACACGATGATCAAGGTGCTGGTCGTCGAGGACGAACCGGTCGCCGCCGACGCGCACCGGGTGTACGTCGAGAGAATGCCCGGCTTCTCCGTGTCCGGCGTCGTGCACTCCGGAGGCGACGCGCTGCGGTTCTGCGAACGCGAGCCTGTCGACCTGGTGCTGCTGGACTTCTACCTCCCGGACACGCACGGGCTCGCGGTCTGCCGGTCACTGCGCGCGGCCGGGCTCCCGATCGACGTCATCGCGGTGACCTCGGCGCGTGACCTGGCGCTGGTCAAGGCCGCCGTGTCGGTCGGCGTGGTGCAATACCTGCTGAAACCGTTCACTTTCGCCTCCCTGCGGGAGAAACTCGAGCGCTACGCCGAGTTCCACGGCGCTTCGGGCGAGGTCACCGGACAGGCCGAGATCGACCGTGCGCTCGGCACCTTGCGCACCACCGAACGGCAGGCGCTGCCGAAGGGGATGAGCGGGCAGACCCTCGAGGCGATCACCGACGTCCTCGCCTCGGCCGCGGACGGCCTGTCCGCCGGGGCGGCCGCGACCGCGATCGGCGCCTCCCGGGTCACCGCGCGGCGCTACCTCGAATACCTGGCCGACAACGGCCTCGCCCAGCGCGAGCCACGCTACGGCCAGGTCGGCCGCCCCGAGGTCTGGTACAAACCGAAAACCGTATAACGACCTATACCGCGTCCCGGTGGCTACCGTGGACAAGGTGAAGATCGGCGAACTCGCGCGGAAGACCGGGGTCAGCGTCCGCGCGCTGCGCTACTACGAGGAAGAGGGCCTGATCCGGCCCGGTCGCGAAGGCAACGGCTACCGCGACTTCTGTCCCGGTTCGGTCGAGGCCGTCCTGCAGATCCGCGGAATGCTCGACGCCGGATTGCCGACCAGGCTGATCCGCGAGATCCTGCCGTATCTCGACGATCCCGGCGAAGTGCGGCCGAAGGTGCCGTGTGAGTACATGATCGACGAGGTCGCGCGGCAGCGGGAAGTGCTCGATCGCCGGATCGCGCTCATGACCCGCAATCGCGACGCGCTCGACGCGTACCTCCGCGACTTGACCCTGCCACAAACGTGAGGGTTTTAGCGTGCGGACATGACTTCGATGCGCGCTCTGCGACAGGACTCCGCGAACGGTCCTGAAGATCTCCACCTGATCGCCGACGCTCCCGTTCCGGTCCCGGGACCAGGCGAGATCCTGGTGAAGGTCACCGCCGCCGGTGTCAACTTCGCCGACGTCATGCAGACCCGGGGCACTTATGAAGGCGGCCCGGCGGCGCCGTACGTCGCGGGGTTCGAAGCCGCCGGTGAGGTCGTCGGCCTGGGGGAGGACGTGACTTCGCCGCGTCTCGGCGAGCACGTCGTCGGGACGGGCGCCGGCGCCTTCGCCGAGTACATGGTCATGTCCGCGGCCGGTGCGGTCCCGGTGCCGGAGGGCTGGTCGGACGAGCAGGCTCCCGGGCTGATCCTGAACTGGGCCACGGCGCTCGCCGCGCTCAAACCGCTGGGGCGTCTCGCTTCCGGCGAGACCGTGCTGGTGCAGGCGGCGGCCGGCGGGGTCGGCCAGGCCGCGGTCCGATTGGCGAAGCACTACGGCGCGACCGTCATCGGTACCGCGTCGCCGGGGAAACACGACCTGGTGCGGGCGCTGGGCGCCGACCGCGTCCTCGACTACGGCGTCGCGGCGGGAGAGGTGGATCTCGTGCTCGAATCGGTCGGTGGGGCGACTTTCGCCGCGAGCCTCGCCGCCGCCAAACGGGTCACCGGGCGGGTGGTGGTCTACGGCGTCGCCGGGGGAGAGGTCGCGATCACCAACCGGGACTTGAACTTCCGGCATCAGATCCACGTCATCGGCCTGCATCTCGGCGTCCTGATCGAGCACGCGCCCGAGATCTTCGCGGACTCGATGGACGAGCTGCGCGCTCTCATCGCCGCCGGGGTCTGCACGCCGGGCGAGCCGGCGGTGTACGACCTCGCGGACGGGCCGAAAGCGCTCGCGGAACTGGAGGCGCGGTCGACCGTCGGCAAGCTCGTGCTGCGGCCCTGAACGCGGCATCTTCGTATGCGGACATGCGCATGTCAATAGGTCGAAAGTGTTGGTAAATCACCAGCTGGCTGACGCGACGAAAGTTGGTGCCCAGTCGCGGCGGAGCCTCCTAAATTCACCAACCATTCCGTTGTCCTCACAAGGAGTGGGTCCATGGCAAGGAAGTTCTTCGTCTCCGCGTCCGTGAGCTTGGCGCTGCTCGCCGTCCCCGTCACCGCGGGCCAGGCCACGGCCGCGGTCCAGCCTGCTCAGCAGACCGTGGCGGCGACCACGGTCTACTACGACGCCTCGGGAGCGCCCAGCTTCCGTGCCGCCATCCAGGCGGGCGCGGCGAACTGGAACAACTCGGTGTCCAACGTGAAGCTGCAGGAGAGCTCGTCGGGGGCCACCCTGCGCTACACCGAGGGCAACGACCCCCGGGGTTCGTACGCCCAGACCGACGGCCACGGCCGCGGCACGATCTTCATCGACTACTCGCAGGCCCAGCAGTACGACCAGACGCGGATCGCCGCGCACGAGACCGGCCACGCGCTCGGCCTGCCGGACAACTACCAGGGTCCGTGCTCCGAACTGATGTCCGGTGGCGGCCCCGGCCCGTCCTGCACCAACGCGAAGCCGAACTCCCAGGAGGTCTCCCGGGTGAACTCGCTGTGGGCCAACGGCATGCTGTCGGCCGGCACCATGCAGCGCATCTACAACTACTGACGTTTTGCGCTCCGTGAAGGCCTCCTTCCCTACTCTCAAGGTAGGGAAGGAGGCCTTCACGGCGTTCTAGCCCTGGAACTCGTAGGCGCCCGCGTCGACCCGGGCTCCGGCGTAGACGGGGTTTCCGTCGACGTCACGGTCGTCGTACTTCGTGGTGCCGAGGTCGATCGCCGGGCTCCCCGCCTTCAGGGCGAGGTTCGTCGCCGACGTGAACTTCGGGTCGGCCACCTTGTCCGTCGACCCCGCCGTGAACTGCCGGAGCCCGCCGAAATAGACGTTGTGGTCGGTCGCGGTGAAGGTCGTGTCCGCGTAGCCGACCTTGTACGCCGCCTGGACGACGTTCTGCGTCATCTTCAGCACCTGGTTCGTGCAGCCGCCGTAGCAGACGAAACCCTCCGACTCGGCGTTCGAGAGCCTGAGCGAGTTGTTGCGGAACACCGTCCCCAGCACCGGCCCGTTGCCGTCCTCCGCGCCGCGCGTGATGATGCCGCCGCGTGTCTTGGCGCCGAAGATCGCGTTGTACTCGAAGACGTTGCCGGTCGAGACGCCGTCGGGGTCCTTCGCGTCGGTGCCGAGTTCGGTGAAGGTCTCGTTGTCCTCGGAGACGTTGTGATGGATGACGTTGCGGGAGCCGTAGAAGATCTCGACAGCGGCGCCGTCGAGACCGCCGAAGTCGTCGGACTTCGCGATCGAGCCGCTGATCCGGTTCCAGCCGATGTCGGAGTCGTTGCCTTGGACCAGCACGGCGAACGCGCCGGAGTCGTCGTTGCCGCCGGGCGTCACGACGGTCATGTGGTTGTTGTCGACGAGGTCGTTCTGCGTGACTTCGGTGTGGTCGGCCGACGGCGCGATGTAGACGCCCGCGCCGGCGCCGGTGATGAGGTTCGACAGCACCTTGTTGCGGTCGCCGGAGACCTTCACCCCGGCCCACGAGCAGCGGCCCGCGTCGGCCGCGACGCCGATCTGGAGGTCCCGCACCACGTTGTCGTTGCCGGGCAGGTCGACGCACGCTTCGGTTTCGCCCTTGACGATCGGACGGGCGCCGGTGCCGTACGCCCCGACGGTGACGCCGGAACCCTTCACGGTGAGGCCACTGGGCCAGTTACCGCCTCGCTTCAGCAGCACGGTGTCGCCGGGTGCCAGCGTGGTCGCGGAGACCTTCGCCAGTGACTTCCAAGCGGTCTGCTGCGAAGTGCCGCTCGCGGTGTCACTGCCGGAGAGCTGATCGACGTAGTAGGTCTTCGAAGCGGCTTCGGCCGTGGTGAATCCGGTGCACGCGAGGGCGGCGAGCACGCTGACGGAAAGCAGTTTCCAGGACATCCCGCAGACCGTAACCACCCGTCGCACAAGGGTCGTACAAAGACGCCGTCGGCTCTAGCATGATCCGATGCGCAGGCCGTCGCGGATCCTCGTAGTGGCCGCGTTGCTGCTCAGCGCCGTTGTCGCGAGCAGCGGCGTCGCGCCCGCGCCGCGGCCCGTGGTTCCCGCCGCAGGACTGAACGAACTCTGGAACAGCTACGGCGATCAGGGCGGGCACTGGACCGGCGGAGATCGCACGGTTTCGGTCCCGCTGCCGGACGGCCGCACCGCGTGGCTGTTCTCGGACACGTTCCTGGGCAGGGTGAACCCGGACCACAGCCGCCCGCCGGACAGCCCGCTCGCCCGCAACACCCTGGTCGTCCAGCGATCCGACGGCACGCTGGGGGAGACGCTGCACGGCGGCACCGCCGACGACCCGGAGCCCCTGATCGGGCTCCCGGGCTCGGACGAGCATTGCTGGGTCGGAGATGGCGCTGTCGAAGGCGATGTCCTGCGGGTGCTCTACAACCGGTACAAGACGACGGGACCCGGCGGACTCGACTTCCGGAGCACGGGGACCTCGCTGGTCACCTTCCGGTTGCCCGCGCTGACGCCGTCCGAGGTGCTGGTGATCCCGGTGAGCGATCGGGTCGCGTGGGGATCGGAACTGCTCGAAGACGGCGGCCACACCTACGTCTACGGCTCCGAACAGGGACACCTCAGGCTCGCCCGGGTGCCCATCGGGGGTCTTCGAGGACCATGGCAGTTCTGGACCGGCGCCGGCTGGTCGTCCCGCGAAGAGGACGGGATCCGGATGCTGGCCGGGGTCGGGACGGCGTTCTCGGTGATCCGGATCGGTGCCGAGTACGTGCTGATCACCATGGACACCAGCCCCGGCTTCAGCCCGGTGATGCTCGCCTACACCGCGAGTTCGCCGACCGGCCCGTTCGGTGCTCCGGTCGTCCTCCACCGGGCACCCGAAGCGAATGAGCGGCGGATCGTCTACGACGCGACGGCACATCCGCAGCTGAGCCGTCCGGGGAAGCTCACGGTGTCGTACAACGTGAACTCCCTCGACCACCGCGACAACTTCGCGGACGCGCGGATCTACCGGCCGCGGTTCGTGGAGGTGGACTGGCTACCCGTTCTGGGGAGATCGTGAGTGGTAAGGATGGTTCTTGAGGGGAAGGGCAAACGTGTCGTGTTCGCGGGCGGGTCGTGCCGGACTGAAGGCTCCCTTCGCCGCGTCCGATGCGGTGAAGGGAGCCTTCAGCATCGCGGATCTGTACCGGCCACACCCTGACTGTCCACACAGGACACTCTCTAGCGGCTGAATGTCCGATTGATAACCATATGTACCCTTTATGGGCGGGGTCGTGAGTGGCAATGCGGGTTCTAACCCTCTTTGTCACTCACGACCCTCTCGAAAAACGCACATCTAGCCATCAATTGGGCATTCAGCCACCGGGAGGTGTCCCTTGTGGACGCTCAGGGAACGGCTGGCGCCCGCGGGCCAGTCCAGAACCATGCCGCGAAGGTCACCTCTCGACCTTGAAGCCAGCGAAGGGTTCCTTCATCACAGAGGCTCTAGCCCGCCACCTTTGACTTACCTCTCAATATCCGTCCTTACCGCTCACGAGCCCCACCAAGCGCTCAGTCGAGAACGCGGTCGTCCCGCGGCGCTTCGATGGTCAAGGGGAGCGAAGCGCCGTCGGTGAGCTGATTCAGCCGGGTCACCGTGCGGTCCAGTTGCTCCGCCAGACGCGGGATAGTGCTCGACGGCAGGTATGCCTCGGCACCGGCGTCGAGAAGGCGGCGCACCGGCCCCTCGTACTTGACCCCCAGCTCGGCGTCCTCGATCTCCGTGATCACCACCCTGGCCTTCGGGTACAGCGCACGGAAGTTCGCGATCAGCTGCGGGCTGACCGGCGGTACCAGCAGGACGTCGACGCTCGGGGGCGCCGAGTGCAGGTCCAGCACGAGATAACCGGGGCCGAGCCGCTCGGACAACGAGTCCCGTGCCGAGGCCGACAGCTTCATGGCGGTGGCCACGACCGTGACGTCGTCGGAGTCCGCGGTAGCGAACCGCTCTTCGGGAAAGGAGCCGGAAATCGTCCCGATCGTCTCGCCGTTACGGGTGATGGGCAGCTCTTCGCCGGGGCGGAGGGTGTCGATGAGCGCCACGAGTTCTTCAGGAAGCTGGGTGGCGTCGACCCACCGCTCGGACTGATCACTCATCAACCCATGATGGCCCCCTGCCTCGCCCGGGGAGCAAGGAAGGGGCCATCACGTACTCCTAGCGCGGTCGCCCGGGCACGCCAGGACGGGTCTGCCAGGGATGCGGGCCCTCCAGTGGCCGGTATTCGACGCCCAGCGCGTCGAGCCGGGGCAGGTGGTGGTCCCGCAGGCGCGGCAGGAACTCCGCGTAGTCCCGGCCCTCCGGACTGCTCCACGCCACCTCGGCGAAAGCACTCAGCCGGGGGAAAGCGACGTAGTCGACGCGGCGCGCGGTGTCCAGGTGCTCGGCCCACACCTGCGCCTGGGTACCGAGAATCGTCCGGTCGGCGGGGAAGTCGGCGGGCACCGGCTCGTAGCCGTAGATGTCCTCCAGCGTCCGCAGGTAACCGACGGGGATCGGTTCGTCGGGGTGATCCGACTGGCGGTGGTCCAGGTACACGTGGTCCTCGGGGCACATGACGACGTCGTGACCGGCCGCGGCGGCACGGGCACCGGCCGCCTCGCTCTGCCACGAGCCGATGACCATCGGCGGCAGGTCACCCGCTTCGAGCACCTCGTCCCAGCCGAGCGGACGACGTCCTCGTTCGACCAGGTGCCGGGCGATCTCGCGGACGAACCGGCCGTGTTCCTCGGTCGCGCCGGGTACTTCGTCGCCGCCGAGCGCGATGACCTCCGACGGGAAGATCTCCAGCACGTGGTCGAAGACGCCCTTGAAGAAGGCATGAGTGGACTTCTCGGTGTTCAGCAGGGACGTGCTGATGCCCCAGCTCGTCCAGACCTCCCACGGTTCGGCGGTTTCCGGGCCGAGTTCGGGATAGGCGGCGATGGCGGCCCGCGCGTGTCCGGGGATGTCGACTTCCGGGACCACGGTCACCGAGCGCGAGGCGGCGTACGCGACGATCTCCCGGAGATCATCCGTCGAGTAGAACCCGCCGTGCGGGCGTCCATCCCGTTCCGGCCCGTCGTGCCGCCCCACCATGGACGACTTCCGCCAGCCGCCGACCTCGGTCAGCTTCGGGAACTCGGGGACCTCGATCCGCCAGCCCTGGTCGTCGGTCAGGTGCAGGTTGAGCACGTTGAGCTTGTGCACCGCGAGCAGGTCGATGAACCGCAGCACCTCGGCCTTGGTCCGGAAATGCCTTGCCACATCGAGTAAACAGCCACGCCAGCCGAAGCGCGGGTGGTCGGTCACCACTCCGCAGGGGATCGTGGCCTGTCCACTGTGGATGGACGCGGCACGGAACGCGTCCGGCCCGATCAGCTGCCGGAGCGTCTGGCGACCGTAGAACTCGCCCGCCGCGTCGGCCGCGTGCAGGGTCACGCCGGACGGGTCGATCTCCAGCCGGTAGCCCTCGGCTGGCAGCCCGGCGTCGGTGCGGACGTCCACTTCGGACGGTACGGAACACCGGCCGGGCAGCGGTTCCACCGAGACGGGACGGGGGAGCAGAGTTTCGAAGCCAGGCATGTCAGCCCTTCACCGCGCCGCCCATGACGGACACGAGTCGTCGTTGCACGAGAATGAAGAACACCAGCACCGGGATGGTCATCAGGGTCGAGCCCGCCATCACCGCGCCCCAGTCGGTGTCCTCCGGTTTGAAGAACACGAGGATCGCCAGCGGGAGCGTCTGGTTCTCGGTGTTGGAGATGATGAACGTCTTGGCGAACAGGAAGTCGTTCCAGGCGTGGATGAAGGCCAGCACACTGATCGCCACCAGTCCCGGCGCCACCAGCGGGAAGAGGATCTGCCAGGTGAACCGCATCCGGCTCGCCCCGTCGATCTTCGACGCCTCTTCCAGCTCCTGCGGCACCGCGGCGACGAAACCGCGCAGCATCCAGATCGCGAACGGCAGGCTGAACGCCAGGTGCACCAGGATCAGCGAGCCGAGGTGGTTGGTGCCGAACGCCGGCGCGACGTCGCCGACCGACCGCATCAGGAAGAACAGCGGAATGGTCAGCGCCTCGACCGGCACCATCTGTGCCACCAGCACCATCACCAGCAGGACGGTCTTGCCCTTGAAGTTGAACCGGGTCAGTGCCACCGCCGAAAGGAACGACAGCAGGAGCGACAGCGCCACCACCACGACGGCGACGATCACGCTGTTCAGGAAGAACAGTGCGAATCCCTCGCCGCTGAGCACCCGCTCGAAGTGCTCGAGGGTCGGCGTGAGGGTCCACGGCCGCGGGTTCTCCGCCTGGATCTGCCCGGTCGGCTTGAACGCCGAAAGCACCATCCAGTACACCGGGAACGCGACCATCCCGGCGATCACCACGCAGATGATCTCGGCGATCAGCCTGCCGGGCTTCTTGACCCGGCGGGTCTTCGGCGCAGTCGTCACACCCATCCCGCGCTCCGGCGTTGCGACCGGACGTACAGCCCGGTGATGGACAGCAGCAGCAAGGTCATCACGACTCCGAGCGCCGCGCCGAGACCGTATTCCTGTCCGGCGAAGGCCTGTTGATAGGCGAAGACGTTGAGCACGAGGTTGCGCCCGGCCACGCCGCCGCCGTTGGTCATCACGTAGATCTGGGTGAAGATCTTGAAGTCCCAGATGATCGACTGGATGGTGGCGATGGTCAGCAGCGGCCGCACCATCGGCAGCGTGATCGACCACGTGGTGCGCCAGGTCGACGCGCCGTCGAGATACGCGGCCTCGATGACCTCCTCCGGCACGCCCTTGAGCCCCGCGTACATCGTCACCATGACGAACGGGAACGAGCACCAGATGACCTCGGCGGCCACCAGCCCGAACGTGCTGTAGGTGTCGAAGGTCCACGAGTGGTTCGCCATGCCGGTGAACCCGAGGCCCGAGAGCACCTCGTTGACCAGGCCGAAGTCCGCGTCGAACAGGAACAGCCAGACGTACGAGCCCGCCATCGCCGGCGTCGCCCAGGCGGCCAGTGCCGCCAGGAACAACGGGACCCGCGCCCACGAGCGGACCCGGGTGGCCAGTACGGCCAGCCCCGTCCCGAGCGCGAGACTGCCGACGACACAGACCGCGGTGAAGCCGAGGGTCTTGGCCAGCACCTCCCAGAACTGCACGTTCTCCAGCAGGTCGGTGTAGTTCCGGAAGCCGAGGAACTCCAGCGGCGCGTTCCCGACGGCCTGCGGCTGGCCGTAGTCGTAGAACGAGATCAGGACGAGCTGGTAGATCGGGTACACCAGCATGGCCAGCAGCAGGATGCCGCCGGGAGCCAGGTAGAGCAGGGCGGCCCGCCCGTCCCGGCGACGGCGGGGGGACCGCCGTGCCGGGACGGCCGGAGCCGTGGTGCGGGGGATGTCCTTGGTGACCACTTAGCCGAACGCCTTGTTCATCTCGGCGGCCGCGGTGGCGAGTGCGGCCGCGGGGTCCTTGCCGCCGGTCGCGATCTGCTGGATCGCGGTCGGCAGCACGTTCTGCGCGTCGATCTTCGACCACGCCGCGGTGGCGGGGACGAACTTCGTGCCCGCGGTGAGCGTGTCGACGAACGGCTTCACCGACGGGTCGCTCGCGGCCACCTTCTGCTGGACACTGCCGAGCGTGGGCAGGTTGCCCATGGCGATGTACATCTTCTCCTGGTACTTGGCGCCACCGAGCAGTTCGGTGAACTCGACCGCGAGGCTCTTGCGCTTGGTCGCGTTGAACACGCCGAGCAGGTTGCCGCCCGCGAACGCCGGGGCGACCTTGCCCGCCTCGGTGCCCGGGATCGGGATGATCGCGTACTTCCCCTTCACCTGACCGGCTTCGACGGCCTTGCGGTTGAAGTCACCACCGATCGACATGCCCGCCTTGCCGCCCGCGAACGCCGTGATGCTCTGCGTGCCGGTGAGGTTGGCGCACTGCTCGGGCGGGCAGATGTCCGCCTTCAGCAGGTTCGCGTACGCCGCGACTCCGGCCTTCGCCTGCTCCGAGTCCACAGTGGACTTCCACTTGTCGCCGTCCTGCTTGGCGATCTCGCCACCGTGCGCCCACAGGAACGGCAGCATCGCGTAGGTGTACTTGCCACCGACGGAGATGCCGTACAGCTCGGGCTTCTTGGCGCGGATGGTCTTCGCGGTCTCGGTCAGTTCCGCCAGCGTCGTGGGCGGCTTGAGGCCGAGTTCGGCGAAGAGGTCCGTGCGGTAGTACAACGCGCGGATACCGGTGAACCACGGCAGGCCGTAGGTCTTGCCGCCGGACTTCGCCGTCTCCAGGACCGCGGGCAGGATGTCGGCGCCTTCCTGCCACGACGAGAGATCGCCGGTCAGGTCGGCCAGTGCGCCGGTGGCGGCGTAGCTGGAGACATCGGTGTTGCCGAACTCGGCGACGTCCGGCGCGCTCGCCGGGTCGTTGAAGGCGCCGGAGAACTTGTCCGCGCGGCCTTCCACCGGGATCCACTGGACGTCGACCTCGACGCCCGAGTGCGCCGCCTTGAACTCGGCGATGGCCTCCTTGACCGCGGCCTCCTTGGGGGCGCGGTTGGCTTCGTCGAACAGCCAGACCCGGACCGTGCCGGTCTTTTCGTCACCGCCGCTCGCGGCCGGTGTGTTCTGGGCAGGCGCACAGCCCGCGACGAGGCCGAGCGCCGCGAGGCCCGCGATGAGGACGCGAGTTCTCATGGGATTTTCTCCTTAGCCGAATAAGACGGAATTGACCTGGGGGAGCGCCAGTTTCCCGGCGACGGCCCCCGGGAGACCGGTGGCGGGATCGCGCGGCAGCCAGCTGAGCGTGCCGGACTTGTCGCTGGAGACGTAGAACCAGCTTTCGGTCGGATCCAGGGTGAGGTGGCGCGGGTAGACGCCACCGACGGGCGCGTTGCCCAGCAGTTTCAAGGACTTCCCGTCTTCGCCGACACCGAACGACGCGATCGTGTCCGAACCGCGCACGGACGCGTAGACGAACCTGCCGTCCTTGGACGTGGTGATCTCGCCCGGGTACTGCGCGCCGGGCGTGCCCGCCGGAACGGCCGCGACGACCTGCCCGGCGGTCAGTTTCCCGGTGGCCGGGTTCCACGCCGCGACGGTCACTTCGGCACGCAGCTCGCCGAGGATGTAGGCGTACTTGCCGCCTCCGTGGAACGCGAGGTGCCGGGGCCCGGCGCCCGACGGGAGCTTCAACTGCTGGTTCAGCTTCAGTTTTCCGGTGGTGACGTCGAGTTTGTAGACGTAGACCGAGTCCGCGCCGAGGTCGACCGAGAGCACCCACTTGCCGGTGGGGTCGTTGACGACCTGGTGCGCGTGCGCGGCCCGCTCGGCGCCCTTGTGCTGGGCCAGATCGACGACGTCGCCGAGTTTCCCGCCCGCGAGGATCGGGAGGACGACGACGCTGCCGCTGCTGTAGTTCGCGGCCAGCACGTACTTCTGGCTCGAGTGGACACTCAGATGCGTGGGGTGCTGACCCTTGGTGGATTTCTTGTTGAGCAGATTGGGTTTCGCCGGATCGGCCAGGCTCAGCGCGGAGATCTGACCGTTCTCGTCCTCGTTGGTCACGTAGAGCGTCTTGCGGTCCGCGCTGATGTCGAACCAGGAGGCGTTGCTGATCCCCGGGATCGTCCGGTCGACGACCAGCGCGTTGGTCGCCGCGTCCCGGTGAGCGACATCGAGCCCGTGCCCGGAACTGGTATAGCTGCTGACGTAGATGGCCCCGGTTCCCTTCGGTCCGCAGGTCTGTTCGGAAGCGTTCGCGAGGTGGGAACCGAGAACGGTGGTGAGTCCAGCTGCTCCGACGGCGCCGAGGAAGGTGCGTCGATCGAGTCCGGTCATCGTGATCTCTCCCAGCTTTCAGGTGGTTTAAACCACTGCCATGAGCAATGCTGCCACGCCGAAACCGGAAACGGAAAGGACGGTTTCCAGGACGGTCCAGGTTTTCAGCGTCTGCGGCACGGTCATGTTGAAGTACCGCGAGATGATCCAGAACCCGCCGTCGTTCACGTGCGAGGCGATGATCGAACCGGCCGAAATCGCCACGACCAGCAGCGCGAGCTGGATCTGCGAGTAGCCCAGCGTCGCCACCGTCGGCGCGACGATGCCGCTCGTGGTCACGATCGCGACCGTCGCCGAACCCTGCGCGATCCGCATGCCGCAGCTGATCACGTAGGCCGCCAGGATGACCGGGAGACCGGCGTTGTCGAGCGATCCCGCGACGGCCTTGCCGATCCCGGTCGCGGACAGCACGGCACCGAAGAACGCGCCCGCGCCGACCACCAGCAGGATCATCGCGACCGGGCGGAGCGACTTCGCCGAAAGCTCGCTCAAGTCCTTGCCCGTCAAGCCGCGGCGCAGGCCCAGCAGCCAGGACGCGAGCAGCACCGAGATCGTCAGCGCGACCGCGGGGGTGCCGATGAACGCGGCGACACCGGCCGGAGCGGAGTTCTTCGGGAGCCAGATGCTGCCGAAGGTCCCGGCGAGGATCAGCACCAGCGGGACCGCGATGATCGCCGCCACCAGCTTGAGCGACGGCGGGTTCTCCTCCTTCTCGCCTTCGTCTTCCGCGACCAGGAATTCCTCGGGAACCGGCACGTCGATGCGCTTGCCGATCCAGGTCGAGTAGGCGACGCCGCCGACCAGGAACGCCGGGATACCGCAGACCAGGCCCATCAGGATGATCCAGCCGAGTTCCACATGCAGCAGGCCTGCCGCGGCCACCGGGCCGGGGTGCGGCGGAAGGAACGCGTGCGTGATGGAAAGACCGGCGAGCAGGGGCAACGCGTACAGCACCAGCGAACGGCCGCCCTGTTTGGCGGCGACGTAGACCAGCGGTGCCAGTACGAAGATGCCGATGTCGAAGAAGACCGGGATACCGAAGACGAAGCCCGCCAGGCCCATCGCGAGCGGAGCACGCTTCTCACCGATGGCCCGCAGCAGCGCGCCGGTGAGCACCTTCGCGCCACCGGAACGCTCCAAAATGGACCCGAGGATCGTGCCGAGTCCGATGATCGCGGCGATATGCCCGAGGATCCCGCCGAAACCCTTTTCCAGCAGGGAATCCGACGCCTTCTGCGCGGAGCCGACGATCTGCCCGACCGGCAGGCCCGCGGCCAGCGCGGTCAGCAGGCCGACCACGATCAGCGCGATGAAGGGCTCGAGCTTGACCTTGATGATGAGGAACAGCAAGACCGCGATCGAGACGGCGGCGAGGGTCAGGAGACCTCCCGTCGAATGTTGGAGCCAATCGATCATCGGGCACTCCCGGGATTCCGCAGTGAATGGCCGGCGAGGGCGCCGGTCGGTTGACCATCGTCGATGGCGGCGACACCGTTGACGAAGACATAGGGGATACCGGCGGCCTGCTGCCGCGGCTCGTCGAACGTGGCGGTGTCGGCGACGGTTTCCGGGTCGAACAGCACGAGATCCGCCGCGTACCCCGCGCGGACGAGACCCCGGTCGGTCAGCCGCAGGCGTTCCGCCGCGCGGCCGGTGAGGTGGGAGACGCATTCGGCGAGGTCGAGGACGCCGAGTTCGCGGACGTAGCGCGCGAGGTACCGCGGGAACGTGCCCCAGGCGCGGGGATGCGGCCGGGCGCCGACGAGGAGCCCGTCGCTGCCGCCGGTGTGCGTGCGGTGCCGCATGATCGCCTGGACGTTCTCCTCGTGCCCGACGTGCATCAGGCAGGACGTGCCGAGCTTCTCCGAGAGCAGGACGTCGAAGTACAGCTCCGCGGCCGGTTTCCCGGCCCGCCGCGCCGAAGCGGCGACGGAATGCCCGACGAGGTGCGAGTTCTCGTCGCGGCGGACGCCGTTGATCTCGATGGCTTCCCAGTCGATCGGCACGCCGTGCGCGCCGTCGGAGCCGGTCTCCTCGATTTCGGCACGGATCCGCTCACGCGTGTCCACATCGGACAGCCGGGCGAGGGTCGCGTCCAGCCCGCCTTCGGTGGACCAGCTCGGCAGCAGCGCGGAAAGGTAGGTGGCGCCGGGAAGATAGGGATAGGTGTCCAGCGTGATGTCGCAGCCGTCGTCGAGCGCCTGGTCGAGCAGTTCCAGCAGCTGGGGAGCCTTGCCCTTGTTCACCGAGAAGTTCATCGTGGCGTGCGCGAGGTGCAGCGGGCAGCCCGAGCGGCGGGAGACGTCGACCATCTCGCCGAAAGCCTCGAGCGCGCCCTTGCCGTAGCTGCGGTGGTGCGGACTGTAGAAACCGCCGCGCTCGCCGACGACCCGGCACAGTTCGACGAGTTCCTCGGTGGTCGCGTACATGCCCGGCGTGTAGGTGAGCCCGGACGACATGCCCATCGCGCCCTCGGCGAGCCCGGTCGCGATGAGTTCCTTCATCGCGTTCATCTCGGCTTCGGTCGCGGGCCGGTCTTCCCAGCCGACGGTGAGCATGCGGACGGTGCCCTGCGGCACCAGGTAAGCCGCGTTGACCGCGACCCCGGCGTCGAGCCGGTCGAGGTACTCGCCGACCGAGCGCCAGTTCCAGTCGAATCCGGCGGGGTCGTCGTTCCACCCGGCGAGCTGCTGGCGCAGCGCCGCGAGGACGTCGTCGTTCACGGGCGCGTAGGAGAGCCCGTCCTGTCCGAGGACCTCGGTCGTGACGCCTTGCGAGAGCTTCGCGAGGTGATCCGGATTGGCGAGCAGCTGGAGGTCCGAGTGCGAATGCATGTCGATGAACCCGGGCGCGAGCACGAGTCCTTCGGCGTCGATGGTGCGGCGGCCCGCGAGCGAGCCCGGTTCGGCGACACTGGCGATGCGGCCGTCGGTGATGCCCACGTCGTGCCTGGTGAGCGGATCCCCGGTGCCGTCGGCGACCAGTGCGGAGCGGACAACGATGTCCATGGCGATTCTTCCTCTGCGGCGGTGGAGGACGGATCAGAAATGCGTGCGGACGAAATCGAGCACGGTCTCGCCGTCGGGGCCGACGACCGGGATGAGGGGCCATTTGTCGAAGACGGTGCAGGGATGCGAAAGACCCAGTGCGATCCAGTCGCCGACCTCGACCGGCGAACCGGGCGGCAGCGTCAGAAAGGCGTGCTGGTCGTTCATCTTCTGGATGGCGTGACCTTCGAGCGCGGACGGCGGTCCGTCGCCCTTGCGGATCAGGCGGGGCTCGGGCATGCCTTCGTCGAAGGAGGCGTCCCGTTTGCCGATGGTGAGCAGCGCGAGTTCGTCCGTCGGCTTCGACGTCACCTGCGCCCAAGCGCGCAGTGCGGGACGGAACGAGGCGACGCCGCCGATACGCGGGTTTTCGCCCAGCGGGGAGATCACCCGGTAGAAGCCGTCGTCGTGGGTCACGTAGGCGCCGCTGCGCAGGATCGGCAGGACGTCCAGGCCGCCCCAGTCCTTGGTGAGTTCGTCGGCGACGCGGTCGAAGTACGCGCTGCCGCCGCCGGTGACGATGATCTGCCCGGCGTCGTCGAGCAGGCCCTTGTCGTTGAACGCGAAGACGAGTTCCCGCAGACCGTCCACATAGGAGCTGATCAGCTGGAGCGACTTCTCGTCGGTGTGGTGGGAGAGCGCGCCTTCGTAGCCGCCGGATCCGCGCAGCCGCAGGGCCGGGCTCGCGTGCGCGGCTTCGGCGACGGCGAGCGCGGTGGCGGTGTCGCGGACCCCGGTCCGGCCACCCTCGGCGCCGAGTTCGACGAGCACGTCCACCTTGCGGCGGGCGCCGCGCAGGGCCTCGGTCATCAGCTCGACGCCGCGGACCGAGTCGACCCAGCAGACGAACTCGAAGTCGTCGTCGGCGTCCAGTTCCGCGGCGAGCCAGCGCAGGCCCGACGGGTCGAGCAACTGGTTCGCCAGCAGGATCCGGGAAACCCCGAACGCCCGGTAGATCCGCAGGTGCCCGGCGTTGGCGCAGGTGATGCCCCAGGAACCGTGCTGGAGCTGCCGCTCGAACAACTGCGGCGCCATCGTCGTCTTGCCGTGCGGGGCCAGCGCGACCCCGCGTTCGGCGCACCAATCGGCCATCGTGCGGAGGTTGTGCTCGACGGCTTCCTCGTCGAGCACCACGAACGGGCCCAGGAAGCCGTCGTCGAACAGCTTCGCGCCGCGGGCGGCGGCCTCCCCGATCGTGAGTCCGGACAGCGAGGGCGCGACCGAGCGGAAGCGCCAGTCGACGCGCTCCTCCCGGACGGCCGCGACCGCGGCGGAATCGATGGTGCCGGCTTGGAACATGAAGCTCACCTCGGTTGCGTATGTTGCAACGGACGTTGCGCATATTGCGTGGGATAGGTGTAGCATCCGGTCCGCTAGAGGTCAACGGCGTGACGACTAGGAGACGCGGAAGTGACAGGTGAGCCTTGGCCGCCCGGGAATCTTTTGATCTTTTGGGGTCGCGCCTTTTTGGCCGGAGGCCCCGCTATCGCGATGGCAGGGCGCTTTTCGATCGTGAGGCGCAGTGATTTCGCGAGATGCGCCCTGGCAGCGGGATGGCGGTCGGCGCGATGAGGAGCACTGACGTTTTGTGCATCGGGGAGTCGATGGCCTTGTTCGTACCGGCCGAACCAGGGCCGCCCGACGAGGTACGGAAGTGGGTGCGGACCATCGGCGGAGCCGAATCGAACGTCGCCTGCCATCTCCCCGCGCTGGGTTTCGCCAGTGCGTGGGTGAGTGCCGTCGGTGACGATCCGTTCGGCCGCGCGCTCGTGCGCGAGATCGCCGCGGCGGGGGTGGACGTCAGCGCGGTCATGGTCGACCCGACGCGGCCGACCGGGCTCTACATCAAGGAAAGCGGCGCTCAGGGCAGTCCCGTGCGCTACTACCGCAAGGGCTCGGCGGCGTCCGGAATGGACGCCGGGCTGCTGGGGAAGCTCGATCTCGACGGGGTGCGCGTGATCCACCTGTCCGGGATCACGCCCGCGCTGTCCGACGGCTGCCTCGACCTGGTGCGGGCCCTGCTGGAGCGACCTCGCGGCGACACGCTGGTGTCGTTCGACGTCAACTTCCGGCCCGCGCTGTGGACCGGGCGCGACCCGTCCGTCCTCGCCGGACTGGCCGCCCGCGCGGACATCGTGCTGGCGGGCGAAGACGAAGCCGAGCGCGTGTGGGGGACAGGCGACCCGGGGAGGCTGCGCGCCGTGCTGCCCGGGCCGAAAACGCTGGTCGTCAAACACGGGGAGCGTGGGGTCACGCTGGTCGACGGCGAAGAGGCGCCGCTGTTCGCGCCCGCGCTGCGGGTCGACGTCGTCGAACCGGTCGGTGCCGGCGACGCGTTCGCGGCCGGTTTCCTCGCCGCCACCCTGCGCGGCGACGACCCCGTGACCAGGCTGAGGCGCGGTCACCTGCAGGCCGCCGCCACCTTGCTGACCCACGACGACGTGGGGACACCGCTGCCCGAAACCGTCGTCGAAGCGCTCATCGGGGCGGATGCGGCAGCATGGGCGGCGGCGAAGCTGACGGACAAGGGATTGGTGGGCGTATGAGCCAGAGCCTGGACAGGGCGCTCACACTGCTGGGCGGGCTCGCCCGCGAGCCGAAGACGCTGGACCAGCTCGCCGAGGAGATCGGCGTGCACAAGTCGACCGTGCTGCGGCTGCTGCGCACCCTCGAGTCGCACCATTTCGTGCGCCGGGAGGGACAGCGGTACTACCGGCTCGGCAGTGCCCTCTTCGACCTCGCGCAACAGGCACTGGAAGACCGCGACGTCCGCCGCACCGCCCAGTCCGCGCTCGCCGCGCTCAACGTGAGCACCGGGCACACCGTGCACCTCGCGTCCTATGAGGACGGAGAGGTCGTCTACATCGACAAGTTCGAGGGCAGGCATTCGGTGCGGATGTACTCCCGCATCGGCAAACGCGCCCCGCTGCACTGCACCGCCGTCGGCAAGGTGCTCGTCGCGGCGATGACGCCGGAGAAGCGGGCGGACGTGGTTTCGAGGATCGACTTCTTCGTCCGCACCCCGAACACGATCACCACACCGGCCGCGTACGGGACCGAACTGGATCTCGTCGCCGACCGCGGCTACGCGGTGGACAACGCCGAGCACGAGGACTTCATCCACTGCATCGCCGCGCCGGTCCGCGGCCCTGGCGGCGTGGTGCTGGCCGCCGTGTCGATGTCGGTGCCGAAGGTGCTGCTCGACTACGACGGCCTGATGGGGCTCGTGCCCGAACTGGTCGCCGCCGCCGAACAAGCTTCCGTCCACAGTGGATGGACGGGGAACCGAAAGGGGAAGTTGGAATGAGCAAGACCGCGATCAGCACGGAGAACGCGCCGAAGCCGGTGGCCGCGTTCTCGCAGGCGGTCCGCAAGGGCAACATCCTGCAGGTGGCCGGCCAGGTCGCCTTCGACCCGGCCACCGGCGCCATCGTCGGCGAGACCGTCGGTGAGCAGACCGAGCAGACCTTCAAGAACATCGAAGCGGTGCTCGAGGCCGCCGGTTCGAGCCTGGCCGACGCGCTGATGGTGCGTGTCTACCTGACCGACGTCGACCACTTCGGCGTGTTCAACGAGGCCTACAACAAGCTGATCGGCGAAGCGCCGCACCCGGCCCGCACCACCGTGTACGTCGGCCTGCCCGCCGGCCTGCTGGTGGAGATCGACGTCCTGGCCGTGGTGGACTAGTCACCCACGCGCGCTAGGAAAGGCCCGTTACTTGCAAATTTTGCAAGTAACGGGCCTTTCCTAGCATTGGTGAGGGGCTAGAGCACGCTCGTGTAGCCGTTCAGCGCGGGCTGCCCGCCCAGGTGCGCGAAGAGCACGTTCGAGTCCCGCGATATCTCACCGCGGGCAACGAGGTCGATCAGGCCCGCCATGGACTTGCCCTCGTAGACCGGATCGGTGAGCACGCCCTCCAGGCGCGCCAGCGTCCGGATCGCGTCCAGGGTGGACTCGTCGGGGATGCCGTAGATCCCCGCGTGATAGCGCTCGTCCAGTTCGACCTCGCCGATCTCACCGGCGCCGATCAGCTCTGCGGTCGCCCGGGCGATCCGCGTGACCTGGTCGCGGGTCTCGGCCGGTTTCGCCGAACCGTCGATGCCGAGGATCCGCCGGGGCTTCCCCGAAAGCGCGGCCCCGGCGACCATCCCGGCCTGAGTGCTGCCGGTGACCGAGCAGACCACCACGGTGTCGAAGAAGACGCCGAGCTCGGCCTCCTGCGCCTCGAGTTCGACGATCCAGTTCGCGAAACCGAGCCCGCCGAGCCGGTGGTCCGACCCGCCCGCCGGGATCGCGTACGGCTTGCCGCCGCCCGCTTCGATCTCCTTGACCGCGTTCTCCCAGCTCTCCTTGAAGCCGACGCCGAACCCGGCTTCGACCATCCGGATGTCCGCGCCGAGGATGCGCGAGAGCTGGATGTTGCCGACCTTGTCGTACAGCGGGTCGTTCCAGTCCACCCAGCTCTCCTGCACCAGCACGGCCTTGAGCCCGGCGCGCGCGGCGGCCGCGGCGACCTGTCGGGTGTGGTTCGACTGCACGCCGCCGATGGAGATCAGCGTGTCCGCGCCGTCGGCGAGGGCGTCGGCGACCAGGTATTCCAGCTTCCGCGTCTTGTTGCCGCCGAACGCGATCCCGGAATTGACGTCCTCGCGTTTCGCCCAGACCTTCGCCCCGCCGAGGTGGTCGGTGAGCCGCTCGAGCGGGTGGACGGGGGAGGGGCCGAACAGCAGCGGGTAGCGCGGGAAGTCGGCGAGGGTCATGACGTCTCCAGGAGGGCTTCGAGTTCGGTCCAGATGGTGGCGGTGATCGAGCAGGCCGCGTCGACGTCGCCCGCTTCGAGGGCGTCGGCCAGCTCGGTGTGCCGCTGGACCGACCGGTGCGCGGGCAGCGAGCCGAAACGGGCGTACTCGAGTCGCCGGAGCAACGGGGTGTAGCGGGCCAGCGTCGCGGCGATCGCCCGGTTGCGCGCGGCTGCCACCGGGACGTCGTGGAGTTCGTCGTCGGCGGCGATCGCGGCCGCGATGTCCCCGGCGGCGATCGCGTCGGCGAACCGGGTGTTGGCCGCGCGCATCGCCGCGACCTCGGCCGGTCCCATCCGCGGTGCGCCGGTCCGGACCGCGAACTCGTGCAGCGCGCGGACCAGCTGCAACGCGTCGCGGACGTCGTCGGGCACGAACCCGGCCACCCGCGTGTAGCTCTGCGGCTTCGACTCGACGAGGCCGTCCTCTATAAGACGGAGCAACGCCTGGCGCACCGGCGCCCGCGACAAGCCGAGCTGATCGGCGAGGTCGCCGTCGCGCAGGTTCGTTCCCGGCGGCAGCGTCCCGTCGATGATCGCCCGGCGGATGTTCTCGTAGGCCTCGTCCCTCAGGAGAGACCTCGGCACCTTCGCTAACCCACTCACATCTGAAATGTTAGCTGCCAGCCTGCTCGTTGGGTAGCGCGCGTGCAATGAAAGGCCCGTTACTTGCAAAATTTGCAAGTAACGGGCCTTTCATTGCACTACTGGAGGGGAGGGAGACGAGCGGGCAGGGCTTAGTAGACCGGTCCCGTGTACTTCTCGCCCGGCCCCTGCCCGGGTGCGTCCGGCACGGCCGAAGCCTCGCGGAACGCCTTCTGCAGTGACTGCAGGCCGTCGCGCAACGGCCCCGCGTGCAGGCCGAGGTACTCTGCCGAAGCGGTGACCAGCCCGGCGAGGGCGGTGATCAGGCGGCGGGCCTCGTCGAGGTCGCGGTGGGGTGAGCTGGCCGGGTCTTCGTCGGCGAGGCCGAGGCGTTCGGCGCCGGCGGAGAGCAGCATGACGGCCGCCCTGCTGATCACCTCGACGCTCGGGATGTCCTCCAGGTCGCGGACGTCCGGGGAATACGGGGGTTGCTGAACGGGTTCATCTGACACGTCTGGTACCCTTCCACGAGCGACCAGCCCCCGAGCGATCGGGGGCGGCAAGTGGAGCCCCGCTCCCACCCGTGTCACCGCCGCAACACCAGGTGTCCGGGTCCGGTCTCGCCAAAGACGATTTCGGGCGTCTGAGGCGGTGTGTTCGGTTCTGGAGATCGAACACGATCGGAAAGAGTGGGCCCCGCGTACCGGCACGGTACCGGGGCCTTTGGTATGTGGGCACCAGGTCGAAACGGTAGAAGAATTTACCTCGAACCAGGGAGGCCCCATCAGCTCCGAGACACGCATCAACGACCGAATCCGGGTACCGGAGGTCCGCCTCGTCGGACCCGCCGGTGAACAGGTCGGCATCGTCCGGATCGAAGATGCGCTGCGGCTGGCACAGGAGAACGATCTCGACCTCGTCGAGGTTGCTCCTCAGGCACGCCCGCCCGTATGCAAGCTCATGGACTTCGGCAAGTTCAAGTACGAGAGTGCGCAGAAGGCCCGCGAGTCCCGCCGCAACCAGCAGCTCACCGTCATCAAAGAGCAGAAGCTGCGGCCGAAGATCGACCAGCACGACTACGAGACCAAAAAGGGTCACGTGTCGCGGTTCCTGGCCGCCGGCAACAAGGTCAAGGTCACGATCATGTTCCGCGGTCGCGAGCAGTCCAGGCCGGAACTCGGTTTCCGCCTGCTGCAGAAGCTCGCCGACGAGGTGACCGAACTCGGTTTCGTCGAGTCGTCGCCGAAGCAGGACGGTCGCAACATGATCATGGTGTTGGCCCCGCACAAGAACGTGAAGCCGCCCAAGGCCGCGAAGGCTGCCAAGGACGAGTCGACCGAATCGTCCGAGCCGCCCGCCGACGCGTAGCGCCGACCAGCACATGTCGCGGCACACCGGAAAACACCGGTGTGCCGCCGCACGAAAGAGGACATACGTAATGCCGAAGATGAAGACGCACAGCGGGACGTCGAAGCGAGTTCGCGTCACGGGCACGGGCAAGCTGCGCCGCCAGAAGGCCGGCCGCCGCCACCTGATGGAGAAGAAGTCCAACAGGCTCACCCGTCGTCTCGAAGGCACCACCGAGATCGCCAAGAACGACGTCGGCCGCGTCAAGCGCCTTCTCGGCCGCTGACACCCCGCACTTTGTAAACGCCGGGCGCGCCAGCGCGCCCCCAGATCGACAGGATGGACCCAGTGGCACGCGTCAAGAGGGCTGTCAACGCCCAGAAGAAGCGTCGCGCGACTCTCGAGCTCGCCAGCGGCTACCGCGGCCAGCGTTCGCGGCTGTACCGCAAGGCGAAGGAGCAGACGCTTCACTCGCTGAACTACGCCTACCGGGACCGCCGTGCCCGCAAGGGTGACTTCCGCCAGCTGTGGATCACCCGCATCAACGCGGCCGCCCGCGCCAACGGCGTCACCTACAACCGCTTCATCCAGGGCCTCAAGGCCGCGGGTGTCGAGGTCGACCGCAAGATCCTCGCGGACCTCGCGGTCAACGACGCCGCCGCCTTCACCGCGCTGGCCGAGCTGGCCAAGGCGAACGTGAACACCGAAGAGAAGAAGTCGGCCTGACCGGCCACAGCGCTCTTCCGCAACCCGGGGCTGCTCCGTTCACCGAACGGACGCCCCGGGTTGTTGCTGCGCGCAAGCTCACCCGCCGGGCCGAGCGGGAGAAAACGGGCCGGTTTCTCGCCGAGGGCGCGAACGCGGTCGAAGCCGCGCTCGCCCACGACGGCAAGGTGTACGAGCTGTTCGTGACCGAACGCGCCGCCGCGCAGCACGAGCGGTTGCTAGCCACCGCGCACGAGTCGGGCGTCCCGGTTTCGCCGATCACCGACCGCGCCGCCGACGGCCTGTCCGAGACCGTGACGCCGCAAGGCATCGTCGCGGTCTGCGCGCTCGTCGACCGTCCACAAGAGACCGTTCTCAAGCCGGGCGCGAAGCTCGTCGTCGTCCTCGTCGACGTCGCCGATCCCGGCAACGCGGGCACCGTGATCCGGGTCGCGGACGCCGCCGGCGCCGACGCGGTCGTCCTCGCCGGGGACAGTGTCGATCCCCACAACGGCAAATGCGTCCGCGCGGCCGCGGGCAGCCTGTTCCACCCCGCCATCACCCGGATCCGGGACGTCGACGCGGCCTTGAAGTCCTGCTCCGCCGCGGGTCTCCGCACCTTCGGCGCGCACGGCTACGCCGACACGGAACTCGATCAGGTCACCTTCGACCAGCCCGTCGCGTGGGTGTTCGGCAACGAGGCGCACGGATTGCCGCAAAACGTCCTCGACGCCGTCGACCTCGCGGTCAAGATCCCGATGTACGGCCGGGCGGAGAGCCTGAACCTCGCGACGGCCGCGGCGATCTGTGTCTACACCAACGCGATGGCGCCGAACCGGGCTCGCTAACCTACGGATTCCGTTGGCTTACTGGGGGAATCATGGGGCGTATCGCCCGTTCTTTCGCTCTGTTCGGCGCTTCCTGGCGCGTTCTGCGGTCCCGCAAGGAACTCGCGGTCTTCCCGGTGCTGGCCTCCTTCGCGGGACTGCTGGTCGCCGTGGTGTTCCTCGGGAGCGGTTACTGGATCTCCCACACCGAGATCGCCGACCACTCGCGGCTCACTCCCGGTTCGTACGTGATGATCGGCCTGTTCTACCTCGCGGCCGCGTTCGTCACGGTGTTCTTCAACGCCGCGCTCATTTCACAGGCCGACGTCGCGCTGCGCGGTGACGATCCCCGCGTGGCCACCGGGCTGGCCGAGGCGGGCCGCCGATGGCTGCCCCTGCTGGGCTGGGCGGCGGTGACCGCGACGGTCTCCCTGATCCTCCGGGAGATCGAGCAGCGGTTCGCGTTCATCGGTTTCTTCGTCGGCCGGCTGGTCGGTGCCGCCTGGAACCTCGTCACCTACCTCGTCCTGCCGGTGATGATGATCGAGGACGCCGGCGTCCGGCACGGGGCCAAGCGGTCGGCGGTGCTGCTCAAGCAGACCTGGGGTGAGCAGGCCGCCGGAAGGTTCGGCATCGGGCTGGTCGGCGTGCTGCTGACACTGGCCGGATTCGCGGTCTTCATGGGCGCCGGGTTCCTGCTCGGCGGCACCATCACGATCGTCGTCTCCATCGGGATTTCACTCGTGTGGGCGTTCTTGGTCTCCATCCTCTGCACGACGCTGGCCGGGATCTACCAGACCGCGTTGTACCGCTACGCCGCCGACGGCATCGTCCCGGAGGCGTTCGGCAAGGTCGACTTCGCGGGCGCGTTCGCCACCCGCTGACGCCGAAATCGATGGCCCGAGTGCCCGCGACCACGTAGAGTCGCGGGCACCACGCCGTCCGCACCACGACACCAAGGGAGCTCCCATGGAACGCACTGTTCGTTCCAGCACCTTGTTTACGGCGTAAAGCGCGTTCTTCGCACTCGCGAGTGACGGTGTGCCCAGCCCGAGGGTGATCGGGGGCCGCCGTTCGCTGTCCCATAGAATTCAGCAGCTGCTAAACCCATGTGTGCGCTCGCGTGCACCGGACCAGTCCCAGCGGACGCCGAGGAGTTATGTCCGAAGCCAACGACAAGCAGGACCCCCAGGCGGGGGCGCTCGCGCCGGATACGTTGACGGCCGCCGTCAAGCAGGCCGAGACGGATTTCGCGGCCGCGGCGGATCTCGACGCGCTGGCCGCGGTCAAGCCCGCCCACCTCGGGGACCAGTCTCCGCTGCTCCTCGCGCGCCGCGAGATCGGCGCCCTGTCGAAGCAGGAGAAGGCCGAGGCCGGTAAGCGGGTCAACGAAGCGCGCCAAAGCATCCAGGCCGCCTTCGACGCGCGCCGCGCCGTGCTCCAGGTCGAACGTGACGAAAAGGTGCTCCGCGAGGAGACCGTCGACGTCACGCTTCCGTGGGATCGGGTGCCCCGCGGCGCCCGGCACCCGATCGCGACCCTGTCGGAGCGGATCGCCGACGCCTTCGTCGCGATGGGCTACGAGGTCGCCGACGGTCCGGAACTCGAGGCCGAGTGGTTCAACTTCGACGCGCTGAACTTCGGCAAGGACCACCCCGCGCGCCAGCTGCAGGACACGTTCTACCTCGGCGAGGAGGACTCCGGGCTGGTGCTGCGGACGCACACCTCGCCGGTACAGGCCCGCACGCTGCTGCACCGTGACCTGCCCGTCTACGTCGTCTGCCCCGGCCGCACCTACCGGACCGACGAGCTCGACTCCACGCACACGCCGGTGTTCTCGCAGGTCGAAGGACTCGCGGTGGACAAGGGCCTGACGATGGCGCACCTCAAGGGCACCCTCGACGCCTTCGCCCGCACGATGTTCGGCGACAGCTCGAAGACCCGCCTGCGCCCGCACTTCTTCCCGTTCACCGAGCCGTCGGCCGAGGTCGACGTCTGGTTCGAGGAGAAGAAGGGCGGCGCCGGCTGGGTCGAATGGGGCGGCTGCGGCATGGTCAACCCCAACGTCCTGCGTGCCTGCGGCGTCGATCCCGAGGTCTACTCGGGCTTCGCCTTCGGCATGGGTATCGAGCGCACCCTGCAGTTCCGCAACGGAATCCCGGACATGCGCGACATGGTGGAGGGCGACATCAGGTTCACCCTGCCCTTCGGAACGGAGGCCTGAGTGAAGGTCCCAGCCAGCTGGCTGACCGAACACCTCGACGTCGACGAGGAGGTCACGGCCCAGGATCTGGCCGACGCCTTCGTGCGCATCGGCATCGAGGTCGACGAGGTCCGCGCGCTCGAACCGGTCACCGGCCCGCTCGTGGTGGGCCGCGTCGCCGAGATCGAGGAGCTGACCGAGTTCAAGAAGCCGGTCCGTTTCTGCCGGGTCGACGTCGGCGAGTCCGGCGACGACGCTGACGACGCCGAGAAGCCCGACGAGAACATCGACGACGACTCCGATGACGACGAGGGTCCCTTCGAGGACGACGGTCCCGCGGGGATCAGGACCCGCGGGATCATCTGCGGTGCCACGAACTTCGCCGAGGGTGACCTGGTCATCGTCGCGCTGCCCGGCACGGTGCTGCCCGGCGGCTTCGAGATCGGTTCGCGCAAGACCTACGGCCGGCTCAGCGACGGCATGATCTGCTCCGCGAGCGAACTCGGCATCGGTGACGACCACTCCGGCATCCTGGTTCTGCCCCCGAGCACCGCCAGCCCCGGCGAAGACGCGAACAAGCTGCTGGGCCTCGAAGACACCGTCCTCGAGGTGACGCCGACCCCGGACCGCGGCTACACGTTGTCGGTCCGTGGCCTGGCCCGCGAGCTCTCCAACGCGCTCGACGTCCCGTTCGGCGACCCGGCGTCCATCGAGGTCCCGGTGGCCGAGAGCGACGCGTGGCCGGTGCACCTCGAGGACACCGAGGGATGCAAGCGTTTCGTGTTGCGCCGGGTCAAGGATCTCGACGCGACGGCGCCGACACCGTGGTGGATGCGCCGCCGCCTGATGCTGGCCGGGATCCGCTCGATCTCGCTCGCGGTCGACGTGACCAACTACGTGATGCTCGAACTCGGTCATCCGCTGCACGCGTTCGCGACCGGGTCGGTCAAGGGCGATCTGGTGGTGCGCAAGGCGAAACCGGGCGAGAAACTGACCACTTTGGACGATGCCGAGCGCACTCTCGACCCGGACGACGTGGTGATCGCCGACGACAGCGGCGTCATCTCGCTGGCGGGCACGATGGGCGGCGCGTCGACCGAGATCACCCCCGAGAGCACCGACGTGCTGCTCGAGGCGGCGCACTGGGATCCGTCGTCGATCAGCCGGACGGCCCGCCGTCACAAGCTGTTCTCCGAGGCCGCCAAGCGGTTCGAGCGGTACACCGACCCGCAGCTGTGCGCGGTGGCCGTCGAATTCGCCGCGCGCCTGCTGCGTCAGTACGGCGACGGTTCGATCCTGCCCGGCCGCACCGACGAGGGCGGCGTCGAGCCGAACCAGCCGGTGACCATGCCGATCAGCCTGCCCGACCAGGTGGCCGGGGTGCGCTACGAGCGTGGCGTCACCGTCAGGCGGCTCTCTCAGATCGGCTGCAAGGTCAACGTGGGCACGTCCGAGGACGGTACCGCGCTGGTGACCGCGATCCCGCCGAGCTGGCGCGGTGACCTGGTGCAGCCCGCCGACCTGGTCGAGGAGGTGCTCCGGCTGGAGGGCTACGACAGCATCCCCTCGGTGCTGCCCGACGCCCCGGCGGGCCGCGGCCTCACCGACACGCAGCGCCGTCGCCGCTCGGTCGCGCGTGCGCTGGCCGAGGCGGGCTACGTCGAGGTGCAGCCCTTCCCGTTCATCTCGGACTCGGTCTGGGATGCGTTCGGGCTGCCCGAAGACGACGTGCGCCGCAAGACCATCAAGATCCGCAACCCGCTGGAAGCGGACAAGGACCGGATGGCGAGCACGTTGCTGCCCGGGTTGCTGGAAATGTTGCAGCGCAACATTTCCCGTGGCTTCAAGGATGTTTCGCTGTTCCACCTCGGACAGGTCGTGCTGCCCGGGCCGAACCCGATCCCGATGCCGGCGCTCGGGGTGGACCGGCGGCCGACCGACGAGGAGCTCGCGGTGCTGGAGGCGGCTGTCCCGCCGCAGCCGTTGCACGTCGCCGTCGTGCTCGCCGGTCAGCGTGCCCGCGCGGGCTGGTGGGGCGAGGGTGAGCAGGCGAACTGGGCCGACGCGGTGCAGGCCGCCCGGCTCGTGGCGCAGGCCGCCGGTGTCGAGCTGACCACGGCCGCGGCGGACCAGCCGCCGTGGCACCCCGGCCGTTGCGCTCAGCTGCGGGTGGGGCAGTGGCCCGTCGGCTACGCCGGTGAGCTGCACCCGAAGGTCGTCGAGGCGCTCGGGCTGCCGCCGCGCACCGTCGCGATGGAACTCGACCTGGACGCGATCCCGATCCCGGACGACCGTCCGGCGCCGCGGATCTCGGCGTACCCGCCGGTGCTGCTCGACGTCGCCCTCGTCGCCGAAACCGGTGTGCCGTCGGCGGATCTGGCCGAGGCGCTGCGCGAAGGCGCGGGCGAACTGCTCGAAGACATCACGCTGTTCGACTCCTACCAGGGCGAGCAGCTGGGCGAGGGCAAGCGTTCGATGGCGTACAAGCTGCGGTTCCGCGCCGCGGATCGCACGCTGACCGTCGACGAGGCCACCAAGGCCCGCGACGCCGCCGTCGCGGTCGCCGGTGAACGCTTCGGCGCGAGCCTGCGGACCTGATCCGGATCAGCGCGTGAAGGCCCCCTTCCCCCGGCTCGACCGAGGGAAGGGGGCCTTCACACGTCAGGGGATGTGGCAAAGTGAGGACCCGTGCCACGTCCAGACGGTCGCTCCAGCATCCAAGCCATCGCACGTGCCCGGCTGAGCGACGGTTTCGTCGGGCGGGTCGGGGAACGCGAAGGGTTCCGGGAGAATCTGGGGCTCCCGGAGGGCGACCGGCGCCGCCGGTACCTGTTCTCGGTGCACGGTCTCGCCGGGGTCGGCAAGACGTTCCTCCTCGAACAGCTTCGCGGTATCGCCGAAGAGTCCCGTGCCCTGGTCGGGTTCGCGGACGACCGGCAGCAGGATCTCCCGGCGACCCTGGTCAAACTCGCGAAGGACCTCGCGCGCAGCGGCCACGAGATGCGCCGGTTCGAGAAGCGCTACGAGTTCTACCTCAAAGCGAGGGAACGGCTGCACAGCGATCCGCAGGCACCGGCGGCGGGCCGTGCCCTGGTGACGAAGACCGTGGTCAAGGCCGGTCTCGGCGTGGCGAAGACCCTGCCCGGTGGGAGCATCGCCGCCGACGCGATCGACGCGGACGCGACGGCGAAACAGCTCGATCAGCTGCAGAGCTACCTCGCGGCCAAATTCAAGCGGAAGGCCGATGTCCAGCTGCTCCTGGATCCGGCGGAGGAGCTGACCAAGCCGTTCGTCGAGGATCTCTGGCGTCTTCCGGAATCGCGGCAGGTCACCCTGTTCTTCGACACCTTCGAGCGGACCGGGCAGGTCCTGGACACCTGGCTGTTCGACCTGTTCGGCGGTCTGTACGGCGAGCTTCCGCCGAATCTGGTCCTCACCGTGGCGGGCCAGTTCCCACTCGACAGGACGAAGTGGCTTCGGCACGAGTTGCTGACGCGGGAGATCGAACTCCGGCCGTTCACCGAACCGGAGGCGCGCCAGTTGCTCGCCGAGCACGGGGTCACCGACGAGCAGGTGATCGAAGTCGTGCTGCGGCTCACCGACGGGCTGCCCGTGCTGGTGGCCATGCTGGCGCAGGGAAAGCCCGCCGAAGCGGACGCCGTCGGCGATCCCGGCGATGACGCCGTCAAGCGTTTCCTGCGCTGGGTGCCCGACGAGGAGAAGCGTGCACTCGCCGCCGTGGCCGCCCTGCCGCGTGTCCTGGACGAAGACGTCCTCGCCGTCCTGACCGGGCGGGAGTCCGCGGGGGAGACCTTCCGCTGGTTGCGGGAGCTGCCTTTCGTCGGGCGGCGGGAACTCCCGGTGCGCTACCACTCAGTCGTGCGCGGGCCGATGGTGCGGATGGAGCGCGGCCGCTCACCCGCCACGTTCGCCGACCAGCATCGGAAACTCAGCGAGTACTACGAAGGCCGGTGCGCCGAACTCGGCCTCAGCCGCAATCGCGAGGCGTGGAACGACGAACGCTGGCAGCGAAGGAAACTCGAACAGACCTATCACCGGCTCTGCGGTGACCCGGCGGAGGCGCTGCCGGACGCCTTGGTGGGTGCCGCGGAGATGATCACCACCGGCACCGCTCCCGCTCGTGGCTGGGCGCGCATGATGGAGCAGGCGGGCATCGACGCGGACGCGCCCGCCGTCCTGCAGTGGGCGCAACGGCTGGCCACCGCCGTCGGCGACGGTGACGGTCCGCGCGAGATCCCGGTGCTCGACCTGCTCGCCGGCGCCGGGGAATTCGACGCGGCCAGGCTTTCGAAGGTGATCAGGCGGCGTGCCTGGGCCTATGAAGACCAGGACGACTTCGAGGCGGCGAAACGGGACTTCGACCGGGCGCTCGACCTCAACCCCGCCGACGCCTACGCCTGGAGCGACCGGGGAAACCTCTTCCGCAACAAGGGTGACTGGGAACGGGCGCTGGAAGACCTGAACCGGGCGATCGAACTCGATCCCACCTATGCCTTTTCCTGGCGTGGCCGTGGTTCCGCGCGCGCCGCTCTCGGCGATCTCGAGGGCGCGATGGCCGATCTCGACGAAGCCGTCCGTCTCCAGCCCGAGCACGCGTGGGCGTACACCGCCCGGAGCGAGGTGTACGACAAGCTCGGAGAACCCCGGAAGGCGATCGGCGAACTCGACATCGCGATCCGGCTCGATCCCGACTATGCCTGGGCGATCAGTCAGCGAGCGATGCTGCTGTCCGAGCTGGAGGAGAACGAGGATGCGCTCGCCGGATACCGGGCGGCTGTCGCGTTGCGCCCCAAGGGCGTCTACTACCTGACACAGCTCGCGCGGTTCCTCGAGAAGATCGGGGACGCCGACGCCGCCGCGAAAGCCTTCGACGAGGTCGTCATGGTTGACCTCGACAACGCCAGCTCACACGCGATCCGGGCGGGCTTCCACCATCGCGCCGGACGGCACCGGCTCGCGATCGACGGCTTCACCACCGCCATCCGGCTCGACCCGGACTACGAGTGGGCGTGTTACTGGCGCGGGCGGGTGCACGACGACCTGGGTGATCGTCAAGCGGCGCTCGCCGACTTCGAGCGGGCGATCGAGCTGGTCCCCGAGGACGCCGAGAACCATTTACGGCGCGGGATGGCGCTGGTCCTGCTGAAAAAGCCCGGCGATGCGCTGGAGGCGCTGAACCGCGCGATCGAACTCGCGTCCGCCGACGAATGGGTGCACACCTGGCGAGCGCTGGCCCACCGGGCCTTGGACGACAACACGGCCGCCCTCACCGAAATCGACGCCGCCCTCGCGGCGAGTCCGGAGTTCGCCTTCTTCCATACCACCCGGGGTGACATTCTCGCGGACCTGGATCGTCACGGGGAAGCCCGGACCGCGCTGGACGAGGGCGCACGCCTGGGTCAGGACGAGGGCTACGCCTACTACCGGCGAGCCCGTCATCGTCTCCTCTTCGGCGATTTCGCCGGTGCCTTGTCCGATGTGGACAGCGCGCTGGCCGACGGCCACGACGAGAGCGGCCGCGTCCTGCGCGCGGAGATCCATCGCCGGGCGGGGGAGTACGCGGAAGCCGTCCGGGAACTGCGCGAACTGGTCGTCCTCCACCCCGACGACGTCGAGTACCGAGGGAACCTGGGAGAGGCCCTGCTGTTCGCCGGGGAGACGGACGAGGCGATGCAGGTCCTGAGTCCCGTCGCGCCGGAATCCTCCTGGGCCCACAACCTCCTCGCGCTGGCCTGGTTGAAGACCGGGCGGACCGAAGAGGCCGAGCGGCGTTTCAGCGAGTCCCTCGAAGAAGCCGTCGTCTCGTCCACGGCCGACCCTCACGACTGGGACGCCAAGGCCCAGCCACTGTTCTATCTGCTGGCCCTGGGCCGTGCCGGAGAGGCGAAGCGTGCTCTCACGGACGTGATGGCGGAGGGGCCGCCTTCGGAGGTGCGGCTGGACCTCCTCCGTGACTTGAAGGAGACGGGCGAGCTGCTGCCCGGGCTCGACGAGGTGATCGGAGAGCTCATCGCCCTCGTTCCGAGGCCGGTGCTCAACCGCCCAGATGCTTGAGCGCCTCCCTTCTGGACAAAGTGGACAGTGCCGGATGCGCGGTGACGAACGCGCGCACCCAGTCCGGCTCGGTCTTCGCGTACTCGCGGAGCGCCCAGCCGATTCCCTTGCGCAGGAAGAACTCCCTGTCGTCGATGTTCGCCTCGACGGCGCGGGTGAGGAGGTCGGTGTCCGTGCCGGTCTTGGCGCCGACCTGGCAGATCACCGCCGTGCGGCGGCGCCAGAGGTCCTCGTCGTACGCCCAGGTCAGCATCAGCGGGGTCACCGTCTCCGGTTCCGCCCGCAGGATCGGCCCGACACGGCGGATGGCGACTTCGTCCACATAGTCCCACCACGCTCCGGTCACGATCATCTCCTCGTACAGTCCGAGCAGATCGCTGTCCTGCCAGCGAGCATAGGCACGGTGACCGGAAAGGTCGATGGCCGCGTACCGCTCTTCGCGGAATTCCGCTTCACGCCACAAGGTGAGCACCGCGGTGGAGAAGCTCACTCGATCGGGTAGCGGATGTTCGGTGAAGAGCCGCTTCAGCAACGGCGCCCGCGCGGGTTTCTGCACCCCGAGGTACGGCATCTCCTACTTCATGTACGCCCGCATCGCCGGCGCCTTCGCGGGATCGGCCAGTCCGGCCAAACCGTTGCGAACCGCCGAAACCAGGCTTTTCGCCTCGTCCACTCGCGCTCCTCTCCCCGTGGGTGCGGCGAGCGTACGACAAAGGACCGACAAGACTGATATGCCCGGAACGGGGCACGGGATCCCGACTAAAGAGGGATGGCGGGCGACGTGTCGGTCAGCGAGATTGAAGCCGGTTCTCGGTAGCTTCGGCCCGACCGGGTCGAACGCGGACGAAAAGGAACACATGAAGAAATTCGTTGCCGCCCTGGCGGTCGCGGGGATCGGCGCCGGCACCATGGCGCTCGCTCCCTCCGCCACGGCCGCCTCGGCGTCGGACTTCGATCCGAAGCCCATCTCCTGGGGAGCCTGCACCCGTCCGAGCCTGGTGAAGGCCGGCGCGGAATGCGGCTCCCTCGAGGTCCCGTTGGACTATGCGAAGCCCGGCGGGGAGAAGGTCTCGATCGCCGTCTCGCGGGTGAAGCACAAGTCCGCCCAGTCGCAGGGCGTCATGATCGTCAACCCGGGTGGTCCCGGCGGTTCCGGTCTCGGCCTGTCGACCCTCGGACGCGCCGTCCCCAAGAAGGCCGGTGAGGAGTACGACTGGATCGGCTTCGACCCGCGTGGGGTGGGGGAGAGCAAGCCGTCGCTGACCTGCGATGGCAACTACGCCTCTTACAACCGCCCGCAGTACGTGCCGACCACGCGCGCCCTCGAGAAGGCGTGGTTCGACAAGGCGAAGGGCTACGCGAAGGCGTGCGCCAAGAACGGCGCGATCCTCGAGCACATCAAGACCATCGATGTCGCGAAGGACGTCGACAGCCTGCGCAAGGCGCTGGGCGAAAAGCAGATCAACTACTACGGCTTCTCCTACGGCACCTACCTCGGCCAGGTCTACAGCACGCTGTTCCCGCAGAACGTGCGGCGGATGGTGTTCGACGGCACGGTCGACCCCCGCGATGTCTGGTACAAGGCGAACCTGAACCAGGACATCGCCTTCGACAAGAACATCAAGACCTACTTCGGCTGGCTCGCCAAGTACGACGACGTCTACCACCTCGGCAAGACCGCGTCCGCGGTCGAGAAGCTGTGGTACGCCGAGCAGAAGAAGCTGTACGACAAGCCCGCGGGCGGCGTCATCGGCGGTTCCGAGTGGACGGACATCTTCCTGCAGGCCGGTTACTACGTCTTCGGCTGGGAGGACATCGCGAACGCGTTCTCCGGCTGGGTGCACAAGGCCGACTGGCAGACCTTGAAGGGTCTGTACGACGACTCCAACCCGCCGGGCCAGGACAACGGGTACGCCGTGTACGCGGCCGTGCAGTGCACCGACGTGGCGTGGCCGCAGAACTGGAACCGCTGGAAGTTCGACAACTGGGTCACGCACTTCCGGGCGCCGTTCGAGACGTGGGGCAACGCCTGGTTCAACGCGCCTTGCCTCAACTGGCCCGCGAAGGCGGGCAAGCCGGTGGAGATCGACGGGCGCAAGGTGCCCGGCATCCTGCTGGTCAACGAGGAGAAAGACGCCGCGACGCCGTATCCCGGCAGCCTCGAGATCCGCAAGCGCTACCCGAACTCCAGCCTGATCAGCGCGCCCGGCGGCACGACGCACTCGGGTTCGTTGTCCGGTGTGTCCTGTGTGGACGACAAGATCGCGGACTACCTGCTGACCGGGAAGCTGCCCGTGCGGAAGCCGGGCAACGGCTCGGACGTGCAGTGCACCCCGGTGCCGCAGCCGGTTCCGGCCCCGGCCTCCGCTGCGCCCAAGTCCGATGTGCCGTCTCCCGCGGCTGAAGTGAAGAAGGAGGCGCTGGCTCAGGCGCTGCCTTTCTGAGCCTGGTCGCTTTCGGGATGCTCTGGTGCCCCGCTTCGGATCCGTTCCGAAGCGGGGCTTTTCCTTTCGGTGCGGGTGGTGGGCTGAAGGGGACTTTCCCCGCATGTCACGCGGTGAAGGGCGCTTTCCCTGCATCGCATGCGGGGAAAGTCCCCTTCAGCGCGCCTGGTCGCGTGCCGTGACCGGCACCCTTTCGTCCCGGACGGTGCTCAAAGGACCGGTCATCCACCGTCCGGTACCGATTTCCCGTCGCCGCGCCGGGGAATTGTCGGGGCCGCCCGTTAGCGTCCCCGGCATGACCATCGTCGAAGAGCACCGGACCGAGATCCGCGTGCAGGACACCGTTTATCGCATCGAGGTCGCCGCCCGTGAGGGTGGCGGCGCGGCCGGGGAAGACCGCTGGGTGACCGTCATGGTCGGCGGAGCCGGACCGCAGGAGGAGCCTGTCGCCGAAGGCAGGCTCGACATCGACGCCGACGCCGTACCGGCCTTGGCGACCGTCCTTTCCGACACGCTGATGGCGTTCGCCGGGCGGAGCACCGGCCGCCGAAGATCGGCCGACCGTCCCGCGCATCAGGGCCTTCCCTGGTCCGAAGAGCTGGACGCCGAACTGGAAAGCCGTTGGCTGGCCGGGGAAAGCGTCGAGGAGATCGCGCGGCGGTTCGAACGATCGCCGGGCGGGATCCGGGCCAGGCTCCCCAGGGTCGGCTGCGACCCGGAGCGCCGGGGCGCGTATCTCCCGATCCCGCCGAGCAGACGAGAGGCAGGTGAACTCGGCTGAACCCGGGCGGCCGCGAGGGCTTGTGTTCTCGCGGCCGCCGTCAGTCCACTGTGGACGCCGTCGCGCGGTTCGCTCGCGCCGCCATCTCCCGGAGGTGGCCGATCAGTTCCGGTGGTTCGTGCACGGTGAACTCGCAGCCGAGCCCCAAGAGCCGGAACGCGAGCCAGTCGAGGGTGTCGGCGCCCGCGTTCAGGACGCAGGTCTCGTCGTCGACCGGTTCGACTTCGCCGACGGCGTCCCCGATCGCGGGGGCGATCTGGTTCATCGGCGCGTGCAGGGTCACGCGTGCGCTGTAGGTGGGAAGGAGGCTGTACATCCTGTCGGTGACATAGGCCGCCACGTCGTCCGCGGGAGGTTGCCGCGGGGTGGCCCGGCCGCCGGTCGCCCGCGGGCCGGAGATCCGGTCCGCACGGAAGATCCGCCAGTCGTCGCGGTCGAGGTCGTAGCCGAGGAGGTACCAGCGGCGCCCGGCCGAGACGAGCCGGTGCGGTTCGACGTGTCGCCGGGATTCGGTCCCGTCGCCCGTCCGGTAGGCGAACCGGGTCCGTTCGGTGTTCGCGATCGCGCCGGCGAAGACGGTGAGGTGCTCCGGGTCCACCGAGGGGCCGGTGCCGGGCAGTGGCACCGTCGCGGCGCCCAGCGCGCCGACGCGATAGCGCAGTCGCGAGGGCAGCACTTGCTCGAGCTTCGCCAGCGCCCGCACCGAAGACTCCTCGATCCCCGAGATCGCCTGCCCCGCGGCACCCCGCAGACCGACCGCGATCGCGACGGCCTCCTCGTCGTCGAGCAGCAAGGGCGGCATCGCCGCGCCCGCGCCCAGCCGGTAGCCGCCGTCGGAGCCTCGTGACGCCTCGACGGGGTAACCGAGCTCACGCAGCCTGTCGATGTCGCGCCGGATGGTCCGCTGGCTGACCTCGAGCCGCCCCGCGAGCTCGCTGCCGGGCCACTCGCGCGGTGTCTGCAAGAGCGACAACAGGCTGAGCAACCGGGCGGGCGTGTCTGTCATGCGGCAAGGATGCCCCGTATAAGGGACAGAGGATGACCTGGTTCGGGTGAGCCGCACGACTTTGTTTGATTGAACTTGCACCGCTGTGCATAATCATTCGTATGACGGTGAAGATCGCGGTTGCCGGAGCCAGCGGGTACGCGGGTGGCGAACTCCTGCGCCTGCTGCTGACCCACCCGGAAGTCCAGATCGGCGCGCTGACCGCGGCCAGTTCCGCGGGGACGCCGCTCGTCCGGCACCAGCCGCACCTCGCGCCGCTGGCGGACCGTGTCCTGCTGGAGACGACCCCGGAGACCCTGGCCGGGCACGACGTCGTCTTCCTCGCCCTGCCGCACGGCCACTCCGGGGCCATCGCCGCGCAACTGGGCCCGGACGTCCTGGTGGTCGACCTCGGCGCGGACCACCGCCTCGCGGACGCGGCCGACTGGCAGCGCTGGTACGGCGGTGACCACGCCGGACAGTGGCCGTACGGGCTCCCCGAACTCCCCGGCGCCCGCGAGCGCCTCGCCGGGGCCAAACGCGTCGCGGTCCCGGGCTGCTTCCCGACCGGCGGTTCGCTCGCCCTCGCCCCGGCCTTCGCCGCGGGCCTGATCGAGCCGGAGGTCAACGTCGTCGCCGTGACCGGGACCTCGGGCGCGGGCAAGAGCCTCAAGCCGAACCTCCTCGGTTCGGAGGTGATGGGTTCGGCCACCGCGTACGGCGTCGGCGGAGCCCACCGCCACACTCCCGAGTTCGCGCAGAACCTCTCGGCGATCTCGGGGGAGCGGGTCAAGGTCTCGTTCACCCCGGTGCTGGCCCCGATGCCGCGCGGGATCCTCACCACGGCGAGCGCCGCGCTCAAGTCCGACTTGGACGCCGACGGCGCTCGTGCGGTGTACGAAAAGGCCTACGCCGCCGAGCCCTTCGTCCAGTTGCTGCCTCCGGGGCAGTGGCCGTCGACGGCCTCGGTGGTCGGTTCGAACAACGTCCAGCTGCAGGTCACCGTCGACGCCGACACCCGGCGCCTGATCGTGGTCGCGGCCATCGACAACCTCACCAAGGGCACCGCGGGAGGCGCCGTCCAGTCGATGAACCTCGCGCTCGGCCTCCCCGAAACCACCGGACTACCGACCGTAGGAGTCGCTCCGTGACCGTCACCCAGCCGAAGGGATTCCGTGCCGCGGGCGTCGCCGCCGGGATCAAGGCCGAGGGCAAGCTCGACCTCGCGCTCGTCGTCAACGACGGGCCGTTGCAGGTCGCGGCCGGCGTGTTCACCCGCAACGTGATCAAGGCCGCGCCCGTCCTGTGGTCGCAGGAGGTGCTCAAGCAGCGGCGCCTCAAGGCCGTCGTCCTCAACTCCGGCGGCGCGAACGCCGCCACCGGTCCCGGCGGTTTCCAGGACACCCACAAGACCGCCGAGAAGGTCGCCGGGCTCTTCGAGGCGGGCGCGATCGAGGTCGCGGTCTGCTCGACCGGCCTGATCGGTGAGCGGTTGCCGATGGACGCGCTGCTTTCCGGCGTGGACACCGCCTTCGGGGCACTCGGGACCGGCACCGAGTCCGCTCTCGACGCCGCCACCGCGGTCATGACCACCGACAGCAAGCCGAAGCAGGCCGTCGCGGAGCACGAAAGCGGCTGGAGCGTCGGCGGGTTCGCCAAGGGTGCCGGAATGCTGGCCCCGAACCTCGCGACGATGCTGTCGGTCCTCACCACCGACGCGGTCGTCACGCCCGACGTCCTCGACAGGGCCCTGCGCGCCGCCACCGGCGTCACCTTCGACAGGCTCGACGTCGACGGCGGCACCTCCACCAACGACACCGTGCTCGTCCTCGCGTCCGGCGCCAGCGGCGTCGAACCGACCGAAGCCGAACTGACCGAACTGCTCACCGCCGTCAGCCTCGACCTCGTGCTGCAACTGCGCGCGGACTCCGAAGGCGCGACCAAGCACGTCGACGTCACGGTCACCGGCGCGGCGAGCACGGCCGACGCCATCGCCGTCGGCCGGACGATCGCCGAGGACAACCTGGTCAAGACCGCGCTGTTCGGTTCGGACCCGAACTGGGGCCGGATCGCCATGGCGCTGGGCCGGGTACCCGCGGAGATCGATCCGGAGAAGGTCGCCATCACGATCAACGGTGTCACTCTGTTCGCCAAGGGCACCCCCGCTTCGGACCGCTCCGAAGCGGACCTCTCGGGCCGTGACATCCAGATCGTCGTCGACCTCGGCCTCGGTGAAGGCGAAGCGACGATCTATACGACCGACCTCTCGCACGCCTACGTCGAAGAGAACAGCGCGTACTCGTCATGAGCCCTTCCGAATCCACGGTCCCTGCGGACGAGCGGCTCGCGACGGCCGCCGAGAAGGCCGCGATCCTCATCGAGGCGCTGCCCTGGCTGCAGCGTTTCCACGGCGCCACCGTCGTGGTGAAGTACGGCGGCAACGCCATGATCGACGAGGGCCTCAAGCAGGCCTTCGCCGAGGACATGGTGTTCCTGCGCATGGCCGGGCTGCGGCCGGTGGTGGTGCACGGCGGCGGCCCGCAGATCACCGCGATGCTCAACCGGCTCGGCGTCGAAGGCGAGTTCAAGGGTGGCCTGCGCGTCACCACCCCCGAGACGATGGACATCGTCCGCATGGTGCTGACCGGCCAGGTCAGCCGCGAACTGGTCGGGCTGATCAACGCGCACGGTCCCTACGCGGTCGGCATCTCCGGCGAGGACGCGCGGCTGTTCACCGCCGAGCGCAAACAGGCCACTGTGGACGGTGAGCCGGTCGACATCGGGCTCGTCGGCGAGGTTTCCGAGGTCAACCCGGACGCGGTGCTCGACATCGTCAACGCGGGCCGGATCCCGGTGGTGTCCACCGTGGCCCCGGACGTCGACGGCGTCGTGCACAACATCAACGCCGACACCGCCGCCGGTGCGCTGGCCGCCGCGCTGGGCGCGGAGAAACTCGTCGTGCTCACCGACGTCGAAGGCCTCTACGCCAACTGGCCCGACCGCGGTTCGCTGGTCGACCGGATCCGCGTCGACAGGCTCGAAGCGCTGCTGCCCGGTCTCGCCAGCGGCATGATCCCGAAAATGGAGGCCTGCGTGCGCGCCATCCGCGGCGGCGTCCGCCGCGCGCACGTGATCGACGGCCGCATCGCCCATTCGGTGCTGCTGGAGGTCTTCACCTCCCGCGGCATCGGTACCATGGTCTTCCCCGAAACGGAGCTCCCGTGACCACGTCCGAGTCCAATGTAGACGGCCAGGAACGCTGGAAGGCGTCCCTCATGGACAACTACGGCACCCCGGCGCTGACCCTGGTCCGCGGCGAGGGCGCGAAGGTCTGGGACGCCGACGGCAAACCGTACATCGACCTGCTGGGCGGGATCGCGGTCAACGCGCTGGGCCACGCCCACCCCGCCGTGGTCGCCGCCGTCTCCGAACAGGTCGCGAAACTCGGGCACACCTCGAACCTCTACGTGAACCCGGTGGTCGTCGAGTTCGCCGAAGCCATCCTCGACGTCGCCGGCCTGTCCGGAAACGCGAAGATGCTGTTCGTCAACTCGGGCGCGGAGGCCAACGAAGCCGCGCTGAAGCTGAGCAGGCTCACCGGTCGCGAGAAGATCGTCGCCTGTGAGGGTGCTTTCCACGGCCGCACCATGGGCGCGCTGACGCTGACCGGCCAGCCGTCGAAACGCGACCCGTTCGCACCGCTGCTCCCGGGCGTGACCCACGTTCCTTATGGTGACGTCGACGCGCTTCGCGCCGCGGTGGACACCGACACCGCGGCGGTCTTCCTCGAGCCGATCCTCGGGGAAGCGGGTGTCGTCCCGGCGCCGGACGGCTACCTCCAGGCCGCGCGGGAGATCACCAAGGCGACCGGGACCCTGCTGGTCCTCGACGAAGTGCAGACCGGCATCGGCCGCACCGGCGCGTGGTTCGCCTTCCAGCACGCAGGCATCGTCCCGGACGTCATCACCCTGGCCAAGGGCCTCGGCGGCGGCCTGCCGCTCGGCGCGGTCATCGGCGTCGGCGCGGCGGGCGACCTGATGAAGCCCGGCCAGCACGGCACCACCTTCGGCGGCAACCCGATCTGCTGCGCCGCCGGGCTCGCCGTGCTCAAGACCATCGCCAAGGACAACCTGAACGACCACGTTTCCGCGCTGGGCAAGGACATCGCCTCTCGCGTCGAAGAGCTCGGCCACCCGCTGGTGGCCGGGGTCCGCGGGGCCGGGCTGCTGCTCGGCATCGCGTTGCGCGAACCGGTCTCGGCGGCGGTCGCCAAGGCCGCGCAGGAGGCGGGCTACCTGGTCAACCCGATCGCCCCCGACACCATCCGGCTGGCACCACCGCTGATCCTGAGCGCCGACGAGGCCAACGGATTCCTCGAAGCCCTTCCCGGGGCGCTCGATTCCACCACCACCTAGGACAGAGACGAACCCATGCTCCGCAACTTTCTCCGCGACGACGATCTCAGCCCTGCCGAACAGGCCGAGATCCTGGACCTCGCCGACCAGTTGAAGGCCGAGCCGCTGAGCTCCCGCGCGTTGGAGGGCAAGTCCGTCGCGGCGATCTTCGAGAAGAACTCCACCCGGACCCGGTTCTCGTTCGAGGTGGGCATCTCCCAGCTCGGCGGGCATCCGGTGATCGTCGACGGGCGCTCGATGCAGCTCGGCCGCGAAGAGACCATCGAGGACACCTCGCGGGTGCTTTCGCGGTACCTGGACGCGATCGTCTGGCGGACCTTCGCCCAGAAGCGCATCGACGCGATGGCGTCGGCGGCGAGCATCCCGGTGATCAACGCGCTCACCGACGAGTTCCACCCGTGCCAGGTGCTCACCGACCTGATGACCATCCGTGAGCGCAAGGGCAAGCTCGCCGGGCTCACCCTGGTCTACCTCGGCGACGGCGCCAACAACATGGCGCATTCGCTGCTGCTGGGCGGGACGACGGCCGGGATGCACGTCCGCGTCGTCTCACCGGAGGGCTTCCAGCCGGATCAGCAGGTCATGCTCGACGCCAAGCACCGTTCGGGCGAAACCGGCGGCAGCACGACGGTCTTCACCGACCCGTACGCCGCGGTCGAAGGCGCGGACGTCGTCGTCACCGACACCTGGACCTCGATGGGCCAGGAGAACGACGGCCTCGACCGGGTCGGCCCCTTCCGCGAGCTGCAGGTCAACGCCGCGCTGATGCGCCGCGCCGCGGACGAGGCGATCGTGCTGCACTGCCTGCCCGCGCACCGCGGCTGGGAGATCACCGACGAGGTCATCGACGGCCCGGCCAGCGCGGTCTGGGACGAGGCCGAGAACCGGCTCCACGCGCAGAAGGCGCTGCTGGTGTGGCTCCTGGGCAAGAAGCGACGATGACCGGCAGCAGGGTCACCCGGCAGGCCCGGATCACCGAACTCGTGTCCACGATGGCCATCCGCAGTCAGACGGAGCTCGCGAAGCTCCTGGCGGCGGAGGGCATCGACGTCACCCAGGCGACGCTTTCGCGGGATCTCGACGAACTGGGCGCTGTCAAGCTGCGGGGCGCGGACTCCGGAGCGCCGGTCTACGTCATCCCGGAGGACGGCAGTCCGGTCCGCGGGGTGCAGGGCGGCACGTCCCGGCTTTCGCGGCTGCTCGCCGAACTGCTCGTTTCGGCGGACTCGTCGGGGAACCTGACGGTGCTGCGGACCCCGCCGGGTGCGGCGCAGTTCCTCGCCAGCGCCATCGACAGGGCGGCGCTGGAGGAGGTCGTCGGTTCGATCGCCGGTGACGACACGGTCGCCGTGATCGCGAGAGAACCTTTGTCCGGCAAGGATCTGGCCGAGCGTTTCATGGCGCTGGCCCGGCGGTCGTCCATAGTGGACGGCGGTGAGGAGACCGAAGGTGGCGCCTGACGCGTTCGCCTTCCCGGATGACCCGGAGAGGCTTGTCGTCACCTTCGACGAAGGTGTGCCCGTCGCCATCGACGGGGAGACGGTCACCCTGCTGGAGGCCTTCCAGCAGGTGAACCGCCGTGTCGGCGCCCTCGGGCTCGCCGGGCGCGAGATCTACGAGGGTCCCGCCGCGGTCGCGCTGGTCACCGCGCGGGAAGAATTGGAAAAAGTCAGTCTCGGGCGGGTGTCCGGCGAAGTCCGCCTGATCCTGCACCGGGGGAACGCGGTCGTGAACTCGGCGCGCGACGAGCGCGCGCTGTACGACTTCACCACAGGCACTACGTTCGACCAGTCAGTCGCCTGAAGAGAACCAAGGAATTCGAGGAGTGTCGTGAGCGGGAATGAGCAGCCGGTGCAGCTGTGGGGCGGCCGGTTCGCCAGCGGGCCGGCGGAGGCGATGGCGGCGCTGAGCGCGTCGACCCATTTCGACTGGCGCCTGGCGCCGTACGACATCGCCGGGTCGAGGGCCCACGCGCGGGTGCTGCGGAAGGCCGGGCTCCTCACCGACGACGAGCTGACGGGCATGCTCGCCGCACTGGACACGCTCGCGCAGGACGTCGCCTCGGGCGCGTTCACCCCGACGGTCGCCGACGAGGACGTCCACACCGCGCTCGAACGCGGCCTGCTGGAGCGCGCGGGCACCGAACTCGGCGGCAAGCTGCGGGCGGGCCGGTCACGCAACGACCAGGTCGCGACGCTGTTCCGGATGTGGCTGCGGGACGCGGCCCGCCGCGTGGTCGCGGGCACCCTCGGCGTCGTCGACGCGCTGGTTTCGCAGGCGAAGCGGCACCCGGACGCGATCCTCCCGGGCCGCACCCACCTGCAGCACGCCCAGCCGGTCCTGCTGGCACACCACCTGCTCGCCCACGGCCAGTCGCTGCTGCGTGACGTCACCCGGTTGCGTGACTGGGACGCTCGCACCGCCGAGTCGCCCTACGGTTCCGGCGCGCTCGCGGGTTCCTCACTCGGCCTCGACCCCGAGGCCGTCGCCGCGGAACTCGGCTTCGACACCAGCGTCGACAACTCCATCGACGGCACCGCCTCGCGGGACTTCGTCGCCGAGTTCGCCTTCGACGTCGCGATGCTCGCGGTGAACCTGTCCAGGATCGCCGAAGAGGTGATCATCTGGAACACCGCCGAATTCGGCTACGTCACCCTCGACGACGCCTGGGCGACCGGCAGTTCGATCATGCCGCAGAAGAAGAACCCCGACGTCGCCGAGCTGACCCGCGGCAAGGCCGGACGGCTCATCGGCAACCTGACCGGCCTGCTCGCGACGCTCAAGGCACAGCCGCTCGCGTACAACCGGGACCTGCAGGAGGACAAGGAGCCGGTCTTCGACTCCGTCGAACAGCTGGAGCTGCTGTTCCCGGCGATCGCTGGCATGCTCGAGACGCTGACCTTCCACACCGACAGGCTCGCCGAACTCGCGCCCGCCGGGTTCACCCTCGCCACGGACATCGCCGAATGGCTGGTGCGCCAAGGGGTTCCGTTCCGTGTCGCGCACGAAGCGGCGGGGGAGAGCGTCCGCGTCGCCGAGGGCCGCGGTGTCGGCCTCGACGAACTGACCGACGAAGAGTTCGAGAAGATCAACCCGGCGCTGACACCCGCCGTGCGCGAGGTACTGACCGTCGAGGGCTCGGTGAGCTCGCGCAACGCCCGTGGCGGTACCGCTCCGGAGCGGGTCGCCGAGCAGCGGGACCGGCTGGTCGCGCGGGTCACCGAACACCGCGCCTGGCTGAGCTGACCTGTCGCGTGAAGGCCCTTTCTGTAGCTCCGGAGGCCGGTAGTCGTCTGACCTGCACTAACGACGGCTATCGGCCTTCGGCGGTACGAGCGGGTACGCAACAGCGGAGGAGCGTGAACGCGTCTTGGCGGCCGTCGAGGCTGGAGAGCCTGACGTGTTCGCCCAAGGGCCGACGTCCAACTCTATCGATGCGGCGATCTGCCCCCACTTGTTCGAAAACGCCATCGGCCACTTCCGGACTCGAGCGATCGAGGGCAAGACATCGACCCTGCGGGCTAATGCGGTTTCCATGTTGGGTTTCCTGCCGGGCAGAGAGAACGCCGAAGTGGTGGCGCGGGCGCTCGACACGGACCCGAAGGACAGCGAATCTCGCTGGGTCGCCGGTTGGCTGCTACAGCGGTTAGCCCCGGTCCTCGGCTGATTCGCCCTCTCTGTCATACCCCGTGTCATGATCCGCGATACGGGAAGACAGGGGTGCGACCTGAGCGAAATCGAAGAAGTCGCCGCAGCGCTGCGGGCCGCCGTCACATCCCTTGAAAAGGCAGAGCAGGCAACGCAGCGGGCCGCCGGGGGCTTCGGAGAATCTGCCGAGCATCTGGAGCCGGCCGTCTACGGCACCGCTAACCCTGAGATAGGGGCCTTGCCTGGCCTGTACGACGAGCTACGCCAGTCCGCAGAGCAGGCGGTCAGTCACTTCAGGACCGTGAAGGCGACCATCTCGGCTTATCTCGGCAAGATCGGCGCATCGGCAACACCTGCAAACAGTGAGGTCACAGGGCCGAAGTGGGAAGATGGAGCCCGCGGCAGGCCTGGTGTGCACACCACAACCACGCCGACGAAGTCCGACCCGATTTCACAAGACCGTGTGGACGACCTGAAGCGAGATCTTCCGCCGCGTGTCGACCGTCGGGAGGGGCAGAAGACACACGGGCAGTGGGTCACGGACTCAGGCGAAGGGGACGTCGGGCACATCGTGAGCGGCCGTGACGACCTGGAAGCCGCAGCCGTTCAGTTCTTCAAGGACCAGGGCGCCCGGCGGATACCTTCCACGACTGCCGACGTCGAGGTCAAGCTAGCCGTTCACATGCAGAACAAAGGCATCATCAGCGCAACCGTCGCCGTCAACAACGAAGTGTGCAAAGGCCCGTTCGGCTGTGAAACCTTGGTTCCTAAGATCCTTCCCCAAGGAAGCGCGCTCACCGTGTACGGGACCACGCCGGACGGAACCCCGATCGGGACGACCTACCTAGGACAGAGAAAGAAGCCATGATCGAAGCTTGGTACGACGGCAATGCATCCGGAGCGACAACGGTCACCACTGCGGCCGATCTTGACCGTGTTCTAGACGCTGTGGCGGCCATGAGCGGGCCGACGCTCGCCGAGTTGTACACGGACGGCGACCCGGAAAAATCATGGCTTGAGGTCGGCTTGCACGGCGAACGGGCGAGCCTCCGGTATGTGGGCGACGACGCACCGAACGGGGCTCACTCGAAGGGCGAAACGTTCCCGCTGCCGCCCGGCGGAGAGGTTCTCTACTACTTCATGAACAACCCTCGGGAGTACCCGGACGACGCGGAGATTCCCGTGGGCATCGCCCGGCAGGCCGCCCATGACTTCCTGACCTCCGGCGGGCAACGGCCGTCCGGCGTGAACTGGACCGAGCAGGATGGCCCGCTGTAGCACTTGGCCTTCACGCGTTGGCCGCCAAACCGTCGAGGACGCGGTCGAGGCCACGCTCGAAGTCGGAGTCGTTGGTCTCGCCCGGTTTCCGATCCCGCTGGGCCGCGTACAGCTTCTTGAGCCGCGGGTGATCCCGTACCGCCTGCTCGGCAGCGGGCCACAAGCGATCTTTCCACTCCTGCTCACTCTGTCCGCTGCGCTTGAGCGTCGTCAGCCACGCGGCCTCGCTGGTGGCTCGCCCGACGACGAACGCCATGAGCGTGTTGAACGCCAGATCGGCGTCGTCCAGCGAGAAACCGGCCTCCTCGAACAGCGCCAACGCCGCTTCTGACAGCCGCAGGACGTTCGGCCCCAGATAGGCCACCCCCGCCTCGCCGAGCAGCGAGCCGATCCACGGATGGCGGAGGAACACCGCACGCAGGTCGTGCGCGAACCGCGTCGCCGCCTCCCGCCACGGACCCGGATCCGGGAGCGCGACTTCGCCGTAAATTTCGTCGACGACCAGTTCGACCAGCTCGTCCTTGCCTGCCACATGCGTGTACATCGACGCGGCGGCCACGTCGAGCCGCAGCCCGAGCTTCCGCATGCTCAGCGCGTCGATGCCCTCGGTGTCGAGCAGTTCGATGGCAGCGGAAACGATCTTTTCCCTGCTCAGCAGCGGCTGCTCGCGCTTGCGTTTCGGGGGACGGATCCAGATCGACATCCGCGCTCCTTCCTTGTCCGTACAGTGTTCAGTATGCCTAACAGTGTAAGGACAGTCTTCGACCACGCCCACTGGCGGTCCCGCCTCGACGATCTGCGCGCCGAACACCGTGTTCCCGGCGCATCCCTCGCGGTGCTGACCGGCGGCGAGATCCACGAACTCGCGAGCGGGATCCTGCACCGGGGGACCGGAGTGGAGACGACCACCGACTCTGTCTTCCAGCTCGGCTCGATCGCGAAGGTCTACACGGCCGCGTTGGTACTGGGGCTGGCCGAGGAGGGGCGGCTGGACCTCGACGCACCGGTGATCGAGGCGCTCCCTGAGTTCGCGACGGTCGATCCGGAGGCGACCAGGACCATCACCGCCCGGCAGTTGCTCAGCCACACCGGTGGGCTCACCTGCGACTTCATGGAGGACACCGGGCGCGGCGACGACTGTCTGGCCAAGTACGTCGAAGCAGCCAGGGGAGTGGCGCTCGACTGCCCGCCGGGCACGGCCGCGTCCTACAGCAGCGTCGGATACGCCGTGCTCGGCCGGATCGCCGAGGTGCTCACCGGACTGACCTGGGACGACGCCTTGCGAGAGCGGCTCATCGCGCCGCTCGGGCTCACCGAGACGATGACCCTGCCCGAAGAGGCCTTGCGGTTCCGGGTGGCGATGGGGCATCTCGGGCAGGACCCGGAACCGACGGCCGCCTGGGATCTCCTGCCACGCAACGCCGGACCGTACGGCCGAGTGCTCGCCACGGCCGGCGACGTGGTCCGCTTCGCGCGGATGCTGCTGGACGGCACCTCGGCCGACAGGACTCGCGTGCTCGCCGAAGAGACGGTGACCGCGATGCGACGTCGCGAGGTCGAAGTACCCGACAAATGGACGCTCGGTTCCGACGGCTGGGGCCTGGGCCTGTCGACCTACGACTGGAACGGCGTTCCCGGTTTCGGGCACAACGGTTCGTCGATCGGGCAGCGCTCCTATCTGCGGGTGGTTCCGGAAGCCGGGCTCGCCTTCGCGCTGCTCACCAACCACGGCACGACCGATCGGCTGTACAACGACCTGTCACGGGAACTGCTCGGCGAACTCGCCGGAGTCCAGGTGCCCGCCGAGTTCGCTCCGCCGCCATCACCGCCTTCGGTGGACGTCGCACCTTTCGCGGGCATCTATCGCCGCGAAGGCGTCATCATCACCGTCACCGAAACGGAAGGGACGCTGCACTTCGTCTACGAATTCGCCGACGCGCTCGAGGGAATCGCCCCGTCGATCGAAGCGGATCTGGTGCCGGTGTCGGAAAACGTCTTCGCCGGGATGAACCCGATGTTCGGCGACGACTGGATGCCGGTGCTGTTCTCGAAACTCCCTGACGGCACCGAACACTGCTACACCAGCATGCGAGTCGCGCCGAAGATCGCGTAGCTACTTCTTTGCGGTCTTCCGGAGTTTCGCGCGCACCGCGCGGGTGGCCACCGGGCCGAGTCCTTCAAGGACGTCGGCCAGGACGGCCAGCTGGCCCAGTGCGGCCAGCGCCTTTTCGGCGCCTTCCGGATCGACCGACTCGAACAGCGTCAAGCCGAGGAAGCCGGCGGAGACCGCGTGGGCGAGCCCTTCGGTCTCCGCCAGTTCGAGCACCGGCGAACCGGCCAGCACGCGGTCGAGGGTTCCTTGGACTTCGCGGACCCATTTGTCCAGCGCCTCTCGCGTCGCCTCGGCCAGCCGTCCGCCGCCCTGCGAGCCGGCGAGGGCCTGGGCGAGGACCGCCATGTTCCCCTCGGCGCGCTCCTCCGTGTGGATGGTCCGGCCCAGTTCCAGCAGTTCGCCCAGCGTGCGCACTTCGGCGAACCGGTCACGGAAATGGGCGACGCGGCTTTCGGTCGCTGTCACGCAGGCCTGTGCGAGCAGCTCCTCGACACTGCCGAAGTGGTAGAAGATCAGCGCTTGATTGGTGCCCGCCGCGGTGGCGACGGTCCTGGCGGAAACCGCGGTGATTCCGCTGGTGCGGATGGTCTCCAGCGCGCCGTCGATCAACCGCTGTTTCGTGCTGGGCCCGTTCATCAGTCCAGGACCTTCTCACGCAACGGCTTCACCGCACCGCTCACCCCCGCCCGCAGGTCGACGAACCGTGCCTCGAACGCGCCCCAGTAGCCGAACAGCGGGCCGAACCGCCGGTTCGTCACCTTGATCTCGATCCTGAACAGGTCGCTCTCCTCGTCGAACCACTCGTCGACCTCGGCCACCCCGACGACGGATCGCGGCACCACACAGCGGAGCGGGCCTTCGCGCAGCCGGAATTCCTCCGACCGGATGTGGAAGCCGCCGTCGGGTCGCACCGTCACGTCGAGATCGACCGCGATGTGCTGATGCGTGCCCAGGTAGTCGACGATCTTCCCGCGCTCGGCGCTGTAGACCATCTGCGCGTCGAACCGCCGTCGCCGTTCCGGCAGTTCGAAGGTGCGGACGAACGACACCGTCTCCCTGCCGAGCGAGTCGACGTACGGATAGTTCTCGATGGTGAAGGGGACGTTGTGGCCGCGCTCCGGGAAGAGGATGTGCCTCGACGCGCCGAGCCGCAGGAACGGCGTGGCGAACGCGGCGCCGCGCCAGATCTCGTCCATCACGCCGACGCCGATCATCCCGACGCCGTTCGCCGTGCTCAGCGACAGTCGTTCGCGCATCCGCGGGTGCAGCGACGCGAACTCGGTGCCCAGGGCCTCTTGGAAGATCATGCCTGCTCCAGGGTGTCCAGAATGCGGGGTGCGGTGCCGTCCTTGCCCGCTCGCGGACTCCGGCGGCAGCGGCTCGCCGCGGGCGAAAGCAAGGGGAGGTCCTCCGGCGGGCAGCCGGTTTCGAGCCAGAGACGGAGCCTGTCGAACGACCAGGCCGTCATCCAGCCGAAGATCGGCCGGAACAGCAGATCGGCGAACCTGCCGAAGACACCCCACCGGGTGATGTAGTCGAAGCCGGTGACGAACCGGACGCCGTCCTCGGCCGGGGTATAGCGCCAGTACCCCGAACCGGACTTTATGAGGGACAGCGGATCCGAGGAGGCGAACCGCAGCGCGGACGTCCGGCCGCCGTCGGGCCGTTCGCTCTCCCCGGCGTGCGTTCCGGTCCCGTTGATCACGAACCCCAGGAATTTCGTCGCGTACCGGAACCGTCCCGGCACGCCCGCCAACGGTTCGATGCGCGCGAAGCGGAGATCCCACCGTTCATGCAGGTCAGGGTCCTGCGTGTACCGCCACAGGGTGCCGAGGTCGGTGCGGATCACCGTTTCGACGTAAAGCGCTCTCCGGCTCATCGAGCCTCCCCTCCAGGTTGAGCGATCGCTCAAAAGCACTGTAGACCATGTTTGAGCGAACGCTCAATACCGAATCGTCGGAGGCTCCGGTTAAGGTCGGGGAGTGCGGAACTTGGTGACCGGGAGGCAGTTCACCCGGCGAGAGCTGGCGCTGGATCCGGTGGAGCTGTCGACGCTCCTGCTCGGCGCGGTGATCGAAGCGACCGGTCCCGACGGCACGGTCGCCGTCCGCCTGGTCGAGGTCGAGGCCTATCGCGGACTCGACGACCCCGCGTCGCACTGCTACCGCGGCATGACCCCGCGCAACGCGGTCATGTGGGGTCCGGCGGGGTATCTGTACGTGTACTTCGTCTACGGGATGCACTTCTGCGCCAACGTCGTCGGCACCGAAGACGGGCAGCCGGGCGCCGTGCTGCTGCGGGCCGGGGAGGTGGTGTCCGGCGCGGACATCGCCAAGGCGCGCAGGCCGTCGGCGCGGGGCAACGGCGAACTGGCCAAGGGGCCCGCCATCCTCACCTCGGTGCTCGGCATCGACAAGGCCGAGAACGGCGTCGACCTGACAGACCCCGCGTCACCCGTCCGGCTGTTCACCGGCGAACGCGCACCCGACGCGGACATCCGCACCGGGCCGCGCGTCGGCGTCGCGATGGCGATGGACACGCCGTGGCGGTTCTGGATCGACGGCTCGCCCGCGGTCTCCACCTATCGCCGGGGCGGCAAGCGGCGGGCGGCGGCCCCCGGCCGATAGTCGGTTGACCTGGTGCGGGAGGATCTACAGGCGTGAGCGAGCACATCCTTGACGAGCTGACCTGGCGCGGCCTGATCGCGCAATCCACCGACACCGACGCACTGCGGCGAGACCTCGACCAAGGACCCCTCACGCTCTATTGCGGATTCGACCCGACCGCGCCCAGCCTCCACGCCGGCAACCTGGTCCCGCTGCTGATGCTCTCGCGCTTCCAGCGCGCCGGGCACCGGCCGATCGTGCTGGCGGGCGTCGCCACCGGGATGATCGGCGACCCGCGCGACACCGGTGAGCGCACCCTGAACACGGTGGACACCGTCTCCGAGTGGGCCGACCGGATCCGCGGCCAGCTGGAGCGGTTCGTCGACTTCGACGACTCGCCGACCGGTGCGGTCATCGAGAACAACCTGGACTGGACCGCGAAGCAGAGCGTGGTCGAGTTCCTGCGCGACGTCGGCAAGCACTTCCCGGTCAACATGATGCTGAACCGGGAGACGGTGAAGCGACGCCTCGAAGGCGACGGCATCTCCTACACCGAGTTCAGCTACCTGCTGCTCCAGTCGCAGGACTACCTGCACCTGTACCGCGAGTACGGCTGCAAGCTGCAGATCGGCGGCTCGGACCAGTGGGGCAACCTCGTCGGCGGCGTCGACCTGATCCGCCGCACCGACGGCGGGCACACCCACGCGCTGACCGCGCCGCTGGTCACCGACTCCGAGGGACGCAAGTTCGGGAAGTCCACCGGCGGCGGCAGCGTCTGGCTCGACCCGGAGATGACCTCGCCGTACGCGTGGTTCCAGTACTTCCTGAACGTCGCCGACGCCGACGTCATCCGCTACCTGAAGATGTTCTCCTTCCTCGGACAGGAGGAGATCGCGGCGCTCGCCGAAGACACCGAACAGCGCCCCCACCTGCGGTCCGCGCAGCGGAAGCTGGCGGAGGACTTCACCACTCTGGTGCACGGCGAGGAAGCGACCCGGCAGGTCGTCGCCGCGAGCCAGGCGCTCTTCGGCAGGGGAGAGCTGCGTGAGCTCGACTCGTCCACCCTCGACGCCGCCATGGCCGAGGTGCCGAACGGCAAGGCGGACCCGAACGGCGAGTCGACGATCGTCGACCTGTTGATCGCCGCCGGGCTCGTCGACAGCAAGGGCGCCGCGCGCCGCACCGTCAAGGAAGGCGGCGCGTACGTCAACAACACGAAGATCGCCGACGAGGAGTGGAAGCCGTCCGCGGACGACGCTCTGCACGGCCGCTGGCTCGTGGTCCGCAAGGGCAAGCGCAACGTCGCCGGCGTCCGCGTCGGGGGCTGAGCGCGGCCCTGGCCCGAAACAGGGGCCTTGACCTGCGGAAACGCAGTTAAGGTACCCCCCTGTTTCGGGCCCCTGGAGGCCATGTAAAGTTCTCCAAGTCGCCAGGGAAACCGGGTGGCCGCGGGACACGAACCAAGCTCTCACCCCAAGGTGATTGAGTGGGTGTCCCACCAAAACTGCTAGAAATAACTGCTTCGGATAAGGCCGCGTGACTGCGGTGCGATTCGGGGTGTGTTGCTTGAGAACTCAACAGTGTGCTAGTGAACTAAGCCAGTA
>NZ_JAJPWO010000012.1:0-289046 GCF_046549075.1 Amycolatopsis sp. lyj-84
GAAAGCCACTTTCGGGACATCAGACGTCCCGAAAGTGGCTTTCGCGACACCCGGGCTGGCTGGCGAGGCCCTTGCAACGCCTGCCACGCCACTGCCGCCCTGGCTCGCCCCCGCAGTACATGAAGGCCCCCTTCCTTGCGCCTAGGTACAGGAAGGGGGCCTTCATGTACTCGGGAAAGGGACCTTTGCGCGCCGCCGCCCGTGACTGCTGGGCTGGCGCCGCCGCCCGAGGCTGCGGAGGGCGATCACGTAGTCCGTGAAGGCCTCCTTCCCTACCTTCAGGGTAGGCAAGGAGGCCTTCACGGACCTGCAACCAACTCCAGCCACAAACAGCAGGTACTTAAGACCCCTTCGGCACTAACCCGAATCGCCACTCACGACCAACGTGACCGACCCGGTACCGGCCCGCCTGCCCGGTTTGAAGTACGTGAAGCCTGTCCCGCCGGTAGCGCGACATTACATCTGTAATGTAGCCTCCTCCCACAAGCCCTCAGACGCGCAAGGAGGTTCCGGGAATGAAGCGGGCACTCCAGCGCGCCGCGGTCGAAGTCGTGGCACGGGAAGGACTCCGCGGCCTCACCTACCGCGCGGTCGCGAAAGCGGCCGACTGCACCACAGGCGCGGTCCAGCACCATTTCTCGTCCATCGACGATCTCCTCCAGTCCTCATTGGACTGGGTACTCGAAGAGAGCGCGGAGAACGGCCTGATCGGCGCCCGCACCGGAGTGTTCGCCGACGGCGAGGAAGTCCGGAAGCGATACCAGGACAGCGCGGAGATCCAGATCTTCCAGTACCAACTGGTCGTCGAGTCCGCACGGCGACCGGAGTTGCGGCCGGTGGTCCGACGGCTCTACCGCGGATACCTCGACGCCGTCGGCAAAGAACTGACCGCCGACGACGGGTTCGCGCAGCTCGTTTTCTACGCCCTCGACGGAATGTTCCTGCACCAGGTGGCGGACCCGGAAGTCGACCCCGGCCCGGCACTCGAAGCCCTGCACACCATCCTGGCAAAGCACGGCTAAGACCGGCAGTACTGCCGCCCGGTGACACGCACCCCGCGTGACACCGGGCCAAAGTACTGCCGTTTTTCGTTACAGGGAAACAACTCCCGACTGTCCTTTTCAGACTTTCGAAACCGATTAGGTGTTGACTTAATCAACACTCGGGAGTCAGACTCGGCGTATCCCTGAAGCGAAAGGCCTTCCGATGCCCGACACCGCTGCCGCGACCCTGTTGATCGACGGTCGCCGGCTTTCCGCCCCGGCGACGTTCGACGTCGTGGACCCCGCGAGCCTCGACGTCCTCGGCCAGGCAGCCGACGCGGACCCCACCCACGCTCTCGCCGCGCTCGACGCCGCGGCCGCCGCCGCTCGCGGCTGGGCGGACACCGATCCGGAGACCCGCGGTGGTCACCTTCGCGCCGCGGCGGCGGAAATCCGGGCACGCCAAGGTGAACTCGCCTCGCTGCTGAGCCGGGAGAACGGCAAACCCCTCACCGAGGCCGCGGGCGAACTCGCGAGCGGGGCGCGGATGCTGGAGTGGGCCGCGGAAGAGGGACGCCGCGCCTACGGCCGGGTCACCCCCGCCTCCGCGGCGGGCCCCGGCCTGGTGCTGCGCTCCCCCGTCGGGCCGGTCCTCGCGATCACGCCGTGGAACTTCCCGGCGAGCATGCTGCTGCGCAAGGTCGGCCTCGCCCTGGCCGCGGGCTGCCCGGTGATCGCCAAACCGGCCGAACAGACACCGCTCATCGCCACCGCGCTGCTCGACATCCTGCAGGCGACCGGCCTTCCCGCGGGCGTGCTGCAATCCCTGACCACGAGCCGCCCCGCGGAACTCGTCGGAGCGCTGCTTGCCGATCGCAGGCTGCGCAAGGTCTCCTTCACCGGATCGACCGAGGTCGGCCTCGGCCTGCTGCGCCAGACCGGCGACACGCTTCGCCGCACGTCGCTCGAAATGGGCGGGCACTCCCCCGCGATCGTCTTCGCCGACGCGGATCTCGAAGCGGCCGCCACCGGCGTGGTCACCGCGAAGTTCTTCAACGCGGGCCAAAGCTGCACGGCCGTGAACCGGCTTTACGTCCACGAAAGCGTACGAGACGACCTGCTCGCGCTGATCGAGAAGAAGACGGCCGCGCTGCGCGTCGGACGCGGAGACGCCGAAGGCACCACAGTCGGTCCGTTGATCGACGAGGCCGGGCTCGCGAAGGTCGAGAACCAGGTCGCCGACGCCGTGGCCAAGGGCGCCCGGGTCCTGATCGGCGGTGGCCGCTGGGAGTCCGGCGACCCGGCGCTGCGCGGCCACTGGTTCCGGCCGACGGTGCTGACCGGCGTCACCGCGGACATGCTCATCAGCCGCGAAGAGACGTTCGGCCCGGTGCTCGCCGTCGCCACGTTCACCGACGACGACGAGGCGATCGCCCTGGCCAACGCCACGGACTACGGGCTCGCCGCCTACCTGTTCGGCTGCGACCTGCGCCGTGTCTGGCGGGCGCTCGACCGCTTGGACTTCGGCGTGATCGGGGTCAACGACCCGGCCCCGGTCCGCCCGGAACTGCCCTTCGGCGGTCAGAAGAACTCCGGCCAGGAACGCGAAGGCGGCGCCGAAGGCATCGAGGCCTACACCGAGACGAAGGCCGTGGCGCTGCGGTTCTGAGCGCGCCCGGGCAAAGAAAGGACCTTCATGACCAGCACCACCGAGCTCGCCGCTCTCGACCGGCGCACCCTCGTCCACCCGCACACCACGATCGGCGCCCCGGCCGAACCGCTCATCCTCGACCGTGGTGAGGGCGCCCTGCTGTGGGACACCGAAGGCCGCCGGTACATCGACGGCACCTGCGGGCTGTGGCAGTGCCCGGTCGGCCACGGCCGCACCGAGCTCGCCGACGTCGCCGCCGAGCAGATCCGACGGCTGGAGTTCTACTCGTCCTTCGGTGACTACTCGAACGCGCCGTCCATCCGCCTCGCCGAACGGCTGTTGTCGCTCGCACCCGCCGGACTGGAACGCGTGTTCCTCACCAACGGCGGTTCGGAAGGCAACGAGACCGCGATCAAGCTCGCGCGCCTCGCCTTTCACCACGCCGGGTCCCCGGAGCGGACGGTGGTACTGGCCCGGACCGGCGGTTACCACGGCATGGGCGGCGCCTCGCTCGCCGCCACCGGGATCGAGGGCCTGCGCGCCGGGTTCGGCCCGCTGCTGCCCGACATCGAATGGCTGGGAAAGCCCCACGCCATCGAGTACGGCCCGGACGCGACGGACGTGCTCGTCGCGGAGCTGGAACAGCGCATCGCCGAGATCGGCGCGCACCGCATCGCCGCGTTCATCGGCGAACCGGTGCTGGGTGTCGGCGGGATGGTGCCGCCGCCGGACGGGTACTGGCCCCGCGTGCAGGAAGTGTTGCGCCGCAACGGGATCCTGCTCATCGTCGACGAGATCGTGACCGCCTTCGGCCGGACGGGACAGTGGTTCGGCAGTCAGCACTTCGGCATCGAGCCGGACATGATCGTCACCGCGAAGGGCATCACCAGCGGCTACGTCCCGATGGGAGCGGTGCTCATCGGCCGCAGGGTGCTCGACCTCGCCGACGGCGCCACGTTCCTGCACGGTTTCACCTACAACGGCCATCCCGTCGGCGCCGCGGTCGCGCTGGCGAACCTCGACATCATCGAGCGGGAGAACCTGCTCGAACGCGCCCGTGTCCTCGGCGCCCGGCTGCGCGCGCGGCTCGACCCGCTCACCGAACTCCCCCACGTGCGCGAGGTCCGCGGGGTCGGCCTGATGCTCGGCATCGAATTCACCGACGTGCCGACGGCGTCGGTGCAGTCCGGCTGCCGCGCGGACGGCGTGGTGGTCCGCGCCTCCGGCACCAGCATCGTGCTGTCCCCTCCGCTGGTCATCACCGAGGAGCAGATCGACACCCTGGCCGACGTCCTGTGCCGCCACGTTGCGGCCGCGGCGAGCTGAGGAGAACCCATGAGACGCCGGATACCGACGCTGCTGTCCGCCGCGCTGACCGTTCCCCTCGTCGCCACCGGATGCGCCATTTCCGAGGGCGGCCCGAATTCGCTCGTGTTCGTCTCCTACGGCCAGGGCGCTTATCAGGCGGGACAGCGCTCGGCGTGGCTCGACCCGTACGAGAAGCGGACCGGGACCACGGTCACGATCGACGGCCCGTCGAGCAACGCCAAGCTGAAGGCGATGGTCGAGGCGGGCAAGGTCACCTGGGACGTCGTGGACACCGACGCCTCCGCGGCCGCCGCGGTCTGCGGCAGCCTGCTCGAACCGATCGACATGGGACCGCTGGCGGCGGGTTTCCCGAAGGGGTCGCTGACCGACTGCGGGGTGCCGGACGCCTTTTTCGGCATGATGCTGATGTACGACACCAAGGTCTACGGCGACCACCCGCCGACCCGCATGGCCGACTTCTTCGATCCCCGGAAGTTCCCCGGACGGCGGATCATCTACGGCGGCGACCCGAGTGTGGGCACGATCGAGGCCGCCCTGCTGGCCGACGGAGTCCCGCGCGACGCGCTGTACCCGCTCGACGTCCCCCGCGCGCTGTCGATGTACGACCGGATCCGGCCGTTACTCACCATCACCAGCACCTACGGCGACCAGCAGCAGCGGATGGCGGGCGGGCAGGCGGACATGGCGCTCATCGTCAGCGCCCGCGCGTTCTCGCTGCTGAAAGCCGGGGCGACCCACTGGAAGGTGGTGCCCGGCATCCCCGTCCCGGTGACCTGGGACGTGCTCGTCGTACCCAAGGGGACACCGCGCGCGGACGAGGCCAAGCGGCTGATCCGGTTCGCCTCGGAACCGGCGCAGGCGGCGGCCTTCGCGGCCAGTGCGGGCGTCGGGCCCGCGAACACCGCCGCACCCCCGCTGGCCACGGCGATCGGCCGGGAACTCGACATCTGGGGAGAGGGCAAGGAGGACCTGCGGGTGCTCAGTGACGTGCGCTGGTGGGCGGCGAACCGCACCAGGCTCGTCAAGGCCTGGTCGGACTGGAGGACCGGATGATCACCGTCCTGAGAACGAGGCGGCCCGCTTCCGTGGCCTGGCTGCTGTTCCCCGCCGCGGCGGTGGTGCTCGTGTTCTTCTTCTATCCGCTCGCCGCGATCCTCTGGCGCAGCTTCACCGAACCCGATTTCGGCGTCGGCAACTACCTGGCCGTCCTCGGGGACGAGGTGCAGATCCGGGTGCTGCTCCGGACCTTGCGGACCGCGCTGATCATCACCGTCGCCACCCTGGTCGTCGCCTATCCCTACGCCTACGCGATGACCCTGGTCGGGCGCCGGGCCCGCACGGTCCTGACGCTGCTGGTCCTGATGCCGTTCTGGACCAGCGTGATGGCCCGCAACTTCGCTTGGTACGTCCTCGAACAGCGAGGCGGCGTGATCGAGAAGGTGCTCGCTTCGATCGGCTTCGACGGAGTGGTGCTCCTGGGTTCGGTGGCCGGGGTGACCGTCGCGATGGTGCAGGTGATGCTGCCGTTCATGGTGCTGCCGCTGCACAGTTCCATGACCGGGATCGACCGCAGCCTGCTCCACGCCGCCGGCAGCCTCGGCGCTTCCCGTCCGGTCGCCTTCCTGCGGGTGTACGTGCCGCTGTCGATGCCGGGAGTCCTGGCGGGAGTGTCGGTGGTGTTCATCATGTCTCTCGGCTTCTACATCACCCCGGCACTGCTCGGCACGCCGCAGCAAGCGCTGGCCGCGCAGGTGATCGGGACCCAGGTCAACGACCTGCTCGACTTCGCCGGGGCCGGCGCGCTCGGGGCGATCCTGCTGGTCGTCACGCTCGTGGTGCTGGCCGTGCTCAGCCGGGTGGCCGCACCGCTGGGTACCAGCGCGGCGGGAGGTGCCGACCGTGGCTGACAAACCGTCCATTTCCAGGGCCGCGCTCCGGCAACGAACGCTCGGCTGGGGACTGCGCGCGTGGGTCGCCGTCGTCGGGTTCGTGCTCGTCGCGCCCACCCTCGTCGTGATCCCGATGAGCTTCGGCGCGGGCTCGACCTTCCAGTTCCCGCCCGACGACTGGTCGTGGCGCTGGTACGGCGAGTTCTTCGGCAGCAAGCAGTGGCTCGCCGCGCTGGGCAACTCGGTCCAGGTCGGCCTGCTGGCGGCGGTGCTCGCGACGGTCGTCGGGGTGGCGGCCGCGTTCGGTCTCGACCGCGCGCGGTTCCGCGGCCGCGGCGTCGTACGGCAACTGCTGATGGCGCCGATGATCCTGCCCGGGATCGTCGTCGCGGTCGCCGTCTACGGGGTCTTCCTGCGCTGGCAGCTCAACGGGACGATGCTCGGTTTCGTGCTGGCGCACGCCGTGCTGGGCGTGCCGTTCGTGCTGACCTCCGTGCAGACCAGTCTCGCCGGGTACGACCCGGTCGTGGAGAAGGCCGCGGCGAGTCTCGGCGCGCCGAAGCTCACGACGCTGCGCACGGTCGTGCTGCCGATCATCGCTCCCGGCGTGCTGTCGGGTTTCGTGTTCGCCTTCGCGACCTCCTTCGACGAGGTCGTGGTCGCCCTCTTCCTGCAGACGCCCGCCATCAAGACCCTGCCGGTGAAGATGTACGAGTCGATCGTCCTCGAGATCGACCCCACCATCGCCGCGGCGTCGAGCCTGATCGTCGTGTTCACCACGATCCTGCTGTTCGTGCCCACGTTCCTGCGCCGACGGAGCCACCATGACTGACGACCACCGCGGTATCACCACCGCCAACGTGACCAAGGCGTACGCCGGTGTCGACCGTCCCGCCGTGGACGACGTCTCGCTGCACATCGCCGACGGCGAGTTCATGACCTTCCTCGGCCCGTCGGGTTCGGGCAAGACGACGATGCTGTCGATGATCGCCGGCTTCACCCCGCTCACCGAGGGGTCGATCACCCTGGACGGCCAGGAGATCTCCCGGCTCAAACCGCACCGGCGCGATCTCGGGGTGGTGTTCCAGCAGTACGCCCTGTTCCCGCACATGTCGGTCGCCCGCAACGTCGCGTTCGGGCTCACCCAGCGCAAACGGCCGAAGGCGGAGATCGACCGCCGGGTCACCGAGGTGCTGGAGATGGTCGGCTTGTCCGCGGTCCGGGACCGGTTGCCCCGTCAGCTTTCCGGCGGTCAGCAGCAACGGGTCGCGCTGGCCCGCGCCGTGGTCTACCAGCCCCGGGCGCTGCTGATGGACGAGCCGCTGGGCGCCCTCGACAAGAAGCTGCGCGACCAGCTGCAGCGCGAGATCGCCCGGATGCACCGCGAGCTGGGCATGACGTTCCTGTTCGTCACCCACGACCAGCAGGAGGCACTCACCCTGTCCGACCGGATCGCGGTGTTCAACGAGGGCCGGATCGAACAGGTCGGCACGCCCGAAGACCTTTACGAGCGCCCGGAAACGTTGTTCGTCGCGCAGTTCGTCGGCGAGTCCAACGCCCTGTCCCTCACGCCCGGCGAAGTCACCATCGTGCGGCCGGAGCGGCTGACCCTGTACACCCGGGCCGAACCGGTGCCGTCCGGGCATCAGCGGGTCAGCGCCCAGGTCACCGACATCGTCTACGTGGGCGACCACAGCCGGATCTGGCTGCGGTACGCCGACGGCGCGCGTGGTTGCGCGGTGCTGGCCGCGGGCGCGGCACACGAACACCGTCCCGGGGACGACGTGACCGTGGCCTGGCATCCGGAACATCAGGCGGCCGTCCCCGCCGTGGAAAAGGCGGCGGTATGACCTCCGATCTGCTCCTGCACGGCGGTCTCGTGCGCACCTTCGACGCCGAACCCGGGAACGCCACGGCGATCCTGCTTTCCGGCGGCCGCGTGGTCGCGGTCGGGGACGACGACACCGTCTCCGCCGCGGCCGCCCCCGGCACGCTGTCGATCGATCTGCGGGGACGCACTGTCCTGCCGGGGATCAACGACGCGCATCTGCATCTGGCCTGGTATGCCCTGGCCGGACCGGAGTTCTGCGTGAACCTCGCGGCCGCGGCGAGCCTCGCCGAGGTCCGGCGGGCGCTGGAGGCCGCGCCACCGGGTGAATGGATCGTCGGCCGCGGCTGGCGTGAGACCACCATCACCGAGTTCGCCGACGGCCGGGCCGCACCGTCACGAGAGTGGCTCGACGACGCGACCGGGACCCGGCCCGCGGTGCTGCACCACGCCTCGTCCCATTCGATCTGGGTCAACAGCGCCGCGCTGGAGCGGGCCGGGATCACCGCGGCGACACCGGATCCCACGGCGGGAGAGATCGTCCGGGACGCCGCCGGGGAGCCGACCGGAGTGCTCCTGGAAAGCGCGCAGGAACTCGTGGCCGGGTTGCTCCCGCAGCCGACCCGGGACGAACGGCTGGACGCGACCGCGCGCACGATGGCCCGGCTGAACCGGCTGGGCGTCACCAGCGTCACCGATCCGATCGTTCCGCCCGGTTTGTGGCAGGACTACCGGGAGCTGCACGCGGCGGGCCGGATGACGCTGCGGGTCACCGCGCTGCTGCACTGGAACTGGCCGTCTCCCACGACTTCGGCGGCCGACTTGGCCCGGGCATTGGACGGTACGGACCTCGATACCGGGGACGACCTGCTGCGCATCGGCGGGATCAAGCTGTTCGCCGACGGCGTCCCGACGCACTGCACGGCCTGGATGCACCGGCCGTATCCCGATGGCGGGCACGGAAGTCTCGTCACGGCCGGGTCCGGCGATCCGGAACAGGTACGGGAACTGCATGAACTGATCGCCGTCGCCCACCGGCGCCGGGTGCGCGTGCAGGTCCACGTGACCGGCGATCGCGCGGCCGACGCCGTGGTCGACGCCATCGAGGCCGCCGCGGCCGCCGACCCGTGGCCGGACGCGCGGCACGTGCTCATCCACGGCACCTTCCTTTCGCCGGAAGTGCACGAACGCCTGGCCCGCACCGGGACCGGCGTGATCACCAGCTCGCTCATGCGGACGTTCAGCGGTCCGTCGATGGTCCGGATCGTGGGCGAAGACCGCTGGCAGGAGTCGTTCCCCGCGCGGACGCTGCTCGACCACGGGGTGACGGTCGCCGACAGTTCGGACGCCCCGGTGACCGAGCCGGACTGGCGACGCGGGGTCGCGACGTTCACCGGCGAGCCGGGGCCCAACCCGTTTTCCCTGCTCCCGCAAGAGAAATGGCTCAGCCGGGAAGAAGCGTTGCGACTGTGGACGACCGGCCCGGCGTGGCTGGAACATGCCGAGAGCCGCAAGGGGACTCTGGCGCCGGGCCGGCTCGCCGACCTGACCGTCCTCGACCACGACCCGGTCACCGCGAGCGGGCGGGAACTGCTCGGCACCCGTTCGGACCTGACCGTCGTCGGTGGGCACGTGGTGTCCGAAGCGGACTGAGGAACCCTCAGTCGGGCGCGAGGATTTCGGCCAGTCGAAGGGTGTCTTCCAGGTAGCGGTCGTAAGGAAAGCCTGCCGCGACGAGCGCCGCGCGGAACTCGTCGTAGAGCGGCTTCCCGGCGGCATGGAAGGCTTTCCGGCCGGCCTCGGTGAGGCGGACCAGCCGTCGTCGCGCGTGTTCGGGGTCGACGGTGATCTGCACCAGACCCTCCGCCTCGAGCGGTCGCAACGCCCGGCTGATCGCCGGATCGGACACCGACAGCGCTTGCGCGAGCCGATGCTGCGTCGTCGGCTCGACCTCCTCCAGCGTGCCCAGAAGCCGTATCTGACTGTAGGTCAAACCGCCGGGGTCGTCGGTGCGCCTGCGGGCCGCTTCGCCCAGCAGCATGACCACGCGGTGCAGCAAGTCTCCGAGTCCATCGTCCACGTGACCCACCTTACCAGAGTCTTGACGAGTTAATATTAACTAGGTAAGACTGAGCCCATGGACAACTTCTCTTACCTCGCCCAATCCGCCTTCCCGCTGGTCTGGGTCGTGGTGCCCGCCATCGGAGCCTCGATCCGCGCACGCCGCGCCACGTCCTCTGAAGAACGGCTCGAGATCTGGCAGCGCTGGTGGGCCATCGGCGCCTTCGGCTGCGGCAGCCTGTGGATGACGATCGCCTTCCTGGTCTTCCCCGACGTCATGGCGACGGCGATCGGCTTCGAGCGGACCCCCTTCCTGTTCGAAATCGCCTTCGCCAACCTCGGCATGGCCCTCCTGGGCTTCCGGGCAGCCTCGGCATCGGCGCGCGAACGCATCACCATCGGCATCGGTGGCGGGATGTTCCTCTGGGGAGCCGTGGTCGGCCACGTCTACCAGTGGTTCGCCAACGGTGACCACGCCCCCGGCAACACCGGCGGAGTCCTCGTCACCGACATCCTGATCCCGGCGGTCATGATCTTCCTGGCCGTGCGGTCCCGGCGCCTCGCGACCACCACCCGTCAGCCCGTCGCGGCATGACCACCCCCACCGGCCCCGGCGAGACGTCCGGGAAGACGCGCGCGGCCGCCGCCGAGCGGCTCACCATCTTCGTCGACGCGGTGATCGCGATCGCGCTCACCTTGCTGGCCCTGGATCTCCCGATCCCGCACGGCGACACCACCGACGCCATGCTGGGGTCGGTGGCGGACCACGGCAAGGAATACCTTGCCTTCGCGCTCGGTTTCGTGGTGATCGCCGCCCACTGGCGCGCCCACCACGAGATCTTCCCCTACGTCCGCTCGCTGAGCGGACGCCTGATCAGCCTCACCCTGGCCTGGCTGTTCATGCAGGTCCTGATGCCGTTCGCGACGCGGGTGATCACCGCCGACGGCGCCTTCCCGCTCCGGTTCGGCTTCTACGCGATGGTGCAGGTCCTGGCCTCCGCGTCGTTCGCGCTGATCATCCGGGAGATCCGCCGCGAACACCTGTACGGACCGGACGGCCCGCCCCGGGTCTTCGCCCAGAGCCTGACGCGCAGTGTCTGCCTGGCCGCGGCGTTCGGGCTGTCCATTCCCGTCGCGTTCCTGACCGAGGGCACCAGTGCGTACCTGTGCTGGCTCGCCGCGCCGATCGCGCTCACCATCGCCCGCCGCGTCCAGGATCGCAAGCCGTCCGCGGCCTCGCATCCCTCTTGACCTTTGTCGCGAGGCAAGGCGATCCTGGGAGTCTTGTCTGCTTTCTGGAGGGGACCAATGCGACGACTCTTCGTACTGCTCTGCGCACTTTTCCTGACGGCGACCGCCGTTCCCGCGGCGGCCGATACGCCCCCTGATCCGGTTCCGGGCGAAAGACCCCCGCTGGGGATCACCTGGGCGACCGGGGATCCCTACTGCATCTACAACCGGTTCACCGAGGACGTCGTGAAAGCCGCGGCGGACCAGCTGGTCACCTCCGGGCTGCGGGACGCCGGATACGAGTACGTCATGCTGGGTGACTGCTGGCAGGCGGCCGAGCGCGACGCCGCCGGGAAGCTCACCGCCCGCGCCAGTTTCCCTTCGGGCATCCCGGCGCTGGTGGACTACGTGCACTCGCGCGGGCTCAAGATCGGTCTCTACAGCGGAACCGGCGAGAAGACCTGCAGCCGTCAGGCGGCGGGCTCGCTCGACCACGAGGACCTCGACGCCCAGACCTTCGCCGACTGGGGCGCGGACTACCTGCGCTACGACACCTGCCACAGCGTCAACGGCGACGCGCCCGCTCGGGTCAAGAAGATGGCGGACGCGATCAAGCGCACCGGACGTCCCATCACGCTCGAGATCGACGATTACGACCGCGACCAGAGCCAATGGCTGTGGGGACGGGCCGCCGGCGCGCAGATTTGGCGTACGTACAAGCACGCGACCTTCAACTTCGGGTACTCGACGGACAGTCTCGACAAGCAGTACGGGCTGGACGGCTACAAGGGCTCGGGTGGCTGGAACATGCCGGGCCCGTTCACTTTCAGCTACCTCAGCACCGCGGAGCGCCAGGCCAAGCTCGGGCTGTGGGCGGTGCTCAACGCGCCGCTGGTGGCCGACATGGCGCTGGCGGCCGACACCACGCTCCCGGCCGCCGAGATGAAGAACCCCGACATCATCGCCGTCCAGCAGGACTGGGCGGGTGTCGCCGGGCACAAGGTCCGCGACACGGGCTGGACCGAGGTCTGGACGAAACCGATGTCCGACGGCTCGGCCGTGCTGGTGCTGTTCAACCGCGGCGAACTGGCCACGCCGATCACCACCTCCGTGGCCGATGCCGGACTCCCCGCCGCGTCCGGGTATCGCGTGCGCGACCTGTGGACCGGCGACGAGACCGAAACGACCGGCGCCCTCCGCGAAACCGTCGGAAGGCACGCCGCCACCGTGCTGCGCGTGTGGCCCACGAACGCGACCGCCGCGCCGCGGACGTCGCTGACCGTCGAGCTGCCCGACTCCGTGCCGCCGTCCCAGCCGGTCACCGCCACGGTCAAGTTCACCAACGCCGGTTCGACGCCGATCACCGGCGCACACCTGCGGTTGACCGCCCCCGCGGAGTGGCGGTTCGACGGCCCCGCCGAAGCGACCACCGAGACCGTCGAACCGGGTAACACGTGGGAGACCCCGGTGACGCTGACCCCGGTTTCGACGGCCACCCAGCCGTTCAAGATGCCGGGCACCGTGACGTACACGACCACGCAAGGCGCGCGGACCGCGACCACGTCGGCCGAGGCGCCGCTCATGCTCGCGCCGAATCCGCCTTATACCAACGGGTTGCTCAGCACTCAGCCGTGGATCTCCTCGGAGAACGGCCTCGGCCCGGTCGAACGGGACAGCACCGACAACGGTCACCCGTTCAAGATCAACGGCAAGACCGAGACACGCGGCGGGCTGGGCGCGCACGCGCCGTCGGTGGTGCGGTACTACCTCGGCGGCAAGTGCAAGCAGTTCACCGCGACCGTCGGCGTCGACGACCGCGGGCCGAACGGGACGCTCGGGTTCCGCGTACTCGGTGATGGCGTCGAACTGGAGGCCACGGGGAACATGCGGCACGGGGACGCCGTGCAACGTCTCGTCGTGCCGGTGACGGGTGTGCAGGTACTCGCGCTCGCCGTGGACGACGCGAGTGACGGCTCCGCCGGGGACTGGGGAGACTGGGTTTCCCCTTACCTCAGCTGCTGAAAGGGTTGTTGAGGGGTAGGGCAAACGTGGCGCGTTCACGGGCGGGTCGTGCCGGACTGGCCGCACCCTGACTGTCCATATAGGACACTTTAGCTGGGTAAGTGTCTGATTGATGCCATATGCGCGCTTTGCAAAGGAGGTCGTGAGCGGCAAAGCGGGTTCTAGTGGACCCGTATTTGTCTACCCACTGGATCCTGATGTCAGCTCAGTGAGGCTGTAGAGCTTGTTCTGGATGGCGATGCGGGTGAGTGGGGAGGATTTGGGACGTTGAACGTCCGGAATCTTCCCCACTCGGCTGCTGTCCGCGGGGTGGCTCGGCCCCTCGACGATGAAGGAATCGGGACACTCAACGTCCCGATTCCTTCACCATCAACACCCGGCACACGCTGAGTCGCCACTCACGACCGAGAAGCCACCGATCGGGCCACACCAGTCTCCCAGGATGTCGCGAAAGCCACTTTCGCGACATCAGACGTCCCGAAAGTGGCTTTCGCGACACGCCCGCTCGACATCGGACGCGACGAAGGACACCGCCAGCCTCGCCCGCGAACACGCCACCGTTGACTTACCCCTCAATATCCAACCCGGTCACTCCTTCAGCGCGAGGGCGATCGAGTCGGCGATCGGCGTGGTGGGCCTGCCGATCAGGCGGCCGAGTTCGCCGTCGGCGCCCGCCAGTTCGCCCTTCTCGATGGCCGACTCCATACCGGTCAGGAGCGCGGCGATCGGCGCGGGGAGCCCGGCGTGGCCGGTCAGGATGTCGGAGAAGGCGTCGGCCGAAACGGGCCGGTAGACGATTTCGCCGCCGGTCTGCCTGCTCAACTCGGCCGTGAACTCGGCGAAGCCCCAGGCGGTGTCGCCACTGAGCTCGTACGCCGTGTTCTCGTGGCCCTCACCGGTGAGCACCGCGACCGCGGCGGCGGCGTAGTCGGCCCGGGAAGCGGAGGCGACGCGGCCTTCGCCGGCGGCCTGGGTGACGGTGGAGGTCTCGAGCACGGGAGCGAGCCGCTCGGTGTAGTTCTCGTTGTACCAACCATTGCGCAGGAACACGTACGGCAGACCGGACTCGAGGATCGCGGTCTCGGTGCCCCGGTGGTCGTCCGCGAGCGTGGCGGTCAGAGCGCCGGGCGCGCTGGTGTACGCGAACAGCGCGACTCCGGCCGCACGCGCCGCGTCGAGGACGATCTTGTGCTGCCCGACGCGGCCCTTGTCGAACTCGGTGCCGGAAATGAGGAGCACCTTGTCGCCTGCGGCGAACAGGTCGTCGAAGGTCTCAGGGTCGTTGTAGTCGGCGATCGCGATCCGCACGCCGCGGGCAGCGAAGGCGGCCGCTTTCTCCCGGCTGCGGGCGACAGCGGTGATCTGTTCGGCCGGGACCTTCTCCAACAAGCCCTCGATGACAAATCGGCCGAGGCTTCCGGTGGCGCCGGTGACGACGATGCTCATGCTCGTACTTTCTCCTTCAAGGTCGGTTCACCCAACCTTGACCCGCACACTCTCCTTTGGGAAGTACCCACCTTGAAGTAAGGTACTGGCATGGACGTAAGTGAGATGTCGCTCGTGGACCGCGTCCGGCTCGCCGGCGGCGACACGATGTGCCCCCAGCGTCTGGTGCTGGAACACGTCACCAGCCGGTGGGGCACGCTCGTCCTCATCGCGCTCCTGGACCGTCCCTACCGCTTCAACGAGCTGCGCCGTCAGATCGGCAAGGTCAGCGAGAAGATGCTCGCCCAGACACTCCAAACTCTGGAACGCGACGGCCTGGTCCACCGGGACGCCAAACCCGTGATCCCGCCCCGGGTCGACTACTCCCTCACCGACATCGGCAAAGAGGCCGCGGACCAGGTCTGCGGCCTCGCCCGGTGGACCGACCGGCGTTTGAGTGCCGTCCAGAAGGCACGCGAGGACTACGACACCGCGAAAGCGAACATCCACTGAGGACAGTGTCCTCAGTGGATGCTCACGGATAGCTGTCGCGAACGGCGAAGGTGACTTCGCCGACCAAGGCCCGCGCCGCGGCCAGAGCCTTGTGCAAGGTGTCGATGTCGCAGTCCGTTCCCCGCTCACGGAGCTCGATCAGGGAAACCGCGCAGGTGAGCGCGCTGTCCACCGCGGCCATCAAGGGGTCACCGGATGTTCGCAGCTCGCCCCGGGCCTGCTCGACGGCGTCGACAGCCCGCCCTACCGCGCAGCCCGTTTCGACGAGTGTGTCCACTTGGCCGTTCATCACACCCCCACCAGAGCCATGACGCCTAGTCCCACCAAAATCACTCCTACCACCGAGTCCAACGATCTTTTGACGCGCGGCCGGTTCAGGATCGGATGGAGACTTCCGGCCGCGAACGCGAATCCGAACAACCACAGGGCGCTCACCGTGACGTAGATGGCGAAGAGCACGAGCTCGTCGCTCACGGCGGGCGTCGCCGAGCTCGGCAGGAACTGCGGAAGAATCGACAGGTAGAACAGGCCGATCTTCGGATTCAGGCAATTCATGAGCAGTCCGCGCATGAAGAACCCCGTCCTCCCGCGAGCGTCGCGTATCGGAGCGGCGCCCGCCGCGGCCGACATCGCGGAACGCAAGGCGTTGATCCCGAGCCAGATCAGATAAGCCGCGCCGATCACGGAGACGACCAGAAAGGCGACGCTGCCGTTGGCCAGCAGCGCGGACAACCCCACCACCGAGGCGATACCCCACAGGACGATGCCGAGCAGCACTCCTCCTGCGGCGCGCACCGCCGCCGGGCGTCCGGACGCGGCGCTCGTCTGGAGCAGCAACGCCTGGTCCGGCCCCGGCACGATGACGACGACCGCCGCCGCGGCTGTGAAAGAAAGAAGTGTAAGTATCGTCAAAACTCCCCCGTTGTTCACTTGCAAGCTGCTTTTAGAAATCGCGGTAGACCCATTCCAGAATGGCGACCGCACTGCCGTACTTCATCCGCGCCTGTTCCCAGGCGATCGACCGGTCTCCATCGAGCACCGAACCCTTGACCTCGTCGCCGCGGTGCGCCGGCAGGTCGTGCATGAAGACCGCGTCCGGCCAGCGGGACATCACCGCGTCGTCCACATAGAACGGCCGGAAGTCCTCCCGCCAATCCGCACTCGGTTTCGCCGTACCAGTGGTCTGCCAGCGAGTCGTGTAAACGACGTCGACCGTTACGTCGACCGCATCCAGGTCGTGGGTCTCGACGATCCGGGAGCCCGAAGCCGCCGCCTTTTCCTGCAGCGAGCCGAGCAGCGTGGCATCGAGCCCGTATCCCTTCGGGGTGGCGAAAACCACCGTGACACCACGATAAGTGCTCAGGATCTTTCCGAGCGCCACTGCCGTGTTGTTGCCTTCACCGACGTACAGCACGGACAAACCGTCCACACCGCCGAAGTGCCGGAGCATCGACGCCGCGTCGCAAACGCCCTGGGTCGGATGCTCTTGCGCGGCCATCGCGTTGACGACGGGCAGGTCTCCGCTGCGAGCCACGAGCCGCATGTCTTCGAGCGGGCCCGCGGTGCGCATGACCAGGCCGTCGAGCATCACGCCGAACATCCGGCCGGTGTCGTGCAGGGACTCCCCGGTGTTGAGCTGAAGATCGGCGGGGCCGTACGGGACGACCGAAGCCCCGAGCCGCAACGCCGCCGTCGTGAACGCGGTCCGCGTGCGAGTTGAAGTCTTGGCGAAGTAGGTTCCGATCACCTTGCCGGAAAGCCGTTGTTCCCACCGCTCCGGCCGGGCGAGCACGTCGACCGACCTGCCGACGATCTCGTGCAGCTCGCCGGGGTCGACATCGTCGAGAGAGAGAAAGCCAACCATGCGTTCCTCCGTCGTCAGGTCAAAATCAGCGAATTGTCCACGACACTCGTCGAGCGCACTTCCGGAAATTCCAGGTCCGCTCTCGCGGTCAGGTCCTTCGCTCGACGCCAGTTCTGTGAATAGATCGTGTCCTCGTACCGTTCGCCGCCGTCAGGGCAGACGACGACCATGTGCTCGGCACCGAAACCCTCGCGCATCCATCTCAGCGCCCCTGCCACGGTGGCCCCCGAGCTGCCTCCGACACGGACGCCCAGCTCACTCGCGACCCAGTCGCACGCGGCCACCGCCTCGCGCGCGGTCACCCGCACGTTCGGGCAGTCACGCCCGGAGACGAAGGACGAGCTCCGGCTCGCGCCGATTCCGTTCAGGCTGCGGGTCGCCGGCGGGCCGCCGAGCGCGATCGATCCCACTTCGTCCACCGCGATACAACGCCACGGCAGCCTGTTGCGCGTGACGTAGTCCGTGAACCCGCGCATGGTCCCGCCCGTCGACACGCCCAGGAAGACGTCGAGATCGTCGGAGGGAATGGCGGAGTGGATCTCCGGTGCCGTCCCTTCGGTGTGCGCACGAGGGTTGGCCGGGTTCTCGTACTGGTTCGGCCACACGAGCGTGTCCTCGACCGCCATCCGATCCCGGATGTAGGCCAGCCGGGACAGCAGGAATCCGCCTGTCTCGTCGGGATTCGTCACTTCCACGATCTTCGCGTCCGCGCTCCGCATCTGCCGTACGAGCATGCGCGACGTCCGCGGGTCGACGACGGCCGTGAACTCCACGCCGCAGATCTGGGAGTACCTGGCCAACGCGATCCCGAGATTTCCGGACGTCGACTCGATGATCCCACCGCAGAGCAGTCCCGTCTCGAAGATCGTGCCGAGCAAGGAGTACGCCACTCTGTCCTTGATGGACCCGAACGGGTTCTCCTGCTCCAGTTTCAACCAGAGATTCGTCGTTCTGCCGTGATAGCCCACCACCGCCTTCACCATCGGTGTTCTACCCGGCACAGGGCCGTGCAGTTCAACCAGCACCGTCTTTTTCCTCCCCTAGGGCGTGTTTCCCAAGTCTGTTCGATGGGCTTCGTGATCCAGGTGGTTCGTGCCGTCGGGGGACGACTGGGCGCGAAGACCGCGAACAGGGCTTGTGAAACACGCCCTGGCGCAGGCACCGTCACTACGTCCGGTCCGACCGGTCTCCATGGCCACCGTTCCTCGCCCAGATATGGCTGCCATCGCAGAACGGCTTCATCAAGGAGCGTCCGCAACGGCAGATGGCGATGGTCTTGCGCTGTGGATCTATCGGCTCATCGGTTTGGCTGCGCAGGTCGTAGTCGCCACGGATGATGATCGGCCCGTCCTGGCACACCACGACCGTGGCCGGAGCGTGCTTCTGCACCACCGGCCCGGCGCCGGTGTCCCCTGCCGGTTCCCGGCCGTCCATCAGCTCGCCGCCACGGACGTCTTGCCGCGGAGGGAGGATTCGCCACGTTCCCAAGCCGACAGCATGCTCTCGTTCGCCCGTGCTCCCAGTTCGGCCGTCACGACGGCGCCGAAGACCAGATCGGACAACTCCCGCGGATTCTCCCGTACGAATTTGCCGCACATGTCATAGGCGGCGAGCTGTTCGTGGACGGCGTCGGCCACGATGTGCTCTTGGAAGAAGATCCACGAATCGTCGGACCCGTTCAACCGCTGCAGGCCGTTCCGGAAATTCCGGTTCACATAGTGCGAGCCGATTTCCGTGAGCGCCAGATTTCCGAGCAACGCACCCCGGTGACGCCCGTACGTTCCGAAATAGGATATCACGTTCACCGTCTCCAGCGAACAAGCCGGGACATCCTCGAAATACGAGCCGAATTCGGTGAGCATGCCGAGCTCGGCCAGGGTCAATTCGAACAACTGGGAGTGCAGACGGCCCGGGATCCCGCCGCCGTACTCGTCGGCCTGGATCTCCACCAAGGCCGGTTTCCCGCCGCCGCGCACCCGCGGGATGACGAGGCTGTGGTGGTCCGCTTCCATGAGACTGTAGACGGACCGGTGCATGAGGAACTCCTGGAACTGCGCCATGGAGGCCTCTTGCTTGATGTAGCGCGAGAGAGACCGTCCCGGGCTCGGTTTCCCGAGTTCCATCAAGAACTCGGGAAGCTTCTCCACGTCCACCTCCGGGAGCGGGCCGGCGATTTCGCCGAGCTCGCGAGCGAAGCGGGTTTCGAGCCGCTTGCGCAACTCCACCAGAGAGGCGTCCCACTCCCAATTTTGCGCCGTCTCTCCGAAGAGGCAGTACTGGGGTCCGTAGCACAAGAACAAACTCAGCTGCAGGTCCTCGTCGGAGATGGCCTCCACCTCGGTCGCCGAAATGGCCTCCAAGACGGACTTGTCGTCACTCTCCGGCGGGCGCCGGAAGATATTCACTAGGATCTCGCTCACCGGACCGCGATGGTTGGGCAACCGCACCTGAACTCCCTGAATCAAAGACGGTGAATGGTCAACAGTGAAACTTTCGCCGGACGACGACCGCCCGGCTCAATTGAGCTCCAGAATCTTCCCGACGCCCGCACCGCTCGCCTGGCGCAGCACCGAGCCGAACAGTGCCACGTCGAGAATGCCGAGTCCGAAGGGATTCACGACGACGTAACCGGCGTCGGATCTCTGGACGGTCGTGTCGCCGACGAGCAGTTCACCGATCGTCGCGGTGACCGAGGGCAGGCCCTCATCGGCCTTCGCCGCGATTCGCCCGTCGTTGATCAGACGGCCCAACGGCCGCCGGGGATTCTCGATGATCAGCTGAAGGTCGTCGACGACGAGGGCGGAGGCGCCGACCAGGACCTCGTCGGTGAGGTCGCCGAGCGAGACGTTGACCAGGAGCGATCCGGGTCGCACCCACTCCGGCTGGACGTACCCTTCGGCCACGGTGGTCAAGAACAGCGCCACCTCGGCGTCTGCCATCGCTTCGGCCGGCGTGGAAGCGACGGAGAACGAGACCTCCGGGTGCCGCAGGGCGAGCTCAGCGGCAAGACTCTCGGCCACCGGCTGTCGCACGTCGTACAGCGTGATCCGGCTGAGCTCCGGGCATCGCGCGAGGAGCAGCGCGAGGTGCACACGTGCCTGGGTTCCACATCCGACGGCGGCCAGCGAGCGAGCCGCCCCGTATCCGACCGCCTCGACGGCGATCGCGGTCACGGCGGCCGTCCGCACGGCGCTGAGCACGCCGACCTCCATCACCGCGGTCACCCTGGCGGTCTGCGCGTCGAAGCAGAGACCCAGGCCACCGGCCCGTTCCAGGCCGAACTCCGGGTTCGACACACTGGCATTGATGATTTTCATGCCGTAGGCGCCCTCGGATCCCTGCTCCAGCACGGCACCCGGCATGCCGATCGACCGGCTGTAGGCGCCGAGCCGATTGGTCCAGGACAGATAGGCCTCACCGGGCAGGATCGTCCGGCCGTGGTGATGGCTCAGCAGCGCGCCCTTGACCGCGCCCACGACGTCGACCGTCGCCAGGCACTCCACGACGTCGGCGCGGCTGAGGAACCGCACCGACTCCGGCACCGGCTTCGCGAGCACGTCGGCGAGCCACAGGTTCTCCATCATTCCTCCGGTTCGTTCGGGAGACCCGGGTCGCCGGACGCGGCGATCACGAGTTCCATTGACCCTGGTACCACTGCGCGAGACTCAAGACGGTTTCCAGCGGGTTGCGCCGGAGCTGGGTGTCGAAGTAGCCGTCGGGCCTGCTCAGCAACTCGCGGAGGGCGCCCGGGTCGACGATCTCCAGTGCCGGCGAGCGGTTCTCCGCCAGGAGGGTGCCGACCCGGCGGCGCAGATCCTGTTCGTACCGGGTGTTGCCGGTGGTGGGATACGGACTCTTCTTCCGGCTCAGCACCGAATCGGGCAGCAGACCGGCCGCCGCGCCACGGAGAACGCTCTTTTCCCGGCCGTCGTAGGTTTTGATCTTCCACGGGATGTTGTGCACGTACTCGACCAGCCGGTGATCGCAGAACGGCACCCGCACCTCGAGACCGGCGGCCATGCTGAGCCGGTCCTTGCGATCCAGCAGGACTTGCAGCCAGCGCGTGAGATGCAGGTGGCTGAACTCGCGCATCCGCCGGTCCTGCGCGTCTTCTCCCGGCAGGTACTCGACTTCGCCGATCGCCTGCTGGTAGCTGTCGGCGCGGTACTCCCCGAATCGGGTGTGCTCACGGAACTCGGCGGTCAGCATCCCCTCGGGGACGAACTGCATGGTGCTGAGCCAGGGAAAGTCCGCGGTGCCCACGACCTTCGGATCGTGGAACCAGTTGTACCCGCCGAAGACCTCGTCCGCGGACTCACCGGACAGCGCGACGGTCGATTTGTCGCGAATGGCCGAGAAGAGAAGGTACAGCGAGGTGTCGACGTCGCCGAAGGTGAGCGGGAGATCGTGCGCGCCGAGGACGACGTCCCGGTTGCCGTCCTCGATGAGGGCGTCTTCCGGCAGTTCGATGGTCCGGTGTGCCGTGCCGAGGTGTTCGGCGACCAGGAGGGCGTACGGATTGTCCCGTTCGGGCCGGAAGTCGCTGGCGCGGAAGTGGTCCGCGCTGCCGACGAAGTCGACGGAGAACGAGCGGACAGGGCCTTCTCCCGTGCTGTCGAGGATTTCCGTGGCCATCGCGGTCAGCGCACTCGAGTCCAGACCGCCGGAAAGCAGGGTGCACAACGGAACGTCGGTGATCAGCTGCCGTCGCACGGTGTCGAAGAGCAGCTCGCGGACGTGGCTCACCGTCTCCGCGATGTCGTCCTCGTGCGGAACGGTCGGCAAACTCCAGTACCGGGTCAGGTGGCTGCCGTTGTCGTCGATGGTGAGGACGTGCCCGGGCGGCACCTCGAACAGGTCGTGGAACGGGGTCACGCCGGGGGTCTTGATGAGCCCCAGCAGATCGGCGAGCCCCTGGTGATCCAGCCGGGCGGTGAACTCCGGGTGGGCCAGCACCGCCTTCGGCTCGGAAGCGAACAGAACCGCTTCACCGAGCCGGGCGTAGTAAAGAGGTTTGATGCCCAGCCGGTCGCGGACCAGGATCAGTTTCCGTTCACGCGGATCCCACAACGCGAAGGCGAACATCCCGCTCAGCCGCTCGACGAAGCTCTCGCCCCACTCCAGGTAGGCGTTGAGCACCACTTCGGTGTCGCCGTGGGTCCGGAAGACGTGCCCGCGCCCGGCCAGTTCCGCCCTCAACTCGCGGAAGTTGTACACCTCGCCGCTGTAGCAGAGGACGGCGTGCGGCCGGTCGAGCGGACCCGCGACCATCGGCTGCACACCCCGCTGCACGTCGAGGATGGCGAGCCGGCGGTGGCCGAGTCCCACGTGCCGGTCAGTCCACAGCCCTTCGTCGTCCGGGCCGCGGCGGGCGAGCGTCCGGGTCATGCGTTCGAGGTCCGCTTCCTTCCACCCGACGGGATGCTCGAGATTGATCCAGCCTGCGATTCCGCACATGACGCTCCCTGTCTTAGAGGCATGCTGGGTCTGCTTGATGGGCTCTTACGCTGCACCGACGAGCCGTACACCCTCACGACACGTGCTATTGACTCGCGACCAGGCGCACGGAAGGGGGTGTTTCACCGACCATGGCGGCGATATAGTGCAGACGAACGCACGCCAACGACTGCCGGTAATTCATCTGGTCGAGGACTGTACGTCAGCGCCCGACAGGGCCCGTACCGCCACCAGAGTGACGTCAGTCGCGAATGATACGAACGTCGTTGTCTCGTCGGACAACTTGCGACGTATCGAGGTTTAGTGCTAAACTTGCTCCGATTGAATAGCCGGGGGCCTCAAGAAGATCATAGACCTTAGTCTATTTCCTGGGGAGGGAATTATCCTTGATCATCAATAGCAGCGATCGCTTGCGCCTGCTGAACCAGGCAGGCGACGAGATCTGCGACCAGCAGCGAAAGATGCCCAGTCAGGGCTTCTACCTGCGGAAACTCGCCGAAACATGGCAACGAGCCGGCCGCACCGAAGCCTACGCCAACCTTCCAGAGTACTCCTTCGCCAAATTCGAAGCACTCGGCACCACCAGCAAGCAGCACCTCAAGAAAAAACCTTCTGAATTCCTGGCTTCCCCAGTTGACGCGGCGTCGAAATATTATGAAACAACCGGTACCACCGGGCTGCCGACGCCGACTCCGCGACTGGCGGAGGACATAATCTGGAACACCGTTTCGGTGGCAGAAGCCTGGCGCGATCTGTTGCCGGAAAATGAACGCGTATTGATTATGCTGCCCTCGGACATCGTTCCGGTGGCCGACCTTATCGTCGGTGTCTGCGAGTACCTCGGGCGGCCGCATGCCAGGGCCTATCCGTTCGCCACCGGGATCTCCGACTGGGACCGGCTGATAGGACTGTGCCAGACCTTCCGGCCGACCGTCGTTTTCGCCGCTCCCGGGGTGGCGCTGCAGTTCAGCAGGCTGATCAAACAACGCGGGCTTCTGGCGGAACTGAGTGCCGGCGTGAACCGGCTGATGCTGCTCGGCGAGGTCAGCACCGCTCCGTTCCGGACCCGCCTCGGCCGATGGTGGGGTGCCTCCGCGCTGGACGCGAGTTACGGGAGCACGGAGACCGGCACCCTGGCCGCCGGCTGCGCCAGGGACCGGTTGCACCTGCTGACCGCGACCAACTACTTCGAGCTCGCCGATGACGACGGAACCGTCCGTCCACTGCCGGAATCCGGCGCCGGACGACTCGTGGTCACCCCGCTCAACCTGCACGCCCGGTGCGTGCTGCGGCTGGACACGGGGGACGACGTGCGGTTGGGCGCCCGCTGCGACTGCGGCGACCGCGCCCCGGTGATCGAGGTCGTCGGGCGCAGTTCCGACGCCGTGGCCGTCCGCGGCGCGAAACTCACCGTGCGAGCGGTCGAAGAAGTGGTCTACGGCGAGACCGAGGCGACCGGCTACCTGATGGAGACCGACGCGCCGGGCGCGTTCGCCCGGTTGATCCTGGAACGGGACGTGCACTGGGACCGGACCGGCGAGGCCACGATGGCCGACCGGCTCCAGCATTCCTCCCGCGAAGTGCTCGGCCTGGAATGGGACGAGGTGCTCTTCGTCAACCAGCTGCCCGCGAGCACCAAGAGCGGCGCTTCGCAGAAGAGCTGGAAGCGATCCAACTTCCGGGTCGTGGGAGCGGGCGGATGATCGCGCACCTGGCGCCCCACGCACCGGTCGGGACAGCCGTCACCACCGGTGAAGCCGACCTGTGGTGCACCTACGCCGCGGTCCGCACCGCCGCGTGGCTGGGCCGGGCCGGCGAACTGCCCGGTAGCGCGGCCACCGTCGATTACCTGCGCAGCCGCCGCAACAGCGATGGCGGCTACGCCTGGAGCAAGGGAATGGCGTCCGACGCGTGGGCGACGTTCTACTGCACCCAGGCGATGGCCGAACTCGGCGCCGAGATCCCCAAGCTCGGCTCGACGCGGGACTGGCTGCACCGCACCTGGTCCGGCGACGCGTACGCGATGCTGCCCGGCCAAGCCCCCGATGTGTGGGCCACGCACTTTTCGGTGCGCACCATGGTCGAGCTGTGTCACGACGACCCGCCGGACCGGGGTCGCCTGCTGACCTGGCTGCGCGCGCTGCAGGCGCCGGACGGCGGCCTCGGCTGGTCGCCGGAGCACGCCGCGACCACGGCTTCCGACGTCCGGGCCTGCTTCTACGGAGTGATGTCCTGGCGGGCGCTGCGAGCCACTGATCCGGATCTGGCGCTTCCGTGGGACGGTCCCGCGCTGGTCCGCTGGCTGCGGGACCAGCAGCAGGCCGAAGGCGGTTTCCTGTTCGGTCCGTCGGCCGATACGTCATGCATGTGGGCCACCTATCGGGCGACAGCCGCTCTCGAAACGCTGGGCTCGGGCCCGGCGGAGAAGCAGCGCTGCGTCGATTGGGTCCTGGACCGCCGGTTGGCCGACGGCTCGTTCGTCCGATGGGCCGGTTACGACGTCGCCGACGTCTGGGCCTCGTTCTGCGCGATCGGTTCGTTGCGGGCCATGGGCGCGGACACCGAGAGGCACGCCGGTCCGGTGCTGCGCAGGCTGCACGCGATGTCCTGTGACGGTGGTGGCTTCACCTATCGCGAACCCGATCGAGCCGGAGACGCGCTGAGCACCGCGGCGACCGCGATGATGTCAGCGCCCGAAGACCCGCGACAAAGCCAGTGGCGTACCTGGCTGGCCGGGTGCCGGCTGCCGAACGAGGGCGGGATCATGTACATGCCCGCCCGGGGCAGCGAAGTGCGGTGCACACTGTGGGCCGTCGCCGCGGGCGCGGCGGGCGCCGATCCCACCGCGCCTCGCGAGATCGCGAACTGGCTGGGCGAACTGCAGAATCCCGACGGTGGTTTCGGCTACTGGGAAGGCCGTGGATCGGATCTGGTCTCCACCGCGGCGGCGGTGGAGACCTTGCGGCTACTCGGGATTCCGCTTTCCGAGGCGCTGGATCCCGCACGGCTGGCGGAATTCGTCCTGGGGTGCCGTGACGTGCTGGGTTACCGGCACGTGCCGGAGGCACCTCCCACGCTCCGTGCCGGGCTGCAGGCGTTGCGGATCCGGGACGAACTGGGCCAGACCACGCCCGGCGAACTCGCGATCCTGCTCGACCAGCACCGGGTGACCGGTGGCGGCTTCGCCAACGAAGGTTCGCGCATGCCGGATCTGCTGAGCACCTACGAAGCGGTGGTGACCGCGGACCGTCAGCGGATTCCCGTCGACTTCTCCCGGCTGGCCGTCTTCCTCGACCGGATCGGGCGTCCGGACGGCACCGCGTGGACACCGCTCACCCCGACCGGCGGCGGAGCGCTGGCCGACTGCCTCGGCGTACTGCTCCGCGACCGCATCGCGGGGCACCGGGCGGAACTGCCCGCACTCACCCTGTCCTGAGTGAAACCGTCGATTCTGGGGAAACCATGCCCACCATCACCATTCGCACCATGGCGCTGTCCACCACCGAACGCCGGGCCATCGCCGTCCGGCTGACCCGCTGGTTCGCCGACCACGACAGCGACCGCAGGCATGTGGTCGTGCGGTTCGAGCGGACCGAGGAGGGCACGGTGTTCGTCGGCGGCCTGCCGATCGAAGCCCTTCCACAAGAGGACGAAGGACTGCACCACGCCAGTGTCGTCTGCTGCGTGTCCGTCGGGCGGGACGAGGCCTTCTACGAAGAACTGGCCGCCGTCCTCGCCGACGCGCTCGGAATGACCGCCGGGACTCCCTTCCTCTACCTGGAGTTCCGGCCCACGCCCAAGGAATCCGTGTACTTCGGCGTTCAGGGACGACTTCGTCGCGCGGACGCCACCTAAAGGGGAAACCGATGACCGTATCTTCCGTGCCCACCCTCGACTCCCTCCGGACCCGGACCCGGGCTGTGCTGGCCGGTCTGTTCGGTCCGGAGATCGACGACCTGCCCGCCGACGCGCCGCTCCCGGAAACGCTCGGCGACCGCTACGACAGCCTCGGCGCGATGGAATGCGTCACCGCGATGGAAAAGGAGTTCGGCATCGAGGTCGACTTCGTCGAGCACGACGTCCGCTACACCTTCGCGCAGATGGATCGCATCGCCGAGTTCGTGCACGCCCAACTGGAAGACCAGGCCGCGTTCGGAGGGCCCCGGTGACGGCCCGGGAAGTCGAATTCCGCACGTCCGGGCATACGGGTTCGCCCACCGTGTGGCTTCGTACCCGGGAACAACTCCGCGCCGAAGCCGAGCTGATCGCGAACGAGCTCGTCGGCGAGGTCGAGCAGATCGTCAGCTTCGCTCCCGTGGAGCACCTGTTCGGCAAGCTGTTCGCGCAGATCCTGCCGGAGCTGCGCGGCGTTCCCGTGCACCATCTCACCCACGCGCCCGCCGGATTGCCGCCCGAGGTGGAGAAGAAGCGGACGCTGTTCGTCTGCCTGCCGTCCAGCTGGCTGCTGCTGCGTCATCTGCTCGGCCAGCTCAAGGCGCTGCCCTCGGCGGTCGCGCTGCACGGGACCGGGCCGACGGTGCAGGCCACCGGTGAGGTACTGGAAGCCTTGTCCGGCAACGGTTTCCGTGCCTTCGAGTTGTTCGGGTCCACCGAAACCGGCGGGATCGCGCACCGGGAGATCACGCCGCCTGGCGTCGACGCGGGACGCTGGCAACTCCTGCCCGACGTCGAGTTCGCCGATCCCGGCGAAAGTCCGGGACAGTGGCTGCACATCCGGAGCCCGCGGCTGGCCCGCCGCGGCGACATGGCGTTCAAACCGGAATCGTGGCGGCTGCCCGACGTGATCCACCGCGACGGCCGGTCCTTCGAGTTCAAGGGGCGGGCCTCGGCCCTGATCAAGGTGAACGGGGCGCGGGTGAACCTGGAAGAACTCGCGACCGCGCTGCGGAATTCGGTCGACGGTTTGGACGTGGCCTGCCTGCCCGTGCACGATCCCGTCCGTGCCGAGCACTACGAACTGTTCTACAGCCTCGACCGGGACCTCTCCCGCCAGCAGATCTTCGCCCGGCTGCGGTCGGTCATGCACGACTTCACCCCACCGCGGGCGATGCACCAGGTCCGGCGCATCCCGCGGACCGCGACCGGGAAGATCGCCGTCACCGCCCTGTACGCCCTCACGCAACAGAAACCCCGCGTGGCGCTGGAAGGGGCGAGCTGATGACGGTCCGCCCGCTCCACTCCGATCCCGCCACGTCGATGACCGGCTACATCGAGAACGCGGGAATCACCTATCCCGATGATCGCCCGGTCCGGCCCGATCTGCTCGAACTGCCACTCGCCGAACGGTGCGACCTGCACGATCGGGGCGAGTGGGACGACCGGAAATGGGCCGAGCAGAACGAAACCTGGTACTCCGTGGCCGATGCCCGCTACCGGGCGGTCACCACGCGGCGGAAGCCGGAATCGGGTACGCCGCTGATCCGGGTCGGCGTCAAGGACACCATCGACGTCGCCGGCCTGCCCACTTCCTTGGGCCTGCGCCATTACCGGCATCACCCGGCGGCGTCGGCGACGGCGCTCTCCCGGCTCGACGGTGTCGAAGACCTGGTGATCGGCAAGGTCGTGAGCACCGAGCTGAACATCGGTGTCGGCTCCGGCTGCGTGAATCCCTACTTCCCGCACATCGACCCCGCGGGGTCGAGTACCGGCGCGGGGGTCGCCGTCGCGGCCGATCTCTGTGATCTCGCGATGGGCACGGACGTCCTCGGTTCGGTGCGGTGGCCCGCCGGGCACTGCGGCACCGTCGGGCTGCGGATGACGCACGATCCCGGGCTGCTGCGCGGCATCTTCCCTTTGTCACCACCGATGGACGCGGTCGGCTGGGTGGCACGCACGGCCGAAGACCTCGCGTTCCTGTGGCAGCGCTTGGGTTTGCGCACCCTGATCGGCGACACCGGACAGCCGTTGCCCGCCCGCTATCGCATCGGTGTGCCCACCAACGTCCGGGAAGGTTCGTGCGGTCCCGAGATGCTGGAAACGCTGGATCTGGTCAGCGCCGCGCTGGCCGAGGACGGCCACGAGGTGAACGACCGGAGGGTGTCGGACGACCTCTGGCAACGCCGTGGCGACGCCTGGCAGCTCTGCGCCCGGCAGGCGTGGGACGGCTACCGGCTCTGGCGGCACTGGATCACCGTGCCGTTGCACGCGAGCACCGAGCAGGCGCTGGAAGTCGGCGCACGGGTGAGCGACGGCCACTACGCGGAGATCCTCGACGCGATGTTCTCCTGCCGTCAGGAGAACGCCGCCCGTTTCGACGACCGTACGCACGTCTGGTTGCTGCCGCTGGATCCCTCTCCCCCACCGGATCTGCGGACCAGCCGCCCGGTCGCCACCACCATTCCCGCCCCCGGCGAAGCCGACTACGACCGGCGGATCGGCTACACCCCGATCGCCAGTTTCGCCGGACTGCCCGCCATCGCCGTGCCGGCCAGGCTCAGCACGGTGAACCGCGCGCCGCTCGGCGTGCAGATCGTCGGACCGCCCGGCAGCGAAGAACGGCTGATCGACCTGGCCCGGCGGGTGCAGCTCCGGCTGGGAACACCCGCCCTTCGCCCCGCGTGACGCCCCACCACCCCACCAGGAGACCGCGATGATCCCCCACGCACTACTGGAAATCGCCGCCGCCCACCAGCCCGAATGGTCCACCCCCGGCGAACTGGCCGCGGTCCGGAACGAACTGCTCGGCAGGCCACCGCTCGTCGACGCGCACTCCTGTCACGCGCTGGCAGGCGAACTCGAGTTCGTCGCCCGCGGTGAGGCCGTGGTGATCCAGGCGGGCGACTGTGCCGAACTGTTCTCCGACTCGGAGCGGCACCGGGTCCAGGCCAAGGCCTCCCAGTTGCAACATCTCTGCGACACCGCCGAATTCGCCGGGATACCGGCCGTCCGGATCGGCCGCTTCGCCGGGCAGTTCGCCAAACCTCGTTCCTGCGCCACGGAAACCCTGCCGGACGGCACGGAGATCCCGGTCTACCGCGGTGACGCGGTGAACGGCCTGAATCCCACCGCCACGGCCAGGCGGGCCGATCCGGCGCGCATGCTGACCGCCTACGACCTCGCGGCGAGCGGCCTGGACGCGCTGTTCATGCGGCAGCTGCTCCTTTCGGAAGGCGACAGCGGGATCAGTTCGATGCTGGCGCCGACCTACATCAGTCACGAAGCCCTGCTGCTGGACTTCGAGCGAGCGCTGCTCCGGCCGGACCCGGCCCGCGGCGGCACCTACGCCTCCTCGGCCCACATGGTGTGGATCGGTGAGCGCACCCGGCAGCTCGATCACGCGCATCTCGCGCTCGCCGAGCAGATCAACAACCCCGTCGGAGTGAAGATCGGCCCGACCGCGACGCCGGAAGAGCTGATCGCCATCGTCGACCGCCTGGCCACCGGGCACCGCCGGGGCAGGCTGACCCTCATCATCCGCATGGGCGCGGAAAAGATCGCGGACCGGCTCCCCGCGCTGGTGGCCGCACTGGGCACGCGGGCGGGCGAGGTGGCCTGGCTCAGCGACCCCATGCACGGCAACACCAAGAAGACCGTGACCGGGCAGAAGACCCGGGTCGTGACGGAGATCCAGGACGAGATCGGGCACTTCTGCCGGATCCTGCGCGAGCAGCGGGTCCACCCGGGCGGCCTCCACCTCGAGGTGAGCCCCGACCCGGTGACCGAATGCGTGGACACGACGGCCGACCTGACCGGCTCGCTCGACTTCGACCGGTACGAGTCCGCCTGCGACCCCCGGCTGAACCCGATTCAGGCGCAGCAGGTCGTCCGGCATTTCACCCGGTTGCTGTGAGCCCGCCCCGTAGCGGGCTCACAACGCCGAACCGACATCGCCGACGTGCGAAACGCCGTGATCGTTGCATCGCGTCTGGACCTCACCGAGGAGCACCCGCAGCAGCGAAGCGAGCTCGCTTCGCTGCTCGGTGCTCAGCCCTGAGATCAGTTCGAGTTCCCTCGCGAGCACCCGGTCGACGGTTTCCTCCACCAGAGCGTGCCCGGCCGGGGTCAGCGTCACGTACACGCTGCGGCCCGGCGGCTCGGTGTGCCGCTCGACCAGCCCTTCGCGTTCCGCGCGAGCCACCCGCTGCGAGATCGCTCCCGCGGTGACCAGGGTCAGCCTGGCCAGCTCCCTGGTCGTCAGCGAGTACGGCGGGGAGCTGCGCCGGAGCATGCTGAGCAGGTCCAAGGTGGCCGAATCGACATCGGAGTCGAGCAGCACCCGGCGGCGGTCCTCACCGAACAGTTTCGCCAGCTGCCACACGCGAGTCACGATGCCGATGGACTCGGTCGACGTGCCAGGACGCTCGCGTTTCCAAGCCGCCTCGATGTCGTCCGCGGCGTCCAGCGTGGGGTCTTGCCCGGACGCTGCAGTCATCCCAGACCTCCACCTCGGTTGTCGGCTGTACGGCACACAGCCTATCATTTAGGCCTAAACGTGAGTCTAAACCGGCTGACACGAAGGAAGGCTAGATGATTCGGACAATTTTGGTCACCGGCGGGGGCACTGGCATCGGCAGGTCCGTCGCGGCGAGGTTCGCGGCGTCGGACGCGGTCGTGTACATCACCGGGCGACGGAAGGAAGTGCTGGTCGCGACCGCGGCCGAGCTGGGTTCGTCGGTCCGGCCACTCGTCTGCGACTGCACCGATCCCGATCAGGTCACCGCCGCACTGGTCGGGCTGGACGGACCGATCGACGTGCTGGTCAACAACGCGGGCGGCAACACCGACTTCGATCTCCCCGAGCAGGACGGGCTCGCCGGGGTCCTCGCGCACTGGCGGGCCAACCTGGACGCGAACCTGATCAGCGCGGTGCTGACCACCACCGCGGCCGAGGGCAAACTGGCCGAAGGCGGCTCGGTGATCCACATCGGGTCCATCGCCGCCGACCAGGGCGCGGGTTCCTACGGCGCGGCCAAGGCCGGGCTCTCGTCGTGGAACGTCGACCTGGCCAAGCAGCTCGGCGCCCGCAAGATCACCTCGAACGTGGTTTCGCCCGGCTACATCCGCGAAACCGAGTTCTTCCGGGACAAGCTCCCCACGGAGCGGGCCGAGCAGCTGGTCGAGGCGACCAGCACCGGCCGTGCCGGGATCCCCGCCGACATCGCCGAAACGGTGTACTTCCTCGCTTCCGCCGGCGCCCGCCACATCACCGGCCAGACCCTCGGGGTCAACGGCGGCGCTCACCCGACCAGGTAAAGAGGCGAGAATGGTTGCCGTTGCGGACACAACACCCTCGACCAGGCCGAGCCCTCGTGACTGGGCCGGGATAGGGGTAGTCCTGCTGGCCACGTTCATGGGCCAGATCGACATGTTCATCGTGAACGTGGCCAGCCCGTCGATCCAAGTGGATCTGGGCGCCAGTTTCGGCCAGATCCAGTTCGTCATCGACGGCTACGTGATCGCCTACGCGGCGGGCATGGTGACCGGCGGCAAGCTCGGCGACCGGTTCGGCCGCAAGAAGGTGTTCCAGTACGGCGTCGCGGCCTTCACCGTCGCCTCGCTGCTGTGCGCGTTGTGCCCCACGGCGAATCTCCTGATCGTGGCGCGGGTCGTGCAGGGCGCCGCGGCGGCCGTCCTGATGCCGCAGGTGCTGTCGATCATCCAGGGCACGTTCGGCCAGCTGCGGGACCGGCAGCGCGCGATCGGTGCCTACGGGTCGGTGATCGGGCTCGGGGTCGTCGCCGGGCTGATCGGCGGCGGGCTGCTCCTCGAAGTGGATGTCGCCGGTCTCGAGTGGCGGACGATCTTCCTGATCAACGTGCCGATCGGGCTGCTCATCCTGCTGGCCGCGCCGCCGACGGTCCGGGAGAGCCGGAGCGAGGTCACCGCCCCACTGGACATGGTGGGGACGGTCCTCACCGCGGCCGTGCTGCCCGCTCTGCTGATCCCGCTGTCGCTCGGCCCGGAACACGGCTGGCCACTGTGGATCTGGTTCAGCTTCGCCGCCACCGCGCTGCTCGTGGCCGGCCTGTTCCGGTACGAGAACAGACTGGCCGCGCGCGGTGGTGATCCGCTGCTGCCCGCCCGCGTCCTGCGGGGACGCGGCTTCCCGACCAGCATGGCCACGGTGACGGTGTTCTTCGCCGGCAACGCGGGCTACTTCCTGGTGCTGACCTACTACCTCCAGTCCGCGCTGCACCTGGACCCGCTGGGCACCGGTGTGGTGTTCGTGCCGCTGGGCGTCGGGTTCGCGGTGGCCTCGTCCGCCGGGCGACGGCTGACCGAGCGCTACGGCACCCGCGTACTGATCACCGGCGCGCTGCTGATGACCGTGAGCTTCCTGCCGATGCCGTTCATCGTGCAGGCGGGCGCCGACACCCAGGCGGTCCTGCTCGCGGCCACCATCGGGCTGTCCGGGATCGGGCAGGGGCTGGTGGTCTCGCCGTTGATCGGCATCGCCATGGCCCAGGTGCCCGCCGACCTGACCGGGTCGGGTTCGGGCGTGCTGAACACCGTCACGCAGGCCGCGATGGCGCTCGGGATCGCCGGTATCGGCACGGTCTACCGCGTCGCGCTGGGGCACAGTCCGCAGGACACGGCGTCGATTCCCGCCGACGGTTTCGGCGACGCGTTCGTCGTCACCTGCGGGGTGCTCGCGCTGCTCGCCGTGGCGACCGCGGTGCTGAGCTGGCTGCTCGGCCGTTCCGGGACACCGATCGAGGCGGGAGTACAGGCGTGACGGCGAAGAGACACCAGCCCGTCGAACTCGACGGCGGCGCCCTGGACCTCGCCGCCGTCCGCCGGATCGCCGAGGACAAGGTGCCGTGCGTGGTGGCCCCGGCCGCGCTGGCGGCCGTCGAGGAGAACCGGAAGTCGTTCGAACGACTGGTGAGCCGGGGCGTTCCGGTCTACGGCGTCACCACCGGATACGGCGAACTGGTGCATCACCCGGTCGGGGCGGGCGACGAGGTGGCCCTGCAGACGAACCTCGTCCGCAGCCACAGCGCCGGTGTCGGCCCGCTGTTCGCCGTGGACGAGGTCCGGGCGATGATCACGGCCAGGATCAACGCGCTCGCCAAGGGCTATTCGGCCGTGCGCCCGGTCGTCCTGGAGCGGCTGGCGTCGTACCTGAACCTGGACATCGTCCCGGCCGTACCGGAGATCGGGTCGCTCGGAGCCAGCGGGGACCTGGCACCGCTCTCGCATATCGCCGGCACCCTGATCGGCGAGGGGTACGTCCTCGAAGGCGGTGAGCGGACACCGACCGGCCCGGTGCTCGAACGGCATGGGATCGAGCCGCTCGAATTGCGGGCCAAAGAAGGCCTCGCGCTGATCAACGGCACGTCGGCGATGACGGGGCTCGGCGCGCTGGTGGTCGGCCGCGCGCTGGACCAGGTGCGGCAGGCCGAGATCATCTCCGCGCTGGTCGTGGAGGTGCTGCGTGGCTCGACGAGCCCGTTCGTCGCCGGTGGGCACGAGCGGGCCCGTCCCCACCGGGGTCAAATCGACACCGCGGCGAACCTGCGCTTGCTGTTGAACGGCACCGGACTCGCCGTCGAGCACTCCGAACTCTCACGACAGGCCAAGAACGGCGACGGCGAGGTCTACCTGCAGAAGGCGTACACCCTGCGCGCGGTACCGCAGGTGCTCGGCGCCGTCCGCGACACCCTGCGGCAGGCCGAGGCCACCCTGGAGATCGAACTCAATTCCGCCAACGACAATCCCCTCTTCTTCGGCGGGGACGGCGAAGAAGACATCTTCCACGGCGCGAATTTCCACGGTCAGCCGATCGCCTTCGCGATGGACTACTGCACCATCGCGCTCACCCAGCTCGGCGTGTTCTCCGAGCGCCGGACGCATCGGCTGTTGAACCGGCATCTCAACGACGGGCTGCCCGAGTTCCTCATCGCCGGCAGTCCCGGCCTGCACAGCGGGCTGGCCGGGGCGCAGTACCCGGCGAGCGCGCTGGTCGCCGAGAACCGGACGATCGGCCCCGCCAGCATCCAGAGCGTGCCCGCCAACGCCGACAACCAGGACGTGGTCAGCATGGGACTGATCGGGGCGAGAAACGCCCGCCGGGTACTGGCGAACAACAACTGGATCCTGGCGGTGGAACTGCTCGCCGCGGCACAGGCCGTCGACGTGTCGGGCCGGTACGAACGCCTCGGCCCGCTCGGCCGGGTCACCCACGACCAGGTCCGGGCGACGGTCCCGACCCTGGACCGGGACCGGTATCTGAGCGATGACATCGGGGCGCTGGCCGTCGCGCTCTCCCGTGGCGACTTCCTCGACGCGGTCGTCCGCAACGGGGCCAAGCTTCGGTGACGGCTCACCGGAAAGAACCGGATTTCCTTCCGCAAGCGCACGACGAATCCCGGACCCCGACCTTCGGCCGTGCTCCGGCTCAGAAAGGGGCCCCGTTGCCGTACAACGATGTCTTGCCCACCCGGATCCTGGGGATCGACGGTCCCGTCGTGTCCGCGCTCGGGCTCGGGTGCTTCGGGATGAGCCAGGCCTACGGTGCCGCGGACGACGCCGAATCGATCGCCACCGTCCACCGGGCACTCGACCTCGGCTGTACCTTCTTCGACACCGCGGAGGTCTACGGGCCGTTCGTCAACGAAGAACTGCTCGGCGCCGCATTGCGCGGCCGCCGTGGCGAGGCCTTCGTCTGCACGAAGTTCGGCTGGGTGTACGCGCCGGACGGTACCCGCGGCGAGTTGAACAGCAGGCCTGATCACATCTGTCGTACCGTCGACGCGATGCTCACGCGGCTGCGCACCGACCACATCGATCTGCTGTCACAGCACCGGGTCGATCCGAAGGTTCCGATCGAGGACGTCGCGGGCGCCGCGAACGAACTGATGGCCGCGGGCAAGATCCGGTACTTCGGCCTTTCCGAAGCCGGGACGGCCACGATCCGCCGCGCGCACGCGGTCACCCCCGTGACCGCTCTGCAGACCGAGTATGCCTTGTGGGAGCGGCACATCGAGGCCGAGATACTGCCCGTCCTGCGCGAACTGGGCATCGGCCTGGTCGCTTATTCCCCGCTGGGCCGCAGTTTCCTGACCGGAACCGCCAAACCCGCCGAGGAGTACGCCGAGGACGACTATCGCAGGAGAGACCCTCGCTTCCAGCGCGAGAACTTCTCCGCGAACAAGGCCGCCGTCGACGTGGTCGGGGTCGTCGCCGCCCGGGTCGACGCGACCCCGGCGCAGGTATGCCTGGCGTGGCTGCTGGCCAAAGGTGGCGATGTCGTGCCGATACCAGGCACCAAACGCCGGTGCGCGCTGGAGGAAAATCTCCGGGCGGCCGCGCTGCGGCTCAGCCCCGAGGACATGGCGCTGCTCGACGCGGCGGTCCCGGCCGGCATCACGAAGGGCAAGCGGTACCCCGAAAACGCGATGTACATGAACGGCCTCTGACCCTGGGCGTCCTTCACCGCGTCCGATGCCGAGCGGCCGTGTCGCGAAAGCCACTTTCGGGACGTCTGATGTCCCGAAAGTGGCTTTCGCGACGTGATCCGTCTCTGAGCACGTATGATCGCCGCCCGAACACACCGGGCGCCAGTCCGTTCACTGTGGACGTACGGCGCGTCAAGATCCTCTCGTCAGCCGCCGCCAGGCTTCGCGCCGTCGCCGTTGTGCCGCGGGGTCGGCGACCGGCGCGGCCGACAGCAGGCGGTGGGTGTACGGGTGCACCGGGTCGGTGAGCACCTCCTTCGTCGGCCCCTGCTCCACGACATGGCCGCGGTGCATCACCGCGACCCGGTCGGCGAGCTGCTCGACCACGGCGAGGTCGTGGCTGATGAACAGGCAGGCGAAACCGAGTTCGCTCTGCAAGGTCCGCAGGAGCTCGAGGATCCGGGCCTGGATGGTGACGTCGAGCGCGCTGGTCGGCTCGTCCGCCACCAGCAGATCCGGATCGAGGGCGAGCGCCCGGGCCACACACACCCGCTGGCGCTGCCCTCCGGACAGCTGGTGCGGATAGCGGCCGCGCAGATCAGGGGAAAGCCGTACCGACTCGAAGAGCCCGGCGACCCGATCGTCCACTTCGGACCCTCGGTGGGTGCGGTGCAGCCGGAGCGGGGTGGCCACGCTGTCGCCCACGGTCGTCCGGGGGTTGAGCGAGGACAGCGGGTCCTGGAAGACCACGCCGATCCGGCGGCGCAGCGCCTTGGCGGCTCGCCCCTTCGCGCGGGCGATGTCGACGCCGCCGATCCGGACCGTGCCCGAGGTGGGCGCGATCAAGCCCGTGACGGCACCGGCGACGGTGCTCTTCCCCGACCCCGACTCCCCCACCAGACCGAGGATCTCGCCGGGTTCGACGTGCAGGCTCACCCCGTCCGCCGCCCGGACCGCCATCGCCCGGAAACGGCCGCGATAGGTGACGGACAGGTCTTCCACCACCAGCAAGGGCGCCACCGCCGGGACGTCCCGCACCGACCGGGTGGCGGGATGGTCGGTCGCGGCGTGATGGCCGGTCGACAGGGCCGGCTCCGCCGCGAGCACCCGCTCGACACCCTCCGTCGCCGCGACTCCGAGCGAGACCACCGACCCGAGCAGCCGCCGGGTGTAGTCCTCGCGCGGCGCGGTGAAGATCTCCTCCACGCCGTCCTGTTCGACGACCTGGCCGTCGTACATCACCACGACGCGGTCGGCGATGTCGGCCACCACGCCCATGTCGTGGGTGATCAGCAGGATCGCCGTGCCGAGCCGGTCGCGCAGATCCCGCAGCAGTTCGAGGATCTCGGCCTGCACGGTGACGTCGAGGGCCGTCGTCGGTTCGTCGGCGATCAGCAGTTCCGGCTCGTTCGCGACCGCCATCGCGATCACGATCCGCTGCAACTGACCGCCGGACAGCTCGTGCGGATAGGACCGGAACCGTTGTTCGGGAGCGGGCAGTCCCACCAAGCCGAGCAGTTCGATCGCCCGCCGCCGGGCGGCCTTCGGCGTCAGGTCCTGATGGATGCGGATCGCCTCGATCAGCTGCTCCCCGATGGGGAACACCGGGTTCAGCGCGCTCATCGGTTCCTGGAACACCATGCCGATCTCGTTGCCGCGGACGGCGCGCAACTCGTCCGGCGTCAGTGTGTAGAGATCGCGGCCGGACAGCAGCGCCCGGCCGGAAACGTCCGCGTCCCGCGGCAGCAGCCCGAGCAGCGACAGCGCGGTGACCGACTTTCCCGAGCCGGATTCCCCGACCACCGCGACGACTTCACCGGCCGAAACCGACCAGGAGACCGAACGCGCCGCCTTCGTCCGTCCGAAAGAGACACTGACTTCGCGCAACTCCAGGAGGGCGGCCTCGCCGTCCGGCACCGCCCGTCCACCGGACGGCGAGGCCCCCGTCACTGGATCAGCCCGAACTGGCGGTAGTCCGGGTACGCCGGGAACCGGCCGATCACGACGTTGCCGAACTTCGAGCCGTGCAGGAACGAGTTCCGGGTGTAGATCAGCGGGACCACCGGCGAGTCACCGAGGATCTTCTTGTCCAGCGCCGCCCACTTCTTCCCAGCCTCGGCGGGATCCAGCGTCGCCTGCGCCTCGGTGATCAGCCGGTCGACCTCGGGGTTGTTGTACCGCGACTCGTTGACCCCGCCGTTGCCGATCTCGGTCGACTGGAACAGCGGCTGGATGTTGGCGTTGGCGGACGGGATGTCCGGCTGCCACGAGGTCAGCGTCAGGTCGTAGTCCGAGATCCCCTTGGTGTCCACTTCGGACGTGTAGGTGTCCTCGTCGAGCGCCTTGATGGTGATCTTGATGTTCGCCCTCGCCAGCGCGGCCTGGATCGCGGCGGCCTTCTCCGGGTAGCTGTTCTCGTTGCGGGTGGCCAGGACCAGGCCGTCGAGACCGTTCGGCAGGCCTGCCTCGACCAGCAGCTTCTTCGCCTTCTCCGGGTCGCCGCTCGCCGGTGCCGGGTACAGGTCGAACTGCTCGCGCCCCTGCAGACCAGGCGTGATCAGCGTGGTCGCGACGTCCCCGGCGAGCTGGGCGTTGCCCGCGCTGGCGACCTGGTACGCCGCCTTGTCCACCGCGTACTGGAAAGCCTGGCGCACCTTGGGATCGACGAGTTTGCCGCGCTGCGTGTTCAGCGTGAGGTACGCCAGCGCTCCCGATTCCGAGGTGACGATCCGGGACTTCGCCGACGGGTTCGCCTGGATCTGGGCCAGCTGCGCGGGAGAGGCGAACGGGATGCTGAACGCGCTCTGGTCGTCACCGCTGTCGTCGATCAGCCGCTTGGAGATGACGCTGGTGTCCTGGCCGAGCTGGAACACGATGGTGTCCGGGTTGGCCTTGCGGGTGTCGTCGGTCGCCCGGTCCCAGTGCGGGTTCCGAACGAGCCTCGCCTCCTTGCCGCGCTCGTACTTCTCCAGTACGTACGGCCCGGACGCGACCGGATGGTTGCCGTAGTCCGCCTCCTCGCCCTTTCCCTTGGGTACCGGGGAAAACGCGGGTGTGCTCGCGATCCAGTTCCAGTCGCCGTAGGGGCGGGCGAGGTGGAACACGATGGTCTTGTCGTCGGGCGTCTCGATCGAGTCGAGCTCCTTGCCGCCCTCGAACGGCCCCTTGTACGCGAGCCCCGGGGACAGCAGGTCCTTGTGGTAGGTCAGGCCTCCGGAGAACGCGGCGGCGTACGTCCGCTCCAGCCCCCATTTGATGTCCTGCGCCTTGATCGGCGAACCGTCGTTGTACTTGACGTTGTCCTTCAGGGTGAAGGTCCAGGTCTTGCCGCCCTCGGTCGGCCTGCCGGTGTCGGTCGCGAGGTCGGGGACGATCGTGGTGTCCTGCCCCGGGGCGACCTTCCACGAGGTCAGTCTGCGGTGCACCAGGCCGAGCGCGGTGACCACCAGGCTTCCGCTCTTGGCCGGGTCGTACTGCTGGGTGGCGCTGTCGTTCAGGAGCCGGACGGTGCCACCGGGTTTGACCTCGCCCCCGGCCTGCGCCGGTTTGTCGTTGGCGCCGCAGGCGGTCAGCACCGTCGTGACGGCGACCGCCCCCGCGACCGCCTTCAGCAAAGGCTTGCGTTTCATCGTTTCCCCTTCAGATCAGGCGGGCTCGCGGATCGAGCGCGCCATAAGCCAGGTCGACCAGGAAGTTCACGACCGTCACGAGCACCGCCGAGAACAACGTGACGCCGAGCAGGACGGGCAGGTTCATCGCGGCGATGGCGTCGACCAGCAGCCTGCCGACCCCGGCCATCCCGAAGATCCGTTCGGTGATCACGGTCCCGGCGAGCAGGGCGCCGAGGTCGACGCCGAACACGGTCACCACGGGCAGGAGAACGTTGCGCAGCGCGTGCTTGCCGACGACCTTCCGCTCGGTGAGCCCCTTGGCCCGCGCGGTACGGATGAAGTCCTCGCCGAGCGTCTCCAGCATCTGGCTCCGCGTCAGCCGCGCGTAGATCGCGGCGTGCAGGAAGGCCAGCACCAGCCAGGGCAGGACGAGATGCCAGGCCCACTGGACCGGATCCTCGCCGAACGGGACGTAGCCGTTCTTGGGCACGACATCGAGCGCGAACGCGAAGACCGTGATGCCGATCATCCCGGCGAGATAGGCGGGCAGGGAGACCCCGGCCATCGCGACCGCCATGGTGATCCGATCGGCCGCGCTCCCCCGGCGCAACGCCGACAGCACGCCGAGGCCGACGCCGGTGACGAGCCAGAGGGCGGCGGCGCCGAGCGCGACCGAGAAACTCACCTCGATCCGTTCGCCGATCTCCGTCAGCACCTCGACGTTGTTCTGGAAGTCGTAGCCGAAACACGGGGCACCGCACTGGATCGCGGTGACACCGGTGCCGAACGTCCGCCCGGCGAAGATGCCGCCGAGGAATTCGGCGAACTGCCGGTACCACGGCGCGTCGTACCCCATGAACTCCCTTGCCAGCGCGAGGCTTTCCGGGGAGCAGGGGCGACCGCAGGCCATCCTGGCGGGGTCGGCGGGCAGCAGGTAGAAGACCACGAACGTCACGAAGGTGACGATCAGCAGGACGAGCACCATGCCGGCGAACCGGCCGAGCACGAAGCGCAGGGCACGCATCAGTCCCGCCCTCCCGACCGCGGGTCGAGCGTGTCGCGCACGGCGTCGCCGACGACGTTGAACGCCAAGGTGACCAGGAACAGCATCAGCCCCGGGAACACCAGGTACAGCGGATCGGTCTCGAAGAAGTCGATCGCGGTGCTGATCGTCCGGCCCCAGCTCGGGGTCGGCGGCAGGACACCGACCCCCAGGAAGGAAAGCGCGGCCTCGCTGCCGATCATCGACGGGATCGACAGGCTCGCCACGACGATGACCGGCGCCCACAGGTTCGGCAGCAGCTCACGGGTGAAGACGTGCCACGGTCCCCCGCCCATCGCCTTGGCCGCCGACACGAAGTCGCGGCCGCTCAGTGAAAGCGTCTGCGCGCGGACGATCCGCGCGACCCGCGGCCAGCCGAAGAGGCCGAGGACGACGATCAGCAAGGGCTGGCGCGGGAAGTCGGGTGGCGCCATCGCGCCGAGCGCGATCATGAAGATCAGGTACGGGAAACCCAGGATCACGTCGGCGGTCCAGGTGACCACCCGGTCCCACCAGCCGCCGAGGTAGCCCGCGGCCGCCCCGATCACCACGCCGAGGGCGGTGGCCAGCGCCGTCGCGCCGAGCCCGACCAGCAACGACGTCCTGGCACCGTGGGCCACCAGGGCGAACAGGTCGATCCCGGTGAGCGGTTCCACGCCGAACCAGTGGGATCCGCTGACGCCGCCCAGGGATCCGGCCGGCAACCCGGTCGGCCCGAGGTTGGCGATGTCCGGGGTCAGGCTCTGTCCTTCGACCAGGACGAGCAGGTCCGCGGCCACCGCCATGACCAGGATCAGCACCACGACGATCGCGCAGGTGAGTGTCCATCCACTGGACCGGACCGCGTGCCACACCGCGGACGGCAGTGAACGCGCCGCCGTCGGCGGGACGCCTTCGGGCAGCAGCAAGGGATCGGGCACAGCACCTACTCGGGGTCAGCTGATCGGGTGACGATCAGGGACCCTAAAGAAAGAAAACCGCCGCACCCAGCCTTGACACTTCCGTCTCACCAGCTGGACTGTGAGCTATCCGGCACTGGCGAGTCCTTTTTGGACAAAGACGGCGTTCCGGCCTGGGAACCGTAGGCACGGACGAAGGTGTCGACGGCCGATTCCGCGATGCCCTCGAGTTCTTTCTCCGGGAGTGTGCGAGCGCCCAGGCGAGAGCGTGATTCCAGCGGTCCGATCAGCAGGGCGAGGAAGTGTTCGGCGGCCGTGTCCGGGTCGCAGGGGCGGAGCGCGCCGGAAAGGGCGAGGCGGGCGAACCGGTCGGCCAGCGCCTCGGTCAGGTGCACCGACGTGCGTTCCTGCATGGCGACCGCCAACTCCGGGAACGTGGCCAGTTCGGCGAAGGCCAGCGACCGGAGCGCGTGCGAACGCTCGCCGGCACAGATCCGCAGCAGCCCGGTGGCCGCGACGCCGAGGGTCGCGCGGACGTCGGCACCCGTTTCGCGGAGCGGTTCGATGGCGGCGAACGTCTCGGCGGCGACACTGTCGGCGGCGGCCGCCATGGCGCCGCGGAACAGTGTTTCCTTGTCGCCGAAGTGGTTGTAGACGGTGGGTTTCGCGGCCTTCGCCTCGTCCGCGATCTCCTGGACGGACGCTCGCGCGTAACCGCGTCGAGCGAAGACCGTGAAGGCCACGGCCAAGATCCCCTCGCGCTTCGAAATCCGGTCTTGCACCTGAACCTGCCCGTTCACTACTTTGAACTCGTGAGTTCAATCTACGGGAGGAAGTCTTGATCGTCCAGTTCATGCGCTTCGCGTTTCGCGAGGAGAGCACCGAGGACCAGAAGGCCCGGGCCCTGGCGCTGATCCGCCGGACAGCGGCGGTGGAGTCACTGTCGTTCTCCACGGTCGGCAGACTCCTCGGCGACCCGGCCGAGGGCTACACCCACGGCTACTCCTTCGGCCTCGCCGACCTCGACGCTTTCGAGCGCTACATGTACGACCCGGTCCATCTGGCCGGAGATCCGGAAATCCTGCCGCACTACGGCAAGCTGCACGTCGGGCTCGCCGTCTCCGACGACCCCGATCCGGAGCTGGCCGCGAAGATCACCGCCGTCTACGAAGGCAAGCTCGCCAGGTATCCCGAGTGGGAGCGGCTGATGGCGGCGATCCCCGAAGTCCGCTTCGGCTGACCACGGTCAGGTCGTCGCCTGCCGGTGCTGTTCGGCGAAGAGCCGCGCGACGAGCCCGACACGGCTGGACACCGCGGTCTTGCCGAAGAGAGCCTTGAGGTGGTCGCGGACGGTGTGGGGCGAGAGGAACAGGGCCGAGGCGATCTCGGCGGTGGGCAGGCCCCGCGCCACGAGGTGGGCGACTTCGAGTTCACGCGGGGTCAGCCCGTACGCCTCGGCGACGATGCCCGTGAGGTCGGCGGCGGCCGCGGGTTCGATGACCAGCGCCACCGGCCCCGGTTTCCCGTCGAGGCCGGTGAGGCAGGAGGCGTGGCAGGTCAGCCACACGCCGTCGACGGTGCGGATCCGGACCCGGGCGCTGCCGCGATCCCGGCCCAGCGCGATCGCCCGTGCCTGCAGCGCCGCGCCCGCCACCCAGATCGGCAGGTTCAGGCCCAGCGCCGAAGGAACGGACGGGCCGTCAGGCAGCCGGGCGAGATACCGCCGCGCCTCTTCGTTGATCGAGGTCGCCTCGCCATCCGGGTCGAGCAGCAGCAGTCCCGGCGCGGAAGAGCCCTCCGCACCGTCCGATCCGGACGGACGAGCGAACCGGCGCAGCCGTCCCGCGAGGGGTTCGGACAACCCGGCGAGCAGGGCGACCTCGTCCGGCGCGAACTCGGCGCCGCCGTGCATGCGGAACAGGCTGACCAGCCCCCACGGCCGGTCGCCGACGCGCAGCACCGCACGGAGTTCGTCGTCCACGCCTTGGGCCCCGAGCAGGCGCCGATACCGCGCACTGCGCGCGGGCACGCCACCGGTCGCCGCACACAGCGCCGCCGCCGGGACGGCCGCGCGGGTGAGGTCGCGGAACGGGAGGACGTTCTCCTCCAGGAACTCGCTCTCCCAGTACGCACCGCATCCCTCACCGGAGCCCAGGTTCTCCACCAGCATCGGCGCGGTGACCAAGCCGGTTTCCGGGTCGGTCGCCGTCCACACGGCCGCGTCGAACGGGACGAGCCGCCGGAGCCTGGCCGAGGCGCGGGTGAACAGGTCCAGCGCGCCGCCCGCGCGCTCGGCCGCCGCTACGACGCCGGCATGACGGCGTGGATCGCTCACGAGAACTTCCTCCTGCTGATCGGTGCTTCGGTGACGATGCCCGCTCCCCCGCTCCGGGCCCATCCCTCGTTCGAGGGGGTCTTGCCCGGCGAATCCGCCGCGGGCGAGGGATGGAGCACGGCCCCCGCCACGGCGAGGCTCACCGGCATGGACATCGCAATCGTCGGAGGGGGCGCGGCCACGGTCGCCCTGCTCGACACACTGGCGGCGATCGCCGACGGACCCGCCACCGTCACCGTTTTCGAGCCGTCCGCGCGGTTGTGGCGCGGCCGCCCGTACGGGCCGGACCTGGACACCGTGCTCGTCAACTCCCCACCCGCCCTCATGTCGATCCGTCACACGGACTTCGGGCACTACGCCGCCTGGCTGGGCGAGCGTGGCGCCTCTCACCTTGATGAACTCCTGGGACAGCCGCTTGTTCCCCGCGCGCTCTACGGCGGCTACCTGGAACACACCGCGGAGGCGGCGATCGCCGCGCTACGGGAGCGCGAAGTGACGGTCCGGGTGATCGGACGGCGTGTCACCGCGATCGCCCGCGCCGGCGAACGGCTCGTCCTGCGCACCGACGACGGACGAGCGCACGAAGCCGACCGGGTGACGCTTTGCGTGGGCGGAGGGACACCGCACGACCACTACGGACTCGGCGGGGCCACCGGGTTCGTCGCCGATCCGTACCCGCTGGCGCGCACTCTCGACCGGATCCCGGCCCGGAGCCGGGTGGCGGTCATCGGCAGCGGCCTGACGGCGGTCGACGTCGTCGTGTCGCTCGCGGCGCGCGGGCACACGGGCCCGATCTCGCTGGTGTCGCGCACCGGTCTGCTCCCCCACGTCTGGCAGCGCCCGCTCGACCGGCGCCCACGACAGGTCACGGTGGACCGGGTGACCGCGCTGCATCGCGAAAAGGGCACGGTCACCCTCGACGATCTCGTCCGGCTGCTGCGTTCCGAACTCTCGGAAACCGGAGAGGACTTCGACGACGTCGTGGCCGATCTGCTCGCGGCGGAATCCGAACCGCCCACCGAACGCCTGCGGCGCCAACTGGCCACTGTGGACGATCCCGCGCTCGGACGCCGTGTCCTGCAAGAGACGGCGCACACCGTCGGCCCCTTGGCCTGGCGGTTGCTGCCGGAGGCCGACCGTGCCCTGCTGTGGCGGCGATCCCGCCTGGCGAGCAGCCTCGTCTCGCCCATGGTGCCGGTGAACGCGGCGATCCTGCTCCGGCTGCTGGACAGCGGGCAACTCCACGTCACCGCGGGCATCCGGGAAATCCAGGCCGCACAAGGGGGATTCAGGTTGCACGGTGCCGCGGGGACGTCGAATGCGGACGTCGTCGTCAACGCCGTGAATCCGGCGCCGCACGCCGTACCGCGGGCGGCTGAGCCCCTGACCGCGTCACTGCTCGCGGGTGGCCTGGCCACCGCGCATCCCGACGGCGGTCTCGTCCCGGCCGATCCGCGCCTGGCCGTCGTCGGGGACTTCGCAGGCGGCGGGCCGTTCATCACCTCCGGCATCCCCGGGGTCGCGGCCCAGGCCGCCCGGGTGTTCCCGGCGGTCAGCGGCGCCCGGCGGCCAGGATGACGAGGAACTGCCCGCCGCCCGGCTCGACGGCCGCGGTCACCGGCAGCCCGGGGACCAGCCGCGAGAACCGGTCCACCAGCCAGTCCGCGGCCTCGCGAGCGTCCTGCTCGGTCGGACACCGGGCGACCATCTCGCGGCCGCCCTTGCGCTCCAGCCTCCCGGCGACGGTGATCAACGGCGCGGGTTCGACCACGTGCAGGCGGTCCGGCCAGGCGATGACCACCTTGACGGCGCCCTTGCGGGTGTTGCATCCGCGATGCGCGAGCCGTTCGGCGATCTTGGCCTTCCGATCGGCGGTCCTGCTGTCGACGCTGGGTCCTCGAGCGTCGTTCACCGACATGTCGGGGTCGACCGGTTCGTCGCACACCCAGCACCGCCAGCCGTCGCGTTCGGCCACGTCATCGAGGAGACTCATCCGGGCAAACTAGCCTGCCCGGACGCCGGACCGCACACCGCGTGCCTGCGGCCGGTGCGGGGTCGGCCGCCTCGCTCGGCTGATCTTGATCTCAGCCGGTAATGTCCGGTTCATGAGCGACGCGCCGCCGACCCCCTCCGAGGCCTTCGACCTTCTGCTCACCGGTAACCGGCGGTTCGTCGCCGGCACCCCGGAGCACCCGAACCAGGACGCCACCCGCCGGGCCGAAACCGCCCCGGTACAGCGCCCCTTCGCCGTTCTCTTCGGCTGTTCGGACTCGCGACTGGCCGCCGAGATCATCTTCGACCGCGGTCTGGGTGACCTGTTCGTCGTCCGCACCGCCGGGCACGTGGCCGGCACGGAGGTGCTGGGCAGCATCGAGTACGCCGTCAGCGTCCTCGGCTGTCCCCTGGTCGTCGTGCTGGGCCATGACTCCTGCGGCGCCGTGGCCGCGACCCGCGCGGCGCTGACCGAAGGGCTCGGCACCAACAGTTTCGTCCGCGACGTCATCGAACGGGTCACCCCGAGTGTCCTCGCCGCCCACGCCGCCGGGCTCACCGGCGACGACGACATCATCGACGAGCACATCCGCAACACCGTCGACCTCCTGGCCGACCGCTCCCGGCTGCTCGCCGACAAGATCGACGCCGGGGAAGCCGCCATCGCCGGACTCTCCTACCACCTCGCCGACGGCAGCGCGCGCGTCGTCACCACCCGAGGACTTCCTGAGGGATAAGACAAAGGCGGCCGTGTCAGGGCGGTGTCAGCACCGCGTCAGCGCACTCCTCCACCGTGATCTCGGACAAGTCATCCGAGCTTCACCAGGAGGGACGCGACATGGTCGACGGAAGATCCGAGCAGGGGCACGTCCGGCGCAGGACCGTGTTGACCGGAGCGCTCACCGCCGGTGCGCTCGCCGGTCTCGCGGGGCGCGGCAACGCGGCGGAGAGCGGCCATGGTGGCGACGACGTCGAGCACGGCTGGGGGAAGGTCGCCGACGTCTTCCGCAGGAACTTCAAGGACGGCCCCGGCGAAGTCGGCGCGGCGTGCAGCGTCTACGTCGGCGGCCGCCCGGTCGTCAACCTGTGGGGCGGTCTCGCCGATCGCGATACCCACCGGCCGTGGCGCAGGAACACCATCGTCCAGGTCGCGTCCACGACGAAGGGTGCCACCGCGATCTGCGCCCATCTGCTGGCGCAGCGCGGCGAACTGGATCTGGACGCCCCGGTGGCCCGGTACTGGCCGGAGTTCGGCGCCGCGGGCAAGGAGCGGATCACGGTGCGCTGGCTGCTGTCGCACCAGGCGGGCCTGCCGCTCGTCGACGGGCCGCTGACCTTCGAGCAGGCCTGCGCCTGGCATCCGGTCATCCGGGCGCTCGAAGCGCAGAAGCCGCTGTGGAAACCGGGAACCGAACACGTCTACCACAGCGTCACCTTCGGTTTCCTGGTCGGAGAAGTCGTGCGCCGGATCTCAGGCAAGTCACTGGGCACGTTCTTCGCCGACGAAGTCGCCCGCCCGCTCGGGCTCAGTGCCTGGATCGGGCTGCCGGAGAGACAAGAGCACCGGGTGGCCAAGATCCACAACGCCGCACCGTTCACCCTGGAAGAACTGATCGCGGGGATGATCAAGGTGACCGGACTCGACGCGGACACCGTCACCCGCTGGGTCACCGCCCTGTGGGCCCCGGGCTCCGTGCAGGCCAGGGCCGGTGAGCTGGGCGGTGCTCTGGACCCCACGACCGACTACTTCTCCTCCCGCGCCTGGCGCGCGGCGGAGTTCCCGGCCGCGAACATGCTCACCGACGCACGATCGCTGGCCCGGATGTACGCCGCCACGGTGAGCACCGTCGACGGGGTACGGCTGCTCGATCGGGCGACGGTCAAGAAGATGACCGCCGTCCAGACCGACAGGACACCGATGCACGGCCTGCCGCCGGGACTGGACATCCCGGCCGACCGCTCCTTCAACATGTCGCTCGGGTTCTGGCGGGCCTGCCCGCCGATGCCGATGACCGGGCCTGGGTCGTTCGGGCACCCGGGTTCCGGCGGATCGATCGGCTTCGCGGATCCCGACGCCGGTGTCGGCTTCGGTTATGTCACCAACCTCTGGAACTTCCGGCCCGACGACCCGAGGGCGGCGAACCTGACCAAAGCCGTGCGAGCCTGCCTCGGCTGAGGCTTATGGGTCGGGTTGGTCGTGAGCACGCCACGTTTGCCCGTTTCCTCGCTACATTCAAATCGGCAAGGGCACGCCGGCGAGCGCGAGCACCGTCCCCGCGCAGGCCGCGGCGAGGATCGTGGTCACCACGCCACGCCGTAGCGCGAACAACAGGATCACGGCACCGGCGAGGACGGCGTACTGCCACGCTTGGGTCAGGCTGAGCGCGAGCGGGATCGCCGAGCCGAGGATCGCGCCGACAGCGGCCGGGCCCGCGCCGTCGAGGAACGCCCGCACGTTCGGATTGCCGCGAAGCCGGTCGAAGTGCTTGGCACCGAACAAGACGAACAGGAACGACGGGGCGAAGGCGACCAGTGCGGCCAGGATGCCACCGGCGAGCCCGGCCGCGGCGTACCCGACGACGGCGACGGTCTGCACCACCGGCCCCGGGGTGACCTGGCCGAGGGCGACCGCGTTGAGGAATTGCCCGGCGCTCATCCAGTGGTAGGTGTTCACCGCGTCGTCCTGCATGAGCGGGATGATCACGAAGCCGCCGCCGTAGGACAGCATCCCGACCTTGAGGGCCACCCACGCCACGGACGCGAACACACCGGCGCCCGCGACCGCGGTGGCCCACGATTGGGCGGGTACGGCGAGAAGCGCCGTACCCGCTCCACCGGTCCGCGTGCGGTGCGCGGTCAGTTCGATCAACCCGCAGCCGAGCAGGACCAGCACCAGCCACGGACCGAGCGTGGCCGCCGACGCGATACCCGCGAGGACGTACAGGGCCCAGCGAATCCGGCTGGTGGTGGCCGCACGCCGCCAGCCCGCCGGGACCAGGCCGGCGCCCGCGTGCACCGCGACGGCGGCGACCGCCGCGCCCGCGCCCGCTCCGGCCCCACGGACCCAGGCAGGCGGAGACCCGGTGAGGAACAGTGCCGCCAGCCCCAAGATCACGACGAGACCGGGAACGATGAACGCCGCACCCCCGACCAGCGCTCCCACGCGTCCGCGCACCCGCCAGGCGGTGAAGATCGCCAACTGGGTCGACGCCGGGCCGGGCAGCAGGTTGCAGGCGGCGATCGCGTCTTCGAATTCGTGGTCCGACAACCACTTCTGGCGCTGCACGCACAACTTACGGAGCAACGCGATGTGAGTCGGCGGGCCGCCGAAGCCGATGCACCCGATCCGCCCCCATTCCTTCAGCACTTTCCCGAGGCTCGGCGCGGCGGTTTCATCCTTTGTGGACTTTCCCGGCGTCCCGGGTTCCTCCGTCATCGGGCGGGCGAACCGAGCTGGGCGGTGAGAAACCCGATCCGGCGGTCGAGCTCGACGGCGAGGCGGCGGAACGCCGGATAGGTCTCCCCCAGTTCGTCGGCTTCCCTGGCCGGATCCGGCAGGCTCCAGTGGACGACGCGCGGATGACCGGGGAATTCCGGGCAGACCTCGCGGACACGATCACACAGGCTGATCACCCACTGAAAACGGTGGCGACGAAGACCGTCCACTGAGGCCGGTTCGTGAGTCAAGGCGATGCCGCGCTCGGCGAGGGCCCGCACGGCGTGGGGATGCAACGGTTTCGGATGACTTCCCGCGCTGGACACCTCGACCGACGCACCGGCTCGATGTCGCAGCAACGCCTCGGCCATCGGTGACCGGCCACTGTTGCCGGTGCACACGAACAGCACCTTGGGCCGGGACGCCGTTCGCTTCTCACTCCCCAGGTTCGGCACGAGACCGGGGTACAGCGCGCTCCCCGCCTCGGCCAACGAATCCGCGCACCGTTCGAGATCGAGGTGGTAATAGGTGTCCCGGCCGTCGAAGCTGCTCCGCCGCGCCGTGACCAGCTCCGCTGCCCGCAACTTGCGCAAGTGGTACGACACCAGGTTCTGCGGCTGCCCGACGCTCTCCACCAGCTCCCGCACCCGGCGATCGCCGTGCGCCAGTTCGCGCAGCAATCGCCAGCGCAGCGGTTCACTCGCCAGCCGCACGAACGGCGGCGGCTCGGACATCCCGGTGATCGTCACGAGAGGGAGGGTACATCAACGCAGATTGATGTACCTGGATTTGTCGTCCCGCCGCCCCCTCGGCGCGTGACAAGATACGTACTTTGGTTCGCGACGCGAGGAGGGCGCCGGTGTCTCGACGGGCGGTGTTGGGGCGGGCGGCCCTCTGGGTGGCGCTGGCGTTGGGGCTCGCGATCATGTGGAGCCGCTACGGCGCCGCCACGGCGACCACGTTGCTGACCATCATTTCGGGAGGCGCCGCGTTGGCGCAGCTCGTCACCGCTTTGCGCTGGCGATCCAGACAGGACGCGTCGAGCACGTCGGAGCAACTGGACCGGGCCGCCGAGGCACTGGCCTGGGAGGTTCGCACCCAGTGGGAAGCCGAAGCCGGCCGAAGACTTCTCGACGAGGCGGATGGGCTGCCGCTGCGCTGGGAGGCGAAGAACGGCTCGGCCACCGGTGATCTGGCCGAGCTCGTCACCTCGTACGCCGACGCCCCTCGACGGCTCGTGGTGATCGGTGAGCCCGGATCGGGCAAGACGGGCCTGTGCATGTTGCTGACGCTGGAGTTGCTGCGCCGGCCGTCACCATCGCGGGCGCCGGTACTGCTGCAGATCTCCTCCTGGAATCCGTCCGACGACTTCCACGCCTGGCTCATCCGCAGCATCCTCGAGTTCTACCCGTTCCTCGGCAACGAGGCGCGATACGGGGCCACCGCCGTCCGGGATCTCCTGGCGCAGCACCGGATCCTGCCGGTGCTGGACGGGCTGGACGAAATGGCCGAGGACCGCCGGACGGCCGCGTTGCAGACGATCGGGCTCGATCGCCGCAGCGGCGAGCCGCTGGTCCTGACGTCCCGGACCGCGGAATTCGAAGCGACCGGAATCGTCCGCGACGCGTTGGTGGTGCGGTTGCTGCCCTTGACCGCGGACATCGCGGCGGAGTACCTGCTCGACGTCGCGCCCACCACGAAACTCGACCGGTGGGACCCGGTACTGGCCCAGCTCACCGAGGACGACGGCGGACCGGTCGCCGAAGCACTCCGCACGCCACTGATGCTCTATCTCGCCCGCACGGCTTACGCCGATCCCAGCACCACTCCGGCGGAACTGCTGGAACTTCCCGACGCCCGGCAAGTCGAAGAACACCTGCTCGACGCCTTCGCCGTGCAGGTGTTCGCCTACCGGCCACCTTCCGCTCTCGCCACCGCGTCACGTCCGTCGCGGCACTGGGATCCGGCGAAGGCCGAGCGCTGGCTCGCCGCTCTCGCCCGGATGACCGAGGGCGACATCGCTTGGTGGCGGCTGTATCGCGCGGTTCCGAAAGCGGTGTTCATCGGCACCGGGATGCTCGTCGGCGGGGGCGCGTGCACCCTGCTGGGCTGGCTGATGTTCGGTTTGTTCGGCCGTCCCGGTTTCGGCGCGCTGCTCGGGCTCGCCGTCGGCCTCACCGGCGGTCTGGCACTCGGGCTCGTCCCGACCGAGGCGCCGCGGCGGTTCGTCCCTCGGATGCTGCGCCGCAGCGAGCTCACCAGAGATCTGGGATTCGGCCTGATCGGCGCCGTGGTCGGCGGGCTGGTGGTCGGGATCCTCTACGGCGGGGGATTCGGCATCGCGATCGGCCTGGTCTTCGGGATCGCCTTCGGTGTGGTCCGCCGGTTCACCGAGCCGACCGAACCACGCGAGGCCGTCACCCCCGCCAGCGTGATGCGAAGCGACCGATTCGCCGTCCTGTACGCCGCCGGGCTCGGCGGTCTGGTCGGTGCCCTGGTGGGCGCGTTCATGGGCGGGGTGGTCGGCGCGGCCACCCGCGGGCTGGTGGTCCCGATCGACAATCCGGTCCTGGTCGGCCTGCTGGGCGCGGCGGTCGGCGCGCTGCTCGGCGCCTTCGGCCTGGCTCTGATCGTTCAGTCCACCAGCGCGTCGGGACGTTCCACCACCACGCGGGTCTGGCTGGCGCTGTGGGGCGTCACTCCGTTGCGGCTCATGACCTTCCTGGACGACGCACGCCGTCTCGGGGTGCTGCGCCAGGTCGGTCCGTACTACCAGTTCCGGCACGCGCTGCTTCGTGATCGGCTGGCGCGGCGACGGTGATCACCACAGGGGTGCCCAGCAGCCAATAAGTCCGCCTGCCGGACGGTTGCAGGCCATACCGTGCCTGCGGGAACCGCACCTGAGCCTGCGCTCCCGGCTTCAAGGTGCGGCGGAACTCCAGATCCCCCAGCCGCCGGTACACGCGTTCCCAGCCGGCCGCCGGATAGACGAAGTCCAGCTTGACCCGGGCGTCGTCGTACCGGCGCCGCAGGTCCCGCACGTCTTCAGGATCCGTGAGGTCGCGGACCTCGCCGTCCACGACGACGCGCATCACCTCGAACCGGCCGTCCCGCAACGACGCCGACCGCTCGGCCAGCCACACGGGCTCGAACGCGTACTGGCGTCGCTCGTCGGCGACCAGCACCATCGCCCGCAACGCCGTGTACACCACCAGCGCGACGCCGCCTACGGTGAACGCCTCGCGGAAAGCGCCGGCGACCACGAACTGCCCCATCGCCACCAGCGCGACCGCCGCCGTCACCAGCCAGAGAGTCTGCCGATGCGCCCGCGCGAACGCCGGTTCCCGGAGCATCGTCAAGCCCCGCAGAAGGGAATCGGTTCCCCAGCGGGAAGGCGGCAGCGGTATCGCAAGATCGGGACGGAGCGTAATCGGTTCGAAGGGGGCGCTGTCCGGCACCATTCTCACCATCCTCCGACCGTCGAACCGCTGATCAATTCCCGTGTCGCCGCTGTCCTGCCTTCTGCACCAGATTGTCGCCCGGCCGCACCAGCACGCCGAACGGCGTCGACGCGGGCGGTCCGCCGACCCCCAATCCTGGCCAGTGCAGCCGGAGAAAGGCTATCCACAGAATGGCGTAGAGCACCGCGGAAAAGGGTCGAATGCGCCCATAGTAGTCGCTGAGCGGCCTCCGCATCACCCGAAACAGCCGACAGATGTCACTCAAGGTCACCTCGCCGCGGACGGCGGCCGTCACCACCCCGGCCTGCCGGTCCAGCGCCACGTCCTGATAGTCGTCGAGCAGCTGCAGCACACCGCCCACGTCGCGGATCAACGACATTTCGCGGTCGCTCATCGACGGCCGCATCAACGCGAACAGCACGACGATCGCCGCCCCGCCCTTGGCTTCGGTGATCTCCGCCAAAGTCAACGCCGGGATCGCCGGATCACTCTGCTGGCGGGATCGTGCCTGATGTTCGTGCACCGCCGTCAACGCCGCGAAGATCGGATCGTCCCGGCCACGGCCGAGCCGCCGTTCCACCTCGCGATAGAGCTCGCACAAGAGCCGCTCGACATCGTTGCGTGGCGAGAACGGGCCGCCGTCGAACAGCACGGACAATCTCCGGACAAGCTCCTCGGAGCCGAACTCGTCGAGCAGGTCGTCGTACAACCGCGCGACCGCGCCTCCGAGTACCGCCAAATCCGCTCTGAACGGCACCCCGGCCATCGTCGTGTATCCCTGGATCAGAAAACCGGCCTTGGCGCCCGCCGAACAAAGCGAGCGCCCCACATGCTCACGCAGCCCAGGGTCGCCCACCGCGGCATCGACGATCGGGGCGACCACCCCGCCATACGCCGCGACGTACTCCGCCGCGCGGCGCCGGACCCCCCGCACCGGACCGGCCAGCCCCGCGGACCTGCCCAATGCGCCCAGATCCCGCCAGAATCCTCCACCCATCCCCTGATACTCAGGTGATCACGGGAACAAAGTCGAGACGCCATGGCGGTACAGCTACATTCCGGATTTCAAGACGTCGATCTCGCAGCCCGGCGCGGCCGGATCGAAGCCGTGCTCGACCAGCCAGCGGATCCCCAGCAGGCTGCGCGTCGACCACCACGCGCGGATCACGTCGAGGTCGACGTCGGCGGCGTAGCCGTCGATCACGTCGCCGAGGTGCTCCTCGTGTCCGAGCGTCAAGGTGGCGAGGTCGAACAGCGCGTCGCCCCGGGCGGCCTCGGTCCAGTCGAGCACACCGGTGATCTCGTCTCCGTCGGTGAAGACGTGCGCTATCTGCAGGTCACCGTGGATGAACACCGGCGTCCACGGCCGGAGCGCGGCCTCGGCGATCTCGCGGTTGCGCGTGACCAGGTCGGCAGGCAGGACGCTGTTCGCGACGAGCCACTCGCATTCCCTGTCGAGGTCCGCCGCGAAATCGCCAGGACTCCGGCCCGGCCACGGGGGCAAGGGCGCGTCGTGCACCCTCCGCACGGCGGCCCCCGCCGCGGCCCAGGCCTCCGGCGACGCGGTGGACGGCTCGCCGAGACGGCCGAGCGCCCTGCCGGGCAGCGCGGCGAGCGCGAGCACGGGCGGCTTCCGCCACAGCACCTCCGGAGTCGGGATCGGCGCCAGGCTCATCGCCTCGACCTCGACATCGGCGCGTGCCTGATCGGTGTCGATCTTCAGGAACAGCTCACCGACCCGCAGCGTCGCGCACTCGTGATGCGCGACAACGACCTCGACCTCCGCCATGACGGCCATTGTCACCGGGAAGAACGCGGACGTCGCCATATTTATGGTCCCTGGTACAACGGTGTCGGCCGAGATCATCTCCGAGAGGGAGCGGCATGTCCGAGCTGCGGCAAGCCCGCGTGACCGACCACGGCGCGATCGTCGACCGGGTGCACCGGTGGTGGGGCGACTCACGCACTCCCGCGCAGGCCCGAGAACTCTCCCTCTTGCTCCCCAAGCTGTTCTTGCAGTTCTTCTCCGGCACGAGCCTGGTCATGGAGGACGAAACCGGTGTCAGGGCTTTCCTTGTCGGCTTCTACGCCGCCAACAATGACGTGGAGGCGTACATCCATTTCGTTGGAGTGGACCCGAAGCTTCGCGGACAGGGCACCGCTCGCCGGCTGTACACGACCTTCTTCCAGCGTGCCGCCGAGGCCGGCCGGACGGAGGTGCGGGCGATCACCTCGCCGGGCAACACCGGATCGATCGCCTTTCACCGCGCCATGGGGTTCGCGCTCGAACCCGGGGACCGGGTGGTCGACGGGCTTCCCCTGCACGGCGACTACGACGGGCCTGGTCATGATCGGGTGTGCTTTCACAAGAGGATCTGAGCGTGAAGGCGGGGTGTTCTCGCGTTCGCGCAGGGGTTCAGCGGCCGAACCGTGACTGCGACTGCTCAGGGACACGTTCGCCCTGGATCCGAATGTCGGCCGCGGCCTCTTCGATCCGATGTAGATCGCCGGTTGTCAGCTCGACGTCGAGTGCGCCCAGGTTCTCTTCCAGACGTTGCGGCTTGGTGGTGCCAGGGATCGGCACGAACCACGGCTCCTGCGCCAGCACCCAGGCGAGAGCGATCTGGGCCGGCGTGGCTCCTTTGTCGTCGGCAATCTGCTGCCTGGACGAAGGTGCCCTCGCGCTCCGCCACTAGCCCCGCAAGACCAGCACCACTGAAAGTTGACGAGCTGGCGTTGCCCCGATTCTCCGGACAACCGAGGAAGCTCAGTCGTTTGCCCGGGTTTTGCGTGATGTGGGCATGCCGAGGGGCCCGTCGCCGGTGTGGCGGGCGGGCTCCTCGGGTCACACACGTGTGTTGCGCCGGGATCGTCGTAACGGATCCAGATACTGGGGCGGGATGAACTCCGGTAGCCCATCCCCGGCCATCCGGACTTCCCAATCCCCGTGGTGGACCAGCCGGTGATGAAAACCGCACAGCAGCACGAGGTTCCGGAGGTCGGTGGGGCCTCCGTCTGCCCAGTGATGGATGTGGTGGGCGTGGCAGTTCTTCGGCCGCCGATGACAGCCGGGGAACGCGCAGCCTCCGTCCCGGATGTTCAACGCGCGTCGTTGGCCGGGGGTGACGAACCGTCTCAGCCGTCCTACGTCCAGCGGCTCACCAGCCGCGTTCATCACCACCGGGAGCATCAGGCAGTCGCAGGCCGCCATCCGTGCTTCGCGGGCGGTCATCTTTCCGACGAAGTCCACACACGCCGTGCCCAGACCGGACTTCAGTTCGTCGAGGCCGATGGTGACGTGGATCAGGGTGCGGTAGCCGCTGGTGCCGGGCTGGTCCGGGCACGCGATCGCCAAGTCCAGCAGCTCGGCCCAGGCATCGCCCTGACGCTCGGCCTTCGTGCGCAGATCGGCTTGGCCGAACTCATCCATCGGGCGAGGCTTGGCGTAAGCCTCGAGTGCCGCGGCGGTCCGGGCCCCTGACTCGTCATCGAGGAGGCCGTTCAGTTTCCAGTAGCCGTCTTTGCGGCGCTCCAGGGTCAGCTCGCGACGGGGTTGGGCGGGTTCGGGGTCTTTCGGTTCCTTGCCGTCCGGGTCGAGCCAGCCCAGCAGTTGGTCCCCGAGGTCCGATATCTGCTGGGGTCCGGCTCTTCGGGCGAGGTCGGCGAGGGTTGTCTCCGCGTGCTCCCGATCCTCCACCGATACCTCGGCGGGGATTTTCCGGAGGATCTCCACGATCTGCTTGATCCGTTCCTCGCCGATCGCGCCCTCCGCCGCCGCCACGCTGGTGGCGGGTGCGAAAGCCGGGATCTCGGTGCCGTCCAGGGCACGCGTGGGGTTCAGATCGACAGCACGCCTCACATACGGCCGCGCCTCGCCCTGACTCAGTCCTGCGACATCGGCGAACCACGCCACCGTCGTCCCATACCCGAACAAATCCTTGACGCCCCGAGCCTCGACCTCCGCCAGATATCGCCCCAAACCGGCGGAAGCGACCCGCATCACCTGCAAGAACTGCTGCACGCCGTGAGCAAGCTCCAGCTTGCCAGCGCGCCACAACTCCTGCGGCAACTCGGGAACAAAGGTCTCGGACACCTCTTCATAATACCAAAATCCATCGAACAGGTGTTCGTAATTTTAAGCAACAACGAATCCTGCATATTCACCACTACCGGGTGATTTTGCGAAGCCGCTCGATCACAAGTCGCGAGCACCCCCAAGCAGCATTGCGGGAGTCACGGGCCACGACCACTCGAAACGGAAGTCCTTGACACAACGTCGTCAGGTTCCGCAGAACCCGCGTCCTGGCAAAGAAATCCCCAGAAACATCCGCTCCCCGAGGGTGACTGTCGACGGCCCGCGATCGAGAGTGCGTCGAGTCCCACGCCAACGACGAGGACCGGCAAGTCAACCAGAAAGTTCGTTTGCATCAAGCCGCCCCCGCTCCCTGGAGGCGAAAGATTCACCGCATCTGCGGCGGCCTGATCCTCCTCTCGGTCGCCGGTTCCGCCTTGGTGATCGCGACGACCAGCGACGACCTCCGAACCACCACATCCTGGGTGTTCTGGTGGGAGACCCTGGGCGTGGTGGCGTTCGGGCTTTCGTGGTTCATGACCGGCCGCCCCATCCTCCCGAAGGCCGTCACGATCATCCCCATCGACAAGGAACCGATTCCGCGACCCGCCCTTGACCGCGGCGGGCGCCCGTGAGCGCCCGCCGCCGTCACTTCAGGCTCACTTGCGGCCGTTGACATCCGCCGTCGTGATCGCGAACCGGCCGACCGCCCATGCCATGGACCGGCTGAACTGGTCGAAGATGGTCTGGTTCACGTTGCTGTAGCCGTCGCATCCCTGGTGGTAGCAGGGATCCAGCATCTGCCCTTCGACGCCGCCGAACAGCTTCACCCACTCCGCGGACTTCAACCGGTCCGAGCCCGCGTTCACGCCACCGGCGGCGATCCCGGCGTTGACGAACGCGGTGTGGTCGGATCGACCGTCCAGCACCAGATCGACGGTCGGGAGCTTCTGGTCGGCGAAGTAGCCGTGGACCAGCTGCGAGATCTTCGCGGAGCCGGCCGGGGCGGGCCCTTCGGGCGTCTGTCCACTGTAGACCTGGCGGGCGAAGTTCGGCGAGCCGATCATCTCCAGGTTCAGGTACAGGGCGGTCTGCTTCCGCTGTTCCGGGCTCAACTGGTCGACGTAGTACTGCGACCCGGAAAGGCCCTTCTCCTCCGCCGCCCACCAGGCGAAGCGAACCTTGTTGCGCAGCAACGGCGCGTAGCGCTTGAGCTGCAGCGCCGTCTCCAGCACGGTCGCGGCGGCGGCGCCGTTGTCGTTGGCGCCGGGCGTCGTGTCCACGCTGTCCAGGTGCGCGCCCATGACGATCGTGTTGTCCGCGCGGCCGGTCGGGGTGTCGGCCAGCAGGTTGAACGTCTTGGTGGTCGAGTCCTGTCCGCGCAGGTCGAGCCGGACGGTGACCGGGCCGGCGGCCACGTCGGCGGCGAGCCGTTCGGATTCACCGCGGGGCAGGGTCGCCGACGGGATCTTGGCGTCCTCGGGCGGAACCATCCGGTAGCGGAGGTTGAGATCGGGGTTCGGCGAGTCCGCGTTCATCAGCATGGCCGCCGCGCCCACGGCCGCGGCGGTGTTCTGCTTCTGCGTGATGAAACAGTCCCCGACCCTGACCAGGACGATCTTGCCCCGCACGTCCTGTCCCGCGTAGTCCTCGGCGGTACACCCGGTGTCCTTGACCGCGGGTACGGCGACGGTCGCGGTCAGCCCTTCGGCAGGCGTCGAGACGGCGAACCTGACGATGAGCGGCCGCAGCGTGCGGGCGTTCGGCGAAACCACTTCCGCACGTTCGGAGTGGATGGCGTAGTCACGGAAAGAGAATTCCTGGCGTTGGACCTGGTAGCCCGCGGCCCGGAGTTTTCCGGTCAGATAATCCGCCGAGGCGGTGTAGCCCGGCGACGCCGAATCGCGGTGGCCGCCGTTCGCCGCCGTCGCGGCCATCAATTCGCGCAGGTGGCGAGCCGAATTCGCGCCGGTGACCTGGTCCGACATACGTTCGGCCAGCCAGTTCGCGGGTCCTCCGCCGGTCGCCTGCGCCGTACTCGTGGCCAATTGCGGTATGACCAGCAGGGCGGCGGCGAGAACGGCCGTCGCCTTCCTGAATCGTGATTTCCTCATGCTGTGGTACCCCCATTGTTCATCTCGGTGGTGTCGCCACTGTGGCACCGGGAACGCGCGCAACCGAAATCGCACCGGTAACCCGCCGGTGCGATTTCGGACGTACTCCCCAGTGCGCCAGATGATAGCCGCCCGCTATCCGTGGGCGACCCCGGAGCAGGATAAGCAGCGCCCGGTGGTGGTCTATACCGCCAAAGTGGTGTTCCGCCACCCGGGGCCGACTACCGCCGGTGATATTTCTGTCGGTTGATCAAAGTTCGACAACCGGTACGGCCGCCACCGGTGCACTACCACCCAGCGCTTTGGCCAAATCGGCGATGGTCGGCTGGTCGAAGAGCTGGGCGATGGTGATTCCGGGGTAATGTTTGCGCAGCCGCGCGAATACGGCCAGCGCCTTGAACGAGTCTCCGCCGCTCTCCAGGAATCGGTCGCTCCGCCCGATGTCGGCCCGCCCCAATACCTCCCACCACACCCGGGCGATGACGTGTTCGTCCGGCGATTCCGGCGGTTCGGCGGGCTCGTTTCGCAGGTCAGACGGTTCCGCGGCGAGGGCGCGCAGTTCCGCGGTGTCGACCTTGCCGTTGACCGTGACCGGGATCCGGGGGACCAGGTGGAAGCGGCTGGGCACCAGTTCGGGCGGCAGCCGCTCCAGCAGCTTCTTCCCCAGCCCGGCGGGGTTTTCCGGGCCGACCACGTAGGCGGCCAGTTCCAGCGGTCCTTCCGCGGATCGTTCGCCCGCGACCACCGCCTGCCGGATCCCGGGCAGGGCGAGCAAGGCGGCCTCGACCTCGCCCGGCTCGATACGGTGACCGCGGATCTTCAGCTGGCCGTCGGCGCGGCCGAGGTACTCCAGTTCCCCTCCCTCGCGCCGCACGACGACGTCGTCCGTGCAGTAGAAGCGGGTCCCCTCGACCTCGGGGAACTTCGCCGCGGTCAGCCCGGGGTCGTTCCGGTAGCCGCGGGCCAGTGACGCCCCTCCGATGTGGAGGACACCGGGCACACCGTCCGGGACGGACGCGCGCCGCTCGTCCAGCACCCGGAATTCGGTACCCGACAAGGGCAGGCCGATCGGTACCCTGGCGGCGCCGGGCTCGACCCGGACCTCGTGCATGGTCACCACGATCGTGGCCTCGGAAGGGCCGTATCCGTTGTAGACCTTGAGATCCGGCCTCGCGGCCAGGATGGCTTCGGCGAGTCTGGGCGGGAACGCCTCCCCGGCGAGCATGACCGCCCGGGCGGGCAGCACGTCGGCGACGTCGCCCGTGCCGGCGATCGCCTCCATCTGGGACGGCACCAGCGTGACCCAGTCGACCGGATGCTCCCGGATCTCCGCGGCGAAGGCCACCGGGTCCAAGATGGTCTCGCGGTCGTAGATGTCGAGCCGGGCACCGGTGAGCAAGGCGCCGTACACCGAGACTTTGCCCAGGTCGGCCGCGAAGGTCGTGGCCAGGCCGTAGCTGCCGATTTCCAGTCCGGCCAAACCCTTGGTGAAACCCTCGAGGTAATTCGTCACCGCGCCGTGGGTGACCTCGACCGCCTTCGGCTTCCCGGACGAACCCGAGGTGAATACCAGGTAAGCGAGTTCTTCCGGTGTCCGGCCGGGATCGACGCGATAGAGGGCGGGCGGTGTGCGTTCGACCACGACTGTTCGCTCCCGTAAGACCGTGGGAACCCTACTTTCGTTGTGTGAATCGGTGATTATCGCCATGGGTCCCGCGAGCTCGAGTACTTCCGAGATGCGGGAATCGGGATGCGCACTTTCGAGGTGGACATAAGCGGCGCCGACCGCCCAGGCGGCCGCCACACCCACCACCGACAAGGGTGACCGATCCACGAGAATGGCCACTACCGAACCCGGCCGGACCCCGAGTTCGCGCAGGCTTTCTGCCGCGCCACCTGCGGCGGAGCCCAGTTCCGCATAGCTCAACGTCTTTCCGCCGTGGCGCACGGCGGGGCGGGTCCCATTCACTGAAATGATGTCCCGGACCAGCTCCGCCACTGTCGATGCGCAGTTCTCCCGCACGGGTAACGTCGACACTCGCCTACTCCATTCTCGTGAAAACAGTCCGACTCTGCTGACGCGCACGGCATCGCGTGTATCTTCAATTTGAGCAGGAGCGGCAGGACCGAATGCGAGCGTAACACAAATACAGCACTTCACTGGGGCTTATCGATCGTCCGGAGTAATCACTTCCCGATTATTCCCGGTCAGATCTCTGGGAGCATCCTCACCCGATCCGGATCTTCACGTTTAATCAACACCACGATCCCGATCGGGCGCCTTGACGAGGACTGCGACGATGTTACAGTCGAATCACGTCGCGATGCGGCGGACTTACTGGGGAACAGGGGGCAAGGCAGCTCGCCATCCGTCCTGCTCACGAACGTGCAGGTACAGCCGAGCGGGTAATCGATTAATCGCCGATCAACAGGCCGCCGCATGCCGCGACCTGGTATTCACCGTGCCCGGCGAGCGCCGATTGAACCGATATCCGAGAGCGAGGAGAATTCGTGTCAGGCGTGGCCGACGTTTCTGTCGCGATCATCGGGGTGTCCTTCGAATTACCGGGGCTCACCGAGTGGGAATCGTTGACCGAACTCTTCCGCTCCGGTACCGATCGCGTCGGGCAGATGCCCGGCGACCGGGCCGGGGAAACGGGGCTGGCGCCGGATTCCTCCGGCCAGCCCGGTGCGTGGCTGAACCACATCACCGGTTTCGACCCCCGGTATTTCGGGATCTCGCGAGCGGACGCCGAACTGATCGACCCGCGGCAACGGCGGATGCTGCACCTCGCCGTCGGCGCGCTCGGGGACGCCGGTTACGCGCCCGCCGAGCTGCGGGGCAGCGACACCTCCGTGGTCGTCGCCGCGTACGGCGGAACCGAACCGACGCTGCGAGAACTGCTTCCCGGCGATCGCGCGACCGACGGGCCCGCGGTGATCGGGAGCATGCCCGCCTATTCCGCGGGCCGGATCGCGTATCACCTCGACCTGCGGGGCGCCGCCACGGTCGTGGACACGGCCTGTTCGTCCTTTCTGGTCGCGCTGCACGAAGCCCGCCGGAAACTGGCCAACGGTGAGCACGACCTCGCCCTGGCGGGTGGTTTCGAGCTCATTCTCGGACCACCGCCACGCCGTCCCGAGAACGGCGACGGCCTCGGCGTGCTGTCGCCGACCGGGCGCTGCCGTCCGTTCGACGCGGACGCCGACGGCACCACGTTCGGCGAGGGCGGCGGTTTCGTGGTCCTCAAAAGGCTTTCCGACGCCCGCCGGGACGGGGACACCGTGCACGCGGTCCTCCTCGGCAGCGCCGTCAACCAGGACGCGGGGCGCGCGAACGGCCTCACCTCCCCCAGCCCCGCCGGGCAGGCCGAGGTCATCACGAAGGCGTGGCATGACGCCGCCGTCGAACCCGCGGACATCGGCTACCTGGAAGCGCACGGCACGGCGACCAAGATCGGTGACCCGATCGAACTGCAGGGCATCGGCCAGGCCGTCGCGAACTGGCCCGGGTACGCCGGGCGGATCCCGATCTCCTCCGCGAAGGGCAACTTCGGTCATCTGGACTGCATGGCCGGATTCGCCGGGCTGCTCCGGGTCCTCGCCCAGTTCCGGGCGGGTCAGCTGTTCCCGACCGCGCACTTCCGCGAGGCCAATCCCTTGGCGGACTGGGCATCGGGCCCCGTCCAGGTCGTCGGTGACGTCCGGCCGTGGCCGGCGGACGGGTCGCCGAGGATCGCGGGCATCAGCAGTTTCGGGCTCAGCGGCACCAACGCGCACGTCGTGCTGGAGGAAGGCCCGCGGCCGTCCTCACCGTCCACATCGGACCGTGAGTCCGTGATCCTGGTCTCCGCCCGCGATCAGGCCGGGCTGCGGTCCTTCACTGGACAGTTGCGCTCGGTGATGTCGCAGGCGGGTGCCCCCGGTGTCGGCGACCTCGCCCGGCAACTCGCCGTCGGCCGCGAGCACTTCGCACACCGTGCCGCGTGGGTCGTCCGCGACCGGAACGAGTTGCTGCGGGAGCTCGGGAGCGAGCCGGACGAGACCGCCGTGGCCACCCCACCGCCGGTCGTCCTGGCCGTCGGCGGCGTCCCCGCGCCCGCTGACACGAAGACGTTGCTGGACTGGGCCCGCGACTATCGCGGATTCGCCACGGCCACCGCCCCGGCCGCAGCCGAACCTGCCGCGACCTGGTCGCCCGCCGCGCGGGCGGAGATCCACGCGGCCGGTCTCCGCGCGATCGTCACCGATCTGGGGGTCGCCCCGGCCCTGGTGCTGGCCCACGCGTCCGGCGCCGCGAAGCCGGACGTCACCAAACTCGGTGCCGCGCTGGCCTCCGTTCCCGACGGGACGATCGTTCTCGATCTCGCGCCCGGCGGCGCGCTCGGCACCGCGATCCGCGAGCTCCGTCCGGCCGCGAACCTGCGGCCGGTCTCCACCCCTGCGGAGTTGCTGCGCGTGTTGTACCTGCTCGGGTTCGAGCTGGACCTGCGGGCCGCGGTGCCACCTCCGCCACTGCGGGCCCGGCTCCCGGTCGCGCCGTTGCTCGACGAGCACTGCTGGCCCCTGGAGACGACACCGCCTTCCCCCGATTCCGCCGAAACACCGGAACTGTCGGTGGCGGACCAGGTTCTCGAGTTCGTCCGCGCGGTGCTCAAGGAGCCGGACACCACGCTGGACGACGACTTCTTCGCGCTGGGCGGCGATTCGCTCAACGGCGCACAGCTGGTCAGCCGGATCAACGAGCACTTCGGCACCGACATCGAAGTGCTCGATCTGTTCGACCACACCGAGATCAGCGGGATCGCCGAAGCCGTCGCCGCCGAGATCCCCGCCGAGATTTCCGCGGCGCCGTCACCCGCGACGAGCGTGCCGACCGCCGAAACCGGACCGCTTTCCGGACAGCAACTTTCGATCTGGGCAGCCGGACAGCTCGACCCGGACTCGAACGCCTACAACGTTCCGGAGATCCTGTTGTTCGACGGCGTCGTCGATACGGCGGCCGTCGGCGAGCGGCTGGCGGAGCTGGTCCGCAGGCATCCGATGCTGCGCACTGTCTTACGGGACACCGAATCCGGCCCATGTCAGGTAGTGGAGACGGGCAGGACCGTCGCACTGGAAGAAGTCCGGCTCGACCTCTCCCGCCTGTCGTACGCCGACGCGCGAGCGGATCTGGAAGCGGGCCTGGCGGAGCTCATCAGTCCGGCGCTTTCGCCCTATGAGCGGCCGGTCCGGGCCCAGCTCGTCCGGATCCGGTTCGCCGACACCGAACGGGACGCGCTGGCGCTGACCGTGCACCACCTCTTCTGCGACGGCTGGTCCTGGCGGATCCTGCTGGCCGAACTGACGCGCGGGCCGTCGGACGACATACCCGCCCGGACCTACTTCGACCTCGTGCGCGAACAGAACGAGGCTCTGGCGGGCGAACGCGGACAACAGCTCACCCGGTTCTGGACGGATTACCTCGGCGGCGCGCCCGAGGTGGCCCTGCCCACCGGCCACCCGGAACGGGCCATCGTGCCCGGCTCGGGCGGCGTGCTGCCCTTGGAGCTGGACGACGCCCTGTTCGACGGGCTCAAGGAACTCGCCCGCCGCGAGCGCGCGACGGTGAACATGGTGCTGCTGGCCGCGTGGTCGGTCCTGTTGTGGCAGATCACCGGCGTGCGAGACCAGAGCGTTGCCATCCCGGTGAGCGGCCGCGAGCGCCGGGACGAGGACGTGGTCGGCTGCTTCGTCAACACCGTCGCGATCCGCTCGAAACCCTTGCCCGAAGCCCTTTTCCGCGACCACCTCGCCGACGTCCGCCGGTCCCAGCTCGCCGCGCTCGCGCACGCCGAACTGCCCACCGACCGCATCGTGCGGCTGGCGCATCCGGGAGGCAGCGCCATGCTCGCCGCGACCAACTTCGCCTACCACGCGGGGGTCGAGCCGATCACGGAGTCCTTCGGCGACGGCGGTCCCGGCGTCGAGCTGCTCGACGTCGACCCGTCGGCGCCCGCGTACCCGGTCAGCGTGTCGGTGCTGGAGTACGGCGGCGAACTGCGCGGCCGCGTCAAGTACGCGGCCGACCTCTTCGAGCGCGCGACCGTCGAAGGGTGGATCGCGGACTTCGAAGCCCTGTTGCGGCGGCTGGCCGAGAACGGCGAGAAGGAGTCACTCCTGGAACTGACCGGCACCGCACCGGCCGCCGTCGCCTTGCCCGATTTCCGGTTCTGAGTCCGAGGGAGCGGTATGAGCACCAGTATCAGCCCGTTGACGAGCCGCGACGACGGCGAAGTGCGCGACGGTGACACCGCCGTCGCGGGGCTCTTCGACGCGCTCGGCACCGAGCGGGCCGAAGCCTCCGCCGACTGGTCCGCGCGTGCGGCCGCCCGGCTGGCCACGATCACCGGTGGCGACCCCGTCCTCGGCTGGACCGTCGTCGCGGCCGCGACCGCCGTCGTGCTGCGCCGTTTCGGTGCGCACCAGGGCATCACGCTGCTGGCCGGACCTCCTTCGGGTGAGCGGTTCCCGCTGTTCCTCCGGCCCCGGCCGGAACTGACCGTCCAGGAATGGCTCGGCGAGGTGCGCACCGCGGTCGCCGAAGCGATGGCGCACGAGACGCCCGGCGACAGCCGCACACTGGAACTCGTCTGGGGCGATCGACCCGGCACCGCCCCGCTGGCGCTCGCCTGCGACGCACGCGGAATCCGTGCCGGCTCGACGATCGCCGATCCGGCGCGGCTGCGGTACCTGGTCGACGGGATCGGCGTAGTGCTGGAGGAGGGCCTGCACGACCTGGGCCGGACGATCAGCGAACTGGGTGTGCTCGACGACGCCACGACGGCACTGCTCGCCGGGTTCAACGAGACCGAACCGTTGGACAGCACCGTTCCGTACCGGGAACTCGTGCTCCGGCAGGCGCCTGACGCACTGGCCGTGGAGGACGACATCGAGTCGTTCACCTATGCCGACCTGTGCCGTCACGCCACCGCGATCGCGCTGCGCCTGCGGGCCGAAGGCATCGGCAAGGAAAGCCTCGTCGCGCTGGCCGCCCCGCGTGACGCCTGGTTCCTGGTGACAGCGGTCGGGATCCTCTTCGCGGGCGCCGCGTACATGCCGGTCGACCCGGCCACTCCCCCGGCGCGGCAGGCGGATCTGATCCGCCGGGCGGACGCGCTGATCGCCGTCCCCGGCGTGGCGGGCGCGTCCGGGCGACCGCGCTTCGGCCTGGCGGAGCTGCGAAACGCGCCCGCGGGAGACGTCGCCGACCTCGGTCCGGCTCCCGAGCCGGACGACCTCGCCTACGCCATCTTCACCTCCGGCTCGACGGGACGCCCCAAGGGCGCCTGCATCGAGCACCGGTCCTTCCTCAACCTGCTCGCCACGCGGGTGCCCGACTACGGGCTGAAACCGGGCTCCACCGTCCCGCAGACCGCGCCGCTGACCTTCGACCTGTCGATCTGGCAGATGTTCGCCGGGCTCACCGCGGGCGCGACCGTGCGGGTCGTCCCCGACGACGTCGTCCGCGATCCGGCCGCACTGCTCGCGCTCGCCGTCCGGCACCGGTTCGGCTGCCTGGCACTGGTGCCGACCTACATCGCGGTCCTGCTGGACGAACTCCGCGACGACCCCACGCTCACCGCGCGCCTGCGCGAGCACCTGCACCTGATGGTCTCGACCGGCGAGGTCCTGAGCCCCGGCCTGGCCGCCCGCTGGCACGCCCAGCTGCCCGGCGTCCCGCTGCTCAACGCCTACGGTCCCGCCGAGGTCGCTGACGACACGACGGGCGGCCCCGTCGGTCCCGACGAGCCGCGGCACACGCCGATCGGGCTGGTCCTGCCGAACGTCACCGTGCACATCCTCGACCCGGACCAGCGGCCGGTGCCGCCCGGTGTCACCGGGGAGATCCACATCGGCGGGCGCAGCGTCGGCCGCGGCTACCTCGGCGAACCCGCCATGACCGCGTCGGCGTTCGTGCCGGATCCTTTCGCCACCACCCCCGGCGGCCGCCTGTACCGCACCGGTGACCTCGGCTACTGGCGTGCGGACGGCGCGGTCGTCCTGCTCGGCCGGGCCGACAGCCAGGTCAAGATCCGCGGCAGGCGGGTGGAGATCGGCGAGATCGAACATCTGCTGGAGACCTCGCCCGACGTCGCGAGGGCCACCGTCGAGTTGCTGGACGAACACGGTCTCGCCCGGCTGGTCGCCTTCGCGACCGCCTCGATCGGAGGCACGCTCGACGCCGAGGATCTGCGCCGGTTCGCCGCCGAGCGGCTGCCGGACTACATGGTCCCGAACCAGGTGATCGTGCTGGATTCCTTGCCCTGGAACGCGAACGGCAAGGTCGACCGGCGGGCGTTGCGGGCCGTGGCCGCCGAAAAGCGCTCCCGCGAGGAGTACGTCGCGCCGCGCACGCCGGTGGAGGAGACGTTGTGCGAGGTGTGGGCGGCGCATCTGCCCACGGCCGACAAGATCGGGATCCGGCACGGCTTCTTCGCGCTCGGCGGGGACTCCATCGTCGGGATCCGCATCGTGCAGGAGGCCAAGCGGCGCGGTATCGCGCTGCGGCCGCGGCACATCCTGGAACACCCGACGGTGGAGAAGCTCGCCGAGGTCGCCATCCCGTTCGAGGACCCGGCGGAGTCGGACGGCGGCGACAGCGGTCCTCTCACGCCCGCTCAGCAGTCCTTCCTGGCTCGCGGGGTACCGAACCCGGATCACTGGAACCACGGCGTCTCCTACGATCTCGGCCGCCACTACGACCTCGGCGAGATCACGGCCGCGGTGCGGGTGCTGGCCCGGCGGCATCCCGCGGTGCGCTCGCGGCTGGACCTGACCGGCGAGCCGCGTCAGTACGCGGTGCCGGAAGCCCCGCCGGTCACCGAGATCGACCTGACCGGGCTGCCGGCCTCCGAGGTGGACGAGCGGGCGCATCGAGCCGCCACCGGCCTGCACGAAGGGCTCGACCTGCGCTCGGGCCCGGTGGCGCGGTTCGGCCTGCTGCGGATCGACGACGCCCCGGACCGGCTGGTCGTGGTGATCCACCACCTGATGGTCGACCTGTTCTCCTGGGACCTGATCACCGACGAGCTGTCCGTGATCCTCCGCGACGGCGACGGCGACGACGGCTCGCTGGAGCGTCCCGGCCCGTCCCCGGCGGCGTGGGCCGCGGCCTTGACCGGTTACGTGCGGACCGATCCGGCCCGGCTCGGCGCCGGCCACTGGCTCGACCGGGACTGGTCGGGGTGCGCCCAGGTCGTCCCGGACGGCGTGGCCGGGGTGGAAGGGGCCGTCGGCGACGTCCGCACCGTCCTGGACGAGGCGACGAGCCGGGCGATCGCCGAGACTGCGCGCGAACGCGGGCTTTCGGTCTACGAATGCCTCCTCGGCGCGCTCGGCGCCGCGTTGCGCGAGTGGACCGGCGAAGACGGCGAGGCGCTGGTCCAGCTCGGCGGGCACGGCCGTGAGGACGTCCTCGACCTCGACCCCAGCCGGATCGTCGGCTACTTCAACTCGGCTTACCCGTTCGCGTTGCCGCTTTCGGCGAGCACGGACGACGTCGCAGCGCTGCACCGCTCGGTGCCCGGCCGGGGATTCGGCTTCGAGACGGCGCGGTTCCTGCATCCCGACGCGGACGTCCGGGCCCGGCTCACGGCGCTGCCCAGACCGCGGCTGCTGTTCAACTTCTGGGGCACTCCGGCCTATCTGGCGGACGGCCGGGACGGCGGCGCGCTCGGTGCCGTGCGCATCGAGGGCACCGGCGCGGACCGCGATCCCGCCATGCCCCGGCCGTACGCGCTGGAGTGCTACGCGGTGTTCGCCGGGTCGCGGCTGTCCGTGTCCTGGTTGCACAGCGCGGATCTGTTGTCCGCCAAGCGGGTCCGCGCGCTCGCCGACGCCTTCACCGAAAACTTGCCGACTCTTCGAACCGGGAGCCAGTCGTGAACTACACCGTCGTCGTCAATCACGAAGAGCAGTACTCCGTGTGGCCCGCCGCCACCACTCCGCCCGAGGGCTGGCGCGAAGTGGGCTTCAGCGGCACCAGGGAGGCCTGCCTCGCGCACATAGCGACCGTGTGGACCGACATCCGGCCGGCGTCGGCGCGAGCGGCCGCCCGATGACCGGGCCACTCGTCGTCGTCTACGACCAGGGCGCGGCGCCACCGGGCGAGATCGCGGTCGGCCTGGCGTCGTTGACGCCCTGCCTGTTCGCGATCCCGGTCAACGAGCACACCACCGCGATGCGCCCGCTGCTGGAGCAGTTCGGCCGGGTCACCGCGATCGAGTCCGTCGACGGCGCCGCGCGGGAACTGGCCGCGCGGGGCGCGGCGGGAATCGTGACCTACAGCGAAAAAGCGCTCCGGCTGACCGGGGAGCTCGCCCGCGCGCTCGATCTGCCGTACCTGGGCGAGCAGACGCTGACCTACCTGACCGACAAGGCGAAGCAGCGGTCCGCGTTGCGGGCCGCGGGGGTCGACGCCGTGCGTTTCCACCCGGTCACCACGCCGGGCGAGTGGGCGGCCGCGGTCGCCGAGACCGGTCTGCCCGCCGTGCTCAAGCCCCTGTACGGCGGCGCCAGCATGAACACCTACCTGATCCACGACAGCGCCGACGGCGAAGCGCTGGCCCGGCGTCTGCTCTCGGAGGGCGCGCCCGGCTACGACCCGTCGGGCGGGCTGATCCTGGAGGAGTACCTGCCCGGCCGGGATTGCGGTGCCTTCGGCGACTACGTCTCGGTGGAGAACGTCGTCGTGGCAGGCCGGATCGACGATCTCGCGGTCACCGGGAAACTGCCGATGGTGCCGCCGTTCCGGGAGACCGGCCGGTTCTGGCCGTCGCCGCTGGAGCGGGCCGAAGACGACGAGATGCAGGCCGTCGCGCGCGGGGCGATCGCCGCGCTCGGCATCACCACCGGCCTGGTCCACACCGAGTTCAAGCTCACCCCCGACGGCCCCCGGCTGATCGAGGTGAACGGACGGCTCGGCGGTGGCATCAGCGAACTTTCGATCCGCGCGCTCGGCGTCAACCTGATCGAGATCGGCGGGCGGATCGCCCTCGGCGAGGACGTCCACGTGCCGCCTCCGCCGCGGGACGCGGTGTTCTTCCAGCAGTTCCATCCGGCACCGCGGCGCAAATGCGTGCTGGACGCCATCGACGGGGGCGAGCGGGTCCGCGAACTGCCGGGGGTGAGCGTGTACCGCCCGTTCGGCAAACCCGGCACCACGTTGCCCGGCGGGGTGCACACCCACGAACTCGACATGACCATCGGCCGCGTCGGCGACCACGCGGAACTGGCGGGCCTGACCGCGGCGATCAGCGGACGGCTGGTCTTCCGCTTCACCTTCGAGGACGGCCCGCGCGCCGTCAGCGGCGCGGAGATCGGCGCCCTGTGACGAATACCCGGAGCGAGAAGACGATGACTGACACCACCGGCCACGCCGAGGACGCGCTGGCCGAGATCTGGCGGGACGTGCTCGGTATCGAGCGGGTCGACGGCGACGCGGACTTCTTCGCCCTCGGCGGTGATTCCCTGCTCGCGCTGAAGGTCATCGGGGCGGCGGCCGAGCGGGGGATGCACCTCACCCTGGTCGACCTGTTCCGGAACCCGACCGTGCGCGGGATGTGTTCGGCGCTGGGTGCCGAACCTGAGGACGACACGGCCGAGTTGCTCTCCCCCGAAGACCTGGCTCTCGCCCCGGCGAGCGCGGAGCGGGTCCACCCGGCCACCCGGCTCCAGCTCGGCCTGATCTACGAATCCCTGCTCAGCGGCGGAGAGCTCTACCACGAGGTGGTGTCGCGGGTGGTCGACCGCCCGCTCGTCGAGGAAACCCTCGCGAAGGCACTCGCCACCGTGTCGGCACGCCATCCCGCGCTGCGCTCCGGATTCGACCTGGTGTCGTTCAGCGAAGCGATGCAGGTGGTCGAAAAGCAGGCCACGATCCCGCTCGAGGTCGCCGACCACCGGGGCCTGGCCGAGGACGCCGTCGCCGACCGGCACGAGCAGGTCATGGCGTCACTGGGGCAACCGTTCGATCCGGAGACGGCACCGCTGATCCGCGTGCACGCCGCCGCGCTCGACGACCGTTCTTTCCGGTTCTCCCACGCGTTCCACCACGCGATCATGGACGGCTGGAGCGAATCGCTGTTCGTCAGTGAAGTGGTCCGCGTGTACGCCGCCCTGCTCGACGGCGGCAGCGTGGATCTGGGCACGCCCGCCCCCGCCGAGGACTACGTCCGGCTCGAGCGCGCCGCGCTGCGCGACACGGACGCGCGGGCCTACTTCGAAGGCCTCCGGCCGCATCTGGGCGCGGAACCGCCGTCGGCCACCCCCGACTTCCGCAAGATCGGTTTCGTCCTGCCGTCCGACCTCACCGCGGCGCTGACGAAACGCTCGGCGTCATGGGGAGTGCCCCTGAAATCGCTGATGCTGGTGACCCACGCCGCCGCGGTCGCGTCCCTCACCGGGAACCCGGCGCCGGTGATCGGGATACCGGTCAGCGGCAGGCCGGAGGTGACGGGTGCGGACCTGACCATCGGGCTGTTCCTCAACTATCTCCCGTTGCGCCTGCCGGTCACGGACGGCACCTGGCGGGAGGCCGCGGATTCGGCGCTGGCCGCCGAGAACACGCTGCTCCCGTACCGGCGCTTCCCGGATTCCGAGGTACGCAAGCTGCTCGGCCGCCGTCCGTTCGACTCGGCCTTCAACTACGTCCACTTCCACGCGCGCGACGGCCTGCTCGAAGCCGGTCTGCTGCGCCCGGAGGAGGACATGCGGGAACGGGCCGAATTCCCGATCCGCATCGAGACGCTGAACGAGCCACGCGCCGGCGGCGTCCACTGCGAAATCACCGTGGATCTCACCCGGCACGGCAACGACGCCCTGGACCGGCTGCGCGACGACCTGCTCACCGCGGCGGACCGGCTCGCCGGTTCTCCCGCTGACTCGGTGTCTCTGCCGGGCGCTGCCTTCGACAGGAGCAAAGCATGACCCTCGCGAACATCGCGGACTTCGCCGACCGGGCCGCCGACGACCCGCACGGCCACCACCGCGCCGATCCGGAGCTGTTCGGCCTGATCGAACGCGAACGCGTCCGCCAGGACGGCACCCTCGCCATGATCGCGGCCGCCAGCGTGGCGGATCCGTCGGTGCTCGCGGCCGCGGGATCCGTGCTCGGGAACACGACCGCGGAGGGCTATCCGGGGGCGCGGTTCCACGCCGGGAGCGCGATCGTCGACGAGATCGAACAGCTGGCCATCGATCGCGCGCAGCGGGTCTTCCACGCCCGGTACGCCAACGTGCAGCCGCATTCGGGCAGCAACGCCAACCAGATCGTCCTGTTCAGCCTGCTCTCCCCCGGCGATGTCGTCCTGGGCATGGCCCTCAACGCCGGCGGGCATCTGACGCACGGCGCGTCCGCGTCGGTCACCGGCCGGTACTTCACCTCCGTCTCCTACGGCACCGACCGCGCCGGCCTGATCGACTACGACCAGGTCGCCACCCTGGCGCGGGAGCACCGGCCGCGGGTGATCGTGTGCGGGGCCAGCTCCTATCCCCGGACCATCGACTACGCCCGGTTCCGGGCGATCGCCGACGAGGTCGGCGCGTATCTGCTCGCGGACATCTCGCATGTGGCCGGGCTGATCGCGGCGGGGCTGCACCCGAGCCCCGTCGACCACGCCCACGTCACCACCACCAGTACGTACAAGCAGCTCTACGGTCCCCGCGGCGGCCTGATCCTGCTCGGCAAGGACGCGGACGCGCCGGTCGCGGCCCGGCGGGGCCGGCCGCTCGCCGACGTCATGCGCAACGCCGTCTTCCCCTACTTCCAGGGCACGCCCGCGTTCGATTCGATCGCGGCCAAGGCCCGCGCGCTCGATCTCGTGCTCACACCCGAATTCCGCGCGCTCGCCCAGCGCATCAGGACCAGCGCCGACGCCCTGGCCGTCGAGCTGATGGGGGCCGGGTACGAGGTGCTCACCGGCGGCACCGACAACCACCTGGTGCTGGTCGACGTCGGCCAGGCCGGGCTGACCGGGGTGATCGCCGAACAGGCGCTGGAGTCGTGCGGCATCGTCGCGAACAAGAACGTGATCGACGGCGACCCGCACGGTCCGCTGGTGACGAGCGGTTTGCGGTTCGGCACGAACATCCTGGCCGCCCGGGGCCTGACCGACGACGCGGTGATCCGCTGTGCCGGGCTGGTCGACCGCGTGCTGTCGGCCGTCCGTCCCGACGGCGACCGGATCTGGCATCTCGACGAAGCGGTCCGCGCCGAAGTCGGTGCCGCCGTCCGCGATCTCTGCGCGGAGTTCCCGCTCCGGCAGGTCCACTGGGGACAGTCCTGATGGACGTCCGGATCGGCGGTGCCTACAACGGGCCCGCGCACAGCGCGAACGGCGGGTACGCGTGCGGCGTGTTCGCCGGGCTGGCCTCGTTCCCGGAGGCGACCCCGCCCGCGGTCACCCTGCACACGCCGCCGCCGCTCCAGACCGATCTCGAGGTCCGGGCGGGGGCCCGGCGCACCCAAGTGTGGCACGGAGAACGGCTGATCGCGACCATCGGCCCCGAAGCCGGGAAGGTCGAGGAAGTCGAACCCGTCACGGTGACGGAGGCGAAGCAGGCGGAATCGGCTTTCGAAGGCTGGGAAGGACATCCGTTCCCCACCTGCTTCGTCTGCGGCGTCGAACGCGCGCCGTCCGGCGGCTTCCCGGTGACCCCCGGCAAGGTCGGCGGCCGCGATCTCGTGGCGTGCACCTGGACCCCCGAAGCGGACGACGACGGCGAAGTACCCATCGCGCTGGTGTGGAGCGTGCTCGACTGCCCCGGCGGCTGGACCGGCGACCCGGTCCGGGAACCGATGGTGCTCGGCCGGATGAGCGCGATCGTCCACAGGAGACCGCTCCCCGGGCGCACCCATGTGATCGTCGGCAGGCTCCGGCGGCGGCACGGCCGCACGGCCAACGTCGGCACCGCGCTCTACGACGAAACGGGCGGACTGCTGGCCAAAGCGGCCTCGGTCTGGATCGCGCTGGATTCCGGCAAGCGGGAAGAGAAGGGATGACCACAGTGTCCACCACATCCACCATGGAGGAACGCACCCTCGACGCCGCGCCCGCGCGGTCCGTCGTCGACGCGTTCGGACAGCAGGCCAGGAAGAACCCGGGAGCCGTCGCTGTCACCGATGGTGCCAGGGTCCTGAGCTACGGCGCACTCGACCAGTCGTCGGCGAAGCTCGCGACCGCACTGCGTGCGGCCGGTGTCGTACCGGGGGATGCCGTCGGCATCGTCCTGCCGCGTTCGGCGGACCTCGTGGTCCTGCTGCTGGCGGTCCTGAAAGCGGGCGCCGCCTACCTCGTCCTCGATCCGCACACCCCGGACTCCCGACGCGACACGATCCTGCGGGACGCGGGCCCCAGGATCGTGATCACGGAAGAACCCGTTGCGGCGCCGGGAAGTTCGTGGACGACGCTGGCCGAGCTGACGGCCCGCGCCGAACACGTCGACGCGACGGAAGCGATCGACGTCGGCGGGGAAGACACCGCCTACATCGCGTACACGTCGGGCTCGACCGGCACGCCGAAGGGCGTGGTCGTCCCGCATCGCGCCGTTCTCCGGCTCGTCCTCGGCGCGCGCTTCCTGCCGGTCGGTCCGGAAGACGTCTTCCTCCAGCTCGCGCCGGCCGCGTTCGACGCGTCGACCCTCGAATTCTGGGGAGCGCTGCTCAACGGCGGCAGGCTCGTCGTCGCACCGGCGGGAGAACTGCGTCCCACCGACGTGACCGCGCTCGTCCGCGAGGAGAAGGTCACCGTCCTCTGGCTGACCGCGGGACTGTTCCACCAGGTGATCGAAGCGGGGTCGCGGGACCTGACCGGACTGCGGATCCTGATCGCGGGTGGCGACGTCCTCTCACCGTCCCATGTGGACAAAGCCATCGAGGCGCTGCCGTCCACCACCGTGCTCAACGGTTACGGCCCGACCGAGAACACGACGTTCACCTGCTGCGCCGTCCTCGACCGGCCGATGGGCGCGCGCAGTGTCCCGATCGGCCACGCCATCACCGGGACGAGGGTGTACCTGCTCGACGAGCACGGCGCCCCGGTCCCGGACGGGGAACTGGGCCAGATCTTCGCCGCCGGCCTCGGTCTCGCGCACGGCTACCTCGGCGCGCCCGCCGCCACCGCGGACCGATTCCTGCCCGATCCCTTCTCCGGTGTCCCCGGCGATCGCATGTACGCGACCGGCGACCTCGGCCGCCGTCTGCCCGACGGGCAGATCGAGTTCGCCGGCCGCAACGACCGGCAGGTCAAGATCCGCGGATTCCGGGTGGAGCCCGCCGAAATCGAGGCCGCGTTGCGGACCCACCCGGAGGTGTACGACGCCGCCGTCCTCGCGCTGCCCTCGGGCACCGGGCACAGTCTGGTCGCCTACTACGCCTGCGACGACACGATCATCACCGCCGGGCTGCGCGCCCATCTCGGGGAAACCCTGCCGCCGTACCTGGTCCCCGGCCGGTTCGTCCGGCTGGACGAACTCCCGCTGACCGCGAACGGGAAGGTCGACCGTGACGCCCTCGCCGGTCTGCCGCTCCCGGAACGCGGAGATCTGAGCACCGACTACCGCGCGCCGGGAACCCCCTTGGAGGCGTGGCTCGCCGAGCTCTGGGCGGATCTGCTCCAGATCGACCGGATCGGCGTCGACGACGACTTCTTCGAGGCGGGCGGGCACTCGCTGGTGGCGGTCCGCCTGACCACGGAGATCAGCGAAGCCCACGACGTCGACGTGCCCACCTACGCGTTCTACGAGAACCCGTCCGTGGCGGAACTCGCCGCTCTGATCGACGGTGAAACCTCGATCGAGAAGGAGCCCCGATGAAGATCAGCGCCGACGACACGGCGGTGGCCCCGCACGAGATCGACGAGGCGGACCTCCACGCGCCGACGCTCTACGGGTCCGGTGATCCGCATCCGGTCTGGACCGCGATGCGCCTGCACTCACCGGTGCACCGCCAGGTGCTGCCCGACGGCCGCTCGTTCTGGTCGGTCACCAAGTACCACGACGTCAACGACGTCCTGCGCGACCACACCCGCTTCACGTCGAACCGGGGCACCCTGCTGTCGATCCTGGGCGGCCGCGATCCGGCGGGCGGCAAGATGATGGCGGCCAGCGATCCGCCCGTGCACACGTCGATGCGGCGGCCGATGATGGACATGCTTTCGGCACGGGCCCTGCGGCCGATGGTCCCGAAGGTCCGGCGGGTCGTCAATCGCATGATCGCGCCGCTCGCGACGGGTTCGTGGAACCTCGCCCGTTCCGCCGCCGACTTCCCGATGGCGTTCACCGGGACACTGATGGGGCTCCCCGAAGCCGACTGGCCGCGGCTCACCCGCCTGACCACGATGGCGGTCGCCCCGGACGACCCGGAATTCCGCCAGGGCAAGGGCGGCGGCACGCTGGCTTCGGCGCACCACGAACTGTTCTCGTACTTCTCGGGCGAGGTCCGGCGCCGGGCTGGCGAACCGGGTGACGACCTCGTGGGCGCGCTGATGCGGATGAGCGTCGGCGGCCGCGCCTTCCGGCACGACGAGATCGTCTACAACTGCTACAGCCTGCTGCTCGGCGCGAACGTCACCACGCCGCACGCGGTCGCGGGAACGGTGCTGGCCCTCATCGAGCACCCCGAGGAGTACCGGCGGGTGGCCGACGACCCCAGGCTGGTGACCAGTGCCGTGGAAGAAGGGCTGCGCTGGTCGTCACCGGCGAACCACTTCATGCGCTATGTCGTGCAGCCCACGGAGATCCGGGGCGTGGAACTGCGGCGCGGTGACGCCGTCGTGGCGTGGCTCGGCTCGGCCAACCGGGACGAAGAGGTGTTCGCCGACCCGTTCCGTTTCGACGTCGCCCGCTCCCCCAACCGGCACGTCGCCTTCGGTTTCGGACCGCACTACTGCATCGGCGCTCCCCTCGCGCGGATCGCGCTGCGCCTGCTGTTCGAGGAGATCGTCGGGAAGGTCGCGGAGTTCCGGCTAGACACGCCGGTCGAACACCTCACGTCCAATTTCGTCGCGGGCATCAAGGACATGCGCGTCTCCGCCCGGTTGCGTCAAGGCGCCGAAGAAGAACTGGAGGAAGCGATCGCGGCCGACGGGCCGATTCCAGCAACCCGGTGATCCTCCCTTCGCTCTCATTCCGAGGTGGTCATGTCTTCCCCGAGTCCAGCCAAGCCGCAACGCGTCCTGTTGCGCAAACCCCGAGCCGATTCGGCCGCTCGCCTGTTCTGTTTCCCCTATTCGGGCGTCGGCGCTTCGATGTACAACCGCTGGCCCGCGTTCGCCGGTCCCGCCGAAATCTGTTTCGTGCAGCCACCCGGACGGGAGAACCGCATCAAGGAACCGCACTACGGCACCTATGAGGAGCTGGCCGGGCAGCTGGCGGACCAGCTGCTGCCGTATTTCGATCGCCCGTTCGGCTTCTTCGGGCACTGCGGCGGCGCCCTACCCGGTTTCGCGCTGGCCCTGCATCTGTGGGAACGTGGCCTGCCCACGCCGGACCGGTTGTTCCTCTCGTCCCAGGTCTCCCCGCACGACGGCCCGTTCGGCCGGTTCCTCGAATTGACCAACGCCGAACTCGCCACCGAACTCACCGCGTTCGTGGGGCAGCTCGGCGGAAACGCCAGTCCTGACATGATCGCGATGGGGTTGCGAGTGCTGCGCAAGGATGTTGATGCGAACAAGGCCTACCACCTGGACACCCCGGTGAAACTGCCGTCGACGATCCACGCGATCGGCTGGAGCGACGACGTCGAGATCCGACCGGAGCAGAGCACCGGCTGGGCCGAGTACGCGGAGCCCGGCCGGTTCCGGCAGGTGGTGCTGGAGGGCGAGCATCACGCGTTCCTCCACGCGCCACCGGCGCTGGTGGACGAGCTGGGCACCGGGATGGCCGAAGCCGTCGCAGGCCGCCGCGTCGTCGCCACGGCGGGAGGGATCGCGTGAGCACTCCCGTCACCACCGCCGTTCCCGCCACGATCCGCCGTCTCCTCGTCGGCCGTTCGCTGTCGTTGCTCGGCACCGCGATGATCCCGACCGCGCTGATCCTGGCGATCATCGAAGCCACCGATTCCGGTACCGCAGTCGGTGTCGTCCTCGCTTGCGAGCTGATCCCCCAGTTGCTCCTGCTGCCGATCGGCGGGGTGATCGCCGACCGCCTGCGCCCGCAGCGGCTCGCGTTCGCCGCCGACGTGGTACGCGGCCTGGTGCAACTGGCCATCGGTGTCGAACTGCTCCTCGGCTCGATGCAGATCCTGCACCTGGCCATCCTCTCGGCCATCGCGGGCGCCGCCATCGCCATCGGCACGCCGACGATGTCGCCGCTGGTCATCGCGACCGTGCCGGAACGCGACCGCCTGCGCGTCAACGGGCAGCTCGGCATGGCCAGAGGGCTGGCACTCGTGGTGGGCCCCGGCGTGGTGGGCCTCCTGATCGTGACCGTGGGCGCGGGCTGGCTGTTCGTCGTCATCGCGGCCGTGTTCTTCGCGGGCGGCGCGCTGCTCGGCGGACTCCGCACCGCTGCCCGTCCCGCCAGGAGCAAGGAAGCCACCTTCGTCCGCGACCTGGTCGAGGGCTGGACCGAGGTCCGCAAGCGCCGGTGGTTCTGGACGAACCTGCTCGGGCACGGCGTTTCGAACCTCACGGCCGGCATCTTCATGACACTCGGGCCGCTGATCGCCATCCGCGTACTGGGCGGCGAGATCTCGTGGGTGATCATCTACCAGTGCGGCATGGTGGGCATGATCATCGGCTCGTTCCTGGCGCCGCGCCTGCCGATCGCCCGGCCACTGATCGCGACCTCACTGGGTGGCGCGGTGTTCGCCCTGCCACTGGCCGCCTTCGCCATCCCCGGTCCGGTGTGGCTGAACGCCGCGGCCTACTTCGTGGCGATGCTCGGCCTGGGCATCCTGAACACGCTCTGGCAGACGGTGATGCAACAGCAGTTCCCGCCGCAAACCCTGGCCAGGGCCGATTCCTACGACGCGCTCCTGTCCTTCGCCGCCCGTCCACTGGGTCTCGCCCTCGCCGCGCCGGTGGCGATGATGACCAGCGAATCGACCGTCCTGATCTTCGCCGCCGTGCTGGTGGGCGGGTTCAACGTCGCGCTGCTCGCCCTGCCGGACGTCCGGCGGATGCCGTTGCGGTCCGCGCCCGAGGCGGCGGTTGCGGTGCCGGTCGAAATGCCGACCACCGCGCAGGCCACCGATACGGAGAAGACGTCGCCGCGGAGCTCTGCCTGACCTGCCTGGTGACCTGCCTCGTGAGTGGTAAGGACGGTTCTGGTGGACCGGTATTTGCCTGCCCACTGGCTCCTGATGTCATCTCGGTGGCTTGTAGACCTTGTTCTGGATGCCGATGTGGGCGAGTGGGGAAGATTTGAGACGTTCAACGTCCCAAATCTTCCCCACTCGGCTGCCGTCCGCGAGACCACGGTCTTGATCAACGGAGGATCGGGGACGTTGAGTGTCCCCGATCCTCCGTTGATCAAGTACCAAGACCGGAGCGACCCCTCGACGATGAAGGAATCGGGACACTCAACGTCCCAATTCCTTCACGGTCGACCGCGCCGCCGCTGACACTTCGCATCTGTGTGGGTCAGGCGTGGTAGGCAAATACCGGTCCGCTCTAACCGTCCCTACCACTCACGAGACTTTAGGGCTCGCTGATCTGGGCCGTCGTGAGAATCCGCGCCAGCCATTCCGGTGTCTCGAAAGCCACTTTCGAGACGTCTGATGTCCCGAAAGTGGCTTTCGCGACATAGACGCTGGGCATCACTCGCACCCGAGAGGCCTGGCTCTGGTGCAGTCCTCGGTGACTACTGGTCCCGCGCGGCCTGGTAAACCCTGCCGCTGTCCGACGAGGTCGCGGTCATCGTGACCGTCCCTCCGGATGCGTGATCACCGGTATAAGGACGGTCCGGACGGCTGATCCACGCGATCGTCGCGGTCCCCTTCACCGCCACTCGTACCCGGCTGTAGGCCGCCGGATCCGCGACCGGGCTGTTGCGCACGACCTCTTCGAAGAACCACCCCGACGTGACCATCGCCAGCACACCCGGCGACTCCGCCAACGCTTGCTTCAGCACGGGCGCGTCCAGCAGCCGGAACGTCAGATCGACCGCCGCACCGGCGACCCCGTGTGCGTCGAAGACCACCTCCCCGGCATGCAACGCGAGGCGCAGCCGGATCTGCTGCTCCACCGGTCGCGTCGCGTTGTGCGCACGCAACTCCGCGGCCACCGCGTGCGGGAACAGCTCCACGAACAGTGATTTGGGCGCCCGGGAAGGAGCCATCACCATGAGACCGTCACCGCGGTCCTCGCGGTGGCACTCGGCCCACGAAATACCCGTGGCGTTTAAGGCGTTCTCCAGCGCGCGGTACATGCCCTTCCGCACCGCGAGCTGTTGCGGTGTGGCCCGCCACCGGTCACCGAATCCCCGTACATCCACCGCCAGCACGGTCCGATGCACAGCTGATCGCGTTCTCATGATTCATGACTAGCAAGAAGTTTCGGCGGGGCTTGTGTCAATTGACGCATTGACCGCCTGGCGGTTCTGCTACCGCTTCCGAGGGGTGTGCCTTCACATACTTCAGCCGGACACGTTGCCCAGGAAGTCCGGAACACGGACACCCAGGCCGAGCTCCCGCGCACGCCGGTGGACGAGGTCCGCGACGGCGAGGTCCAGTACGCCGAGCCCGAACGGCGAGAAGACCGTGAGGGCGTCTGTGCTTCGCTGGTATTCGCCGCCCGCGAGGAGCAACTCCCCGAGCGAGTGGGCGATGAAGTCGCGGTGGCCGACCTGCTGCTCCGCGAGGTGCGGCGACGTCGCGGCCCGGCAGACGTGGTCGGCGTCGTCGACGATGTTGACGCCGGACAGGATCGTCTCCGGCGTGAGGTCGCGCAGGGAGAGGTGCAGGATCAGCGTTCCCGGCCGGCAGTGCGAACCGTCCAGATGCGGGACCGTCGCGCTGGTCGCCAGGGACACCAACGGGTGTGCGGCGAGGGCGTCCTCGACCCTGGTGGCCACGTCGATCTTCACCTCGGGCCACCGGGTGGCGCACTTGACCGCGAAGGCGGCGGCCCGATCCTGGTCGAGGTCGAACAGGGTGACCGAGTCCAGTCCGGCGTCCACGGCCCGCAGGAACGCCAGGACCTCGAAGTTGATCACGCCGCAGCCGATGAGGGTGACCCCGGATCCGCCGGTGCCGAGGGTGGCGGCGGCGACCGCCGCGCTCGCCGCGGTGCGCCGCGCCGAGATGGTCGCTCCCTCGAGGAACACCTCGGGATGGCCGGTCCGCATCGAGTTGAGGATGATGGCCGCCGACGCCCGGTCCAGCGCGGAGTTCACGTTGCCGGGGAACGACGACACCCATTTGACTCCGGCGACCGCGGCCTCGGGCGAGTCCAGGTAGGCGGGCAGCGCGATGATCCGGTTGCGCTCGTCGCCGGGGAATCGCAGGAACACCGAGTGTGGCACGGCCGTCCGGCCTTGGGCGTGCAGGACGTACGCGGAGCGCACCGCGGCCAGCACGTCGTGCTCCGCGCCGTCGAGGATCCGCCGAACGTCGCCATGGGACAGGATCAGCATGCCGCCAAGCCTGGCGGACGGCGATCGCCTTGCGGAGGGAAGAACACGCAGACAAACCGGCTATCCGTTGTGGACGGCGACGAAACGCAGTTCGGCGGTGTAGCGGGAACCCGCGTCGTCGGTCAGCCACACCTGCTCCGGTGACGGCAACATCTCCGTGATCGCCAACCGGCCGCCCGGATCCTGGCGCGCCAATCGCCGAACAGCCTTCGCGAAGACGTTCACATACACCGGAGCGTCGAAGTCCACATAGAACGGACGCGGCTCTCCCGGTGACACCACGAACACAAACCGTGGCAACCCCAACGACTCCCGCCACCGGCGACCCAGCACGAACCGCCGCGACTCCGACTTCTCCGCGGTGAAACCCAAGTCCTCCACCGGAACCGACCACGACTCCCGCGCCACCACCAGCCGGTCCAGCGTCACCCGGGGCGTGTGGTCCGCGTCCGGCATGATCCGGAACAGGTCCATCGCCAGTGTGGTCAGCACGTGACCGAACACGTCGAGCACGTCGAACTCCGTGCTGTCGGGCAACACCGCCACCAGCCGGTCGCCCCGTTCCTCCACCCGGACGTCGGCGCTCAGCACCGTCCGCCCGCGTTTCGGGTCGGCCGTGTGGTCCACGAGGGCGACGTAGTAGTCCTCCGGCCGGTCGAGCGAATAGCGAATCCGGGCGGACAGCCGGGATCTGTGTTCCTTGGGCAGCATCGGGAGCAGGCGCGGGCCGGGGAAGTCGGCCGTGGTCTCGGCGAGCAGTTCGCCGCGCGCCGGATGCTGGTTGACGAACAGCGAGGCGCCGAGAGTGTTCGACGCGACGTGCAGCTCGCCGAGCACCAGCCCGCCGCCGTCGCCGGGGACGACGAACACATCCGGGCTGAGGTAGCGGGCCATGCCCCAGCCGGGAGACGGCTCGCCGAACTCGTCCCGCACCCGTTCCGCGATGTCCACACTGGACACACGGACTCGGCGGGCACCATCGGGGACGTCGAGGATTCTCGCCCACCGTGTGGCCAGCTCGAGACGGAGTGCCGTGGCCTCGGCCACCGCCGAACCGTGCAGGATCGGCATGCACGCGAACCAGAACGCGGCGAGGTCGACCGGACCGGCGGCCGCGAGTCCGGTGTGGACCCTCCGCGCGTGACTCAGCACCGTGTCGGCGAGCCGGGAGGTCAGCCAGGTCGCGCTGGTCATCAGCAGGTCGAGGGGGGCGAGGTCGGCCAGGGTCCCGGTGCCGAGCCGGGACCGCGCCGCCCGGACGGTGTCGGAGTAGACCAGACCGCGGCAGGGTGCGGTGTTGGTGCCTTTGGCGCGAGTGGCCGCCGCGCCGGTCAAGGTCGTGAAGACGGTCTCCAGCGCGCCCAATTCGTCCGGCAGCTCAGCGGACGCCGCCGCCCCGACCCGCTCGCGACCGCGCTCCAGCTCGTCCAGCCGGGCGAGCCAGTGCTCTCGGAACTCGGTGTCTCCGACGGACTCCAGCCAGGCCCGCAGATGTCGCTCGGGGTGCGCGCCCGCCGGGATGTCCAACCGCCAAACGATCCATCGGCGCAGCACCAACTCCTCCAGCAAGGAGGCCACTGTGGGGCCCAGATCTTCCTGGATCGCCTGTGCGGTCCGGACTCCGTCGCAGTGGTCGAGCACCCGGCCGAGCCCCGGCGGGATCTCCTGCGGTGGCCGGCCGGGGAGGTGCGCCAGGCCGCCGGAAATCCGCACGAACGGCACCCGGCGCGGCGCCACCCAGTTCCGCGATCGCGGATCGGCGCTGATCGCCTGGGCCACCGCGTCGATCGCCCAGCTGGCGAAGTAGACGTTCGAAGCCGTGATCAGCCCGGAGCCCGGCTCGACGGCGACGCCCTCGACAGACTCGTCCCACCGGCCCCATCCCACCGGGCCGAAGAAGCCGATCGTGTCGTTCTTCACGCAGAACCGTTGCCAGTACTGCGCCACCAGCTCCTCGCGCTGCCTCGGTTTGCTGGTGCGGCCCGCCACCGACGGCTCCCAGGCCAGGAAGGATTCGACACCGGTTCGCCAGATCGTCGAATTCTGCCACTCGACCGCGTCCCGGAATTTCGGCGCGGACGCGATCGCCTGGAGTTCCACGGCTGTTTCCACGGCCGAGGCGGCGAACTGCTTGTCGAACACGTCCCACGCCGGGCCGGACAGCCGCGCGCCCGCGTCGAACTGGTCCGCGGCGGTCGCCAGTCCTTCCGGCGCCAGCCGCAGCACACCCGCGGCGGGGAAACCCGCGCCACGGACCGCGAACTGGTCCCACAGCCGCCACTTTCCGCTCAACCACACCATGTCGGCAACGCTCCTCGCGGCTATCGGGGATCAACGGCGCGGAAGCGCCTCGGCGTGTTCCCACCGGACACGATGACGACGGCCCGGCCGGTGAACCCGGTCCGCAAAGCTCCGGCGAGGGCGACACTCCCGCTCGGTTCCGCCTCGACGCCGTTGCGGTGCAACAGGTCCATCGCCGCCAGGATCGCCTCGTCGGTGACCTCGATCATCTCGTCGACCCGGCGCCGGATGATCGGGAACGGGATCGCGCCCGGCCGCTGGCCACGCAGCCCGTCGGCCACCGTGTCGGACGGCGGCACCTCGACCGGGCATCCGGCCGCCAGCGAACGGGCGTAACGCCGCGCCGCCACCGGCTCCACCCCGATGATCCGCGGTGTCCCGCGCGTTCCCTCGGCGGCCAGGCACACACCGGCCAGCAGACCGCCTCCGCCGGTCGGCACGAAGATCGCGTCGAGGTCCGGTATCGCCTCGAAGACCTCCAGCCCCACGGTGCCCGCGCCGGCGACCACCAGCCCGTGGTCCGAGGACGGCACGAACACCGCACCGGTGCGGTCGGCGAGATCTCGCGCGTGCTGATCCCGTTGGGCCACCCCGCCGGGAACTTCGACCACCTGGGCACCGAGCCTGCCGATGGCGGCCGCCTTGTCGGCCCGCGCTCCCCCCGCGACGACGACCGTCACCCCCACGCCCAGTTCCGCGCCGAGCCGCGCGACCGCGATCCCGTGGTTGCCCGACGAGCCGGTCACGACGTGGGTGGCGGCCAGGTCGAGCATGGCGTTCGCCGCGCCACGGGTCTTGAACGAGCCGCCCAGCTGCAGATGCTCGGCCTTGAGCAGGATGTGCGGCAGGCCGTCCAGCGGCAGCAACGGGGTACGTCGGATCCGGCCCTCGGTCCGCCGCGCCGCCGCCAGTACGTCGGCGGCGCCGAGCCGGGGCGCTCTGACGATCATCGGGCGGACTGGTCGACCGCGACGAAGCGTAGTTCGGAGGTGTAGCGGTTCCCCACGTCGTCGGTCAGCCACACCTGCTCCGGCGACGGCAGCATTTCCGTGATCACCAGCCGGCCGCCCGGATCCTGCCGTGCCAACCGTCGAACAGCCTTCGCGAAGATGTTGACGTACACCGGCGCGTCGAAGTCCACATAGAACGGACGAGGCTCCCCTGGCGAGACGACGAAAACGAAACGCGGCAATCCCAGCGACTCCCGCCACCGACGGCCCAGCACGAACCTCCGTGCCTCGGACTTCTCCGAAACGAAGTCCATCTCCTCCACCGGGATCGACCACGACTCGCGCGCCACCACCAGCCGGTCCACCGTCACCCGGGGCGAGTGGCCCGCGAGCGGCCGCAGGGAGAACCGGTCCATGACCCGGTTGGTCATCGCGTTGCTGAACACGTCCAGCAGGTCGAACTCCGCGCTGTCGGGCAGCACGGCCACCAGCCGGTCGCCCCGTTCTTCGACCAGGACGTCGGCACTGAGCACCGTCCTGCCCCGTTCCGGATCGACCGTGTGGTCCACCAGGGCCACGTAGTAGTCCTCGGGCCGGTCCAGGGAGATCCGGCTGCGCGCCGACCACCGCGGCGGCTGTTCCTTGGGCAGCATCGGCAACAGGCGCGGGCCCGGGAAGTCGGTCGCGGTCTCGGCGAGCAGCCGTCCGGCGTCCGGATGCTGCATCACCCACAGGGACGTGCTGGCGGTGTTCATCGCGACGTGCAGTTCGCCGAGGACCAGCTCGAAATCCCCGCGTGCCACCGCGTCGGCGTCGTCGGCGACGACCATCACGTCCGGGCTGACGTACCGGGACTGCGGCCAGCCAGGGCCGGTTTCCCCGAACTCCTCCCGCACCCGGTCAGCGATGTCCACACTGGACAGACGGACGCGCCGGGCGTCCTCGGGGACGTTCAGGATCCGCGCCCAGCGCTCTCTCAGCTCGGTCTGGATCCGGTCGATGTCGGCGATCGACCCGCCGTGCGGGGCGGGCAGGCACTCCATCCACAACGACGCGAGATCCACGCTGCCGTGCCGGTCGCGCAGGCGCTCGTAGGCCTCCCGGACGCGGCGCCCGACGGCCTCTCCGAATCGGCCGGCCAGCCAGCGGGCGGCGGTGAGGCACAGGCCCAGCGGGGTCAGCTCGTCGCGGATCGCGGCGCCGATCCGGACCGTGGCGGACCGGCGGCAGTCGGCGTAGATGAGCGCCCGGCACGGTGCGGTCCGCGTGCCCTTGGCGCGTTGCGCCGCGACCTGGGTCAGCTCCTCGAACTCGGTTTCCAGCTCGGAGAACGCCGCCGAGAGAGCGTTGGCGTCGACGCCTGCCGCCTGGATCCGGTCCCGGCCGCGTTCGAGTACCGCCACCTTGGCCAGCGCGTCCTGACGCAGGCCGGGATCCGAAACCCGCTCCAGCACGGTCCGCAGGTAGCGTTCGGGATACGCGCAGGTCGGCACCTCCAGCCGCCACACGATCAGCCGTCGCCGCACCAGGTCGTCCAAGAGGGACACGACCGCGTCTTCGGTCGCCCCGAGGTCCGCCGCGAGCTCCGCCGGACGTCGGACACCGTCGCAGCGCGAGAGAATCTCCCGTTCGAGCGGCTCGAGCCGTTGCGGAGGCCGCCCGGGCATCCCCGCCTGGTCCCCGGTGATCCGGACGAAGGACACCCGGCGCGGCGCGATCCAGGCCCGCAGCCGCGGATCGGTGCCGACCGTGCGGGCGACCGCGTCGACGGCCCAGCTCGAGAAGTAGATGTTCGACTCGGCGACCAGACCGGAACCCGGCTCGACGACGACGCCGTCCACCGTCTCGTCCCACTTGCCCCATCCCACCGGGCCGAAGAAGCCGATCGTGTCGTTCTTCACGCAGAACCGTTGCCAGTAGTGCGCGACCAGCTCCTCGCGTTCACGCCGCTTGCTGGTGCGTCCCTCCGCCGAAGGATCCCAGCCGAGGAACAAGCCGATACCCCGCTGCAGCAGGGCCGGGTTCTGCCAGGCCACCGCGGCCCGGAAGGCCGGTTGCGCGGCGATCTCCTGCAGTTCCTTGACGTTGTTCACCATCGCGTCCGCGAACAGTTCCTCGAACGCGAGCCACTCGGGACCGGTGAGCCCGGCGCCCCCGGCGAACTTGTCCGCCGCCTCGGCGAGCCCGAGCGGCGCCAGCCGCAGCACCCCGGAGGCGGGGAATCCGGTGCCACGCAAGGCGAACTCGTTCCACAACCGCCATTCGCCGCCCGACAGCAGGACTTCGTCAGCCACGGCCCACCGGATCTCCACCGGTTCCGCACCATTCGAGGACGGCGCGAGCACTGTGGTACTTGTTCTCCGCCTGCTGGAACGCGAGGCTCGCGGGTCCGTCGAGGACCTCCGCGGTGACCTCCTCGCCGCGGTGCGCGGGCAGGTCGTGCAGGAAGACCTCGGCGCCGGTCTCGGCCATCACCTTGGCGTCCACCTGGAACGGGGCGAACACCTCGCGCCAGTCCTCGGTGTGTTTGACCGTTCCCGTGGTCTGCCATCGCGTGGTATAGACCACGTCGACCGTCGGCAGGGCGGTCATGTCGTGCCGCTCCTCCACCAGCGCGCCGCTGCGCCTGGCGTGGACCGCGGCCCGGTCCAGGAACCGTTGATCGAGGCCGTAATCCGGCGGCGTCCGCAGATACAGCTTCGTGCCGGCGTACCGGGACAGCGCCAGGGCCAACGCCGACGCGGTGTTGTTGCCCTCGCCGACGTAGAGCACGCGCAGGCCTTCGACCCGGCCGAACCGCTGGGTGAGCGTGGTGAGGTCGGCGAGTGCCTGGGTGGGATGTTCCTCCGCGCACATCGCGTTGATCACGGCCATCCGCCGGTTCACCGCGTACGCGCGAAGCTCGGCCTCTCCTCCGGCCGTCCGCACCACGAGCAGATCGAGCATGCCCGACAGCACGGCGGCAGTGTCCTCGATGGTCTCACCGGTGTTCTCCTGAAGGTCGCCGGGACCGTAGGTGATCAGCCGGGCGCCGAGCCGGAGGGCTCCGGCGGAGAACGAAGTCCGCGTCCTGGTCGAGGTTTTGCGGAACAAAATACCCGCGACCAAATCTCGCAACGGGCGCTCGTCTGTTCGGCGGCCGAGCGTGTGCTCGATCCCGCGGCCGACGATCCAGTGCAGGTCGGCGTCGTCGAGGTCCTCGAGTGAGATCAGGTGGCGGCGTGCCGGGTCGGCCATGGCTACCTCCGAAGTGTGCTCGCCACAGCCTGCTGCCGGGGGTGATGGGACGGCAGGGAAAGAGCGGCAGGATCGGTGCGGGCACCGGTTGCGCGTTTGTCCCTGCTTCTACGAACAGTTCCGTGACAACGGTGAAATTCACGCCAAGTGCGAAAAACAGCACAGTAAAAGTTCTCGATTTTCATACGTAGCGAGGAAGACAACCGCCTCCTTCCCGATGAGACTGGACGCCGGTCGAATGGGGAAGGGAAGTTGGCATGGGAGAGCCCGCAAGGGTCAGTGTGGACGCGGCCGATCCGGTACTCGAGGCGGGGATCGGCTGCACACTGAACGGGAGTCCGGAACTCACGGTCGTGACGAACGGCGAGGAAGCGGACGCCACGGTCGTGGTCGTCGATCTCGTGGACGAGAAGGTGCTCGACGTCGTGCACACCATCAGGAACCAGGCCCACCGGCCCGAGGTCGTCCTGCTGGCCACCGAACTGTCGCCGGGCGACGCGCTGCAAGCGATCGCGGCGGGCGCGCACGGCCTGCTGCGCCGGAGGGAGGCCAGCGCGAGCCGGCTCTCCCGCGCCGTCCTCGCCGCCGTCGTCGGCGACTGCACCATGCCACCGGACCTGATCGACCGGGTTCTCGAACAGGGAATGGAAAACCAGACGCCGGTCGCGCCGCAGGCGTGGGCACGTGCGGGGCTCAGCGAACGCGAGCACGCGGTGCTGCGCCTGGTCGCCGAGGGTTACGAGACCGACGAGATCGCCCGGCGGCTGTCGTACTCGGCGCGTACGGTGACGGCGGTCGTGCACGACATCACCCAGCGTTTCCGGCTGCGCAACCGCGCGCACGCCGTCGCCTACGCACTCCGGGCCAGGCTGCTGTGATCAGTGTGCAGGTGACCGCGGCGGGCGCCGCGGTCAGGGAAGCCGTGGTCGGCAAGCTGAGACAGGCGGGAATCCTCGTCACGGCCACGACGGGCACCGTGGTGGTGGCCGCCGGCGGCACGATCGACGAAGCGCTGACCACCTGTCCCCCCACGCTTCGTACGCGGGGCCAGCGGTTGATCGTCGCCGCCGACACGCTCAACCCGGCCGGTGTGCTGCATGCGGTCCGGGCGGGTGCGCGGATCCTGTTGCAGACCCCCGAAACGACGCCGGACCAGTTCGGTGCCGCCGTGCATTCGGCCGTACACGGGGAGAGCCGGGTGCCGTATGGGGTACTGGTCCGTTTGCTCAGCGGTGGCGCCGAACTGTCGATGCCGATCGGCGACCCCCTGGCCGCACCGCTCACGGAGCGACAGCTGACGGTGCTCACCCTGGTGGCGGACGGGCACGGCAACGCCGACATCGCGCGCGAGCTGTCCTGTTCCGAGCACACCGTGAAGAACGTCATCTACGAGCTGATGGCGCGGCTTCAGGTACGCAACCGGGCCCACGCGGTCGCCCACGCGGTCCGTGCCGGGCTGATCTGACGGCACCTATAAGGCTGCGTCCGATGGGTACCGCGCCCGCGTTCCGGCTTCGGTGTCGCGAAAGCCACTTTCGGGACGTCTGATGTCGCGAAAGTGGCTTTCGCGACACCCGAGCGTCGGACCCGCGACCAGGGCACGTTTCTTCACCCCTCAACAGGAGGGCAGGAACTCCGGTGGCCGGCGTGCGCGGGCGGCCTGCTCGAACGCGTACGCCAGCGCCAGTACCGTCGGCTCGCTGTACCGGCCCGCCATGATCGACAGGCCGACCGGCAGCGGGCCGACGAATCCCATGGGGACGGTGATGTTCGCGTAGCCGGACACCGCGGCGGGCGCGGACGAACCGAACCGGTAGTCGTCGCCCCGGCCGAGCGTGGTCTTCCAGGCCGGGGCGTTCGTCGGCGCCACGATCGCGTCCAGGCGGTGTGCGCGGAGCGTGTCGTCCAGCCCGCGTCGCGCCGCCCCGGTCGCTTCCGCGCGCATGCTCAGGTACGCCGGTTCGGTCAGGTCACCGCTCGTGGCCTGCGCCTCCTCGAACAGCTCTTGCCCGAAGAATCCCATCTCGACGTCCGCGTTGGCCTTGTTGAACTCGATCAGGCCTGCCAGGTCCGCCGGGTGTTCGCCGGGGGTCGCCGCCAGGTACTCGTTGATGCCGTGCTTGAACTCGTGCAGCATCGACGGCAACTCGGTGCGGCCCACCACGTCCAGTCCGGGGATCGTCACCTCGACCGTCGTCGCTCCCGAGGACTCCAGCAGGTCCACGGCGCGCGCGAACGCCGCCAGGGTTTCCGGGCTGGTACCTCCGGTGGGATCCCAGAGGCCGATCCGCTTGCCGTGCAACGCCGCAGGATCCAAGAAGCGCAGATAGTCCGGCCGGGCAGGACTGTCCGAGGTGGACGGGTCGCCGCTGTCGGGGCCGTTGAGGACGGCCAGCAGGATGGCCGCGTCGGTCACGGTGCGGGCCATGGGGCCCGCGGTGTCCTGCACCACCGAGATCGGCACCACGCCGCTCCGGCTCACCAGGCCGATACTCGGTTTGACGCCGACGACCCCGTTCGCGCCCGCCGCGGTGACGATCGAGCCGTTCGTCTCCGTGCCGACCGCGACCGTGGCCAGGTTCGCGGCGATCGCCGCGGCGGAGCCGCTCGACGAGCCGCAGGTGTTGCGGTCGAGCACGTAGGGATTGCCGGCCTGCCCGCCGATCGCGCTCCAGCCGCTCGACGACCGCCGGTCACGGAAGTTCGCCCACTCCGACAGGTTCGTCTTCCCGAGGATCACCGCCCCGGCCGCGCGGAGCCGTTCGACCAGATGGGCGTCGGCGGCCGGACGCGACCCGGCCAGCGCGAACGAGCCCGCCGTGGTCCGCTGCCGGTCCGCGGTGTCGATGTTGTCCTTGAGCAGCACCGGGATCCCGTCCAGGATACCGAGCATCCGGCGGGCTCTGCGCCGGTCGTCGCTCTCCGCCGCGAGTCGCGGCGCGTCCGGGTTGGTCGTGATGACCGCGTGCAACCGGGGGTCGAGCAGGCGGATGCGGTCCAGGTAGAACCCGGTCAGCTCCGCCGAGGTCAGCGGACCGGAGTCCATCGCGCGCTGCAGCTCCGGGATCGTCGCCCGTTCGAGGTCGATCCCGGCGACCGTGGGACGGCCCGACACCAGCGTCACGCCTCCTCCGTCGCCTTCATCAGCGTGGTGAGCAACTCGGCCAGCTTCGCCACGTGCGGCGGGCGCAGCACGCCCATGTGGTCGCCGCCGACCCGGTGGACCTTGAGCCCGCCGGGAGCCAGCTTGACCCAGCGATCCTGGTACTGCGCGTAGCTCTGCCCGAAGTTGGTCTCGTGCAGGCCGTCGGCCAGTTCGTCGCCCACCAGCAGGTTGGTCCGGCCGGCGTACGGGCGCTGGCGGAAACCGAGCATCGCCTGGGTCAGCTCCCGCCACACCCGGATCCGGCGCGGCCAGAACGGGTCCCCGGGGATCGGCGGTTCCTTGGTGCCCTCGTCGATGATGTAGTCGAGCACTTCCGCGAACTGGCGGTGGATCTCGGCGAGCTCGTCGGGATCCGTCGTGTTGTTCAACTGGTCGAGGAGGTCCTCGCCACGGGCGAACATGGCGGTCTCCTCCCACATGTTCTCCCGCTTGTAGAAGTCCTGCGCCGGGTCGAGCAACATCAGCGTGAGCCGGTCGCCGTCGCGGTGCATGATGCGGGCCATCTCGCCGGTGACCAGCCCACCGCCGCACCAGCCGAGCAGGTGGTAGGGCCCCTCCGGATGCACCGCGCGGATCTGGTCCACGAAGAGCGCGGCCACGCTCGCGATGCTCTGCGGCGAGGGCGTGTCGCGGTGCAGGCCGGGCCACTCGAGCGCGGCCACCGGCCGGTCGGCGCTGATGTGCTCGGCCAGCCGGATGTACCAAAGACCGCCACCGGGGTACATGCAGAACAACGGCGGTTTCGAACCGGTGCGGCGCAGCCACACGACGGCGTCACGCGCCCAGGTCGCGGCGGATTCCATCGCCGCCGCCTCGGTCGGCCGGAAGCCGCCCTTGCTGGCCGGGTCGACGGCCTCGGCCAGATCGATCACCGTGCGGTGCTCGTAGAAGTCGCGCAACTCCACCGGCAGGCCGTGTTCTTCGCGGAGTTCGACCAGCACCCGGATGATCAGCAGTGAGTGCAGGCCCAGGTCACTGAACGGGACGTCCACGCCCACCTGGTCGATGGCGAGGCCCTTGGCCAGCGCGGTGGCGATGATCTTCTCCACCGCCGTGCGCGGGGCCATCGCGGTCCGGGCGGTGGCCGTCGGCTCGGGCAGGGCCTTGGTGTCGAGTTTGCCGCTGGGGGTGGTGGGCAGTTCGGGCAGCACCACCCACGCGGACGGGATCAGGTATTCGGGCACGGCACCGGCCAGCCGTCCGGGCAGCTCGGCCGGGTCCAGTCCTTCGTGTGCCGGGACCAGGTAGGCGACCAGTTCTTGGTCTCCACGGGCGGTCCGGCGGGCTCGCACGGCCACGTCGCGCAATTCGGCGTGCGCTCGCAGGACCGACTCCACCTCGCCCAGTTCGACCCGGTAGCCGCGGATCTTGACCTGGTCGTCCACCCGGCCCGCGAACTCCAGCACGCCGTCGTCCCGGTACCGGGCGAGGTCGCCGGTGCGGTACAGGCGCCGGCCGACGGCGTACGGATCGGGCACGAACCGGTCCGCGGTGAGGTCGGGACGGCCGCGGTAACCACGGGCCAGCTGCGCGCCGCCGATGTACAGCTCGCCGAGCACGCCGATCGGGACCGGCTCGAGGTCAGCGTCCAGTACGCGCAGCACGGTGTTGGCACCCGGGCGGCCGATCGGGACCGGCCCCGCCTCGAGGTCACCGGCCGCGCTCACGTGGGAAGCGCAGCCCACGGTGGCCTCGGTCGGCCCGTATTCGTTGTCCACCACCGTGTCCGGGGCGTGCCGGGTCCACGCGGCGAGCATGTCCCTGGTCAGCTCCTCGCCGCCCACGACGAGCCGGGCGGCCGCGCCGGGGAGTGCTTCGGCGGGCAGCATCTGGCTGAGTGCCGCCAGATGCGACGGGGTGAGCTTGACGAGACCGAATCCGCCCTCGCCCAGCGCCGCGACCAGCGCCTCGATAGCCGGGGTGCCGTCGTCGGGGGTGAGGGTGACCGGCCTGCCGGACAGCAGCGCGGAGAACAAGGACGTGACCGGCAGGTCGAACGCCATCGACGAGTACAACGGGGAACCCCCGGCGACGGCGGACTCGGCGCGCCAGCACAGGTAGTTGACCAGGTTGCGGTGCTCGACCATGACGCCCTTCGGCGTGCCCGTCGAGCCGGACGTGTAGATGACGTACGCGAGCGCCTCCGGTGTCGCGGTCCGGCCGAGGTCTCCGTCCGGGCGGGTGGCGATGGCCGGATCCCCGACGAGGACCGTCGTGGTGCCGGGCACCCGGTCGGCGAGGGCGGACTCGGTGACCACCGTGGTCGCGCCGGCCTCGGTGAGCACCGTGGCCAGCCGTTGCGCCGGGTGGCTCGGATCGAGCGGCAGGTAGGCCGCGCCGGATTTGAGGACCGCGAGCAGCGTGGTCACCAGCTCGGGTCCGCGGCGCAGGAGCACGCCGAGCACCGTCTCCGGACCCGCGCCTTGCTCGCGCAGGTGATGGGCCAGCCTGTTCGCGCGGGCGTCGAGGTCCGCGTAGGTGACCGTGGTCCCGTCCGCACACCGCAGCGCGATCTCGTCCGGGGTGCGGGCGGCCTGGCGTTCGAACAGTTCGTGCGCACACGCGTCCGGGTACTCGGCGACCGGACCGTCCGCGAACGACAGCAGCCGTTCGGTCTCGGCCGGGGCGAGCGCGGCACCGCGGACGTCACCTTCCGGGTCTGCGGCCATGGCTTCGAGCACCCGCCGGTACATCGCGGCGAGCGCGGGCCCGTGGACCGGGGCGATCCGGTCGGCCTGTGCCCTGAAATGCAGGACACCGGGGAAGCTCCACACGTCCACGCCGAACCCGTTGTAGCTCTCGTCCACGATCTTCGCCGTCTCCACCCGGTCGGTGTCGAAGACGTGGAAGTCCAGGTAGGCGAACGAGATGTCGACCAGCGGCCGTCCCCCGCCCCAGCGCCGCTGCAACTCCCCGATCGGGAAGCGCCGGTGCGGCCAGACGGCCACCTCTTCGGCGAACACCTGCCGGACCAGTCCGGTCCAGTTCGTCGCGGTCAGGTCGACGCAGACCGGAAGCGGGTTGAGGTGCATGCCCCTCGCGAGCTCACCGCCCGGTTCTTCGAGCCTGCCGTTGTGCACCAGTCCGGTGTGGAACCGGTTCGACCCGCTGATCGTGCTCAGCACCTTGAGGTGCGCGGCGAACAACACGGTCTTCAGCGAGGCGCCCGCCACTGCGGCCAAGGCGCGCAACCGCGGTTCCAGGTCGGCGTACCGCACGCTGATCTGGTGCGGAAGGCCGTCCGGGCTCGGTGCCGACGCCCAGCCCGGCGGCAGGCTGACCGGGTCGTAGCGATCCAGCCGGTCGTGCCAGAACTCCTGGTCCACAGTGGACTCGAGGGAGCGCTTCTCGTGGGCGATGAAGTCGGCGAAGCGCACCGGCGCCTGCTCGGGGAACGTCGGAGTGCGCCCGTCCCGAAGGCTGCGGTACGTGTCCAGCAGCTCTTCGAGCAGCGAGTGGTGGCTCCAGCCGTCGAGAACCGCGTGACACTCGATGAACGACAGCGTCCACCGGCTTTCCGCCGTCTGGTGCACATGGAAGCGCACCAACGGCGCCTTCGTGACGTCGAGCGGCTTGCGGCGGGTGTCGGCGACGAACTCCCCCAGCACCTCGTCGGCACGCGGCCCGGAAGTCCCGCGCAGGTCGTCGTAACCGACCTCCATCGGCGCACTGCGGTGCACCAGCTGCATGGGCTCCCGGTAGGTGGTCAGGTCGAAGGCGGTGCGCAGGATCTCGTGCCGCCGCACCAGAAGCACCGCCGCTTCCCGCAGCGCGGGCAGCGAGAACGGGGCGTCGTCGACGATCGGGAACAGTGTGATGTTGTGGTAGAGGCTGACGTCCTTGTCCGCCACCATCTCGTAGACCATCGCGGTCTGGCCCATGGACATCGGATAGGCGTCGGCGAGGTCGTCCGGCAGCGCCTTCCGGTCGGCCTCGCCGACCAGTTCGAACGGGGCGACCCGGCGGTCCTCGACCGGCCCGGCCGCCGTCCCGGCGAACCGGGTCAGACTCTCGACCGTCTGATGCAGCAACAGATCCTGCACGGTCACCGGGAGTCCTCGTTTGCGCAGCACCCCCACCACCTGGATGGCCCGGATGGAGTCACCGCCCAGCGCGAAGAAGTTGTCGTGCACCCCGACCGATCCGACACCGAGCGCCGTGCCCCACACCTCGGCCATGGCCCGCTCGCCCGGGTCGCGGGGAGCGACCGAACCGGCGGGTGTCGCGTGGCCCGCGACCGGCTCGGGCAAGGCGGTCCGGTCGATCTTCCCGTTGGCCGTCACCGGGAACCGGTCCAGCGGCACGAACGCCGCGGGCACCATGTACGTGGGCAGGAGCCTGCTGAGGTGGTCACGCAGGTCCGCCGCGTCCAGCCGGTGGCCGGCGACAGGCACGGCGTAGGCGACGAGGCGGTGCTCCCACTCCCCCGGCCGCCGGTGCGCGAGCACCACGGCACGGGCCACCGCGGCGTGGGCGGCGAGGGCGGCCTCGATCTCGCCCGGCTCGATCCGGTGGCCGCGGATCTTGACCTGTTCGTCGGCCCGGCCCGCGAACTCCAGATCACCGTCGAGGGTGCGGCGGGCGAGGTCGCCGGTGCGGTACATGCGGGCGCCGGGACGCGGCGAGTACGGATCGGGGCCGAACCGGTCCGCGGTCAGTTCCGGGCGGCCGAGGTACCCGAGGGCGAGCCCCGGCCCGGACACGTAGAGCTCGCCGGGCACGCCGACCGGCACCGGATCGAGGTTGCCGTCGAGCAGGTAGACGCGCAGGTCGGGCAGCGGCCTGCCGAGGGGACTGCGCGGGCCCTCGGTGGTGTCCTCGGCACGCAGCCTGCGGTAGGTCACGTGCACGGTCGTCTCGGTGATCCCGTACATGTTGACCACGGCGGGCCGTTCGTCGCCGAAGCGGGCGAACCACGGCGCGACGTCGGCGACGTCGACGGCCTCGCCGCCCAGCACCACGAAACGCAGCGCGAGCGACTCGGGCGGGGTCTCCGCCTCGGCGACCGCGTCGATCAGCCGCCGGAACGCCGACGGGGTCTGGTTCAGCACGGTGACGCCCTCGGCGATCAGCAGGTCGAGGAAGTCCCACGGGGAACGGGAAACCGTGAACGGCACGACGACGACGCGTCCACCGTGCAGCAGCGCGCCCCACAGCTCCCAGACCGAGAAGTCGAAGGCGTAGGAGTGGAACAGGGTCCAGACGTCGTCCGGGCCGAACGCGAAGTCGGCCGCGCTGGACCGCAGCAGCCGCAGCACGTTCGCGTGCGTGACCGGGACACCCTTCGGCCGCCCGGTGGAGCCGGACGTGTAGATCACGTACGCCACGTCGCCCGGTCCCGCCAAGTGCGCCGGGTCGGTCTCCGGCCACTCGGAACCGGGCTGGTCGAGCAGGACCGCGGTGACCGGCTCGCCCGCCAGCCACCCGGCGAGCTCACCCGTGCTGACCACCGTGCCGACCTCGGCGTCGGCTCGCATCATGGTCAGCCGCTCGGCGGGCTGGGCGGGATCGAGCGGCACGTAACCCGCGCCGGACTTGAGCACGCCCAGCAGGGCCACCACGAGATCGAGTCCCCGGTCGAGGCAGACGCCGACCAGCTGTCCCGGTGCCGCGCCGTGCGAGCGGAGCCGATGGGCGAGCCGGTTGGCCCGCGCGTCGAGCTCGGCATAGGTCAGGTGCTCGCCGTCGAAGGACACGGCCAGCGCGTCCGGCGTGCGGGCGAGCTGTGCCGCGAAGACCTCGGGCAGGCTCTCCTCGGCGGGGAAGGTCAGGTCCGGGCCGTTCCCGGCCGCCAGCAAACGTTCGCGTTCCTCGCCCGCCAGCATGGCGAGCCCGCCGAGCCTGCCGTTCGGTTCGGCGGCGATGCTTTCCAACAGCTGGACGAAATGGCCGGACATCCGGTGCGCGGTCGCGGCGTCGAACAGGGCCGTGGCGTAGCCCAGCTGCCCGGTGACGGAACCGTCCTGGCGGGTGGCGAGGGTGAGGTCCAGATCGTATTTCGCCACGTCCCAGCCCGGGGACTCCACCTCGGCGCCGAGGCCGGCCAGGCGGCGCGGCCCGTCGTCGTCGCCGAGCTGGAACACCACCTGGAACAGCGGGGTCCGGGACGGGTCACGCTCCCCCGCGAGTTCGTCGACCACGAGATCGAAGGGGGTGTCCTGGTGGGTGTAGGCGTCCAGCGCGGTCGCCCGCACCCGGGTCAGCAGGTCCACAAAGGACTGTTCGGCGGACAGCCCGGCGCGCTGCGCGATCATGTTGACGAACATGCCGAGCAGACCCTCGGTCCGGTCCTCCTCGCGCCCGGCGACCGGGCTGCCCACGACCACGTCGGTCTGCCCGGAGTAGCGGCCGAGCAACACCTGGAAGGCCGCCAGCAGCACCATGTACGGCGTCGCGCCGTGCTCCCGGCCGAGCCGGGTCAGGCTCTCGGCCAGCGGCCCGGGCACGACGACCGGCACGGTCGCGCCCGCGCTGTCGCGGACCGGTCCGCGGGGCCGATCCGTCGGAAGCTCGAGCGGGGCGACCCCGTCGAGTTGCTTGCGCCAGTACTCGACCTTCTCGGTGAGACGACCACCGGTGAGCCGGTCCCGCTGCCACACGGCGAAGTCCCCGTACTGCACCGGGAGCGGCCCGAGCGGAGACGGAAGGCCCGCGGCGAACGCCGCGTACACGTTGTCCAATTCGGACAGAAGAATGTTCTCGGACCACCCGTCCGACGCGATGTGGTGCACGGAAAGAAGGAGCACGTGGTCCACATCGGACAGACGGACCAGCAGAGCCCGTAGCGGCCACTCTTCGGCCAGGTCGAGCGGGCGAGCGCCCGCTTCGGCCAGCACATCGTCGAGGGACTCCGGCCGGTCGGCGAGGTCGAGCCGTTCGAAGGGCACCGGCCCCGGCTCGTCGATCACCTGCACGGGCTCGCCGCCGGAACCACCTTCCGGGTACCGGGTGCGCAGCACCTCGTGCCTGGCCACGATCTCGTCCAGTGCCCGGCGCAGCGCGGGTACGTCCACCTCACCGCGCAGCCGCAGCCGCACCGGCATCAGGTAGTCGGCGCCGCCGGGCCGGGTCTGGTCGAGCAACCACAACCCGCGCTGCGCGAACGAAAGCGGCAGCGGCCGGTCCCGGGGCACCGGGGTGATCCCGCCGGAAGCCTCGACGTTGCCGATACCTCGCAGCCGTCGCCGCAGCAGTTCGGCACGGGAGTTGCCTCGGGTGTCCATGGTCCGCCTTCCTGTCCTGCCACCAAAGACCGGGAGCCAGGGATGATCGGTCGAGGATGCCCGGCGGCCGTGAGCGGGCGTCAGGGTGAAGGTGGTGCCCGTTCACGCAGCGCGCCGGGTGCCGGAGTGCCGATCCTTCTCTGTGCGCGAGTGCCCGTGCCCACGAGCATCGGGGACCATGAGTCCCCCCGTGCCCCCGCTGTATCGAAACCGTGACTTCGTTCTGCTGTGGGCCGGATCGGCGGTGTCGATCCTGGGCTCGAACGTGTCCAATGTGGCGTACCCGCTGTTGGTGCTCGCGCTGACCGGCTCGGCCACCGACGCCGGTCTCGCCGGATTCGTCTCGCTGCTGCCGCAACTGCTGTTCCAGCTGCCCGCGGGTGCGCTGGTCGACCGGTTCGACCGCAAGCGCATGATGATCTACTGCGATATCCTGTGCGCGCTGGTGCTGAGCACCCTGGTGGCGGCCCTGCTGTTCGGGCGGCTGACCCTGCCGCACATCCTCGTGGTCGGCTTCCTCGAAGGCACCTTCGCGGTGTGCTACCGATTGGCCGCCGCGGCCGCCGTGCCCAACGTGGTCGACGCGTCGCAGCTCCCCCTGGCGCTGGCGCGCAACGAGGCCCGCCGCCGGGGCGCCGCCATGCTGGGCAAACCCCTCGGCGGGATCCTGTTCGGCTTCGGCCGCGCGGTGCCGTTCGTGTTCGACATCGTCAGCTACGCGATCTCGGTGCTGACACTCGGCTTGATCCGCAAGGACTTCCAGGTCCAGCGGGACACCGCGAGCCGCCGCCCGCGCGCCGCGGAGTTCACCGAGGGCGCCGTCTGGCTGTGGCGGCAGCCGTTCCTCCGGGCGACCACGCTCCTGATCGCCGGCAGCAACCTGTTGTTCCAGGGGCTGTTCCTGACCGTGATCGTGTCCGCGAACAACCACGGCGCCTCTCCGGCGACCGTCGGTTTCATGCTCGGCATCATCGCGGTCGGCGGGGTGCTCGGCTCACTGGTCGCCCCCGCGGCGGCGAGACGGCTGTCGCTGAAGACGGTCGTCATCGGGGCGAACTGGGTCTGGCTCCTGCTGGTCCCGCTGCTGGCCGTGGTGGACGAGCCGCTCCTGCTCGGCGCGGTGTTCGGCGCGATGGCCTTCGTCGGTCCACTGTGGAACGTGGGGACCTCGGCCTACCAGCTCGCGGTCACCCCGGACCACCTCCAGGGCCGGGTCCTCGCCGCCGCGGGCATGATCGCCTTCGGGGCCGTCCCGCTCGGGTCGCTGATCGGCGGTTTCCTGCTGGGCTGGGTCGGCGCCACCACGACGGTGTGGCTGTTCACGCTGTGGATGGCCGCGCTGGCCCTGGCGACCGTGATCAGCCCCTCGGTCCGGTCGGCACCGGACCTGGCCGAACTCGAAGCGCCCGCCCCGGCGAAGTGAAGGGACGGGGCCGCGCGGGTAGGGCGTGGAGAGGGTTGGTCATGAGTGGCGATTCGGGTTCTATTGAGGGGTAAGTCAAATGTGGCATGACCGAGCCGTCTGCGGCGAAGGACCCCTTCGCTGGCTTCAAGATTAAGAGGTGGCCTTCGTGACGTGGCCCTGGACCGGCCTGCAGGCACCAGTCGCTCCCTGAGTGTCCACAAGGGACACTTCTGGCGACAGAATGTCCGATTGATGGTTAGATATGCGGTTTTCGATGGGGTCATGAGTGACAAAGAGGGTTATTGAGGGGAAGGTCAAAAGTGGCGTGTTCGAGCGGGGTGAGCGTTCACGTGTGTTCGGGCGGCGTTCACGCGTGATCAGAGACGGATCACGTGTGCTTGGAGCCGGATCTCGTGTGATCGGGCGACGATCACGGAGTTCGCCTTCTGATCACGCGAGATCCGGCCCCAATCACGCGAGTCACGCCTTCGCTCACCTTGGGTTCAGCCACAACGTCACCATGAAGGCCACACCAGCCTCCCGGGACGTCGCGAAAGCCACTTTCGCGACATCAGACGTCCCGAAAGTGGCTTTCGCGACACGGCCACTCGGCACCGGACGCGGCGAAGGATCCCTTCATCCGCGCCGACCCCGCCACCTCACGAGGTGCCCTGCTCAGGAGGTCTTCGACTTGCGGTTCAGGAACGCCGACGCCCCGACACCGTGCGCGGCGACGCTCGCCAGCACCGTCACCGACATGACGCTCAACGCGACGTCCGCCGCGTCCCCGTCGAGTGAGTTGTAGGCCAGCAGGCCGAACACGATCGACGCCGCGCCGCGCGGCGCCAGGAAGCCGATGGTCATCCGGTCCCGCCACCGGAAATCGGTCCGCAGCAAGGTGAGCAGCACCGGGATGAGCCGGGCGACGGTCAGTGCGACGACGCTGACGATCACGACGCCCCAGGTGAGGCCGAAGGACAGCACCAGCACCGCGGTGCTGCCGAAGACGAACCACATCAGCAGCCCGCACAGAGAACTGACGTCCTCGGCCAGCCCGAGTTCGTCCTCGCTCGGATGGCGCGCGGTCTTGTAGGCGATCCCGCAGATGAACGCGGCGACGAAACCGTTGCCGCCGATCGCGACGGCGGCGGTGTAGGTCAGCAGCGGCAGCGCGACGGCGGCGACCCGTGCGGAATGCCGCGTCGACCAGCCGTGCTTGCCCGTCACGTTCATCGCCACCGCGGCGACCGCGCCGATCACGGAGCCCGCCAGCACGGCCAGCAGCGCCGCCGGGATCGCGGTCTGCAGCGCCTCACCCGGCGTGTTCGCCTGATTGCGGCTCCCCGCGAGGGTGAGCGCGAAGATGAACACCGGGGCGACGACGCCGTCGTTGTAGCCGCTTTCGACGTTCAGCAGATGCCGCACGCGTTCGGGCACCCGGACGTCGTGCACCACCGACGTCGCGGGCGCGAAGTCCGTGGGGGCGATGATGCAGGCGATCAGCAGCACCACCGTCCACCCGAGCCCCGGCAGCACCAGCAGGCCGACCCCCATGACGATCAGGATCGTCAGCGGCAGCGCGATCAGCAGCAGCCGCACCGCGGTCTTGGCGTCATGACCGAGATAGCCGCCCTTGACCGCGGTGGCGTCCACGAACAGCAGCAGGGCGAGGATCAGTTCCGCGGCGTTGAGGGCGATCTCGGTGTTGAGCCCGTTGCCGAGATCGTTGCGGGTGCTGAACCCGATCGCCAGCCCCGCCGCGACCATCGCCATCGGCGCGGTGATCTGCCACCGTTCCAGCCGTGCCGCCGTCATCGTCCAGGCCAGCACGACGACCGCACCGACGAGCACGCTCTGGATCATCTACCCGCCCCTCGTTCCCGGTGGACTCCCCTGCCACCGGGAACGAGCATAGAGGCCGTCCACAAAGGAACGCCGATCACACCACCGCGCCGTTGTCGTCGCGCTCCCGTACCCGCGACGGCTTCCTGACCGGACGCCCGGCCCCTGGCCAGCGTTTGTCGAGCAGAATCGCGACGGGACCCGCGGTGGCCACAGTGGACACCGTGCCCGCGATGAGGCCGAGCAGGAGCGCGAGGGCGAAGTCGGCCAGCGAGCCGTCCCCGAGGAACAGCAGCGCCCCGAGGACGAACAGCACCCCGATCCCGGTGTTGATCGTCCGGGGCAGCGTCTGCAGGACCGCCGTGCCGACGACGCGGGCGAACGGCTCCTTGCGGCGCTGCCCCCGCACCTCCCGGACCCGGTCGAAGACCACCACCGAGTCGTTGACCGAATAGCCGATCACCGTCAGGAGCGCGGCGAGGAAGACGCCGTCCATGGACTTGCCCAGCCAGGCGAAGATCCCGACGATGATCAGGACGTCCTGGGCGAGCGCCGCCACCGTGGCCAGGCCGAGCCGCCAGTCGAACCGCACCGCGAGGTAGATCAGCTGCGCCAGCACCGCGAGGAGGAGCGCGACGACCGCCTTGGTGCGCAGTTCGGCGCCGAGGCTCGGGCCGATCTGCTCGTCGCGGATCTCGGTGGCGTCGCCCGCCACCCCGGAGACCGCGGTCCGGATCCGCTCGGTGGCGGCCTCGTCGATGGGCTCGGTGCGCACCGAGATGTCCTTCTCACCGGACACCTGCACGACGGCGCGGGGGAATCCGGCGTCGGACACCGCGTCCCGGACCTGTTCGACGTCGGCGGGCGCCGAGGTGCTGTATTCGATCACCCGGCCGCCGGTGAACTCGACGCCCAGGTTCGGTCCCGCCACGAACAGTCCCGCGATCGCGGCGATCACGATCGCGCCCGCCACCATCAGCCAGCGCCGGGGCTTGCCGAGGAACTCCGGATCGCGCCGGTTCACCCACTGGCGGACCCGGCCTTCGTGGGTGAGCCCGGAAAGCCGCGGTTTGCGCGCGACCACACCCCGCATCGTGAGGTGCAGCAGCAGGCGGGTGAACACGAGCGAGATGAACAGTGCCACGACCACGCCGATGGACAGCGTCACCCCGAACCCGCGCACCGGGCCGGACGCCAGCCAGAACAGCAGCCCCGCGGCGAGCAGGGTGGTCACGTTCGAATCGACGATCGCCGACAGCGCCCCGCTGAACCCGCGGCTGACCGACCGGGGCAGCGAGCCTCCCTGTTTCACCGAATGTTCTTCTCTCGCCCGTTCGAAGACGAGCACGGTGGCGTCGACGGCCATGCCGATGGCCAGCACGAAGCCCGCGAGACCGGGCAGGGTCAGCGTCGCTCCGATGGCGAGCAACGCGCCGTAGGACACCGCCGCGTAGGCCACCAGGGCACCGACGGCGATGAGTCCGGCCAGGCGATACACCGCGAGCAGGAAGAGCGCGGTCAGTCCCAGGCCGATGACGGCCGCGCGGGCGCTGGCGTCGATCGCGGCGGCACCGAGGGTGGGGCCGACGGTGCGCTGCTCGATGATCTCGACCGGCGTCGGCAGCGCGCCGGCGTTGATCAGCAACGCCAGGTCCTTCGCCTCGGCCGGGGAGAAGCGCCCGGTGATCTGCGTGCTCCCGCCGACGATCCCGACCCCGCAGGCGACCTGTGGGCTCACCTGGGGCGACGAGATCACCTTGTCGTCGAGCGCGATCGCCACCCGGCGGGTCGGATCACCGGGCGGGGAGCAGGCCGCCTGGCCGGTCAGCCGCTCCCAGGCGCGGCCGGAATCCCCTTTGAAGTCAACGGAAACGAGGTGGCCGCCGCCCTGTGAATCGATCGTCGAGAGCGCCTTGTCGACACCTTCACCGGTCAGCGCCGCGGGTCCCAGCGTGATCGGCTGGCCGCTCTCGTCGGGCAGCACGCGGCTTCCCTGGGCCGCGTCGGTGGAAGCTCCGAGCACCGGGTGGAAGGACAGTTGTGCGGTGCGGCCGATCACTTCGACGGCCTCGCGCGGATCCCGAACGCCGGGCAATTCGACGATGATCCGCTTGTCCCCGGAGCGGGCCAGCATGGGCTCGGCGACGCCCAGCGCGTCGACCCGGCGGCGCAGCACCTCGAGCGTCCGGTCGGTGGTCTCCGCGTCGGCGGTGATGGTGGGCGAATCCTTGGTCTCCAGCACGATCTGCGTGCCACCACGCAGATCGAGCCCCAGGCGCGGGGCGGTGGTCAGCAACAAGTACACGGTCGCGGCGAGGATGACCAGCGAGACGACGGCTCGCCCGGTCATGCCTCGCCGCGCGGTTTCGCGCGGCACGACGGTTTCTCCTCGATGAATTCCTCCGCGCGCGGCAGAAGGCGCGCGGATTCCCGGTCCGGGCACGCGGAAGGCGTGCCCGTGAGCTTCAGACGGCTACCGGGAAAGGCGGAGCTCGATCCCCCAGCGCGAGGCGGTGCGCCGCGCGCGAGGGAGGGGTGACGTCGGCGTGGAGTTCGCTGAGGCGGAGCAGCGTCGTCGACGCGGGCCCGTGCGGGACGGTCCCGAAGAGAGGCAGGTCACCGTGACCGTGCACACCCAGGAGCGAAGGTTCGGCGGCGAGCCTGCCGACGGCGCGCACCGGCGCCACGGCCTTGGAGACCGAGGAGTCGACGGTCGCGTTCGCCCCGCGCGACTCGTCGGCCGAAGCGGAATCGCCGGAGTGGAGCGCGAGGAACAGGCCGAGCGCGGTCAGGACGGCGGCGAGCAGCACCAGTACGGCCTGCCTGGCAGGCCGGTACGTCCGGCGCTCCACCGTCATCGACACACTCCCGGGGTTCTCCCCGACACCTTACTTGCCGGGCGCGAACCGTTCGGCGAGTCGCGTGATCCCGGCGCGGACGCGGCTCTCCCCCAGCTCCGGCACCAACGCAGTCAGGTGCTCGGCCGCCAGCGGCGCCAGCAGGGCGTGCGCGGCGTGTTCGGGGTCGGGGGTGCCGTCGAGCAGGATCGCCACGTGCCGGTGCCAGAACCGGTAGGCACCGATCCGGTAGCGCGCCCCCGGGGCGGCGGTCTCCGACATCCGCACCAGGGCCAGATGCTCGAGCACGTAGTCGACGTAGGCGCCGGTGAAAGCCACCAGGCGTTCCGACGGCGGAGCACCGGGCCCCAGTGGCGGCGGCCCGTGCAGGATCCCTTCCTGGAGCACCTGTTCCCGTGCGTCCAGCAGCGCGACGGCCAGTCCGGCCTTGTCGCCGAAGCGGCGGAAGAGCGTCCCCTTGCCCACCCCCGCGGCCGCCGCCACCTGATCCATGGACACCGCGTCGACGCCGTGCTCGGCGAACAGCGACGCGGCCGCGTCCAGGATGGCGGCGCGGTTGCGGGCGGCGTCCGCGCGTTCCTTGGGCGGCGGCGTCCGCAGGAGTTCCAGCGACGTTGCAAAAGCGGACTGCGGTCCGTTATGGTCGTGGGGCACATACGGACTCTAGTCCGATTAACTGGGAGGTAGCGACATGACCGCACTCATCACCCGTGACGACCTGAAGGCCGCGATCGACGCGAAGGCCGTGACGGTCGTCGACGCGCTGGGTGGCGAGTACTACGCCAAGCAGCATCTGCCCGGCGCCGTCCCGCTCGTCCTCGCGGACGTCGACGCGCGGGCGGCCGCCGTGCTGCCCGATCGCGGCGCCGCGATCGTCACCTACTGCTCCAACCCCGCGTGCCCCAACAGCGGACAGGTCGCCGACCGGCTCACCGCCCTCGGCTACACCGACGTCCGCAAGTACCGGGAGGGCATCGAGGACTGGGCCGGCGCCGGCCTGCCCCTCGAACAGGGCTGAGCCTCCTTACGACGGGACGCGCCGGCGCAGGACCGGAACCCCGTCGCCGTGGAGTTCGGCCAGGTAGGGCGCCCGACCGGTCATGGCCATGATCAGCGCGAGAGTCGTGCCCGAAACGAGTGGCCCGGATCCGACGGCGAAGGGGCCATCGGTCGCCTCCAGCCGCAGCCCGCCGATGCGCCCCTTCGCCATCACCACGAGATCTGAGCCCTGGTAGTAACCGGCCAGCGAGGTGAGGACGGCGATCGGATGGTCCCGGCGGAGACCCAGCGGGCGGCGGACGTCCTCGCCGTGCACGATCGTCTCGCCGAGCATCGCGATGGCGGGCAACGGCGGTTTCGTCGTGCTGGTGACGACACGGCGGAACCGCTCCAGCGTCTCGGCGCCGTTCGCGCCCAGATGTTCGGCCAGCCGCATGGCGACCTGCTCGTCGAAATCGAACCGGCAGCGGATCACCCCGGCCAGCCACCGCACCGGGGTGAGGCTCGCCCCCGCGGTGAGATGCGCGAGCACCTCGCGCACGGTGAGCCCGGTGCACAGCGACGGTGTCTCCCATCGCTCTTCGGAGAGCCCTCCGAGGTCGTTCGCCAGCGCCGCCCGCTCGGTGTGGATCAGCGGCCAGACGGTCGTGGCGCGAGCGCGCGCCTTCGGTCCTGAATTCGCCATCCGAAGTCCCTCCGTCGCCCGGAATCATCGGTCATCGATACTCGGAAGGCGAACTCCGCCGAACACCGAGAGATGGGGACCGATGATCGAGCGCTGGAATCCGGAGACCGTGGCCGCACCGATCGGCCCGTACAGCCATCTGGTGCGCGTCCCGGCCGATCACGAACTCGTCGTCGTGTCCGGTCAGATCGGCGTCCTGCCCGACGGCGACCTGGCCGGGCCCGACGCCGAGTCCCAGACCCGCGCGTTGCTCGTCAACCTCGAACGGCTGCTCGAAGCCGCGGGCGCCGGACCGGAACACCTGGTCAAGGTGTTCAGCATGTTGTCCGGCACCGAGCACCTCGAGGGTTTCCGCACGGCGACGCGCGAGACCTTCACCCGCTGGTACCCGGAGGCGGACTGGCCCGCCCAGTCGCTGATCGTCGTGGCGGCGCTGGCTCGCCCGGAGCTCGTCGTCGAGGTCGAAGCGCTGATCGCGGTGCCGGCGCGGTAGGAAGCAGGATCTCCACCCCCTACCGCGCCGAGCCCGATCAGAACTCCCGGCGCCTCCGCCCGGCGAGGAGCAGCAGCGCGCCGATGGCGAGCATGCCCAGCGCCAGGATCGACATCGTCTTCACCGGGGAACCGGTGACCGCCAGGCCCGGCGGCCGGTTCGGCGGCTGCGGGGTCGGCTTGTCCGGCGGCTGCGGTGTCGGCGGTGTCGGCGGCACCCGGGTGTCGGTACCGCAGTCGGGGTTCGCCGAGCCCGGCGGGCAGTTGCCGCCCGGGGTGTCGGAGGTGACCACGTTGCGGAGCCGGTGGTCACCGGTCGCCGGCTTCCGCAGGGTGACGGCGTAGGTGACGGTCGCCTTCTCCCCCGGCTTCAGCTCGCCCTTCCAGGTGAGCTTCGGCGCGGAATAGGTCACCGTTCCCGTACTGGCCTTCGCGGTGCCGTCGAAGGTGGCGTCGTCGAGCACCTGGGTCAGGTCGTCGGTGAACTTCGCGTCGTCCACTGTGGCCTGTCCGGTGTTCTCCACCGTGACGGTGTACGTGACGACCTCGCCCGGCTTCGCCTCCGTCTTGTCGACCGTCTTCTTGATCTTCAAGCTGGACAACGGCGTCGTCGTGCCGCACTTCGGATCCTTGCTGCCCGGCGGGCAGTTGCCACCGGGGGTGTCGGTCACGATGGCGTTGGTCAGCTTGCCGTCGCCGCCGGTCTTGGTCACCTTGACGCTGTAGGTGACCGTCGCCGTCTGCCCGATCTCCAGATCACCGGTCCAGGTCAGCTTCGGTTCCTCGTAGGTCACCGAACCGATCGTCGCCGCACCGTCCTTTTGGAACACGGCGTCGTCGAGGACCTGGCCGAGGTCGTCGGTGAACGTGGCGCCGGCCAGCTTCGTCTTGCCGGTGTTGCGCACCGTCACCGTGTACTTGACGACGTCGCCCGGGTTCGCCGTGGCCTTGTCCGCCTTCTTCTCCAGTGAGATGCCGGGCACCGGGGTGCTGGTCGAACAGGCCGGGTCGCCGGACTGCGGCGGGCAGGTGCCCGGCGTGTTGGTGCTGACGGTGTTCCGCAGTTCGTGGTCACCCGTGACCGGGTTCTTCACCTTCACCGAGTACTTCAGCGTGGTCGACGCCCCCACCGGGAGATCACCGGCCCACACCAGGTTCGGCGCGGTGAAGGTGAACACCCCGGCGACCGGCGCCGACGTGGCGTCGTTCCGGTAGTCGGCGTCGTCGAGCACCTCGGATAGGTCGTCCGTGACCCGTGCGGCGTCTTCGCCGACCAGGTCGACCTTGCCGGTGTTGGCCACCGTGACGGTGTAGGTGACGACGTCGCCCGGGTTCGCGGTCTGCTTGTCCGAGGTCTTCTTCACCGACAGTTCGCGGGACGGCACGTCCGCGACGCAGTTCGGGTCGTTCGATCCCGGCGGGCAGTTGTTGCCCGGCGTGTCCGAAGTGACCACATTGGACAGCTTCTTGTCGCCGGTGTCCGGGTTCTTGATCTTGACCGTGTAGGTGATGGTCGAGGTCTGCCCGATGTCGAGCGAACCGGTCCACGTCAGTTTCGGTGCCGCGTACGAGACGCCGCCGATGGTCGCGGCGCCGTCGTTCTGGTAGTCGGCGTCGTCGAGGACCTCGGTCATGTCGTCGGTGAAGGTGGCACCGTCCTGTTTGGTCTGCCCGGTGTTGGTGACGGTGATCGTGTACTTCACCGTGTCACCCGGATCGACCTGCTTCTTGTCGGCCGTCTTCTTGATCAGCAGGCCGGAGATCGGCGTGGTCGTACCGCACTTCGGATCGGTCGAACCCGGCGGGCAGTTGCCACCCGGCGTGTCCGAGGTGACGCCGTTGACGAGCTTCTTGTCGCCGTCACCGGGGTTCTTCACCTTGACCGAGTACGTCACCGTGGCCGTGTCGCCGATGCCGAGATCACCGGTCCACGTCAGTTCGGGCTCGGCGTAGGACACCGCGCCGATCGTCGCCGAGCCGTCGTCCTGGTAGTCGGCGTCGTCGAGGACCTTGGTCAGGTCGTCGGTGAACGTCGCACCGGAGATCTTGGTCTGGCCGGTGTTCCGGACGGTCACCGTGTACTTGACCACGTCACCGGGATTCGCCGACTGCTTGTCGACGGTCTTCTCGATCTCCAGCCCCGAAACCGGCGTCTCCGTGCCACAGGCCGGATCCGTGGACCCCGGTGGGCAGTTGCCGCCCGGCGTCTCCGACGACACCGCGTTCTTGAGCCGGTTGTCACCGATGTTCGGGTTCTTGACCTTGACCGTGTACGTCACCTTGGCCGTGTCACCGACGCCGAGGTCACCGGTCCAGGTCAGCTTCGGCGATGCGAACGACACGGCGCCGATCGTCGCGGCACCGTCGTTCTGGTAGTCCGCGTCGTCGAGCACCTGGGTCAGATCGTCCGTGAAGGTCGCACCGGTCAGTTTGGTCTGGCCGGTGTTCGTGACGGTGACCGTGTACTTCACGACATCACCAGGGTTCGCGGACTGCTTGTCGACAGCCTTCTCGATGAGTAGGCCCGACACCGGAGTGGTGGTGCCGCACTTCGGATCCGTGGATCCCGGCGGGCAGTTCCCGCCCGGCGTCTCGGAAGTGATCGTGTTGATGAGCTTCTTGTCGCCAGGAGCAGGGCTCTTGACCTTGACCGTGTAGGTGACCGTCGAGGTCTCGCCGATCTCGAGGTCGCCGGTCCAGGTCAGCTTCGGCGATGCGAAGGTCACCGCACCGATCGTCGCGGCACCATCGTTCTGGTAATCCGCGTCGTCGAGGACCTGAGCCAGATCGTCCGTGAAGGTCGCACCCGCGAGCTTGGTCTGCCCGGTGTTCCGGACGGTCACCGTGTACTTCACGACATCGCCCGGATTCGCCGACTGCTTGTCCACGGCCTTCTCGATGAGCAGGCCCGACACCGGAGTGGTCGTACCGCACTTCGGATCCGTGGATCCCGGCGGACAGTTCCCGCCCGGCGTCTCCGAAGACACCGCGTTCTTGAGCTGGTTGTCGCCGGTGTTCGGGCTCTTGACCTTCACCGTGTACGTCACCGTGGACGCCTCGCCCACGTCAAGGTCACCGGTCCAGGTCAGCTTGGGCGACGCGAAGGTCACCGCGCCGATCGTCGCGGCACCATCGTTCTGATAGTCCGCGTCGTCGAGAACCTGAGCCAGATCGTCGGCGAAAGTCGCACCGGTCAGCTTCGTCTGCCCGGTGTTGGTGACCGTGACGGTGTACTTCACGACATCGCCCGGGTTCGCCGACTGCTTGTCGACAGCCTTCTCGATCTTGAAGCCCGACACCGGAGTGGTGGTGCCACACTTCGGATCCGTCGAACCCGGCGGACAGTTCCCACCCGGAGTCTCCGACGACACCGCGTTCCTGAGCTGGTTGTCCCCGGTGTTCGGGTTCTTGACCTTCACCGTGTACGTCACCGTGGACGCCTGACCGATCTCGAGATCACCGGTCCACGTCAGCTTCGGTGCCGCGTAGGAAACCGCACCGATCGTCGCCGCACCATCGCTCTGGTAATCCGCGTCATCAAGGACCTGAGTCAGGTCGTCCGCGAAGGTCGCACCCGTGAGCTTGGTCTGCCCGATGTTGGTGACCGTGACCGTGTACTTCACCACGTCACCGGGGTTCGCCGACTGCTTGTCGACAGCCTTCTCGATCATGAGGCCTGACACCGGAGTGGTCGTACCGCACTTCGGATCCGCGGATCCCGGCGGACAGTTCCCACCCGGCATGTCCGAGGTGACCACATTGGACAGACGCTTGTCACCGGGGTTCGGGTTCTTGACCTTCACCGTGTACGTCACCGTGGACGCCTGGCCGATGTCGAGATCACCGGTCCACGTCAGCTTCGGTGCCGCGTAGGAAACCGCACCGATCGTCGCCGCACCATCGCTCTGGTAATCCGCGTCATCAAGGACCTGAGTCAGGTCATCGGTGAACGTCGCACCGGTCAACTTCGTCTGCCCGGTGTTGGTGACCGTGACCGTGTACTTCACGACATCACCAGGGTTCGCGGCCTGCTTGTCGACCGCCTTCTCGATCTTCACTCCTGACACCGGAGTGGTGGTGCCGCACTTCGGATCCGTCGAACCCGGCGGACAGTTGCCACCCGGCGTGTCCGAGGTGACCACGTTCTTGAGCAGGTTGTCGCCGGTGTTGGGGCTCTTGACCTTGACGGTGTAGGTGACCGTGGAGGTGCCTCCGATGTCGAGGTCGCCCGTCCAGGTCAACTTCGGCGAGGCAAAGGAAACCGCACCGATGGTCGCGGCTCCGTCGTTCTGGTAATCCGCGTCGTCGAGGACCTGCGTCAGATCGTCCGTGAAGGTCGCGCCGGTCAACTTCGTCTGCCCGGTATTCGTGACCGTGACCGTGTACTTCACGACATCGCCCGGATTCGCCGACTGCTTGTCCACGGCCTTCTCGATGAGCAGACCCGACACCGGAGTCGTCGTACCGCACTTCGGATCCGTCGAACCCGGCGGACAGTTCCCACCCGGAGTCTCGGAAGTGATCGTGTTGACGAGCTTCTTGTCGCCAGGGACAGGGCTCTTGACCTTCACGGTGTAAGTGACGGTCGAGATCCCCCCAATTTCGAGGTCGCCCGTCCACGTCAGCTTCGGTGCCGCGTAGGACACGGCACCGATCGTCGCGGCGCCATCGTTCTGATAGTCCGCGTCGTCGAGAACCTGAGCCAGATCGTCGGCGAAGGTCGCACCGGTCAACTTCGTCTGCCCGGTATTCGTGACCGTGACCGTGTACTTCACGACATCGCCCGGGTTCGCCGACTGCTTGTCGACAGCCTTCTCGATCATGAAGCCCGACACCGGAGTGGTGGTGCCACACTTCGGATCCGTGGATCCAGGCGGACAGTTCCCACCCGGAGTCTCCGAGGTCACCACGTTCTTCAGCAGGTTGTCACCGGGGTTCGGGCTCTTCACCTTCACCGTGTAGGTAACTGTGGACGCCTGGCCGATGTCGAGATCGCCCGTCCACGTCAACTTCGGCGAAGCAAAGGAAACCGCACCGATCGTCGCCGCACCATCGTTCTGATACCCGGCATCGTCGAGCACCTGGGTCAGATCATCGGTGAACGTCGCACCGGTCAACTTCGTCTGCCCGGTGTTCGTGACCGTGACCGTGTACTTCACGACGTCACCCGGGTTCGCCGACTGCTTGTCGACAGCCTTCTCGATCTTCAACCCCGACACCGGAGTCGTCGTACCGCACTTCGGGTCCGTGGATCCCGGCGGGCAGTTGCCACCCGGCGTATCGGAAGTGACCACATTGGACAGCTTCTTGTCGCCTGGGTTCGGGTTCTTGACCTTCACCGTGTAAGTGACGGTCGACGTCTGCCCGATGTCCAGGTCACCGGTCCAGGTCAGCTTCGGCGATGCGAACGACACCGCACCGATCGTCGCCGCGCCGTCATTCTGGTAATCCGCGTCGTCGAGGACCTGCGTCAGATCATCGCTGAACGTCGCACCGGAAACCTTGGTCTGGCCGGTGTTCCGCACGGTCACCGTGTACTTGACCACGTCACCGGGGTTCGCCGACTGCTTGTCGACCGTCTTCTCGATGAGCAAACCGGAAACCGGCGTCGTCGTACCGCACTTCGGATCCGTCGAACCCGGCGGACAGTTACCGCCCGGAGTCTCCGACGTCACCACGTTCTTGAGCTGATTGTCCCCGGTGTTCGGGTTCTTCACCTTCACCGTGTACGTCACCGTGGAGGTTTCACCGACACCGAGGTCGCCCGTCCACGTCAGTTTCGGTGAAGCGAAGGACACCGTGCCGATCGTCGCGGCACCATCATTCTGGTAGCCGGCATCGTCGAGCACCTGCGTCAGATCGTCGGTGAACGTCGCGCCCGTGAGCTTCGCCTGCCCGGTGTTCCGGACGGTCACCGTGTACTTCACGACATCGCCCGGATTCGCCGACTGCTTGTCCACGGCCTTCTCGATGAGCAGGCCCGAAACCGGCGTCGTCGTACCGCACTTCGGATCCGTCGAACCCGGCGGACAGTTACCGCCCGGAGTCTCCGACGTCACCACGTTCTTGAGCCGGTTGTCCCCGGTGTTCGGGTTCTTCACCTTCACCGTGTAGGTGAACGCCGCGCTCGTCCCCGCGGCGAGCGTCCCGGTCCAGGTCAGCTTCGGCTCCGCATAGGACACCGAGCCGGGCGACGCGGTGGCGTCGTTCTGGTAGACCGCGTCGTCCAGCAACCCGGTCAGGTCGTCGACGACCTTGAGGCCCGCCGCGGTCACCCGTCCGGTGTTGGCGACGTTGACCGTGTAGCGCACGGTGTCACCGGGGTTGGCGGACTCCTTGTCGACGGTCTTCGTCACCGTGTACGACGGCGGGGGCACCTTGGTCTTCGCACAGGCCGCCGCGGGATCGTCCGGGCAGCGGTTGTCCGGCGGGACGACCGGCGGCGGTCCGATCGGGACGGTCGCGCGGTTCACCAGTTCCTTGCCGATGGCGGCTTCTTCGACCTTCACGCGCACGGTCAGCGTCGCGGTTTCCCCGACCGCGAGGCCGTTCACGGCCCAGTCGATCGGCCCCGTGCCGGACGCCGTGCCCTTCGTGGGATCGGACGACACGTGGGTCGTGCCCGGCGGGAGCGTGTCCCGCACGGTGAGCGCGGGCACCGGGATCACGCCGGTGTTCCGCAAGGTCACCTTGTAGGTCAAGGTATCCCCTGGAATCGCCTCGGCGAGGTCGACCGACTTCGTGAGCTGGTATCCCGGTGAGGCGACCGTGTTCCGCACCGTGTTCGAGGTGCGTTCCTGCGGGCGGCCGGTGTCCTCGCCGCGGAAGGTCAGCTTGCCGGTGTTGTCGAGCTTCGTGCCGTCCGGCACCGTGGCGCCGACCTTGACCTTGAAGGCGACCTTCTGCGACTGCCCGGCCGCCAGATTCCGCACCCGGCAGGTGACCACCTGCCCGGTGGCCGAACAGTCCGGATTGGACCCGGCCACGAACGTGACGCCACTGGGCAAGGTGTCGGTGAGGACGATGTTCGTCGCGGTGTCGAGGTCGGTGACGCTGCCGTCGGCATGCTTGTTGGTGACGTCGAAGGTGTAGGTGACGTCACCGCCCTTGGTGACGTACCCGGGCGGACTGTCGTTGGTGTTGCCGACCGGGTCGTTGGCCTTGGTGATCTGCAGATCCGGTTCGAGCGCGTCGGTGACCAGCCAGACCACCTGCGGGTACAGCGCGTCGCCGACGGTGCCGATCTTCACCTGGAGCGCGGTGGTCCCGGCGGGGACCTTGCCGGTGATGTCGACGCTGCGGGAGTCGTAGCCGACGTTGTTCACCGGATTCGGATCGCGCGTGGTGACGTTGGTGCCCGAGCCGTTCGCCGCGACACGGTCGATCCGGCTGCTGAACGCGTTGTCGGTCGACACACCGGACGGGGACGGCATGGAGATGGTCTGGAGGCTGGAGGCGTTCGGACCCACCTGGAGGTAGTCACCGGCGATGGGCGCGTCACCGTCGCCCGCGACGATGCCGAGTTCGACGTTGGGCTGACGGGAGGTGGGCGCCTTGATGCCGCCCAGCGCGATGGTCGCCGAGCTCGGGGTGGTGCCGCCGGCGACGCGCTGCAAGCCGTCCCACACCTGCAGGTAGCGCAGCGGTTCGCTGGGCAGCTCGTAGGCCACCACCAGCGACCAGCCGCCCCAGCAGCCGAGGTTGGTACTGCTGACCGACTGGCCCTGACAGGCCTGGATGTCTGCGACCGTGTACTGCCCCGCCCCGGCGTTGGTGACGAGGTTCGTGACATCGGCGGCGCCGCCGTAGGCGTACAAGGTCGGGAAGCCGCCCGTCGTGAGGGCGGGGAACCAGTCGTAGGTGTCGGCGGTGATCCGCTGGTAGGTGTTCGAACCGGGGCTCTTCACCGAGACCTGGTTGCCCTTGTTCCCGTCGCCGGAAGTGCCGGCGGAAGCGACCGGGTTGAACTGCCAGTACAACCGGGCGTTGAGCACCTTCGCCCCGGCCGGCACCCTCAGGTTCGCGGCGGAGGCGGTGTTACCGGGCGCGGCCGGATCGGTCTTGATCCACGACACCGGGCTCGCGTTGCTCGCGGAGGCGTCGCAAACGACGCCGATACCGCATTGGACCACCGAGTTGGCGGCCATCGTGACCCCACCGTGGGCCAGCCCGTTGTACACCGGCTCCGGCCCGATCGGCCGCTCGGTGCCCGCTCCGCGCGGCTGTGTCTGGGCACTCGCGGGCAGCGGGGCACCCATCAGCAGGGCCACGGCGACCACCGCGAGCAGCGCTATGCCCCGGCGCCACCGATTTCGCCCACGCCGTTCCGCCATGCCGCCTCCGCCTCACCCCTCGCTTCCATCGACCCAGGTCAGGAGGATGGGGACAGCGAGCCCGATCGAAGGTCATCCTGTGTCGCGAAGATCATCGACGGCAACCGGGATCGGCGGTGTCCCCTGGATAGAACCCGTTGAGTGGCCTCGAAACCCCCGGACGGGTGATGAAACCCGGGCAATCGTCCACAACGGACTGAAATCCTCGGGAGTGGCGTTTGAGCGCGAAAACTGCCGTGGTCGAACACGTGATCGACTTTCCTTATCGTGGCTCCGGGCCCTAGTGCTACGCGAATTCCCTCGCGCTGATGCTCGGCTCCGAGACACCTCCGGTGGACGTGCTCGAAACCGTGACCGGCAGTCCTTTCGGCATGCAGCCGGTACGACCTCGTCACCGAGGACGACGGGCGTGCCGCCGAGACGCTCCGGACGCTCGCGCCGACCTACGAAGAACTCCGTCGGGCTCTCACAGCATCCTGACGATCTCGCGGGCGATCACCTCGGGCTCGGTCTTCGGGATGTAGTGACCGGACCGCTCTGCGATCACGTGCCGCCCGCCGGGCGAGGCAGCCACCCGGTGGGCGTGGGACGCGTTCGCCCGCGCCCGCACCCCCGCGGACATCCCGTCCCCGCCGAGCCCGCCGGAGACGACGGTGACCGGGATGTCCGCGAGCACCGGCGGATCGTGCCGCCAGACCGCCAGTTCGTCGAGGAAGGTGCGGGCCTGCTCCCGGTGGGTCCGCATCGTCGCGGCGGTGAACGCCTCACGTTCGAGGTCGCGGCGGACGTCGTCGGGGATGTCCCGCAGCAGGCCGCGGAAGACGACCTTGAGCAGACCCAGCCGCGCGAGCACGGTACCCAGCCCGATCATCACGCGTTCACCGGTGCGGAAGGCGCGGCCGAAGAGCACGTCCGCCGCCTCGTCGGTCGGATCGACCAGCACCAGACCGGCGATCCGCTCCGGGCGGCGGGCGGCGGCCTGCCGCACGATCGGCCCGCCGGCGCTGTGCCCGGCGAGGACGTACGGTCCCGGGCCGAAGTGGTCGAGGACGTCGTTGAGGTCGTCGGCCATCCGGCGCAGCGTCCGGCCGCCGGGGTCGGGGGCGCTGCGGCCGAGCCCGGACCGGTCGTAGACGATCGCGCGGGCGGACCGGGCGACCTCCGGCTGGACCGCCGCCCAGGACGACCGGGTGGCCGCCGCTCCGGCTTCGAACACGACCGTCGGCCCGGTGACTCCGGCGGGTCCCGGCAGCACCATCGCGTGCAGCCGTCTGCCGTCACGGGTGACGACCCAGTCCGGCTCGCCTTGGGTGTGGCTCATCGTGCGGTGATCCTCCAGCCGGTGGCGTCGATCTGCCGCCGCCAGAACTCGGCGAACCGGCCTTGCCTCGCGAGGAGTTCCTCGACGGTGCCGTCTTCGGTGATCTTCCCGCCCTCCAGGAAAAGGACCCGGTCGGCGTGCCGGATCCCGGCGATCCGATGGGTGACGATCACCCGGGTCCGCGGCACGGGATCGGCGCTGAGAGACCGGACGACGGCGTCCTCGTTCTCGGTGTCCAGCGCGCTGGTGGCCTCGTCGACCAGCAGCACGGGCGCCGGTTTGAGCAGCGCGCGGGCGATGGACACCCGCTGCCGCTCACCGCCGGAGAGCGCGCCGCCCGCCTCGCCGACGGCCGTGTGCGCCAGCAGTTCGCCGACCCTGGCGAGCTCGACGACCTCGGCGACCCTTTCCTCCGTCGCCGAGGGATCCCCGGCGAGGACGTTGTCGCGCACCGAACCGTCGAACAGGTACGGCTGCTGGAAGACGACGGTGACCAGCTCCCGCCGGTCGGCCGCGGACAGTTCGGCGAGATCCGTCCCGCCGACGAGCACCCGTCCGCCGGTGGGCTGGTGCAGGCCGGCGAGCAACGCGAGGACGGTGCTCTTGCCCGAACCGGACGGCCCGACGATCGCGGTCGTCGTCCCCGGTTCGAGGGTGAGGGCGAAGTTCTCCAGAACGTCTTCGGTGCCTGGCGAATAACGGAAACCGACGTCCTCGAACCGGATCCGCGGCGCCTCCTTCCCCGGCGCGACGGCCTCGCCCGCCGGGGCCACGGGCGCGGTGAGCACGGTGCGGATGCGGCCGAGCGTGGTGGTGGCGGTCTCGATGCCGGGAGCGAGATCACCGAGCGCGGTGAACGGTTCCAGGTACCGGGCGAGCACGACGATCAGCGCGATCGCCTCGGGCACGCCCAGTTCTCCTTGAGTGGCAAGGAGAACAGTCGTCCCGGCGAGCAGGACCAGCGCCAGCTGACCGGCGATGCCGAACAGCACCTGACCCGGGATCTGCAGGCGCAGCAGCCGGACCGTCGCGCCGTGGTGCGCGGCGAGCGCGGCACCGGCGTGACTGCGCGCGGGCTCCACGCGACGGGCCGCGCGCAACGTCTGTTGCGTGCGGGCGAACTCGACGATCCGCTCGGTGAGCACGGTGTTCGCTTCGGCCGCCGCCCGGTCGGCACGGCGGGTGATCCGGCCGGTCGCCCACAACGCGCCCAGCAGCACCGGGACCCCGGCCAGCGCGGCGAGCCCGAGCGGCCAGGCGATCGCCAGCAGGGCCAGCGCGATCGCGATCGGCAGCAGGACCGCGCCGATGAGCGGGGTGAGCAGATAGCCGACCAAGCCGACGAGGTCAGGACCGGTCGCGGCGATGGCCTGGCGGGCGGTCTGGGTGTTGGCACTGTCCAACCAGGACAGCCGGACGTTCGTCAGATGCTCGGCGACATCGTGCTGGGCGTGGTCCAGCACCCCGAAACCGAGTTCGAAGCCGAGCCGTCCCACGACGGCGTCGACCGCCCAGCCCGCCGCGGTGACGGCGGCGAGCGCGCCCAGCCAGGGCAGTGCTTCCGCGGCGTCGGCGCCGAACAGGGCGCCCACCAGCGGCACGAGCAGAACGACACCGACGGCGCGCAGCAGCACCGAGAACACGGCGAGCACGAGGTAGCGCCGGAACGTCCGGCGTCGCGTCCCGGGGATCAGGCCCAGCAGGGTGCGGATCACGCGGTCACCCCCGCGCCCGCTCCGGCCTGCCACAGGCGGGTGTAGCGCCCGCCCGAAGCCAGCAGTTCGTCGTGGGTCCCGCTTTCGGCGATCTCCCCGCGGTCGAGGACCACGATCCGGTCGGCGCCGGTGACGGTGTGCAGGCGATGGGCGATGACCAGGACGGTCCGGCCCTCGGTGAGCCGGTCGAGTGCTTGTTGCACGAGGTACTCCGACTCGGGATCGGCGAAGGCGGTCGCCTCGTCGAGGACGAGGACGGGGGCGTCGGCGAGGATCGCGCGGGCGATGGCGACCCGCTGGCGTTCCCCGCCGGACAGCTGGGAACCGGCGCCGAGGACGGTGTCGTACCCCTGCGGCAGCCGCAGGATCCGCTCGTGGATCTGCGCGTCACGAGCCGCGGCGACGACCTGGTCTTCGGTGGCGCCGGGAACGGCGAGCGCGATGTTCTCCCGCACGGTCCCCTGGACGAGTTGCGGATCCTGCAGCACGAATCCCACCCGGCCGTAGAGTTCGTCGGCGGCGAACGAGCGGACGTCCCGGCCGCCGACGCGGATCGCCCCTTCGGTCACGTCGTGGAACCTCGCGACCAAGGCGGCGAGGGTCGACTTCCCGGCTCCCGACGGGCCGACCAGCGCGGTCACCGTGCCGGGACGCAAGGTCAGGGAGACGTCCTCCAGAACGGGAACACCGGTGCGGTACGCGAAGCCCACCCTGTCCAGTTCCACCGTGCCCGGCTCGGCACCGTCCCGATCTTTGAGCTCCACTGTGGACAGTTCCGGTTCGTCGAGGACGACCTGGATCCGGCGCGCGGCGAGCATTCCCTCGCGGACGCCGCCGAGGCCGTAGCCGATACCCAGCAACCGAGCGCCGAAGGTGGTGCCCAGCAGGAGGAACGGGATCAGCGTCACCGGCTCCAGGCCGCCGCCGGTGACCATCAGCGTGCCGGCGCCGATGATCAGGAGCAGGAACGTGGCGGGCCGGGTGGCGAAGTCGAGCATGGTCTTCTTGCCGGTGAACGGCCGCTGCCAGTCGCCGAGGAAGCCGATGTACTCGTCGAGCCGCCGCCGGAACGACGACGCCGCGGCACCGCCGAACACCCGGATCACCGGCTGCCCTTCCAGATACGCGCCCGCCTCCCCTGCCATCCGTTCCGCCCAGCGCATCGCCTGGCCGGTCTTGGGTCCCGATTGGACGACCATGATCGAGGTGGTGACGAGGTAGACGAGGATCGGGACGAGCAGGACGAGGGCGAGCCGCCAGTCCACCACGAAGAGGTAGGCCAGCACCGCGACCGGTGCCACGACGGCCGCCACCGCGTCGGGAACGGCGTGCGTGACCAGGTAGTGGAGCGAGAGTGTGTCGCCCTGCACGAGTTTCGCGACCGCGCCCGAACCGCGGGCGGTGAACCAGCCCAGCGGCAGCCTCGCGAGTTTGCCCAGCAACCGCTGCCGCAGATCTCGGGCGAATCGCGCGTCGGCCGCGTGCAGCCAGAGCACGACCGCCGATTCGAGCAAGGTTCCCGCGCCGAGCAGCACCAGCGCCGAGACGCCGATCGCCCACAGCGATTCGCCTCCCGCGAGCAGCCGCCGGACCAGTTCCACCAGCAACACGAACGGCGCGAGCCGGATCAGCGTCACGACGGCCTGCAGGACCCCGGCGAAGATCAGCGTCCGCCGCACCGGCGCCAGCAGCCGTCCGGCGGCCTGTGCCCGCCAAGCCCCCTTGGGGGCCTTCTCGACGGGCTTCGGGGCTTCGGCGGCCGGTTCTTCCTTCTCACCGCGGAAAGCACCCATGGCGCGGCCGTAGTACCAGTACGCCCGGCCGTGCACCTCGGACTTGGGGAAGCCGAACGTCTCCCGCAACCGGGTCTTGAGATGTTTGAACGAACCGGCTTCGGTCGCCAGCCACGCCTGCCAGTCCGACCAGTCGCGCGTCCCGATCGCCGCGGCCAGCGAGGTCGCGTCCCCGCGCGGCACCCAGTGCACGGCCAGCCGCGCGTGGTCGCCCAGCGGGATCAGCCGGTCGGTCTCGTCGTGCTCTTCGAGGTACAACTCGATCGGGAGGTCGGCCGGGACCACCTCGAGGATCGCGTTGATCGCGGGGATCGAGGCGGAGTCGCCGATGAGCAGGTAGCCGGCGGGAGGTTCGGCGGGGACCGCGAAAGAGGTGGAACCCAAGGACATCACCGGAACCGTCGCACCCGGCCGCGCTTCACCCAGCCACCGCGAGGCGGGACCGGCGGGCTCGTGCAGGACGACGTCGACCGCGAACGTGCCGGTCTCCGGGTCGGCTTCGGTGAGCGTGTACGCGCGCTGGAACTCCGTCGGCCCGCCTTCCGGGTCCGGGAACCAGAACCGGAGCCAGGCCGTCGGCTCCACGACGACGTCCTCGAACAACGTCGGCGAGACGAACCGGATCCGCACGAACCTCGGCGTAATTTCCACTCTCTCGACGACGGTCGCTTTGTGGTCTCTCGCACCGAAACCCCGCATCACCGCGCCTTGGAACCCGCGCGCCATCACAAACCCTCCCCGGTGGCCGCCAGATCGGCCACCATCTCCACGACCGGCCTGCCCGGCGGACAGGACCCGATCAACCCGCGAATCGACGCTGTCAGCACCAGCCGCACGTACTCGGGCCTCGGAACCTCCGGCAACGCGGCGGACGGCTCGGCGAGCCGGTCGTCGCGCGACAACCGGTCGCGGACCGCCTGCCGCTCACGGTCCAGCCCGTCGCCGTCGGTCTCCTCGGCTGCCATGCTGTGCTCCTCGGACGCGGTCATCGCGATGGTCAGCGACGCGACGGCGCCACTGAGCACGATCGCCGCGCCGGGCTCGTAACCCCGGCGGACTAGGGCGTCGACCTCGTCGTTCAGCAGGCGCCGGCCGCCGTCACCGCGCGGGAACAGCAGCTGCAGGTAGGTGACCAGGCCCGGATGCTCCAGTGCGAAGGCCCGCATCTGCAGGGCAAAGGACAGCAGGTGTTGTTCGAGGCCGTGCCGGGGATCGTCCCGGAGCCGCAACTCGGCCAGAATGCTCTCCCCGACCAGCCGCTCGAGCCCCCAGCGCCCGTCGACGTGCCGGTAGAGGGCGGTCGCGGTCACCCCCAGCCGGACCGCGACCGCCTTGACACTCAGCCCGCGCATCCCGAGCTCGCGCCCGGCCCGCAGGATGTCGTCCGTCCCGATCCTGGCCGGACGACCACCGATCTTCGGCATCTCACCCCTTCGCATGGAAAGTTATAGGGGGAAACTAAGGGTGGGCTTAGTTGAAGTCAAGACACAGTTCGGGGCGTGGCCGGAAGCGGTCAGGGTGGGGGTGGGTGGTCGCCTGAACTACGTGAAGGACCCCTTCATTGCGTCTAACGCAGTGAAGGGGTCCTTCACGTACTTGGGGGAAGGCGCGAAGGAGGCTTTCCCCGCATCACATGCGGGGAAAGTCCCCTTCACCTCGGGCTCGCCGGGGTCCCGGGGCCAGAGGAGACAGCGAGGCCGAAATCGGTCAGGCCGTTTTGGAACCTTCACCGGTCGCGTCGCGGAGCAGGTCTTCGGTCAGGACCGTGCGCGAGGGCAGTCCCAGTTTGCGCAGCGCGCGCCCGACGTGGATCTCGACAGTCCGCGGGGACAGGAAGAGCCGCTCGCCGATCTCCCGGTTGGTGAGGTTCTGGGCGGCGAGCCGGGCCACCTCGAGCTCCCTCGGCGACAGCGTTTCGCCGTACCCCTTGCGGCCCCGCCGGGGCATCTCCGGATCACAGCGGCGCAGTGACCGTCGGCAGCGCAGCGCGTCCACGGCGGCGCCGAGGCCCGCGTACGCCGTCTCCGCGGTGGTGAAGGAAGCGACGGCGCGTTCCCGCTCCCCGGCTTCGAGGAAGCAACCGGCCGCGAGTTCGTCGGCGTAGGCGGCGAAATACGGGAACGGCAGCGCGTGATAGGCCTGCGCGGCACCGAGCAGCAGGTCACCGGCGGCGAGCGTCTCGCCGCGGGCTTGGGTGAGCATGCCCCGGCACAACAACGCCGCCGCGTTGGCGACCGGCGTGTCCTTGCCGTCGATGCCCTGCCGGTACTCCGCGAGCAGTTCTCTCGCCTCGACGTGCTGGCCCAGCCCGAGCATGGTGCGCACGGCGAACGGCATCAGTTCGGCCGCCCAGACCCAGTTGTTCTTGCGGCGCACGGTCTCCAGGCCGTACTCGGCCAGGCGCCGGGCGGCTTGCAGATCCTTGCCCGCCTGGTGGACCGCGACGCGGCCCGCGTACGCCGACGCCTGGATCGGGACGCTGCCGGCGGAGAGCGCGAACGCCGCGTCGAAGCTGCGCAGCGCCGCCATCGGCCGGTGCTGCCCGTATTCGTACCAGCCGAGCACGAGCAGCGGCTCGGCGGCGAGCGAGCTGTCCTTGTCGACCCGGGTCAGCATCGCCCGCGCCTTCTCGGCGACGCTCGACCACTCCCCCATCGCGAGATCCAGGCGTAGTTCCGTGCCGTCGGCCAGCGCGTCGAGGTAGGGCTGGTGATCGTCGCGGATCAGCCGCCGCGCGGTCACGAGGTAGACCCGCGCGACCGGGTAGTGCCCGTTCCACGCCACCGCGTCGGCGAGGTTGATGTAGGTGCGCGCCACCTGACGGCAGACCTCGGCCGACTCCGATGCCCGCGGCAGGTCGGCGATGTCTTGCCAGGCCTCGGGATCGCCGACCTGCATCCGCGCCGAAAGCCGGTTGGCGGCGATCGCGGCGAGCACCCCGGCGTCGGGTTCCCCCTTGCTCGCCCGTTCGGCCTCGTCGAGCCAGCGGAAGTTCTCCTCCACCGGAACCGTCCCGATATGCGGCAGCGCCAGGGTGACCAGCCCCCTGGCGAGCAGCGCCTGCCGCCTGCCGAGGTCGGCCGCGCCCAGCTCGATCTCGAGCCTGCCCGCTTCGACCTTGCCCACCTGGTTGATCAGCACCTGACCGAGGTGGACCCGGATCTCGCCGCGCGCGGCCTTGCTCAGCGGCCATTCGCGCAGGATCTTCCGCAGCAGCCGGACCGTGCCGGCGTGGGCGATGCTCCGCGGCAGTTCCCTGCCGAGCCGGACGGCGAACGACTCGCGCGCGGTCCTCGGCAGGTCCGCGTCCCGCAAAGCCGCTTCGAGCAGACGGCTCGCTTCCTCGGTCCGGCCGTCTTCGATGGCGTTGTCGACGGCGACCCCGGTCCACTGTGTCCACGCGCCGAGATCGCCTGCCAGCCGCGCGTGGCGGGCGATCAGCGACGCGAAGGGTTCGGCGCCGGAGGCGAGCCGGGCGGCGGCGCGGCCGTGCATCGCGCACCGCTGAGGGCCGGGAAGCAACGCGTAGACCGCTTCGGCGATCAGCGGGCTCCCCGAGACGTACCGGCCGCGGCCGAGATCCCGCAGCAGTCCCGCTTCCACGGCTTCGGTGACGGCGCCGGAGGTATCCCCGGACGGCGATGCCGCCACCGCGCCCAGATCCGCTTCCCCGGCGGACGATCCCAGCACCGCGGCCGCGCGGACGACGTCGCGCGCGGCCGGGCCGATCGCCGTCATCAGTCCGGCGACCCTGCTGCGCACGATCGGCGGTGCGGCCGCCGACGCCAGCCTGTCCGCCGAAAGCGACTCCGCCGTATCACCGACGCTCTGCACCAGCGCGGTCAGGTCGACGGCGATCCCGGACGTCCGCCGGTGCGCCGCCTCGGCGAAATCCGGCGCGCAGCGGCCGAACGTCGCGTCCAGCAGGGTCCGCACCTGGACGGCGGTGAACGCCGGAAGCGACAGATACGCGGCGGTCTCCGGCATCGGCGGGAATCGCCGCGCGCTGCAAGCCACCGAACTGACCACCACGCTCAGCGCCGCCGCCGGTGACGCCGCGAGACCGCGCAGGAACTCCCACGTGTCGTCGTCGGCGGAGTGGACGTCGTCGAGCATCAGGACCGCCGGACCGCAGCCGGTCAGGACTTCTCGCACGGCACGGAGTTCCTGCTGCCGGACGGTCCCGGCGTCCGCGTTCTCCGGGAACGGCGGCAGCCACGGCGACCATTCGGGGATCAGCCGCCGCAGGACGCCGGTCACCGGGGAGAAGCCCGCCGCGTGGGCGGCGGCCACCTCGCTCTTCCCGAGCAACGCGTCGACCAAGGGAGCCAACCGGCATGGCCGCGCGAAGGAACCGCAGCGGGCGGACCAGACCACGCGCGACGCGATCCCGGGCTGTGCGGCCAGTTCTTCGAGCAGACGGCTCCGGCCCACACCCGGTTCGCCCTCGACGACGGCGACCGACGGCGGGCTCGAGGTGACGCGCACCAGTTCGGCCAGTTCGGTGTCGCGGGCCACGAACACCGGTGCCGCACCGAGCGTCGGCATGCTCGGACCATACCGATAGGACACCCGCCGAAAGGCGGGAACACGAACAGTGACCACGGGCCGCACGCTTTCCGCTGGTCCACACCACCGGAGTCACGGCGTTAACTCGATCGGGTCACGCCGACCTGCGCGGCGCGGATCCCCGCATCGGTAATACGGACCCTTAGGTATTGCCGCGAACCTTGCCACGGATCCCCCCCGAGGGTGAATCTCAGACTGTTCGCAGTGCCCTTCTGTCACATCGTCACAGCGCAAGTCCCCTGCCCGCGCCGGTCGGCCACCCATTCGGGTAGCCGAAGTCCTCACCTGTCCCCTCCGGGTAGCCAACCGCGCGTGCTTCGCGTTCGACCATCCAGTTAGGAGTGTTCCGACGGTGAAGACCTCATTCAGGCGCGGGCTGGCCACGGCCTGCGCCGGTGTCGCCGCGATGGTCGCCCTCCAGGCGCCCGCCTCCGCGGCGCCCGCGATCACGGCGGCCACCACGATCCCGATCACCATGCAAGCCCAGCAGAAGAGCAACTGGTGCTGGGACGCCAGCGGCAACACCATCGCCGCCTGGTGGGGGCATTCGATCACCCAGACGAAGTTCTGCCAGGTCGCGCACAACGAGTCCGGTTCGGACTGTGCGAACAACCAGGGCTACCTGAGCGATCAGCAGCGCGTGTTCCGGTGGCTCGGGTTCAGCAACGTCGGCACCTACAGCTCCTCGGGCCAGACGCTGAGCTTCGCCTCGATCAAGAGCCAGGTCGACGCGCGGCAGCCGATCGGCACCCGGATCGGCTGGAACAACGGCGGCGGCCACATGCACGTGCTCTACGGCTACGACAACACCAATGGCGCGACGACGGTCTACTACGGCGACCCGTGGGGCTCCAGCCCCCGCTACAACCAGATGAGCTACAACGCCTACCGGTCCAACAACTCGTTCACCTGGACCCACACCGTCTACGGGATCAAGGACTGAAACCATGAAGCGAACCTTCCTCAGCGCCACGATCCTCGCCATCGGACTGTCCTTGGCGCTCGGCGGCCAAGCCTCCGCCGCCGACGCCCCGGCCGGCGCGCCCACCGCCGCCGACCTCGCCGCGGTGTCCACAGTGGTCACCAGTGACGCGACCACGCAGCGGCTCGCCAAAGCGGAGTTCCCCGGTGCCGCCAAGGCCGACACGGCCATCGCGGCCAGGACCGCCAAGGCCGATCCGCGCACCCCGGTGGCGGTCTACCAGCCGACCGCGGCCTTCATCGCCGGCACCTCGGCCGTGCCGGCGGAACTGGCCTACGTCGCCACTCCCGCCACCCTCGGCAACGGCGACGCGGCGACCGTGTGGTCGCAGCGCGAAGGGGCGGGCTGGTCGGTCTACAACGTCGCCTCGGGTGACGTCGAAAAGCGTCTCGCGGCGCGGACCGGCAAGGGCTACCTCCTGAGCGAACCGCAGGCCGGTGCCTGGTACTCGGTCGACGGGGACACGGTGACCGTCCTCGATGGATCTTCGGTGGCGAAGACCGGCGAGAAGATGACGCTCGCCGCCTACCGTGAGGCCCTGCAGAGCCGCTATGGCGACAAGCTGCCCGGCTCGACCTACGACCGCAGCGGTGCCGCCGGCGGTTACGGTGCCGCCCCGGTCGGCGACACCTCCGTGCCGTGGTGGCCGTACGCGCTCGGTGCTGTCTTCCTCGCCGTGGCGGGCGCGGCCGTCACGCTCCGGCTCCGCCGGCAGTGAGCTGAAGGACGCTTTCCCCGCATGGCATGCGGGGAAAGCGTCCTTCACCTCGTGTCATGCGGGGAAAGTCCCCTTCGGCTAGGCGAAGGTGTAGTCCTCGACGGGGAAGCTCCCCGCCTCCTTGATGGCGTTGAGGGTGGACGACGGCCTGAGCAACGTCGCCTCTCCGTGCGGGTTGAAGTAGTAACTGTTCGCCGGAGCGCAGTTCCCGAGGGTGAAGATCGAGTCGCCGAGGCGTTCGGTCATCCGGTCGAGAAACGCGTCGTTTGCCTCCTGCGTGACCTCGAACTCGGTCGCGCCCCGCCGCCGCATCGCGCCGAAAAGCCGGTCCATATGCCGCATCTGCGTCTCGATGGTGGTGAAATAGGACAGTCCCGAGTAGGAATACGGGCTGTTGAGCGAAATGAAGTTGGGGAACTTCGGGATCGCGACACCCTCGTAGGCCTGGAAGCGGTTCTCCCGCCACCACTTCCCGAGATCGCGGCCACCGCGGCCGATGATCTCGACCGCCGGGAAGTTCGCCTCCCACAGGTCGAAGCCGGTCGCCAGCACCAGGACGTCGATGTCCCGCCGCGCACCACCGGCGGTCTCGATCCCGGTCTCGTCGATCTTCGCGATGGACTTCGTCTCCAGGTGCACGTGGTCCTTGGTGAAGACCGGGTAGTACTCGTTGGAGAACGTCGGGCGCTTGCAGCCGAACGAATAGCGCGGCGTCAGGTCCGAGCGCAGTCCCGGATCCCGCACCTGGCGGCGGAGGTGCGCCTGGCACCACATCTTGCCGAGCCGGTTCGCGATCGGCAGTTGCTTGTAGTGCAGGACACCGGAGACCATCATCAGTTCCAGCAGCGCGGTCCCGGTCAGGCGGGCGACCCGCTGGGTGAGCGGCACCGCGGCGAACGCGCGCCGGACCGCCTTGGGCACCGGGAAGTCCAGCTTGGGACTCACCCAGATCGGGGTCCGCTGGTACACGCTCAGTTCCCGCGCGACCTTCGCGATCTCGGGGATCAGCTGGACCGCGGTCGCGCCGGTGCCGATGACCGCCACCCGTTTGCCCGCGAGGTCGTAGCCGTCGTCCCAGGCGGTGGTGTGGATGACCTTGCCGCCGAAGGTCTCGATCCCGGCGATGTCCGGTTTCTTGGGCTGGGAAAGGAATCCGGTCGCGGTGAGGAGGTACTTGGCGGTGACCGGCTCGGCGTCGGCGCGCGAGACCGTCCAGTGCGCGTTCGCCTCGTCCCAGACCGCGCCGGTGACGACGGTGCCGAAACGCATGTAGCGCCGGAGCCGGTACTTGTCCGCGACGTGTTCGGCGTACCGCTTGAGTTCCGCGCCCGGCGCGAAAAGACGCGACCAGTGCGGGTTCGGCTCGAACGAGTACGAGTAGGTGGCCGAGGGGATGTCGACGGCCAGTCCTGGATAGCGGTTCACATGCCAGGTGCCGCCGAGGTCGGACTCGCGTTCGAGGATGAGCAGGTTGCCGTAGCCGAGCCGGTTGAGCTGGATCGCCGCGCCCATCCCGCCGAAACCGGCCCCGACGACGACGGCGTCGTACTGCGCGTTCATGCGTTTTCCTCCCGGTGGGTGTCCTGGTGGAGGCGGGCGCGGTAGCCGTCCCGCTCCGGCGAATCGGGGCGCAGGGCCCGGTCGTCCCGCATCAAGCGGCGGAAGGCGTTGAGCGCCGGTTCCGGCGTCACACTGGCGAGACTGGCGAGAGCGCCGACGTAGCCGGGCACGGCGATCTCCGCGGCGCGCGTGCGGACGGAATCCACCACGGCGTCGGCGATCCGGCCCGGTTTCACCTTCGGGATCGGCCGCATGTCGAGCCCCGACGCGAGCGCGGTGTCCACCGCCGACGGCAGCACGGCGGAGACACTCACGCCGTGTGGCGCGTACTCCAGCCGGGTCGCCGCGGTCAGCCCGACGACGGCGAACTTGCTGGCGTTGTAGATCGCCAGTCCCTTGACGGGGAACTTCCCGGCCAGCGACGCGACGTTCACGATGTGCCCGCGGCCGCGCTCCAGCATGCCGGGCAGGGCCAGCCGCATGCCGTGGACGACGCCGAAGACGTTGACCTCCATGGTCGCCCGGTTCAGCGAGTCGGGAAGGTCGAGGAACCCGCCGTTCGGCATGATCCCGGCGTTGTTGACGAGCACCGCGAGCGGCCCGTTCGTCTCTTCGGCGTCACTAAGGAACGCGGCGAAGGAGACCGGATCGGCGACGTCGAGGTGATGCGCCGTCCCGCCGATGTCGGCGGCGGTGCGTTTCGCGGCCTCCAAGTCGAGGTCGCCGATGGACACGCGCGCGCCGAGAGCGGCCATCCGTTCCGCGGTCGCGCGGCCGATGCCCTGCCCCGCACCGGTGATCGCCACATGCGCCCCGGCGAGGTCGAGGTCCGGATACTTGCTCATGCGCGCACTCCCTCTCGTTCGAAAGCGTCGGCGACCAGGCCGGGCGCCGTCCTCGACGCCGTGGCGAGCACGTGCTCCCGCCGCCGTCCGTCCATGAAGTTGGCGCCCATGGCGGCGAGATCGGCCGGCCCCGGTTCGATCCGGACCACCCGGACGCCCGCCGCGCGCAGCCGCCGCGCCTCGTCGTCGACGCGCCTGGTCATCGCCGTCCGCAGCAGGCGTTCCAGCCGGGCCGCCCCGCGTGCCGGAGCCCCACCTTCACTGCTCATGGGCGCGATCAGCACGACCTCGCCGACGTCGTGCCCCAGCAGGAGATCGGCCGAGGTCGGCGAAACGGTCCCGCCGTCGAGCAGCGGACGTCCGTCCACAACGGACGGAGGGAACCAGCCGGGGATCGCCCAGGACGCGGCGATCGCCTCGCCGAGCCGGGCGGACGGCGCGCCCGTGGCGCCGAGCGCGACCCGCCCGCCCGCCGGATCCGTGGCGATCAGCCAGGTCGCGGGATGCGGTACCCAGCCGCCGGGCGCCAGCGCGTCCCCGAGTTCGCGGAGCCAGCCCGCGTCTCCCCTGCCCTGGGGAAGCAGTCCCGCGAGACCGGCGAGCGTGTCGACGTCCCGGCGCAACGCGGCCCGGGCCAGCTTCGCCGCGGGCCACCGCGGGAACGGCACCGGCGGGAACCGGCTCGGCACCCGCCGGACGTGGGCGGCGACGACGGCGTCGCCATCGGGCGTGCCGGCCAGCGCGCCGAGAATCGCCTTCGCCGGGATCCCCGCCCCGAGCATGGCCACCGCCTCGGCACCGGCCGAGGTCCCGACCAGGACATCCGCCTCACGCGGGTCCCAGCCCGCCCGGGTGTGCAGCGCGTCGAGAACCGCCGCTGTCCAGGCGAAGCCCAAGGTCCCGCCGCACCCGAGCACCAGCGCTCTCGCGGAATGACGTGTCATTTCCGGAACGGTATGTCATTTGAACGTCCGGGGCAATAAGCTGGCGGGATGACGACGGAGACCCCGGTCAGCAGGGCCGCACGGAAGAAGCAGGAACTACGGCGCGAGATCGTGGAGACCGCGTTCGACTGCTTCGCCGAACGCGGCTACCACGCGACGGGGATCGCCGACATCGCCGCGCGGCTGGGCATCGGGCACGGCACCTTCTACCGCTACTTCCAGAACAAGCGGGACATCGTCGACCACGTGATCACGGACCTGGTCGAGAAGGTGGTCGCCTCGCTGGCCGCGGACAACGCCCCCGACGCGGTCAACAGCCTGGCCGAATACCGCAAGCAGAGCGCGAGGATCGGCGACGCGCTCGCCCAGATCTTCGGCAGCGACCCGCGGATGGCCCGGTTCCTCCTGCTCGAGGCCGCGGGCATCGACGCCGAGATGCGGGAGCGGGTGCTGGACTTCTACGAGACCGCCGCGGAGCTGACCGCGGGCTACCTGCACCACGGCGTCCACCTCGGTTATCTGCACGAGGACCTGGACGTGGACGCCACCGCGCGCGCGATCAACGGGATGATCCTCGCGTCGGTGCTCTCCGGGCTGCGGGACCCGTCACCGGACGGGCAGGCGGCGATGAGCAGGGCTGTCCGCCGTGTCATGTACGACGGGATCGCGACGCGTCCCTAGCGAACCGGCCGGCCGGTCCGGTTACGACACACCAGCAGGCGGGGGCCCGGCGTTGCTGGTGCCGGATTCCATGGAACCGGTCCCGGACGCGCTCGTCCAGCAGCGAAAACGCAGACTTTCCCCGACGAAAACGAACCTCAGCACTTGCGCAGCGTCTGACCTGGCGACTCGCCGTAGATCGCGCGGTACTGCGCGCTGAACCGGCTGCCGTCCAGGAAGCCCCATTTCGCCGCGACGCAGGTGACCGTCGCGCCTCCGCAGGGTTCCGCGTCGCGGAGCTCCGCCCGGACCCGGTCGAGCCGGACCCGGCGCAGATAGGCCATCGGAGTGGTGTCCAGATGACGGCGGAACGCCAGCTGGAGGGCCCGCACCGAGACCCGGCAGGCGCGGGCGATGTCGGCGACGCCGAGGTCGAGATCCGGATTCGACTCCAGGAAAGCGATCCCGCGGCGCACGGTGTCCGGGACGGCGTTGCGGCGGTCACCGGAACTGGAGTCGCCGGTACCCGCGGTGAAGGTGTCCAGGGCCACGGCGGCCATCAGCCGCCCGGCCGCGCCGAGCACGAGCGGGCCGTTCTCCGCTTCCGGATCGGAGAACATCCCGGTGACGTACTCGACCGTCTGGCGCCATCGCTGTGCCTTCGTCCGGCTCACCGGTTCGTAGCGCAAACGCCCGACCGTTCCGCCGTCCTGCGCCGGATCGATCCCCGTCAAAAACGACAGGTCGATCCCGGTGACCTGCAGCCGCGCGCCGTGCATGCCCGTCCGGTAGTCGTGACCGGGGTGCGGGCCCGCGAACACGTCCCCGGGACCGAGCCGACGGTGGCCGATGCCGTCGTCGAGCTCCAGCACACCGCCCAGCACGCGCAGCAGCACCACCCTGCCCAACGGCTGGACGGCGACCTCCGTGGTCAACGTGTTGTGCAGGAAGTCGAAGTGCACGTCCCCGAGATCACAGCGGTTGTGCTCGAAACGGTAGTTTTCGACGGTACCCCGGACCTGCAACCGGTTGTCGCGGTAGGCCTCGGCGATCAAGGCACGCGCCTGCTCCGGATCGGTGGTCGCGAATTCCGTCACAATCGGTTCGTGCACCGGACCACGCCTCTTTTCCGTTCACCGTAACGAAAAATCCGCTCACCGGAACGCTACCGCCAAGCGGCGGGCGCTGCCAGGGCGAGTCGGCGTCATCAGACTGGTCGGAATGGCTCATCCGCGCGGTCGAGGATCGCCCTGGCGCGCAGTTCGACCGGCCGGTCCACCATCCGGCCGTCCACCACGGCCACCGAGCGGGGATGGACACAGAGTTTCTTCGGCCTTGGGGAGCATCATCGCGAGCGCGCGGCCGACACTCGCGACATCCTCGTGATACCAAGGGGTTCCCACGGCGTTGAGCCGGACGACAGCCTGATGGCCTTCCGCCAGCCAAGCCCGGACGTGCTCGCGCGCGGCCTCTTTCCGGTCGGGTCCGGCTTCGGCCCGGACGATCATGCCCTGGTGGTCGAACAACGGCGAGACGAGGCGGTAATCGAAGGCCAGTCCCCCGCCGATCCCCTGCCTCCGCGCGGCCTCGGCCATCGCGAGCGCCTGCAACGGCCCGTGGGTGAGCAGCCCCGGATAGCCTTCGACGTCCCGGACGTAGTCGCGGTCACGACGAAGGTCAGCCGTCCGGTACGGCCCTGTTTCTCCTGTACGGAAAGCACTTCCGTACGCCGTGTCGCGGGCAGCCCGCATCGCAACGGTCCGAGCGTCCGCACCCGTCCGCCCGCCCACATCCGGCGGCGTCCCGGCTCCGGCGGCGCGGGGGTCGTGGCGCGGACCGGATGCCCGTCCGGCCCCAGATCGGCCTGCGCCGGCCGGTCGAGCAGGTAGAACCAGGGCCGCAGCAACGGCAGGCCGTCGCGCTCCAGGTCCGGCATCTCGACGTCGAGCAGCGAGCTCAACGCCTCCGCCGGTCCCGGCTGCGGAACCTCGGCCACTTCCTTCACGCTCGAACCTCCTCGCCGGGACCGAACTCGGCCCGGATCGACTCGTTGTGCGCGCCCAGCGCGGGAACCGGCCCCATCACCGCTTCCCGGCCCGCCACTTCGACAGGCGGGAGCAACGCCTCCAGCGCACCGGCCGGGGTGTCCACCGAACGCCAGCGGTTCCGCGCGGTCAGCTGCGGATGCCGGGTGAACTGCTGGGGCGTCCGCAGCCGGGCGTTGGCGATCCCGGCCTGCTCCAGCAACTCACCGACCTCGTCGGCTGTCGAACCTTTGAAGGCCTGTTCGAGGATCGCGGTGAGTTCTTCGTCGTGGACGACACGGTCGTCGTTGGTCCGGAAACGCGGATCGCCGACGAGGTCCTCTTGGTGGAGAACATCCCGGCAGAGCACGACCCATTCCCGTTCACTTTGGACACTCAGGAAGACCTTGTCGTCACCGGTGCAGTACGGGCCGTACGGCGAGATCGACGGATGTGACGCCGCCGTGCGCCGCGGCGATTCCCTTCCGTACCGGGAGAAATAAGCGGGCTGGCTCATCCACTCGCCGAGCGAGTCGATCATCGCGACGTGCAGGCTCGCGCCCTCGTCGGTGCGCTCGCGGTCGTAAAGCGCGGTGAGAATGCCGGTGTAGGCGTACATGCCGGTGGCGATGTCGGCGATCGAGATCCCCGCCTTGGCCGGGGTCTCCGGGGTCCCGGTGGACATCACGAGCCCGGTTTCGCACTGCACCAGCAGGTCGTACGCCTTCTTCGTCCGATATGGACCTTCGGGGCCGTAGCCCGAGATCGAACAGTGGATCAGCTCCGGGCGTTCCGCGCGCAGGGTTCCGGCGTCGAGTCCGTGCCGTTCCACCGCACCGGGGACGAGGTTCTGCACGAACACGTCAGCCTGGCCGATCATCGCGCCGAGCAGCGCCCGATCGGCCGGATCCTTGATGTCGAGTTCGACGCTTTCCTTGCCCCGGTTGAGCCAGACGAAGTAGCTCGACTGGCCGCGCACGGTCCGGTCGTAGTCACGCGCGAAGTCTCCGACGCCCCGGCGTTCGATCTTGATGACCCGCGCGCCCAGGTCGGCGAGCTGGCGCGAGGCGAACGGCGCGGCGACGGCCTGTTCCAGCGCGACGACGGTGATGCCCTCGAGTGGTTGGCGCATACTGCCTTCCTTGGTGCGTCAGGACGGGATGCGATGCCGTTCGATCAGCTGGCGCGCGATCACGCCCCGCTGGATCTCGTTGGTACCCTCACCGACGATCATCAAGGGCGCGTCGCGGAAGTACCGCTCGACATCGAACTCCGTCGAGTAGCCGTAGCCACCGTGGATGCGGACAGCGTCGAGTGCGATCTCCAGGCCCCGCATCATCTGGGCGAAGCCGCGGCCCTCTTCGCCACCCAGCAGGACGGAGATCCCCTTGTGCGCCGGAGGGCCTGCAGGTCCGAACCGCCGCCGGGTTCGGTGAAGGCCGTCGTCGCGCGGATCTCGCCCATCGCACCGGCGAGGCTCATCCAGCCACGCGCGAGCTCCTGCGCGACGGGCCGGACCTCGCGATCCACGAACTCCGCCACCAGTTCGACGATCGCGGCCTCGTCTTCGGTCATGTGATTATCATGAGCGATGATGACAGGCGTGTCGCTGTTCGAGCGGACGCGCCTGACCGAGGCGGGCACGACACTCGTCGAACGGGTCCGGCGGGCGCTCACCGAACTCGACCGGGCCAGGGCCGAACTGGCCCCGACCCCCGGGGTGGTCACCGGGATCATCACGTTCGGCCTGCTGGAGACCGCCGCCGAGCGGCTCGCGGCACCGTTGACGACGGCCGTGCCCCTCGGCCCGGCTCTGGGAAGACCGAACAGGAGAAGGATGACCACGCTCCCCCGCACCGGCCACGCCGTCGCCACCGACGGCACCCGGCTGGCGTACCAGTGGCACGGCACGGGCAGGCCGCTCGTGTTGCTGGCCGGGCAGGCGAACGACCACACCTGGTGGGACCGTACGCGCGGGGACTTCCCGAGCACGATCACCATGGACTACCGCGGCACCGGTGCCAGCGACGCACCCGATTCCGCTTACTCCACAATGGGTTTCGCGGACGACGTGATCGCGGTCCTCGACGAACTCGGCGTCGAAGTGGCCGACGTCTACGGAACCTCGATGGGCGGCCGCGTCGCGCAATGGGTCGCCGCGCGGTATCCGGACCGGGTACGACGGCTCGTCCTCGGCTGCACCTCGCCGGGCGGCACGCACGGTGTCGAGCGGTCGAACGACGTGCGGCTGGCCCTCGCCCGGCGCTCCTCGGCCGAAGCACGGGAAACGTTGGAAAACCTGATGTACACGCCCGCTTGGCGTGCCTCGCACCCCGGCCCGTACCGGGTGCTGGGCGCCCACGGCATGCCGCCGCACGCGGTCCGCGGGCATCTCGTCGCGAGCAACACCCACGACGCCTGGGCCGCGCTCCCGGACATCACGGCGCCGACCCTGGTCCTCCACGGCGACGACGACCTGCTCGCACCGCCGGCGAACGCGCCCCTGCTGGCCGACCGGATTCCCGACGCGCGGATGCATCTCTTCGCCGGGGCGCGGCACGCCTACTTCGACGAATGCCGTCCCGAGGCGAGCGATCTGGTCAGCGACTTCCTGGGTTAGACCGTGCCGACCGGCTATGTGCCTATCGCGGATTTCTCTTTCTCAACCGGGGGGGGGATCTGACAGTCCAACTGCTGTCCGGGGCCGTGATGCACCTCCACCGCAGCATGATGGAATCGGAACACTTCCATAGTGAATACGGCGGGCATCTCCAAACCGATTCTGTTGCGGGGTGAGGAATTGCCGTTTTTTGGCGATGGGTGGCACGGCTTTCGACAGGAGCGGCGATCACGGTTGCTGTTGGTGGAGCCGACATGGGACCAGTTTCCACGATCGGACCATAGCCAGATTTCGGCAACGGCCGAGAACGCGGCAGTTCGTCGGGCACGGTCGCTGCCATCAGGAGATCCACAGCCGCACTGGCGTCGTGGCCGTTTCGCGGCAACGGTTCAGAATGGCGGTGGTTCCTCAGCCGGGCGGGGTTCGTGCAGTGGCGGCGGCGCGCTGTCATAGGACTGCCCAGTAGGCGTGGTGATGGCCAGTGTGCCGTCAGCCGCGAGCCGATAGACCCACCCAGGCTCATCCTTCAACCGATGATCACGACGGCACAGATCGATCAGATCAGCCGCATCGGTATGGCCCCCGAACTCCCACGGCACAGCATGATCGAGATCGCAGGCCTGCGCCGGACGGTGACAACCAGGTCTTCGGCACTCACGATCTCGCACCCGAACGAACTCGTCGAGGCCCGCAGTGGGACGGTATCGGTCGCGGCCGAGGTCGAGTACTTGCCCGGACAGTGGGTCCGTGATGATCCTGCGCAACACCGTGTCCGCCCCGGTCGCGATCTCCAGCGCCAACGTGGCCGGAAGATGCCCATGCCCCGCCAGCTCCGCCGGACCATCCTTCACCCCCAGATACGTGAACAAATCCATATAGAGGAACACTTCCGCCCGTTCACTCTTCCCACCCTGACCACCCAACAGCAGATCGAGCGCCACATCCGCCCGCAACTGGTCCAGAGTGCGAGTCTCCCCGCCGGTCTTCAACGCCCGTGCTTCCCGATCAATCCGCGTATAGGCGGCGGTGACCTTCTCCACCGGGCCGTCCTCGACCTCGATCGACGCCACCCCCGTCTCACCCTGCCTCACCGTCAACCGGCGCCCCTCACGATGCCGCTCCACCCGCCGAGCAGCACCCTCACGATCCACCGTGATCGCCGCATGACCCGCAGCCTTCCGAATCTGATCCGAATTCTTCCCCGGCAACCGATCCTCCAACAACGCATCGGCGGCGAGCGCGTTCTCATCCGATAGCCACGCCGTCGCCGCCGCGACCTTCATCGCCCCGAACCCACCCACCTTCCCTTGGTCCATCAACCCCAAGGTCCGGGGCAGACGAGTGGTCAAGGCTTCGGCGGCGGCGACCAGCGCACCCGCATGACCGTCCACAACAGACAATGCGAAAGCGACCTCCTGCACCACACTCCGCGCACCCTCACGATGCCGCGACAACTGCGCGATCGCCCGAAACCGCACCGCCTCCAACCGCGCGATATCAGCCGACACAGCCTGCGCCAGAGCGACACACTCCTCGTCGCCCAACGTGCGAGGATCAGGAATTTCCTTCAAGGGAGCCATAAAGGCTTCAGTAGTAGCCACCCGATGAACCTACAACCGACCACCGACACTTTCCGGAAACCGGGAGAACCAACACTAGTCCAAATCGAGCAAACCTTCGGCGCCGTTCTCGAGCTGCCGGGCCATTTCCACCGACCGGGGCAGCATGGTCTTCTCGTAGGTGGCGACCGCATCACCGATCGTGGCGGAGCCGGCCAGCGCGAGGGCGAGTTCGCAGGCGTCGAGCATGGCCAGGTTGGCGCCGACGCCGAGCGGCGGCATCAGGTGGGCGGCGTCGCCCAGCAAAGTCACCGTCGGCGAGTGCTCCCACGTGTGCGGAACCGGGAGGACGAACAGCGGGCGATCGATGTACGGCCCGTCGTTGTCGGTGATCATCCGCAGCATCTTCGGCGCCCAGCCCGAAAACGCGTCGAGCAGCCGGGCGCGGAGCTCCGGGGTGTCGCCGGCGCCGACCCAGTCCGCGGGCAGGCGTTGGACGATGTAGACCCGGATGTGGTCACCGCCGTTGCGTTGGGCGAACAGGCAGCGGTCGCCGTCGGCCGCCATGGCGCTGCCCTGACCGATGAGGGCGGAGAGTTCGGGGTGCACGTTCTCGACGTCGTCGAACCAGGCTTCCAGGAAGGTGATCCCGGCGTACTCCGGGACGGCCGAGGACACCGCCGGGCGGACCCGCGACCACGCGCCGTCGGCGCCGATGACCAGATCCGTTTCGACGGTCGTCCCGTCCATAAAGGACAATCGCGAGCCGTCGACCTTGTCCAGCGCCCGCCCCCACCGCACGGTGCCCGGCTCGAGCGAGTCGAGCAGGAGGTCGCGCAGCCGTCCTCGGTCGATCTCCGGCCGGAAGAGTTCGCCTTCGTCCGGGACGTGGTGCTCCAAGAGGTTTCCGGCGGGATCGAGTTTGCGCATCTCCTGCCCTTCCGGACGGGCGAGCGCGAAGAACTCGTCGAGCAAGCCTGCCTCGCGCAGGGCGAGCTGGCCGTCGTCCGCGTGCAGATCGATGGTGCCGCCCTGGTTACGGGCGTGGGGATGGGTGTCGCGGTCGTAGACCGTCACGGGGATGCCGTGTTTCTGCAGGATGCGGGCGCAGGTCAGGCCGCCGGGGCCCGCTCCGATGATGCTGATCGTCATGAACCCAGAAAAGCAGAACGAGTTAAAAAGTGCAACGAGTCAACTTAGTGACCGTGACAACTCATGCGCTAGACTGCGCTCATGGAGACACCGGGACGGCGTGAACGCAAGAAGGCCGCGACCCGTCAGGCACTCGCGGACGCCGCGCTGGGCCTCTTCTTGGAGCGGGGCTACGACCAGGTGAGCATCCGCGACATCGCCGAGGCGGCCGACGTGTCGACCACGACGCTGTTCAAGCACTTCCCCGGCAAGGAAGCACTGGTCTTCGACGAGTCCCAGGGCCGGGAAGAGCGCTTGATCGCGGCCGTACGGGAGCGCGCGGCGGGTCAGAGCATCGTCGAGGCGCTGCGCGAGTACGTGCTCGCCACCTGGCTCCCGCTCACGGAGCATCCCCAGTACGCCGAGTTCACCGAACTGGTGAACAGCACCCCCGCGCTGCAGGAGTACGGCGAGCGCATGTGGACCCGGCACGCCGCGGCCCTCGGCGCCGCCATCGCCGAAGACACCGGCGCGGACCCCGGCGATACCGCCTGCCGCGCGCTCGCGCGGTTCGTGCTGGACATCCCGGCGCTCACGCGGGGAACGCCGGATCCCCGGAAGGGTGTCGAGGAGATCTTCGACCTCCTCGCCCACGGCTGGCGCTAGTCGTCTTCGGAAGGGGGACGTGAGGCGCGCAGCGAGCCCGGATGCGCCTTGGCGGAAGGATCTTTGCGGGTCTTGAGCAGGCTCGCCACGGTCACCACGACGAGAATGCCGATGATCACCGCGAGGCTGACCGGCGTCGAGATCTCCGGAACACTGTCGTTGATGTCGACGTGGGCCCAGTGCAGGATCAGCTTGACCCCGATGAACCCGAGGATCACCGCGAGCCCGGCCGACAGGTACACCAGGCGATCGAGCAGGCCCTTCACGAGGAAGTACAGCGCGCGAAGGCCCAGCAGGGCGAAGGCATTGGCGGCGAAGACCAAGTACGGCTCGTCGGTGACGCCGAAGACGGCCGGGATCGAGTCCAGCGCGAACAGCAGGTCGATCCCGCCGATCGCGAGCAGCACCACCACCAGCGGCGTGCCCACCCGCTTCCCTTCGAGCCGGGTGAACAGCTTGCCGCCGTCGTACTCCTTGGACAGCGGCAGCAGGCGGCGCGCGGTCCGCACCACCACGTTGTTCTCGATGTCCGGATCCTCGTCGCGGTGCCGGAACAGCTGGATCCCGGTGTAGATCAGCAGCAATCCGAACAGCAGGAACATGAAGGAGAACAACGAAAGCAGTGTGGCACCGAGCGCGATGAAGATCGCGCGCATGATCAGCGCGACCACGATGCCGAACGTGAGCACCTTGTGCTGATGTTCCTCGGGAACCGCGAAGGTGCTCATGATGATCACGAAGACGAAGAGGTTGTCGACCGACAGGCTCTTCTCGACGATGTAACCCGCGAAGTACTGCTGCCCGAAGTCGCCGCCGTGCGCCAGCGTCAGCCAGACGCCGAACGCCACCGCGACCAGGATGTAGCCAACCGACCAGGCCACCGCTTCGCCGAAACCGACCTTGTGCGGCCGCACGGCCGCCAGGACGAGATCCAGTGCCAGCAGCCCGAGAATCAACCCGATCGTGACGATCCAGGTGAGGCCATCGATCTGGAGCATCCGCGCCCTGTCTTTCTTTCGACGGCAGGTGCCCCGATCCTAAGGGCGAGTCCCCGGGTCCGCATTCGCATGCCGGGGGGCCGCGTCCAGCAGTGCCGCGAGAACGGTCTTGAGCAGAGGATGATCCGCGCTCCCCCGCCGGACCGCGGCGAACACCCGGCGCAGCGGCGGCTCGCCGCGCAACGGGACGGCGACAGCGCCGGGGACGGCGGTGAAAGCGTTGCGCGGCACCAAGGCCACGCCCTCACCGGCGGCGACCAGGGTGGTGATCGCGTGGAAGTCGTCGGAGACGTGCCGGATCGCCGGGTTGGCGCAGACGATCATCAGCACGTCGCGGCAGGGATTCCCGGGTTTCGGCGCGATCCAGTCGTCGTCGGCGAGTTCGTCGATGTCCACTTCGGACGCATCCGCCAGCCGGTGCGCCGTGGGCAGCACGGCGTCGAACGGCTCCGCGTACAACGGGAACCGGGTGAGCCTGCTCTCATCCGTCCGTGGCGAGAGCCGGTACTCCTCGGTGATCGCCAGGTCGACCTCGCCGTCGAGCAGCAGCGGGATGCTCGCGTGCCCCTCGACGTCCTGCACCTGCATCGAAACCCCGGGGGAACCGGCGCGCAGCGCGGCGATCGCCGGTGCGACGACCATCGTGATCGCCGAGGCGAAACTCGCCAGCCGCACCATCCCCTGGACACCGGTGTCGAGCGCGGCCAGGGTGGCCCGCGCCCGTTCCAGTTCGGCGGCGACGGCGTTCGCGTGCACCACCATCAATTCACCCGCGGGGGTCAGTGAAACCCGCCTGCCCCGCCGTCTCAACAGCTGCTGGCCGCACTCGGCTTCGAGGGCGGCCAGCTGCTGGGAGACGGCGGACGGCGTCAGGTGCAGCGCCTGACCCGCCGCCGTCACGGTGCCGTGGTCGGCGAGGGCGCGCAGTACCCGCAGCCGTCGCGGATCGATCATTCGTCCATCATGGACCTTGCTGTCACGAACGCGTCCACCGCACGGTCGATGTCGTCGGCCGAATGCGCCGCCGACATCTGGGTCCGGATCCGGGCCTTGCCGTGCGGAACCACCGGGTACGAGAAGCCGACCACGTAAATGCCCTGGTCGAGCAGCAGATCCGCCATCTTGCCCGCCTTGGCGGCGTCGCCGATCATCACCGGGATGATGGGGTGCTCACCGGGGAGCAGGTCGAAACCCGCCTCGGTCATCCGGCGCCGGAACAGCTCGGTGTTGGCGCGCAGCTTGCCCAGCAGTTCACTCGACTCGTCCAGCAGTTCCAGCGTGGCGAGCGCCGCGGCGGTGATCGACGGCGCGAGCGAGTTGGAGAACAGGTACGGCCGGGAACGCTGCCGCAGCATCTCGACGATCTCCGCCCGGCCCGAGGTGTAGCCGCCGCTCGCCCCGCCGAGCGCCTTGCCGAGGGTGCCGGTCAGCACGTCGACCTTGTCCTGCACGCCGAACAGTTCCGGCGTCCCGCGACCGGTCGGGCCGGTGAAGCCGACGGCGTGCGAGTCGTCCACCATCACCAGGGCGTCGTAGCGCTCGGCCAGCGCGCAGATCTCGTCGAGCGGCGCGAGGTAACCGTCCATGGAGAACACGCCGTCGGTGGCGATCATCCGGTAGCGCGCGCCGGACGCCTCCTTGAGCCGTGCCTCCAGGTCCGCGACGTCGCGGTTGCGGTACCGCATCCGCTTCGCCTTGCACAGCCGGACGCCGTCGATGATCGACGCGTGGTTCAGCTCGTCGGAGATGATGACGTCCTGGTCGGTCAGCAGCGTCTCGAACAGCCCGGCGTTGGCGTCGAAACAGGAGCTGTAGAGGATCGTGTCCTCGGTGCTCAGGAACTCCGAGAGCTTCGCCTCGAGTTCCTTGTGCGGCTGCTGCGTCCCGCAGATGAACCGCACCGACGCCATGCCGAAGCCCCAGCGGTCCAGCGCCTCTTGCGCGGCCTTGACCAGGGCCGGGTGGTCGGCGAGGCCGAGGTAGTTGTTGGCGCAGAAGTTCAGCACCTCGCCTTCGGTGACGCTGACCGAAGCCCGCTGCGGTCCCCGGATCACCCGCTCACCCTTGTACAGCCCGGCTTCCCGGATTTCGGCGAGCCCGGCCTTGAGGTCGTCGCGCATCGCGCCGTACATCAGTTCTCCGTCCAATCCAGAATGACCTTGCCGCAACGGCCTTCCCTGGCCGTGGCGAACGCCTTTTCGTATTCGGTGTAGCCGAACCGGTGGGTGATCACCGGCGAGATGTCCAGTCCCGCTTGCAGCAGCACGGACATCGAGTACCACGTTTCGAACATCTCGCGGCCGTAGATCCCCTTGATCTGGATCATCTTCAGCACGACGGCGGCGATGTCCACCGACACGTCGGAGGCGGGGAGGCCGAGCAGGGCGACGCGGCCGCCGTGGGACATGTTCGCGATCATGTCGCGCAGCGCCTCGGGCCGACCGCTCATCTCCATGCCGACGTCGAAGCCTTCGGCCATGCCGAGCCGTTCCTGCGCGTCGGCGATGGTCGAGGAGGAGACGTCCAGCGCGAGGTCGACGCCGACCTTGCGGGCCAGTTCCAGCCGGTGCTCGCTGACGTCGGTGACGACGACGTTGCGCGCGCCCGCGTGCCGCGCGATGGCGGCGGCCATGATGCCGATCGGGCCGGCGCCGGTGACCAGCACGTCCTCCCCGATGACGGGGAAGGACAGCGCGGTGTGCACGGCGTTGCCCAGCGGATCGAAGATCGCGGCGATGTCCAGGTCGACCTTGGTGCGGTGCACCCAGGCGTTCATCTCGGGCAGCACCGCGTACTGCGCGAACGCGCCGTCGGTGTGCACGCCGAGGCCCTTGGTCCTGGCGCACAGGTGCCGCCTGCCCGCCTTGCAGTTGCGGCAGCTCCCGCAGACGAGGTGCCCCTCGCCGCTGACCAGGTCGCCCACCTTGACCGTCGTCACCGACCGGCCGATCTCGACCACCTCGCCGACGAACTCGTGCCCGATGACCAGCGGCGCGGCGATGGTGCGCGCCGCCCAGTCGTCCCAGGAGTCGATGTGCAGATCGGTACCGCAGATCCCGGCGCGCAGCACGCGGACGGCGACGTCGCCGGGGCCGACCGCGGGGTCCGGAACGTCGGTGAGTTCGAGCCCTGGTGCCCGGTCGGCTTTGACCAATGCCTTCATTGCGCGAAGTCTGGCCCGGCGGCGCTGTTCAGTCCATCGCGAGTTTCTGAATTCGCTCGTTAGCGTGTCTTCACAAGGAGGGGTACCAGCGCTTCGCCACCTTCGGATGCGAACGCAACCATCCGATCAGGGCGTTTTCGCCGTACGAGGCGAGCAACGGGTTGTCCGCGTCCTGGCTGATCCCGCGAGCGGCGGCGGCCAAATCTTCGGGCAGTTCCAGCGGTTCGACGACGGCGTCGAGACGCGGCGCGAGGAAGAACGGCACCGAGTAGCGATCCACGCCGGCAGGTGGGCTGAGCACCCGGTGCCGGGTCGCCCGCAGGTAGCCCTGGGTCGCGATCTCCAGCATCTCGCCGATGTTGACCACGAAACTGCCCGGCACCGGCACGGCGTCGATCCAGCCCCCGTCGTCTCCCTGCACTTGGAGGCCGCCGATTTCGTCCTGCTGCAGCAGCGCGAGATAGCCGTAGTCCTTGTGCGAGCCGACTCCCTGCTGTTCATCCGCGGCGGGCCTCGGCGGATAGTGGACGATCTTCAGGTGCGTGGCGGCTTCGTCGTCGAACCACGCGTCGAAGTAGCCCTCGTCCTGCCCCAGGCTCGCCGCGAGCGCGCGAAGCACCTCGCGGCTCACCCGCAACGCCTCCGCCTGCCACGCCAAGGTGACCTCCCGTAGCTCCGGCACCGCCTCGGGCCACTGGTTCGGGCCGATCAGCCGTGCCCACGCCGGATCGCCGGGCGCCGGCTCGGCGCTTTCGCGCTCCGGGCCGACGTCGATCTGCTCCCGCCAGTCGCGGGAACCGCCGGTGTACTCGTTCCCGGTCCTGGTGTATCCCCGGAACTGCGGGGACTCGACGTTCTCGATGGCGAGCTTGTCCGCCTCGGGCAACGCGAAGAAGTGGCGCGCCACCGAGAAGATCCCTTCGGACAGTTCCGGCGGCACGCCATGCCCTACGACGTAGAAGAACCCGACCTCGCGAGCCGCCCGGCGCAGATCGGCCAGGAACGCCTCGCGATCACCGGGAACCCGGAACCGCGAGAGATCGATCACGGGCAACGCTGTCATGAAGTCCTCCTTCGGTGTTTTCGGGGACACGGACGGACACGAAGTCCGGTCGCGGTGCCAGCTCGAAACCGATCGACTGGTACAGGCGGATGGCGGACGTGTTGGTCGCCGCGGCGTGCATCATCGGCCGCTCGCCGCGAGCGCGGATTCCCGCCGCCACCGCGCGGATGAGCCGGGTCGCCAGCCCTTGACCGCGATACGCGGCGTCGGTGCAAACGGCGCTGATCTCGGTCCAGCCGGGCGGGTGCAGCCGCTCCCCCGCCATCGCGATCAGCGCGCCGCCGCGCCGGATTCCCAGGTATGTCCCCAACTCGATGGTCCGCTGCCGGAACGGTCCCGGTTTGGTCCGCTCGACGAGGTCGAGCATCTCCGGGACGTCCTCCGGTCCCAGCCGGACGGCTTCGGGATCCTCGGCGACTTCGAGCGCGACGTCGACCAGCCGGACCCCGGCGATCCTGCCGAGGACTTCCCAATCTGCCGGGACGGGCAGTGTGCTGTGGACGGTGACCGCCTCGCCAGGGCCCGCCAACGCGGCGACGTCGGCCCACACGCCGTCGTCCGGTTCGGGTGGCAGCGCGAAGAAGGGGGCGACATCGACCTGGTAGCGCAGGACCTGACCGAGGCGTTCGGCGAAGTGGGCGTGCGGGCCGGTCAGGGAGGCCCAGGCCGGATCATCGAAAGGGGTGACCATGACGGCTGCGACATCGGCGGGCGGCCTTTCATTCCCGCTCCCACATCCTGAACACGTGCACGACGCCGGACGGCCGAGCGGCCTCAGGATCCGGCGGTCACCGCGAGGTCGGCGGCGGGGTTCGGCCCGAACCAGTCGAGACAGACGACCATGGCGTCGTCGGCGGCGGGACCGTCGCCCCGGTGCTCGCCCAGCTCGGCGAGCACCGCCCTCGGCACATGGGCCGCGGGCAGGTCCGCGGTCGCGACGATGGCTTCGGCCAGTTCACGGTCTCCGTAGAGCTCGCCGTGCGGGCCCTCCACGCCGTAGACGCCGTCGCTGACGAACACGAAGCGATCACCGGGCAGCGCTTGCAGGCGCTCCACGGTGTACGCGGTGTCCTCGAAGGTGCCGAGCGGCAGTTGCTCGTCGAAGGTGACCCGGTCGGCCTTGCCGTCGCGGAACCGCCACAGGCGGGGCGATCCGGCGTCGACGGCGTCGATCGCGCCGGTCGCGAGGTCGAACTCCAGCAGGAGGGTCGCGACGTGCTCCTGGCCCCGGTGCTGGGCGTAGAGGGCCTGGTCCGCGAGTTCGGCCTGGGCGTCGAGCGGGATCCCGGCCCGCCGCGCGTTGCGGAGCGCGTTGATCGCGAGATTGGTCAGCAGCGCCGCGCTCGCACCGTCCCCCATGCCGTTGACCAGCGTGACCGACAGCTTGCTCGCGGAGGCCGACCAGTCGAAGCAATCGCCGTAGATGGCGTACGCGGGCTCGAGCTGCCCGCCGAGGGCGAACTCGGGGCGGGCGCACGCGCGGCCGGGGAGCAGCTGCCACTGCATTTCGGCGGCGAGCGTGAGCCGGGACGACCGGCGTGCCTGTACGTAGAGGTCGGTGTCGCGATCGGCGACGAAGACCTCGTGGGCCAGTGCCTCGGCGAACCGGCCGAGTTCGGCCCAGACAGGCGGTTCCTGGTCTTCGGGGAGGGTGACGGCGAGCACGCCGAGCCGATCGCCGCGGACGGAGACCGGGAGGTGGGCGCGAATGCCGTCCTCGACGGTCTCGAACGTCGCGCCCTGCGTGGTGAAGGCTTCGCCCGCCGTCGTACCCACCACCGAGACCGGGTCGGTGGTGTAGGGCAGCACGGTCACCCGCCGCAGTTCCGCGAGACTGTAGTCGGCCATCAGCAGGTCGACGGCCACGGCGCCGAAATGCTCCCTGAGCGCCGAACGCAGGCCGTCGAGCAACTGGTGCGGCTGGACGCCTCTCAGAATCCGCTCGACCGCCAAGGATCTGTCCACGTCGTCGCCTCCGCACACCGGGAACCGGCGTCTCACTCGGACACCGGCGAAGCCGTCCGCACCGCGTTGGCGGACCGGCCGGTGGGCGTGCCGCGATGTGCTGAGCTGACAAGTTCAGCATAAGGATGCGAGAGTGGGTGTCGTGAATCGGTCCTCCGAGCCGCCCGGCACCGAAACGGTGGCGGCGGCGGTGGCCGAGACGGCCGAGCTGCTCGAGATCATGTTCGAACGCGCTCGTGAGGCGTCACCGCGTCCGCTGTCGACGTCCCAGGTACGCGCTGTCGTGGCTCTCGACCACCACGACGGGCTGAACCTGCGCGCCCTCGCCGAGCTGCTGGGTTCGACCCCGCCGCTGGTGAGCCGCCTGTGCGACCGGCTGGAAGCCGTCGGCTTCGTCGACAGGCTGCCCGGCACGCACAGCCGTCGCGAGGTCACCTTGCGGCTCAGCGACCGAGGCCGCGCGTACCTGCGTGACCTGCGGGCACGCCGCCGCGAAAGCCTGGAGTCGGTGCTGGGAAAGCTCACTCCGGAGGCCAGGACCGCGCTCGCCGCCGGGCTGCGCGAGTTCCGCGAGGCCGCGGCGGGGTTCTGACGCCCAGAGGGTGGCCACGCCGCCACTGGAGTAGGGTCACTGTTGTCATATGACAACAGTCGTGCTCGCACGACACGAACACCGTGGAGGTGTGGTGCAGGGGACCGACGACTCCGCCGTCCGGGACCTGCTGTCGCGGATCTTCGACGCCGACCAGGAAGGCCTGGTCGAGGACTGGGTCCGACGGCAGCTGACCGATTCGCCCGCGTGGACCGGCGAGCAGGAACTCCGGCGCGAGGCCAAAGAACTCCTCGAAGCGCTTCGCGAGGCCCTCGGTACCGAACTACGCCTGGAACGGATCGTCGACCGCGACGAAGCCGTCCGTGCCGCGCTGCGGGGGCTGTCCGAACGCCGTGCCCGCGCCGGTGCCGCGCCGACCTCCACCGCCATGGCGATCCTCGCGCTCAAGCGCACCACGCTCGCCGCCCTCGAACGCCGCACCGAGGATCCCGAGGTCCGCTACCAGGCCGCCCTGCAGGTGAACCGCTTCCTCGACGCCGCGGGCCTGCTCACCTTCTCGGTGTACGTCGAAGGCAGGGAAGAGATCATCCGCCGCCAGCACCAGCAGATGCTGGAACTGTCCACCCCGGTGGTGCGGCTGTGGCGCCAGGTCTTGGCGGTCCCCCTGATCGGCACCCTCGACAGCGCCCGCACACAGGTGGTGATGAGCAGCCTCCTGGAGGCGATCCAGGCCCACGAGGCCAGGGTGGCGATCATCGACATCACCGGCGTGTCCACAGTGGACACAGCGGTGGCGCACCACCTCCTGCAGACCGTCAGCGCCGTCCGGCTCATGGGCTCGGAATGCCTGATCAGCGGTGTCCGGCCGTCGATCGCGCAGACCGTCACCCAGCTCGGCATCGACCTCTCGCACATCGAAACCCGCGGTTCGCTCGCCGACGCGCTGGCCTCCGCGATGCGGCTGATCGACGACCACGCCCGGCCGGGCGTGGTGACCGGGTGAACGCCCAGGCGGGACTGCCGATCCTGCGGCTCGGGGACATCCTGATCAGCGGGCTGCTCAGCGATCTGGACGACACGACCGCGCTCCGGTTCACCGGCGAACTCACCACGCGGATCTCCGAGGAAGGGATCCGCGGGGTCATCCTCGACATCTCCCGGTTGGAGATCATCGACTCGTTCGTCGCCAGGGTGCTGATGGAACTGGCCGCCACCGGGCGGCTCCTCGGCGCCAGGATGATCGTCGCCGGGATGCGCCCCGCCGTCGCGATCACGTTGTCCGAACTGGGATTGCAGCTCACCGGCGTCCAGACCGCGCTCAACGCGGAACAGGCCATGGAAATGCTGGGGTGGCGCCGTCCCGTCGAGGCCGCCGAAGAGGCGCCTCGTGCTTCCTGACGAGCTCACGGCCCCCGAAGCGCGCGAACACGCCGTGCGTGCGGAAGAGGATCTGCTCACCGCCCGGCACGCGGTGCGGGCCGACGCGGTCGCGGCGGGCTTCTCGATCGTCGACCAGACGAAGATCGTGACCGCCGCCAGCGAACTCGTGCGCAACGCCTACATCCACGGCGGTGGCGGCACGATGACCATCGCCGTCGTCCGGGACCGCCGGGGGCGGGTGGGGCTCGCCCTCTCCGTCCGCGACGAAGGTCCCGGTATCGGAGACGTCGAGCTGGCCATGACCGACGGTTTCAGCACCGGCGCCGGTCTCGGGCACGGCCTCGGCGGCACCCGGCGGCTGGTCGACGAGTTCACCATCGACACCGTGCCGGGCGAGGGCACCACGGTCACCGTCGTCCGCTGGAAGCCATGACCGTCGCCGACGCGTCGCTCACCCGGCTGATCCACATCGACCACATCAGCGCGGTCTACGCGGCGACGCGAGCCGCTCGCGAAGTCGCGGCCGAGGCGGGGCTTCCCGAGGTTCTCGCCGAACGCGCCGCCGTCGTCGCCTCGGAACTGGCGAGCAATCTCGACAAGCACGCCGGCGGCGGCGCCGTCTTCGTCCAGCGTTCGTTGGCCGGGCCGGGGGTGGACATCCACGCCGTGGACACCGGCCCGGGGATGGCCGATCTGGACCACTGGCGCGTCGACGGCAACAGCACCACGGAAACACTGGGCACCGGACTCGGCGCCGTCGGCAGGCTCGCGACCGAGTTCCGCATCCGCTCCGCGGCGGGGGTCGGCACCGTCGCGGCCGCCAGGATCCTCGCGCCGGGACACGAAATCGCCGATTTCGCGCACTTCCGGCTCCCCCGCGAAGGCGAAGAGCGGTGCGGTGACGCGCTGGCCGTCTCGGCGATGCCCGGCGTCCGCACGGCGGTCGTCGTCGACGGACTCGGCCACGGCCCCGAAGCGAGTGACGCCGCGGAAGCCGCGATCGCCGTGTTCCGCCGCGATCCCGACCGGCCGCTGCCCGAGCACCTGAACGCCATGCACCGGACGCTGCGGCAGACCCGTGGCGCGGCGGTCGCGCTCGCCCGGCTCTCCGAGAGCGGGCTCGAGTTCTGCGGCGTCGGCAACATCGGCGGTCTCGTGCTGACGCCGGGACACACGCAGCCGTTGCTGAGCATCCCCGGCGTCGTCGGCTTCACCCTGCCGTCCATCCGGGTGCGGGCACTTCCGTTGACCGGCCACGAACTCCTGGTCCTGCACACCGACGGGATCGGCGCCGCTTGGCGCGGTCCGGCGGCGCTCGGCCCGCTCCCGGCCACCACGCTCTTCGCCGCGGATCTCGCCCACCGTCACCGCGACCTTCGCGACGACGCCGCGTTGATCGCCTTCGGGCCGGGAAAGGGGCTTCCGTGACCGACACTTCCGTCGTCCGGTTACGCCGTCGCGTGCGCGAGGTGTGCGCGGCCGCCGGGGTCCCGGCCGAACAACGCGCCCGGCTGGTGCTCGCGGTGTCCCTGCTCGCCGAAAACGGTCCCGCGCCGGAGCTTTCGACCACCATGGCCGACGGGCGGCTGTCCGTCACGCTGGAATCGTCCCGGCCCGTCGGGCGTCGTCAGCGCACCACGCTCCCCCTGCTTCCCGCAGCGGGCGAGGGGACGAGGCTGACCTGGCATCTCGATGCGGGCGCCGAGCCCGTTCCGGCGGCGGACGACGACGAAGTGGCCACCAGGGACGAGATGCTGGCGCTGGTCGCCCGCGCCGACGCGGTCGCCAAGGACCAGCGCGAACTCAAACACGAACTGGCCGAGACGAACAGCGGCGTCCTCGCGATGTACGTCGAACTGGAAGAACGGGACGAGCAGCTCCGCAAGGCGCACGCGGTGATCTTCCGCGAGCTCGAAGACGCGCTGCGCCCGCCGCCACCGCCCGCCGGCCCCTTCGAACTGGCCGTGCACTACGCGCCGAGCCAGCAGGATTCCCCGACCGGCGGGGACCTCTACGACTGGTTCGTGCTGCCCGACGGCTGCGTGCACATCACCCTCGTCGACGCGGTCGGGCACGGCGTCACCTCGACCCGGCACGCGCTGACGGTCACCCACGCCATCCGCACGCTGGCGCTGGAAGGCCATCCGTTCCGCGATCTGATCGGCCGGACCGCGCGCACCCTGGCGACGATCGAACCCGATCTGATGGCGACCGTACTGCTGGCCCGGCTGGATCCGGCGACCGGCGAAGTCACCTTCGCCAACGGCAGCCACCCCCGTCCGGTGCTGGTCACCGACGAAGGCACCGAGCTGCTCGCGGCGGAGACTTCGGGCCGGGGTATCGGTTTCCCCGATCCCGGCAGCCGCAGCCTCGTCCACCGCACCCTCGCCGACGGCGACCTGCTCGTCATCTACACCGACGGGCTCGTCGAAAGCCGCAAAGACTTCCACGAAGGCGAAATCCGGTTGCTCGCGGCCGCGCGACGGAACGCCGGGCGGCCGACTTCGGAGATCCCGGACGTCCTCGCCACCGAGATGCTCGACATCGTCCTGCACGCCGATGACACCGTGGTCATCGCGATCCGCCGTTCGGCGGGTTACGGTGACCCGGATGAGGGACGACGTCGAACCGGACGCAGCGGACGCTGAGCTGCTCGACGCCTTCCGCGCCGGTGACATCGCCGCCGGCGAAGCGTTGTTCCGGCGGCACGCCGAACCGCTCCGCCGTCTCGCCGCGGGCTGGGTCACCGAGCCCGCGGAACGGGACGACCTCGTGGCCGAGGCCTTCGTGCGCGTCCTGGGCGTCATCCGCGCCGGAGGCGGCCCCCGGGACAACCTCCGCCCTTATCTCGCCGTCACCATGCGGAACCTGGTGGCCAAGTGGAGCCACCACCGCAAGCGGGTCGAGCTGTACGGCACGGCTCCGGCGATCGAAGTGGCCGCCGGAGCCGTGGGCGCCGAGGAGCTCTTCATCCTCCGCTCGAACGCTCACCTGGCGTGGACCGCCTACTGCGCGCTCCCCGGCCGCTGGCGGACCGTGCTGTGGCGGACCGAGGCCGAAGGCGACTCGCCGAAGGTGGTGGCCCCGCTGCTGGGGGTGTCCCCCAACGGCGCCTCCGTCCTGGCCCTGCGCGCCCGTGAAGGGTTGCGCCAAGCCTTCCTGCAGGCACAGGTCCCCGAAACGGGAACGCCGTGCTGCCAGGAGGCGCGGCGCCGGATGGGCGCCTGGCTCCGCGGCGGGGTGCCGGGCCGCCGCGCGAACCTGATCACCGCGCATCTCGCCGGCTGCGAACCCTGCCGGACCGTCGCCACCCGGCTCGACGAGGTCAACCGCGAGATGCCGCCGGGGGTCCGCGCCGTCTCCGCCTGAGCGGATCAGCCGGGGACCGGGGCACCCTCCCCCGCGATCCGCAGCGCCTCCACCAGTTCGCGGTACAGCGTGTCGGTGGCGAGCAGCCGTTCGTGGCTGCCGCTCGCCCGCACGCGGCCTTCCTCCATCACCACGATGGTGTCCGCGTCGATCACCGTGGACAGCCGGTGCGCCACGGTCACCACGGCGCCCTCGGCGGCCCGCCGCCGGATGCAGTCGTGGATGGCGCTTTCGGTCCGGCCGTCGACCTGCGCGGTCGCCTCGTCCAGCAGCACGACGTCCGGCGTGCGCAGGATCGCCCTGGCCAGCGCGATCCGCTGGCGTTCCCCGCCGGACACCGACGTCGACGACAGCGGCGTGTCCAGCCCTTCTTCGAGGGCGGCGATCTTGTCGCTCAGGCGGACTTCACCGAGTGCCCGCAGCACCTCTTCCTCGGTCGCGTCGGGATGGGTGAAGAGCAGGTTCTCGCGGATCGTCCCCGGCACGATCGGCGTCTCCTGCTCGACGTAGGCCAGCCGTGTCCGCACGTCCGCGTACGGCAGGTCCGCGTACTCACGCCCGTCCAGCAGCAGTGAACCCGACTGCGGCTGAACGAACCGCATGATCAGCGACAGCATCGTGGTCTTGCCCGCGCCGGACGGCCCGACGATCGCGGTGTGCCCGCGCCTCGGGATCTTCAGCGAGACGTCCCGCAGCGCCGGTCGGCCGCCGTAGCCCGCGGTCACCCCGCGCAGTTCCAGAACCGGGCCGTCCTGCTCGCGCCCGGTTTCCGGCCGCGAGGACACCTTGTCCTCTTCGATCTCCATCGCGTCCATCTCCCGGATCCGCCCGGCCGCGGCGATCCCCGACTGCAACGCGGTCATGTTCTGGCTCAGTTCGGTGATCGGTTCCATCAACGCGAACGCGTACAGCAGGAACGCGATGAGGCTCGACACCTCGAGCAGACCCGCGCCGACGCGCCAGGCACCGAGGCCGAGGATCACCAGGATCGCGCCCTGGATTCCCGACCACGCCACCACCCAGGCGACGGCCTGCCGCCGCACCGCGCGGACGCCGTGCACCGCGGCGGCCTCCGCGTCGACCAGGATCCGTTCGGACTGCCGGGCTTCGGCGCGGCTGGCCTTCACCGTGCGGATCGCCCGCAGCGCGCCCTCCAGCACGCCGCCGAGCCTGCCCACCCGGTCCTGCACCTTCTCCTGTTCCTTCGCGATGGCGGGCATGAGCCACGCGAACAGCGCGATCACCACGACCACGGCCGCCACCGTCGTGCCCAGCAGCACCGGGTCGAGCACGCTCATCAGCACCAGGGTGCCGACGAGCATCACGACCCCGTTGATCAGGCCGATCACGCTGGACGAGGCCGCCTCGCGCAGCAGCACCGTGTCCGAGGTGACGCGGGTGACCAGTTCCCCTGTCGGCCGCTTGGTGATCGCCGGGATCGTGGCGCGGAAGAACCGCCGCACCATCGAATCCCGCGCCTTCAGCACCACCCGCTCGCCGACCGTGCCGAGCAGGATCCACTGCGTCAGCCAGATCACCGAGCCCACCAGCATCAGGCCGAGCAGTGCCAGCACGGGTCCGGCCAGCGAAGCCGACGAGCCGAGCGAGTCGAGCACCCACTTCGTGACCATGGGCGTGGCCAGGCCGGTCGCGGAGCCGAGCAGGGCGAGCACGAGGCCGATCGCGAGTGCCCCCTTGTGTGGCCGCGCGAACGACCACAGCACCTTCAATCGTGGAGTATCCATGGTTCCCAATGGAACACGCGTGTTCTAAAATCGTCAAGCGAGTTCCGGATCGGGGAGCGAGGTACGGTACCGGCCATGAGTGAGGGTGTGGTCACCGAGACGGGTGTCCGGGCGAGGACCCGGCGCGCGATCCTGGACGCGGCCATCGAGAAGCTGACGAAACAGCCGAGCGCGACGCTGGCCGACATCGCGGCGGCGGCGAACGTCGGGCGCACCACGGTGCACCGGTACTTCGCGGAGCGCTCGGACCTGATCGACGCCATCAGCCACGACGCCCTCGACAAGATCTCCCAGGGCACCGAACGGGCCCGGCTCGACGAAGGCCCGGTCCCGGCGGCACTGGCGAGGCTGTGTCAGGAGTACTTCGAACACGCCGACGTCTTCCAGCTGCTGTTCACCATGCCGGATCTGATGACCCGGCCCGAATGGCAGGAGGAGAGCGACGACGACCGCGTGCTGCTCGGGCTCATCGAACGCGGGCACCGCGAGGGCACGGTCGACCCGGCGATGACGAAGGAGTGGTTGCTGCAGCTGTTGTGGAGCCTGCTCTACACGGCGTGGGAGATGGTCCGGGAGAAGACCCCGAAGCACGAAGCGCTCACGTTGTGCCTGCGCAGCCTGGAAAAGGTCATCGCGGTCGGCTGATTCCTCAGTTGCCGTAGGCGCCGCCGCGCAGCGCGGTGGCGCCACTGGGACAGGTGAAGATGATCCGGTACTCCCCCGCGCCCCGGCCGTAGGCGTACCGGTCGCCGTCGGAACAGTCGACGAAGACGTGGAAGTCGTCTCCCCAGCAGGAAAGCGCGTAACCCGATCCGGAAAGATACGGATCCCGGCAGTCCAGCGACGGGCTCCGCGGAGGCACTTCGGCTTCGTTCCCGGACAGCCGGCCGGTGGTACCGCTGTAACCCCGTCCGGTGACCAGGTCCAGCCACGTGTAGCTCGCCTTGGCCGCGGCGTCGGCGGGCGGGGCCGTTCCCACCGCGATCCCGGCGGCGCACAGCGCGCTCGCCCCGACGATCCCCAGCGCTTTCCAGGACTTCACCACGACCACTCCCCTGTCTGTTCGGGACAAGAGCAGCTTGGCGAGATCGGGAAACCAGGACAAGGGCCAAAAGGGCAGCACAGAAGGGGAAAGCTGAGCCGACCGAAGTCGTCCGAAAGGATGACGCGGGCACGCCCCGCTTCGATGATCCTTTTCCGGTGATGGAAAAAACCGGCACCCGTTCGGGTGTCGCCTGGGGAGTCCTCGTCGGCGGGGTCGCGGTGTTCGCCGCCGCCCCCGCACTGCTGCTGGCGACCGGGCACGACACGATCAAGCCGTCCGCGGATTCGGACAAGGGGCTCTCCCTCGCGGGCGCCCTGATTCCCGCGCTGATCGGGATCCTGCTGGTCCACGGGGTCCCGCTCCACGCACCCAGACTGCTCCCCGAGGTGACCGACCGGCGCGGGCTGAGCAAGCAGGCGACGGCCCTGGCGCTCATCGCCTTCTTGTGGCCACTGGCGTTGTTCCTGGTGTCCACGGCGGGACATCAAGCGCTCGTCCGCGACATCTGGGCGCTCGCCAAACCGCTCGTTTTCCTGTTGCTGCCACTGTTTCTCTTGCGGATCCTGCGGCCATCGGGAGAACCGGATCCGTTCCGGCTCACGTGGCGGCCCCGCCGGACCTGGCAGTGGCTCGCGCCGATCCCGGCCGTGGTCGTGTTCGGCTGGTTGTACGTCCTGGGCCCGCTCGCCCCGCCGCTCCCCACCGCCGAGGACTATCCCGACCCGGTGTTCCTCGCGGTGGGCGCGACGCTGACCTTCTTCACCGCGAACGTGCTCGAAGAGGTCTTCTTCCGCGGCATGCTGCAGACCCGCCTGGAAGCGCTTTTCGGGCGCTGGCCGGGAATCCTGCTGGCATCGCTGCTGTTCGCTTGGCTGCACCTGCCGACACACGGTCAGGGAGGGCTCCCCCTGACCTTGGGCGCGATCGTTGCCTTCCAAGGGTTCTTCGGCCTGTTCACCGGCTACCTGTGGTCCCGCTACCGCAACCTGTGGGCGCCGATCGCCGCGCACACCGCGATGAACACACTGCCGTTGCTGCTGATGTGAGGCGACCAGAGCGGCGGAAGCGGTGGGCCGGGGCGGTCGTGAGTGGCGATTCGGGTTAGAACCCGAATCGCCACTCACGACCCCTGGACCGGCTACGCGCCGATGGTCGCCGCGTCGATGACGAACCGGTAGCGGACGTCGCTGTTCTCGACCCGGTCGTAGGCCACGTTCACCTGGTCGGCCGAGATCGTCTCGATCTCCGCGCCGATCTTGTGCTCGGCGCAGAAGTCGAGCATCTCCTGCGTCTCGGCGATCCCGCCGATCATCGAACCGGCGAGCACCTTGTTCCCGCCGAGCAGCGAGAAAGCGTTGTAGGACAGCGGTTCGCCGGGCGCGCCGACGTTCACCATCGCCCCGCCGACCCGCAGCATGCCGAGGTAGGAGTCGATCGGCAGTGTCGCCGAAACGGTGTTGAGGATCAGGTCGAAGCGGCCGCGCAACGTCTGGAACGTCGACGCGTCACCGGTCGCGAAGTAGTCCTTCGCGCCGAGCTTCAGGCCGTCTTCCTGCTTCTTCAGGCTTTGGCTGAGCACGGTGACGTCGGCGCCCATGGCGACGGCGATCTTGACCGCCATGTGGCCGAGCCCGCCGAGGCCGACGACGGCGACCTTCTTGCCCGGTCCGGCACCCCAGCGGTTCAGCGGAGAGTAGGTGGTGATGCCCGCGCACAGCAGCGGGGCGGCGACGTCGAGGCCGATCCCCTCCGGGATCCGGCAGACGAAGGAGTCCTTCACGACGACCTGACGGCTGTATCCGCCGTAGGTGTTCTCGCCGTCGAAGCCGACGCCGTTGTAGGTCTGGACGTTGCCCTTGACGCAGAACTGCTCGGTGCCCGCGAGGCAGTACTCGCACTCGCCACAGGAGTCGACCATGCAGCCGACGCCGACACGGTCCCCGACCTGGTACTTCGTCACGCCGGCGCCGACCGCGGCGACGACGCCGGCGATCTCGTGGCCGGGCACCATCGGGAAGATCGCGCTGCCCCAGTCCTCCCTCACCTGATGGATGTCGCTGTGGCAGATCCCCGCGTACGCGATGTCGATCAGCACGTCGTCCGGACGCAGGTCGCGACGCTCGATCGTCGTCGGTGACAGCGCGGCACCCGGGGACGGCGCGGCAATGGCGTGCGTGGTCGTCGTCATGAAACCCTCCGTGAAAACAGTGAGACCATGTAAGAGGTCACTTACAACTAGCGTAAGAGGGCTCTTACATATTCCGCGACCGGAACGGTGTGATCCACGACATGGGCGGCAAGTACCACCACGGCGACCTTCGCGCCGAACTCGTGCGGGTCTCGCTCGATCTGATCGCCGAGCAGGGACTAGGCGCGTTCTCCGTCGCCGAAGTCGCCAGACGCGCGAAGGTCAGCCCCGGCGCGCCCTACCGGCATTTCCCCGGCAAGGAGAGCCTGCTGGCCGCGATCGCGGGCGAAGTCGCCTGCCAGCTGGCCGACAGGGTGCACGAAGCCATCGAGGCCGAGAGCGACCCCGTGGCCGCGCTCGCGGCGGCCGCCGGCGCGTACACGGAGTACCTCATCGAGCGCCGCGCCGGGATGAACATCATCTACTCGGACGGTCTGCAGGGACCGGAGCACGCCGCGCTGCACGAGCAGACCCGCCGCCTGACCGACCAGTTCGTCATGCTCTGCCTCACCGTCGCCGACCGGCCGCAGGCCGGTCTCGAACTGATGGAGCAGCTGTTCACCCAGGCACACGGCTACGGCACGTTCTACCTCGACGGCGTCTTCAAGAAACAGGGATATTCCACCGAAGTCGTCGTCCGCAAGTCGATCGACGCCGCCCGCGCGGCCATCGAAGGCCGCGCGAAAATGTAACGTTCAAAGACGGCGACGGTCCCGCGGGGCCCGAGCGTGGACCGGGCACTCTCCATCACAGCGGATATGCGCCCAGACGAGCTTCCCGCCGCGAAGCCGCTCACGCCGGACACCCCACTGCACCGCCACCCCGTCCACGACGAGCAGCCCGCGTCCGCGCGGATCCTCGATCTGCGAGCGGCGCGCCCGGGGTTGTTCGACGCTGATGTCCGCGACCTCAATGCGGACCGCGCACGGTGAGACGCCCCGCCACAACTGGATGTGGCGTGCGCCACCACCGTGCACGTACGCGTTGGCGACCAGTTCCGTGGCCGCCAGCAGGACGTCGTCACGATGGCCCTCGCCGAGATCGGGAAGGCATCTGACCACCCAGGCGCGCATGTCCGGCAACGCCCGTGGCGTCGTGGCCCGCAGGTCGAGCACCCAGGTTCCCGGCACCGGATGCTCCGCGATACTGATCATGGAGCCACCCTTCCCATCGCGCGACCTCGCTGCTGAAGTCGCACGTTCGGGTTACCCAGAACGCCGGCCGATCAACCACGGCGATCAAGCCGCGATGCCCCGGAAGCCCCGCAAGCGCAGGCTGTTGAACACCACGAAGACCGAGCTGAAGGCCATCGCGGCTCCGGCGATCATCGGGTTGAGCAGGCCCGCCGCCGCCAGGGGAAGCGCGCCGACGTTGTAGGCGAACGCCCAGAACAGGTTGCCCTTGATGGTGCGCAGGGTCCGCCGCGAAAGCCGGATCGCGTCCACCGCCGACCGCAGGTCGCCGCGGACCAGGGTCAGGTCCCCCGCCTCGATCGCGACATCGGTGCCGGTGCCCATCGCCAGGCCGAGATCGGCCTGGGCCAGCGCGGCCGCGTCGTTGACGCCGTCACCGACCATGGCGACGACCTTGCCCTCGTCCTGAAGCCGCTTGACGACGTCGACCTTGTCCTTCGGCAGCACCTCGGCGATCACCGTGTCGATCCCGACCTCGGCGGCCACCGCGTGGGCGACGGCCTCGTTGTCCCCGGTCAGCAGGACCGGGGTGAGCCCCAGTTCGCGCAACCGGGAGATCGCCTCGGCGGACGACGGCTTCACGGTGTCCGCGACGACCAGGACCGCCCTGGCCTCACCGTCCCAGCCGACCACGACCGCGGTGCGGCCGAGTTTCTCTTCCGCGGCCTTGGCTTCCGCCAGTTCGGCGGTCAGATGGTGACTCCACTGCTCCAGCAACGCGTTCCGGCCGACCAGTACCGCCGAACCGTCGACGATCCCTTGCACACCAAGGCCTTCCAGGCTGGTGAACTCCTCGACGGCCGGGAGTTCCCCGGTGCGTTCCCGCGCCGCGCGGGCGATGGCCTGCGCGATCGGATGTTCCGACGCGTTTTCCAGCGCTCCGGCCAGCCGCAGCGTCTTCTCCGTGTCGACGCCTTCGGCGACGTGGACCGTCACCAGCGACATCTGCCCCGTGGTCACGGTTCCGGTCTTGTCGAGGACGACCGTGTCGACCGCGCGGGTCGATTCCAGCACTTCCGGGCCCTTGATCAGGATGCCGAGCTGCGCGCCCCGTCCGGTGCCCACCAGGAGCGCGGTCGGCGTCGCCAGGCCCAGCGCGCACGGGCAGGCGATGATCAGCACGGCGACCGCCGCGGTGAACGCCGCCGCGACCGAACCGCCGGTGCCGAGCCAGAACATCAGCGTGCCGACGGCGAGCGCGATCACGATCGGCACGAAGACCGCCGAAACCCGGTCGGCCAGCCGTTGGACCTGCGCTTTCCCGGTCTGCGCCGCCTCGACGAGTTTCGCCATCTGCGCCAGCTGGGTGTCGGCGCCGACCCGGGTCGCGCGGACGACGAGCCTGCCGCCCGCATTGACCGTCGCCCCGGCCACCGTGTCGCCGGTGACGACCTCCACCGGAACGCTCTCGCCGGTGAGCATGCTCGCGTCGACCGCCGAGGCGCCTTCGGTGATCACCCCGTCGGTCGCGATCTTCTCTCCGGGCCGCACCACGAACTCCTGGCCCGCCGCGAGTTCACCGATCGGGACACGGACTTCCCTGCCGTCGCGGAGTACCGCGACATCCTTCGCGCCGAGTTCGAGCAGGGCGCGCAAGGCCGCGCCCGCACGCCTCTTGGACCGCGCTTCGAAATAGCGCCCGGCGAGGATGAACGTCGTGACACCGGCCGCGACCTCGAGATAGATGTTGCCGTCACCGGCCATCCGCTGCACGGTGAACTCGAAGGGGTGCGTCATCCCCGGCGTTCCGGCGGTGCCGAACAGCAAGGCGTACAACGACCACAGGAACGCCGCGAGCGTGCCCATGGAGATCAGGGTGTCCATTGTGGCCGCACCGTGCCGCAGATTCGCCCACGCCGCCTTGTGGAACGGCCACGCCGCCCACACCAGCACCGGCGCGGCCAGCGTCAGCGAGATCCACTGCCAGTAGGTGAACTGCCACGCGGGCACCATCGCGAGCAGGATCACCGGCACCGACAGCACGGCGGAACCGATCAGCCGCTGCCTCAACGGTGCGATCGGATCGGCTTCCTCGGCTGTGGCCTCTTCCTTTTCCGGAGTGGGCAAAGCTGCCGAATACCCGGCCGCCTCGACCTGCTCGATCAGCTGCCGCGGCTCGATGCCTTCCGGGTAGCTGACCTTCGCCTTCTCCGTGGCGTAATTGACCGTGGCGGTGACACCGTCGAGCTTGTTCAGCTTCCGCTCGATGCGCATGGCGCACGAAGCGCAGGTCATCCCGGTGATCGCGAGTTCGACTTCGGCGGTGGAAGGCTCGGTCCGCGTGCTCATCGGTGACTCCCTTCCCCTGTGGTGACGGTGAATTCGGCGGTGCGGACCTTGTCCTCGTGCCGGAAGTCCAGGAACAGCCGGTAAACGCCGTCCGTCGGGACCTCGGCGAAGAACGTGATCGCGGGGCCCGGCGCGGTCCGGCCGTCACCGGGTTCGCCGTCCGGATGGACGTGCAGGTACGCGAGGTCGCCACCGCGCAGTGCCACCAGATGCCCGTAAGCACCGAGGTACGGCTGCAGATCGGTGACGGCGCTGCCGTTCTTGGTGACGGTGAGCGTCACTTTCGACGACGTGCCCGGCGCGAGTTCGCCGTCGAGCCGGACCTGGTAACCGTCGACCTCGGCGACGTGCGAGGGCCGGAACTCGGCGGGCCGGAAGTCGCCAGCGGCGAAGACGTCGGCGCCCAGGGTCGTCGCCTCTCCGCCGCTGGGCTTGAAGTCGGCGAAGACGCGGTAGACCCCCGCCTCGCCCACGGTCAGCGGCACCGACCACGTGCCGTCCTCGCCGAGTTCGGGGTGGATGTGCTGGAAACCCGCGGTGTCGCGGCGGACGACGATGAGGTGCATCCGCTTTTCGTGTTCGACGTCGTAGGCGGTCACCGGCGCGCCGTCGGCGCCGAGGATCCGGAAGGTGAAGGGACGGGTCGTGCCCGGAAGGAGCGTCGTGGTGGTGGGCGTGAGGGTGTAGCCGCCCCTGGACGACGCGAGCCCGGCGGGCTCATGGTCCTGCTTGACCTGCGCCGCTTCCGCGACAGTGCCGCTGTGGGTGTCCGAATGTCCGGCGTCCTCGCCACCGGGCACACCGGCGGCGCCGGCGAACGGACCGACAGCCGTGCCTGCCGCCCAGCCGCCACCGGCGACCAGGGCGAGCACCACACCGTAGGCGGAGAGCTTCGCTGCTGTGTTCATCGTGCAGTCCTTAGTGCGGGTGTCACCCGCGATCGTGAAGCCGCTCCGGCTCCGCGACCCACCGTACATACCCCAGGGGGGTACCGCAACGGCCCGAAGGTACCCCCGAGGGGTACTAGAGAGCGATGCTCGTCACATACCCCTGAGGGGTAGCCTCGCGACCAGCCGCGCGCCGGTCTCGCCGTCCTCGGCCCGCAGCGATCCGCCGTGCCGGACAGCGATGTCACGCGCGAGTGTCAGACCGAGACCTGTACCTCCCGCGTCCCGCGCGCGGGCGTCGTCGAGCCGGGCGAAACGGTCGAAGACGCGCTCGCGATCCTCGGCGGGGATGCCGGGTCCGTCGTCGATCACTTCCAGGACGGCCTCCCCTGCCTCTCGCCGGAGCCGCACGGTGACGGACGACCGCGCGTGCCGCACTGCGTTGTCGAGCAGATTGCGCAACAACCGTTCCAGCTGGACGGGTTCGCCGACGACCTCGGCTTGCCCGTCCACATCGGACACGACGGCGGGCCCGGGTTCGAGGGCCCGTTCGGCAACCTGCTCCCCCACCACGTCGGCGAGGTCGACGATGCCTTCCGGCGCCGGGAGCTCGGCCGGGTCCACGGCCAGTTGAAGGAGATCCGCGGTGATGCGCTGGAGCCGCTGGATGTCGAGCAGCGACCGGCGTGCGACGGCGGGCCAATCCGCGCGATCGGCGTGGGTGAGCGCGACCTCCAGCCCGGTCCGGAGGTTCGCGAGCGGGCTGCGCAGTTCGTGACTGGCGTCGGCGACGAACCGTTCCTGCTGGTCATGCGCCTGCTGCAGCCTGTCGAGGGTGGCGTTCGTGGTGATCGCGAGCCTGGCGACCTCGTCACGGGACGGGGGCACCGGAACCCGCCGGTCGAGCCTGCTGCCGCTGACCTCGGCCAGTTCGCGGCGAATGGCCTCCACCGGCCGCAATGCCCGGCCCGCCGCGAACCACGCGACCAGCGCGGTGATCAGCACCGCGAGCGGGACGAAGAAGGCCAAGGTGTCGTCGAAGGTTCCCAGCGTCCGGAGCGTGTCCCACGGCAGGACGAACAGGTAGAGCGTGAGCCGCTGCCCGCCGCCTTCGATCACCTTGCCCACCACCGTGTACTCGCGATACTCACGCCACTGTGGATGGTCGCCGGGCCGCAACGTCGCCTTGGTGGTGACCGACCAGTCCGAGGGCGCCCCGGCGGGCGCGGGCGGCAGCGGCGTCCACGCGGGATCCCAGCGGCGCAGGTTCTCGCTGCTCGCCACCGGCCGCCCGGTGTCGTCGACCACCTCGAACAGGGCGTCACCGGCGGGCGGCACCGGTCGCCCGGCCCGGAAGGTCTCGGCCAGCCCGTCCAGCTGGGCACGCGTCGCGCTGACGGCGCTGCCCGACAGTTGCGCGCTCAGCAGCTCGCGGGTGCCCAGCCAGCCGAGGGTGAACACGACCGCGCAGAGCAGCGCCGCCGAAAGCGCGGTGCTCCGCCGCACCGACGAGGGCCACCGGCCCGTCATTCGCTCACCAGCCGGTAGCCGGCGCCGCGCACGGTCGAGATGGTGCGGCGCCCGAACGGCGTGTCCAGCTTGCGCCGCAACGCGCTCACGTAGACCTCGACGATGTTGGGGTCGCCCCGGTACGCCAGATCCCAGACCTGGTCGAGGATCTCCCGTTTCGTCACCAGCTGCTCGCCGTGCCGCAGCAGGCATTCGAGGACGGCGAACTCCTTGGTGGTCAACGACACCGGCTTCCCGGCGCGGCGACACGTCCGCTTCGCCGGGTCCAGCACGAGGTCGCCGAACTCCAGCACCCCCGCCGACCCCGCCGCGCCCCGGCGGGTGAGGGCCCGCAGCCGGGCGGTGAGCACGACGTACGAGAACGGCTTGCTCAGGTAGTCGTCGGCGCCGGTGTCGAGCGCCTCGGCTTCGTCGTACTCGCCGTTCTTCGCCGTCAGCATGAGGATCGGGGTGGTCACCCCGCGTTCCCGCAGTGCCGCGCAGACGCGATAGCCGTTGAGCTTCGGGAGCATGATGTCCAGCACGATCACCTGGTACGGGTACAGCTGCGCGAGCTCGAGCCCTTCGAGACCGTCGTGGGCGAGGTCGACCGCGTAGCCGTCGGCCTCTAGTCCCCATTGGAGGGTCTCGGCCAACCGCATTTCGTCTTCCACCACGAGCACGCGCATGTCCTGATCTTCGCAGATCCCCGCCGTCCATCCTGAAGCGTTCTTCAGGTTGTTTCAGGAACCGTTCAGGTGGTCCCCGCCATGATCGCGGCATGAACACAATGGACGGTCCCGCCGCGGGCGCGATCGATGTCTCGAAGGTCTACGGCCGGGGCGACACGGCGGTCCGGGCGCTCGACCACGTGTCGCTGGACTTCCCCCGCGGCCGGTTCACCGCGATCATGGGACCCTCCGGTTCGGGCAAATCGACCCTCATGCACTGCCTCGCCGGGCTGGACACCGTCGACAGTGGACGAGTCCACATCGGACGGACCGAGCTGACCGGTCTGTCCGACGCCGAGCTGACCAGGGTGCGCCGGGACCGCGTCGGGTTCGTGTTCCAGTCGTTCAACCTCCTGCCGACCATGAGCGCCGAGGAGAACATCCTGCTCGGGCTCCGGCTCGCGGGCCGCCGCCCGGACCCGGCGTGGTTCGGCACCGTCGTGGACACCCTGGGCCTCCGGCAGCGCCTGCGGCACAAACCCGGTGAACTCTCCGGCGGCCAGCAGCAGCGGGTGGCGTGCGCCCGCGCGCTCGTCGGCAGGCCGGACGTCGTGTTCGCCGACGAACCCACCGGCAGTCTCGATTCGCGTTCCGGCGCCGAGGTGCTGGACTTCCTGCGCACCTCGGTCCGCGAACTCGGCCAGACGGTGGTGATGGTGACCCACGACCCGGTGGCCGCCTCGTACACCGATCACGGGGTCCTGCTGGCCGACGGCCGGATCGCCGCGCGGATCCCCCGTCCGACCGCCGACGCCGTCCACGGCGCGTTCACCGGTCTGGGGGCGTGATGCTGCGAACCGTGCTCGCCGGCCTCAAGGCGCGGCCGCTGCGGCTGCTGCTGTCCGCTGTCGCCGTCACCCTCGGCGTGACCTTCGTGGCCGGGTCCTTCGTGCTCACCGACGCCGTCGGCGCGGGACTGCGGGAAGCGGTCGCCTTCGAAACGCGCGGCGTGGACGCGTCCATCGACGCCACCCGCCGTGTCGCGCTCGACGATTCCGTGCTCTCGAAGGTCCGTCAGGTGCCCGGGGTCGCCGCCGCGGACGGTCGCGCCACCGTCAGCGCACCGATCCTCGGCCCCGACGGACGTCCGCGAGACGCCGCCGCGACCGCGTTGGGCACCGAAGGCCTGCGCCCGTACGACCTCGCGGACGGCCGTTTTCCGCAGGGCGCGGGAGAGATCGCGATCGAACGGCACAGTGCCGAGGGCTTCTCGCTGGGGCAGCCCGTGACCGTGCTGGACGAGACCGGCGGCCGGATGGTGCTGACCCTGGTCGGCACCTTCAGCCGCCCGACCGACGCGGGTCTGGGCGGCGCGACCCTGGTGGTACCGGGGGAAACGCTGCGGCGGCTGAGCCCGGCCGCGACCTTCGGCGAGATCGTCGTCCACGCGTCACCGGGCGTCGGCCAGGCACAGCTCGCCGCGGATCTGAAGAAGGCCTTGGGCATCCCGGTGGCCACCGGGAAAGAGGCCGCTGCCCAGCTGCTTCGGGAAACCGCGCCGAACACGGCGGGTCTGGCGAAGTTCTTCACCGCCTTCGCGGTCCTCGCCATGGTGGTGGCCGCGATGGTGATCACCAACTCCTTCACCATCCTCGTCGCGCAGCGATCGCGCGAACTGGCGTTGCTGCGCTGCGTCGGCGCCGGTAAACGGCAGGTCTTCGGCAGTGTGCTCGCCGAGGCGGCCGTCGTCGGCGCGGTCGCGTCCGCGGCCGGGCTGTTCGGCGGGCTGGGCGTCGCCGCCGCGTTGCAGGCGATCGCGGGTCAGGAAACCGTGTACGTCCCGCTGACCGCCCGGACCGTGGCCGCCGCACTGACGATCGGAATCCTGGTGACCGCGCTCGCGGCGGCGATCCCGGCGTGGTCCGCGACCAGGGTCGCGCCTGTCGAGGCGCTCCGGACCCCCGTCGAGTCCGCGCGCACCGGACGCCCCCGCGCGATCGTCGCGGTGATCCTGCTCGCCGCCGGTATCGGCGCGGGTGTGCTGGCCCTTCGGTCCACAGTGGAGGATGGCGCCGCCCTCGCCGTGGTGGCGATGGTCGCGCTGCTCGGTGCGACCCTGGCCGCCGGACCGCTGGTGGCGGGACCGGTCGTCCGGGCACTCGGCTCGCTCGTCCCGGGGCAGCCCGCGAAACTGGCCGCGCTCAACGCCGGCCGCAACCCCAAACGCACCGCCGCCAGTGCCGCCGCGCTCACCATCGGTCTCGCCGTCGTCGCACTCGCGACCACCGTGGCGGCGGGCGTCGAAGCGGGCCGGAGCCACGGCATCGGCGAACAACTCGCGGCCGACTTCACCGTCACTTCGGTGCTCCCGGCCCGGCCACTGCCCGCCACCCTCGCCGGCACTCTGGCGACCGTGCCCGGCGTGACCGCCACCGCGACCCGTCACTCTTTCTCGGGTGACCTCGGCGAGTACGGCACGTATCAGCTCACCGCCGTCAGCGGCGATCTCTTGCACCCGGCGGTGCTTTCCGGACGTCTCGACAGGCTTGGTCCCGGCGAGATCGCCATCAGCAAGGACCTCGCCGAACAGTCCGGGCTCGCCGTCAGCGACACCGTGCGATCCCTGCGCGTGGTGGCGATCTACGACAGTGTCGACGCGCCCGGGGTCGATCTGGGGTTCGCGCTGGTCGACCTCTCGGAACAGCGGAAGATCGCCCTGAACGAGGAAACGTACGACGGGAGCGTGCTGGTCAAGGTCGCCGACCCCGATCAGGCCCGGCCGTCACTGGAGCGGGAGTTGTCCGGCATCGCGCTCGCGAAGCTGAGCAGCGTCGAGGAAATCAAGGAAGAGGCGGCCGCGCCGCTGCGGGAGACCCTGAACCTCATGTGGGCCCTGACCGCACTGGCCGTGCTGATCGCCTTCGCCGGGATCGCGAACACGCTTTCGCTGTCCGTCCTGGAACGGACGCGCGAGTCGGCGCTGCTGCGCGCGCTCGGTCTCACGCGCGGCGGGCTCGGCGCCGCGCTGACCGCGGAGTCGGTGTTCGTCGCGGTCCTCGGAGCGGCGTGCGGCCTGCTGGTCGGGATCGGGTCGGCCTGGCTGATCACGGAGGTGGCGTCGGGCGGTGGCGAGGCGATCGCGTTCGCGCCGCCGTGGGGCCGGTTGGGGGTGCTGGTGGGCGCGGCTCTCCTCGCGGCTCCTTTGGCGGCCTTGGTTCCGGCTCGGCGGGCGGGACGGGTTTCGTTGACCGGTTCCCGGGAGTGAGGCAACTCCGGCCGGGCCACGAGCGTACGTCGGGTATGGGGAGTCAACCGACCGCGATCGAAGTAGTCGACGCCAGTGCGTGGCTGAGCAAACGCGGCATCCGGGTCGGAACACCGTCCAGGCCGCTCACGGTCAGGATCGCCGCGCGGCAGACGAGCGGGTCCACGACCAGGATCCTCTGGCTGATGAGCGCCGGGGGCCTCGGCTTCGCGCTCATGATCACGTCCGGATTCCTGCAGAATCTTCCCGGAGTGCGGGGCGTGGAAATGCCCGAAAGCCGGTACTTCTCTTTCATAGTCGCCACACTCACGCTCGGGCAATGGGCGTCGATCCTCCACCGCGAATGGCAATTGGGCGGCCTTCCGGCGCCGACCCGGCGCCCATCCGCCGCCGGAGTCCTCGGCGGCTGGTACCTGGCCTCGTTCCTGATCACCTTCGTCGGTGGCGCGGCGCTGGCCGTGGCCATGTACCTCACGACCTCGTCGCGCACCTTCGCCTGGACGTGGCTGGTCGCCCTCGGCTGGGCGGCGCTCTGCTGCACGACGATCCTCGTCTGGGCCGTGACACGCCGGGGCCGCGGCGAAGACGCCGCGTCGGTCGCCGTCGACGCGGAGTTGCGCTACCAGGACAGGCGACTCTCGGCGCCCGCGGCCTTCGCGGTCGTGAGCCTGATCGACCCGCTGTTCAGCCACCGGTCGCCGCCGGCCTTCACCTGGTGGATGGTGGGCTACGCTGCGCTCGCGGTCGCCACAGCAGCCCTCGCGTACCGACAGGACGCGCGGCGGCCCGCCCTGCCACCCGGCGATTACGGAACCGAGGCATGACCAGCAGCGAGATCGAGCTACTCGTTCGTCAGCTCGACGCGGACAGCACCGGCGACGCCGCAGACGCACAGGCAGTGCTGACCCACCACGGACGTGAGACCGACGTGATCACGCCGCTCCTGCGGGCCCTGCCGACACTGAACAGTTTCGGCCAGCTGTGCGCCATCGAGATCCTTCAAGAACTCGGCGACGCCCGCGCCGGGCAGCCCTTGACCGACCTGTTGACCAGCGAGCACGACACCGTCCGCGAGTGGTCCGCCCGCGCCTTGGGCCAGCTGCGCGTCGTCGACGCCATACCTGCGCTCTGGCGCGCCTATCAAGCGTGCAAGGAACGCGGCGACCGACCCGACTGGCTGGAGCCGAACAGTATTCGATCCGCCTTGACCGAGCTGGGCGCCCGGCACCCCGTCGTCCCGCCGCTGACCGCGAGCCTCCGGATCACCACGTCCTATGGGCACGAGGCATGGCCGTCGACACGACTGACCCACGTCCTCGACGACCTCGCCGCCCATGGTCAGGCCACGCTCGACTTCCAGCTCTGGCGAGTCGAACCCGACGGCCGGATGTACTGGATACAAGCCCCGCACGACGACACCGAACTCGACTATTCCCAGCCTTGGACCACGCTCGCCCGACAGGCCCACGGCCGAGCCAGGACTGCCGCGGTCCGAGCCGCGCTCGGCGCGGACGTCGTCGCCACGATCGAGTGGATCGGTCGGAGCGACCTCTGAAACCCGCACGAATCGCGCCGTCGGCGGACGCAACTTTGCTCGTGAAGGGACGACAGCCTGTCAAAGGTTTCTGGCTCAACAGGAGACATCGAGGCTGCGGTCGCCGTGGTTCTCTGGGCCCTTCCATCTCACTGTTGTCATGAAGCTTATGGATGCCAACAAGCGCCGAGAGATATCGAATATCCCTCTCATCACAGCTCGCTGACTATTTGAAATCGAGCCGTGTCACATAAACGTGTGATAGCACAGGTGTTCGACTGCGGGTAATGTTGATGTCGTGGCCAGCGAAGACACACCCCAGACGACACCCACTGAGTGGTGGCGTGTCGACACCGCTGTGCTGCATGCCCGTAAACAGGAACTCGAAGTTCTGAAGCGTCAATTGGATGCTGAGCAGAACGCGATTCTCGCGGAAATCAATATTCGCGGTGTTCGTGGGTGTTCGGGTCATGCGACGTTGTCGGCGATGATTTTCGAGGACTTCCACGTCACGGGCAAGGAAGCCGATGCCCGCGCTGACCGGGTGTTGACGTTGCATGCGGGTGTGGCGGTGGGTGGTGATCGGGTACCGCCGCTAGCCCCGTTGACCGCTGATGCCGCCCGTGAGGGTGCGATCGGCGGTGGTCAGATCGACGCGATCATCCGCACCCTGGCGCGTATCCCGTCTTTCGTCCCGGAAGAGGACGTGCGGGGCGGGGAGAAGATCCTTGTGGATCTGGCCCGGCACGCCGGGCCTCACACGATCGCCCAAGCCGGACGGAGACTCCTGGACAAGCTCGATCCCGACGGAAAAGCACCCCGCGACGAGAACCCCAAAGACACCCGACCGGAGTTACGGTTCGTCAAACACCGCAACGGCACCCTGGGCCTGAAGGGCACGCTCGACCTGGAGACCTACGCACGATTGAAGTCCGACCTGGATCCGATGGCCAAACCGCACAAAGCCATCGACGGAGTCCGCGACTCCCGCACCCAGGACGAACGCTACGGGGATGCTTTCACCGACTATGTGCGGTTGAAGACCACGAGCCGGAACCTTCCCGGCCAGGCCGGGGAAGCCACCCACATTTTGGTCACCATGTCTTACGAGGACCTGATCAGTGACTTGGGTGAAGCCCATTTGGATCTGGTCGGGCCGATCAGCGCCACCGACGCACGCATCCTCGCCTGCGACGCCCGCGTCCGACCCGGAGTCCTCGGCACCGCAGGGGAACCCCTCGACATCGGCCGCTCCAAACGCACCGTGTCACTCGCCCAGAAGTACGCACTCACCATCCGCGACGGAGGCTGCGCCTTCCCCGGCTGCGACATGCCCGTGCCCCGTTGTACGGCACACCACATCGTTTTCTGGCGGCACCACGGCGAAACCAAAATCGACAACCTCGTCCTACTGTGCACCAAGCATCACCGGTTGATCCACCACAGCGAATGGAAAGTCCAGATCGCCCAAGACGGGCTACCGGAATTCACCGCACCCGCCTACCTCGACCCCACCGGCCAACCCCGACGCAACACCATGCACCTGCGGACATAGGCCGTTGCGCCTGACTCAGGGCACCTGGGACGAACCTCAAAATACCGCCACCTAGCGACCGGGTGGAGGTTCCTCCGTCACGACGACCAAGCTGACCTTGCCGCGTTTGATTTCGGCAATCTCGACGTGGAGCTCGTCGCCCACCTTGACCTCGTCCTCGACGTAGCGAACGCGCTTGCCATTGCCCAGCTTCGAGATGTGCACCAGGCCTTGCCTGCCCGGGGTCAGTGAGACGAACGCGCCGAAAGCGGCGGTTTTCGTCACCGTACCGCGGAAACGGTCGCCGACTTTGAAGGGCTGGGCGGCGGTCGCGAGTTTGCCCACCAAAGGCGTGACGTCCGGCTGCTTTCCGCTCCGAGGGACCTTTGCCGGTGTGGCGTCGAGCAACGCGAGTGCTTCGGAGGTCAGCGGACGTTTGGCGGGGTCTTTCTCCAGTAACCGCATGATGAGCAGGGCGAGTCCGGTTTCGCATTGCGGCAGCAGGGGCTGGTGGTACAGGACCGCGGCGGCGGAATCCTCAGGAGTGTCGCGGTGGAACGGAGAAATGCCCTCCACGGCGTGATACAGCGTCGCGCCCAACGAAAACAGGTCACTGGGTGCCCCGCCCCGGTCACCGCGGACCCGTTCCGGGGCCAGATAGCCCGGCGAGCCGATGATCAGCCCGTTCAAAGTCCGGGTGTCATCCTGATGGACCGCGATCCCGAAATCGATCAGCAGCACCTCGCCGGACGCAGTCACCATCACGTTGGACGGCTTGACGTCGCGGTGCACGATCCCCGCGGCGTGCACCGCGCTCAAGGCGCCGAGCAGGCTTTTCGCGATATGGACCACCTCGGTCGCAATCAGTGGGCCGTCCGCGCGAAGGGCTTGCAGCGCCTTCCCGGTCACCAAGCGCATCACGGTCCAGGGAATCCCGTCCTCGATGACGGCGTCATAGACGGTGACGATGTTGGGATGATCGCGCAACTGGGCGGCGTTGCGCGCTTCTCGCTGAGCACGGGTGAGCAGGTCGGCCCACTCGTGATCCGACACCGGCCTGGACCGCCACGTTTCCTTGAGCGCCACATCGACGCGCAGGGTCTCGTCGCGAGCCTGCCAGATACGCCCGAAGCCTCCGGCCGTGATCACTTCGACGAGCCGATACCGGTCCCCGATGAGCCGACCTGGACTTGCTTCAGGTGTCACAGTTCCCCCACGGGTATCCGTACGGCTCCGAACAGTGACAGCGTACGGGCAACCGGCTTCGGCGCGGGGGGCATCAGCCCCGAGCACCACTCACGACCGGCTCAAGCCAGCCGCAGTTCCCGCCCCGGCAGCGACCGCCGCCGATCCGTCACCAGGATCATCGCCAGCGTCCCGATTCCCAGCCACACCACCGACTGCACGATCCCCGACGTCAGCCCGTCCGTCCCGGCCAGCAGCGAGCGCAGCGCGACCAGTGCGCCGTTGGTCGGCAGGATTCCCAGGACGGTCCCGAAGAAGCCGGGCACGGTCGAGACCAGCGAAGCGCCGACGGTCAGCACCAGGATCGCCAGCGCGGCGAAACGGCCGGGGCGTTTGAAGATCGCCACCAGTGCTTGGTTGACCACGGTGAACGTTCCGGCCGCGAGGACCAGCACCACGAGCAGCGTCACCGCCTTGCCGAAACTCAGGCCGAGGAACCCCCAGAACACCCCGGTCAGGATCAGGGCGGTCAGCACCGCCAGCGTCGCGCCCGGGACGGCAGCGGCGAGGATGATCCGCCAGCTCGGTTCGCGGGTGGTGAGCACGCTCGGCGGCACGGCCTGGATCACCTGGTACGTCGCCAGCGCGCAGCCCCACAGCGCCAGCACGAGGATCAGTGCCACCGCGCCTTCGCCGAACGAGCCCGAGCCCGCGGAATCGGCGATGGCGGGGGTGGCGGCGACCTGTTTGAGGTGGTCGCGTTCGGTCTGGGTGTAGTCGGGGACCTTGCCTCGGCCGTCGTTGAGGCCCTTGGCCAGTTCCGAAGCGCCGGATTCGGCGCGCTGGGCGCCGTCGGCGGCGGTGCGGGCGCCGGTGGCGAGGTCGCCCGCTCCGGTGGACAGCGTGGTCGCGCCGCCTGCCAGTTGCCCGGCGCCGCCGGCGAGTTGCCGTGCCCCGGAGTCGGCGGCCTTGACCCCGGCGTCGAGTTTCCGCGCGCCGTCGGCCGCCGAGCCGATGCCGCCCGCCAGTTCCTTCGACTTGTCCGCGAGTTGCTTGTTCCCGTCGGCGACCTTCTGGGAGCCCGCCGAGAGGTCCTGCACCGCCTTCTTCGCCCGCACGGCGGCGTCGCGGATCTCGGCGCGTTTGCCGTCGAGGATCCCGGCGTCGGCCGTGAGCTTTTCCGAAGCGGCCTTCAAATCTGCGCAGAACTTGGTGTCACCACTGCACTTCTGTGCCAGTTCGGCGAACCTCCGCGCCGAATCGCCCGCCGTGGGCAGGGCATCGATGATCTGGACGACCTTGTCCGCCAAGGGCGAGATCTTGTCGGCCAGCTGCTTGTTGCCGTTCGCGACCTGCTGGGCCCCGTCGGCCAGTTCCCTGGTCAGCCGGGGCAGCTGGGCGGTGTCCTTCTCGGCCTGGGTCAGTCCTGACGAGAGTTTCCCGGAACCGGCGGCGAGCTGGCCGGTGCCGCTCGCGAGTTTGCTCGCGCCGTCCGCCAGCTGCCCGGCCGCGCCGCTGAGCTTGCCTGCCCCGCCGGCGAGTTCTCCGGCGCCGGAGGCCAGTTTCCCCGTCCCGTCGGCGAGTCCGCGCAGCCCGACGACGAGCTGGTCGCTGCCGTCGGCCGCGGTCACCAGCTGCTGGTGGATCGAGGAGAACCCGACGTACAGATTGTCCACATAGGTCTCGACGATCTGCCGGTTGAGCGCGGTGAGCGTCGCGTTCGCGACCTCCCTGCTCGCCACCGGATCGACGAGACCGGTGCGTTGCGACGTCTCGACGCGCATGATCGCCTGCCGCGCGTCGAGCGGTTTGCCCGACGTCGACGTGGCCTGCGCGGAGAAGTTCGGCGGGATGGTCACGACCGCCGAGTACGTCCCGTCGGAGATGCCTTCCTTCGCGTCCTCGGCGTCGGTGAGCACCCAGGTGTACGCGGAATCCTCGCCGTGCACGAGGTTTCCGGCCAGTTCGCGGCCGAGCGGGATCAGCTGACCGTTCACGGTCACCGGTTCGTCGGTGTTGACGACGGCGGCCTTGGCCGCGCCGTGGTTGTCGCCGGGCGACCAGAACGCCCACGCCAGCCCGAGCGCGACGATCACCGGGACGAGCACGATCCCGAGCCAGGTCTTCCAGGTCAGCGGGCCGATGGCGGTCGCGCGGACGGAGCCGGTGAAGAAGCGGGACATCAGCGGACCTCGGCGGGGACGAGCGCGGGCGTCATGGCGAGGCCCGCGACGGCGGTGGTGGGCAGCAGATCCCGCACGATGGCGAGACTCTGGCAGGACACGGCGAACGTCGCGGCCCTGCTCGCGAACGCCTCTCTCAGCCCGGCACGCTGAGCGGTGGCGACGACCGTGTCCAGATCGTCGAGGAAGACGAGGCCGACGCCTTCCCCGAGCGCGCGGCGGACCTCGCCGGCGGGATCGTCGGTCTCCTTGCAGGCGATGAACGCGACGTTCCGGCGGACCGCGTGCGCGTGCTGCGGCAGCACCCGGCCGAGGACCTTGAGATCACCGCGGACGTTCGGCACCCGGCCGGCGAGCGTGTAGAGCAGAGCGCTCTTGCCCGCCGGGCCGGAACCGTGCACGGCGAGGATCTCCCCCGGCCCGAGATGCAGTTCGACGTCGCGGAAGAGGGTGCGGCCGCGGTCGTCGTCGACACGGAGACCGGCGGCGCTGAGCACTTCGGACGAGCCGGGCGCGGGCCAGTCGGCGAGCCGGAGTTCGTGGACGAGGCCGTCGCCCTCGGCGTCGAACACCGGGAGTTTGCGGTCCAGCCACGGCGGCAGGCCCCAGGCGCGCGGCCCCAGCAGCGCGAGGATCGCCGGGACGAGGGTCATCCGCACGAGGAAGGCGTCCACGAACACGCCGACCGCCAGGCTGAACGCGATCGGTTTGATCGTGGCGCTGCCGTCGGGCACGAACGCGGCGAACACGCCCAGCATGATCACCGCCGCCGCGGTCACGACCCTCGACGCGGACACGAAACCCGTCTCGATCGCCGTGTGCGCGTCCCCGTGATGGACGTAGTCCTCCCGGATCCGGGAGACGAGGAACACCTCGTAGTCCATGGCGAGTCCGAAAAGGACACCCATCAGGATGATCGGCAGGAAGCTGATCACGCTGCCGGTGCGGGTCACGCCCAGCGCCTCGGCCAGATGCCCCTGCCCGAACACGAACGACGTGGCACCGAACGCGGCGCCGATCGAGAGCAGATAGCCGAAGGTGGCCTTGAGCGGCACCAGCACCGAACGGAACACCATCGCCAGCAGTACCAGCGAAAGCCCGACGACCAGGATGCCGAACGGCAGCAGCGCGCTGCCGAGCTGCGTGGACACGTCGATGCCGACGGCGGTGAATCCGGTGACCGCGGTCTGGACGCCGTACCGGTCTTTGAACTGCCCTTCCATCGACCGCAGCCGCTCGACGAGGTCGCCGGTCGCCTCGTCGGAGGCACCGGTCGTGGGCACGACCTGGATGATCGCGGTGTCGCCCTTGGGGTTCGGCGTGGCGAGCGGGACGACGGCGACGCCGCGCACCCGGCGGATGTCGTCGGCGATGCCGTTCGTGATCCCGACCGGGTCGGTGGTCGACAGGATGTCCGCGGTGACGATCAGCGGGCCGTTGAACCCAGGTCCGAAATGCTCGGCGACGACGTCGTAGGCGACGCGGGCCGGGGTGCCGTCCTCGTCGGTCCCGTTGTCCGGCAAGGCGAGCCGGAGATCCAGCGCGGGCGCCGACGCCACCGCGAGCACCCCGACGATCAGCGCGATCGTCACCCACGGCGACTTCGTGGCGAGCCGGACCCACCGCAGGCTGAACCGGGCCTTCTTCTTGCGCTTGCTCTTCTTCGGCTTCTTGGGCCGTAGCCGCTCACCGGCGAAACCCAGCAGCGCGGGGATGAGGGTGATGGCCACGATCACCGCGACGGCGACCCCGCCCGCCGCGGCGACGCCCATCGTGGTCAGGAACGGGATCCCGGCGACGAACAGGCCCAGCAGGGCGATCACCACGGTGAGGCCGGCGAAGATGACGGCGGATCCCGCGGTCGCGGTCGCCCTGGCGATGGACTCCTCGACTTCGAGTCCCTCGGCGAGCTGATCGCGGTGCCGGGAAAGCAGGAAGAGCGCGTAGTCGATGCCGACGGCCAGCCCGAGCATGACCGCGAGCATCGGTGCCGTCGAGGACACGGTCGCCACCGACGTCGCCGCGTAGACCAGCGCCACCGACACTCCGACGCCGAGGATCGCCGTCAGCAACGGCATTCCCGCCGCGATGAACGAACCGAACACCATCAGCAGCACCACGAGCGCGATGACGAGGCCGATCCCCTCGGTGGGGCTGAGCTTCGGCACCTTGTCCGAGAACGCGTCGCCGCCGGTGAGCACCTCGGTGCCCTGGCCGATCCGGTTCTCCAGATCTTGCGCGACCCCGGCGAGCGCGGTCCGCGTCGACGGCTGGATGTCCGCCAGCCCGACGTCGAGTTGCACGGTGACCAAGGCGGCACGGCCGTCCTTCGACACCGCGTCGTGCACTGCCGCGTCGAAGGGATTCACCACCGTCGAGACCTGCGGCGCCTTGGTCAGTTCGGGTACCAGGGCGCCGACCGCGTCGCGAACGGCGGCGGCGTCGGCCCGCTGTCCCTCGGGGACTAGCACCACCAGCTGCGCCGAAGTCCCGCTCACCTGCGGGAAAACCCGGCCGAGATGGTCGAGCGCCTCCTGGGATTCGGAGCCGGGGATCGCGAACGTGTCGTCGGTGCCCTGGCCGAACAGCAGCGCCGCCCCGCCCGCGACGCACAGCACCACCAGCCACAACGCGGTGACCAGCACGCGTCCGCGGGCGGCCAGCCTGCCGAGGCGGTAGAGGAATGACGACACGATCGGCTCCCGGCACTCGTTGGATACAGGGCGTATCGTAATACACTCTGTATCCGATTCACGATGTATCCTGTCCCACAGCCGGGTGAACCGGGCGCATACGGGAGAATGGCGAGATGACCGAGGAGCGGGGCGCCACCATGACCAGGCGCCGGGCGGACACCCGCCGACGGCTGATCGACGCGGCGTACGAGGCTTTCTCCGAACGCGGCATCCGGGACACCCCGGTCGAACTGATCTGCGAGCGCGCCGGCTTCACCCGCGGCGCCTTCTACTCGAACTTCAGCTCGAAGGAAGATCTCTTCCTGACCCTGTTCCAGGAAGAGACCGCGGTCCGGCTCGAGCGTTTCCACGACGCCACGGAAAGCGTGCTCGGCGAGACCGTCGTCCACGCGCACGACGACCTCTCCCCCGCGCTCGGGCGGATCGCCGAGCTGTTCATGGTCGCGCTCAGCGCGGACAAGAACTGGTACCTGCTGTGCGCGGAATTCCGCACCCAGGGCCTGCGGCAACCGGAGATCCGCGATCGGATCGGCGCCGCGTTCCGGTACTTCCACACCGAACTGGCCAAGGTGCTGGTCGGCGCGCTCGACCGGATCGAGCGGAAACTGACGATCTCACCGGACGACGCGGTCCTCGTCCTGGTCGCGCTTTACGAGCAAGGGCTGCAGAACTACCTGCTGGAAGGCACCGAACTGCCCGGTGACGGGCGGTTCGTGAGCGAACTGATCCCGAAGGTGATGGCCTCCCTCATCGTCCCGGCGACCTGAGTCGTCAGCACGGCGGCGGGAGCCAGCCGGGCGCGGTGACGATCCGCTCGGGCGCCACGGTCATCTGCGAAGTCTTCGGCCCGAAGCTGAACCCCACGAGCCCGCCCGCGCAGACCCGGACAGCGCCGGGCCCGCCCTGCGTCCGGGATTCCCGCCAGGCGACGGGATCCAGCCCGACCCGCCATATCTTCCAGAACGGCGCGCCGTCCCGATGACCGGTACAGGGATCGTTGGCGGGTAAGCCTTCGACGCGGCAGACGTAACGGGAATCCCCGTACGGCCCGGTTCCGCTCCCCTGTCGCACCGCGAGCCCGGAGCGCTCGAGCGCGGTCCGCGCGTCACCGGGTGAGCCGGGCACGCAGCGCACGAGCGCCCCGGCCTCCATGTCCACCGCGACGGTCACGCCCTCCGTTCCGGCGCAGGCACCGGTTCGCGGAACCGGGTCCACGACGGGAAAGAGGGCCACCAGGCTGAGGAGCACGGACAAGATCGGCACGCCCGGATACTACGGGTGCCCTCCTGGCTGCGCACAGTGAACCTTTCGCGGAGGTCCGGTACAAATCACGCTCCCTTTCGCACGAAAGGAGGGAATATGTCGGAAATCGCCCTACTCAGGGGACTTGCGCATTATTCGGCACAGGAAAAAGATATGTGCTTCTCGCGCGCACCACTCATGAGGTGCGGCCGGCTTTTGTCCGGATGATCACAGTTCATCCGGTCCACGAAAGGTTCAAAGCGTGACACGCAGGCGCCTTGTCGCATTCGTCGTTCCCCTCGCCCTCGCCGGATTCCTGCTCACCGCGGGCGGAACCGCCCAGTCTCGGCAGCCTTCACAGAGCCCGGTCGACATCTCACCCGGCGCGATCCGGTTCGACCCCGCCTCGCCGAGACTGAACGTCTTCTACGGCCATTCGGATCTGGACCTGGAATACGTCCGAAAGGACGCATCGGACACCAACGGATGCAGTACGAGAAATCACGAAGAAACCGAGGAGGCCGTGGTCAGGCCCGGCACCGGGCACGTCACCCTCGCCGGGGTCCGGTACGAGCTCGAACAGTTCCATTTCCACACCCCGTCCGAACACCGCTTCCAGGGCAGGACGGATCCGCTGGAAATGCATTTCGTGCACCGCAGCGCCGCCGGAAAGCTGCTGGTGATCGGCGTGCCCCTGCGCGCGGGTGCCGCGTCGCCGGTGGACCGTGTCCTGGCGAACCTCGCGCCGGAGTGCGGCGAAACGGTGGCGCTCGCGGACTTCGACCTCGACACGCTCCTCCCCCGCAACCGCGGCACGCTCCGGTACACGGGCTCCCTCACCACGGCCCCGTTCACCGAAGGCGTGCAGTGGTTCCTGATGTCCGAGCGGACCGTCTCCCCGGCGACCATCGCGCGGTTCCAGGGCCTGTTCGGTGACGGCAACGCCCGCGCGCCCCAGCCGCTCAACGGACGGCACCTGACCGCGGTACCGCACATTTAGGCCGACACAAGCGTTTCATCCGGATTTCATGGCGCCGCCTTACGGTTCCGGGCACGGATCCGCACCGGCGGACCGGAGGTCCTCGAGGAGACGTGCATGAGCCCGGCGAGCCGGACCCCGTACAACATGGTGATGCCCCGGGACGACCGGCCGAGCCCCGGGGAACGGGAAGGCGTCTTCGGACCGGGCTGGAGCTGGGCGGCGTTCTTCACGCCGTGGGCCGACGGACGCCCGTCGCCCCGGTACCGGTGGACGCTGTTCGAGACCGCCGCCCAGGCCGTCGACGACCTCGGCCGCTGTCTCGACGACGGCAACGTCGGAAGACGCGGCGCCCTGTGCTCGTCCGTGCTCCGGAAGCGCGGGGCGCCGCGGGAACTGGTGCTGTGCGACGCCGCGGACTGGGCGTGCGTCGTCCACGAGGTCCGTGCCGGGATCCACGTGACCGAGGCCGCCGACGCCTACTTCACCCGGTGGCGGACGAGCATGGCGGGACACCGCTTCACGATCATCAACGCCGGTGTACCGACTGTCTGGTGAGGTCCAGACCTTCCAGGGCGAGCGCCCGTTGCTCGGAATCACCGTCGGGTCCGATGGTGGTGAGCACCCATTCGAAATGCTCGCGGGCGGCCGCCGGGTCGCCCGCGGCGAGATGGGTGCGGCCGAGCCGGTTGCGGATCTCGGACTCCATCCCGACGATGGTCTCCTCGGTGACCGCCGCCAGCGCCCGCCGCTGCAGTTCGAACGCCTCGCCGAGATTCCCGAGTTCCAGTTCCGCCGCGCCGAGGCGCGCCAGGCTGGTCGCGATCAGCAGGCCGTCCGTCGTCTCCTCGGCGAGCTCGACCGAACGCCGGAGATCCAGCACGGCTTCGGCGAACCTGCCGGTTTCAAGCCGGACGGTGCCGCTGTGGCACAGCACCCTCGCCAGCATCCCGGGGCTGCCGATCTCCTCGCTCAGGTCACGGGCGCGGCCGAGGTGGACGAGCGCTTCTTCGTGCTCCCCCTGCAGGTAGGCGAGATAGCCGAGCGCGGACAACGTCCGTTCGGCCAGCCAGCCGTCCTCCACTTCCTCGGCCAAGATCATCACCCGCCGCATGCCGGGGATCGCGAGATCGTGCCGCCCCGCGATCAGATCCGCCATGGTGAGTCCGCCCAGCGCCCGCGCCTCCACCCCGCGGTCGCCGGAGGCCTGGCCCGCCCGCAGCGCGTCGTCGAACCAGCCGCGCGCCCGGTCGAGCTGCCCCTGCATGGCGTACGCGTAGCCGAGGCAGAACCGCAGCGACGAGACCAGGCGCCCGTCCTCCGCGCGTTCGGCCAGGGGCAGCGCGATCTGCAGTGCCGTCCGGGATTCGTGGTATCGCTGCTGGCGCGCGAGATAGTCGACCAGCCCCTCGGCGATCGAGCACGCGAGGCCGTCCAGCCCGGCCTCCGCCGCTTGGGTGACCACTTCGGGCAGGTCGCCGGCGGCGTCCAGCCAGGCGGAAGCGTCGCGTTGCCCGGTGAACGGTCCGCCGCCGGATTCCACCGGGAATCGTGCGACACCCCATTCGCTCGCCCGGCGGGCGGCGCCGAGGTACAGGCCGTACACCCGTTTCCGGGCTTCTTCGACGACGTCGCCGGGCAGTTCCCCGGCGAGCCGCCGTGCGTAGACGGCCACCAGATCGTGCAGCCGGTAGCGGCCGCTCGCCGGTTCCTGCAGGAGGCTCGCGTCGACGAGACTTTCCAGCCGTCGCTCGGCTTCCGCCGGTGAGCAGTCCAGCAGGGCGGCGACCGAAAGCCGGTCGAATTCGGGGGTCGGGGTCAGGCCGAGCACGCCGAAAGCCCGTTGCTCGACGGGCCGCAGTTGTTCGTACGACAGGCGCAGCGCCACCTCGACGCTGCGGTCTTCCGCGGTCAGCTCGCCGAGCCGCCGCTCGTCGTCCGACATCCGGTCCACCAGGTCCTTGAACGTCCACATCGGACGGTTCTGCAGCCGGGCGCCCGCGATCCGCAACGCGAGCGGCAGCCGCCCGCACAGTCCGGCGAGCGCGCGCACGGCGAACCGCTCGCCCTCGGCCCTCGGCGCCCCCACGATGCGGCCGAGCAGCCGTTCCGCGGCTTCGAGGCCCAGCGCGCCGAGGGAGACGCGGCGATCCGCGTCCAAACCGGACAGACGACGGCGGCTGGTCACCAGCACCCGGCTGCCCGGGCCGGACGGCAGCAAGGGCCGCACCTGCCCGGCGGATTCGGCGTTGTCGAGTACCAGCAGCAACCGCAGTTGCGCGGTCGCCGCCCGCCACGACGCGGCCAGTTCGTCGAGATCGTCCGGCATGACGCGGTCTTCGACACCGACGGCGCGCAGCAACCGCCGCAGGGCGCGCTCCGGCGTCACCGGCTCGCGGCCTTCGGTGTACCCGTGCAGATCCACGAACAACGCACCGTCCGGATAGGACTCGCGAAGCCGGTGTGCCGCGCACACCGCGAGCGTGGTCTTCCCCGCGCCGGGGACGCCGTCGACGGCGTCGACCGAGACGGACTCCGGATCGCCGTCTTCGACGAGCAGCGCGAGTTCCCGGTCCCTGCCGACGAGTTCCCCGTTGGTGGCGGGCAGTTCGTTGCGGATCCGGCGCGGCGTCTCCCGGCGTTGGGAGACCCCGAGCAGCGCGTCGTCCCCGCGCAGCACCGCCTCCTGCACCTGCCGCAGTTCCTCGCCCGGCTCGACGCCGAGTTGTTCCACCAGCCGCTCGCGGACGTCGGTGAACACCTCCAGCGCCTCCGCCTGGCGCCCGCCGCCGTAGAGCGCGCGCATCAGCAGCGCGGCCAGCGGCTCGCTCGGCGGGTCGGCGGACACCAGCGCCGACAGTTCGCCGATCACCTCGTCGAACCGGCCGAGTTTCAGCTGTGCCCGCAGTTTCCGGCGCAGCAAAAGGAGTCTGCGTTCCTCCAGTCGTCGCCGCTCACCCTGGACGAACGCGCCGGGCAGTCCCGTCAGCGGCTCGCCGTGGAACAACCGGAGCGCTTCGGCGAAGGTGTCCACCGCGGTGATGAAGTCGCCCGTCTCCTCGGCTGCGGCCGCGACGACCGCGATCTCCTCCAGCCTCGTCACGTCCAGCCGCACCCCGCCGCTGGCGAACCGGTAGCCGCCGCGGTCGGACACGATCACCGAGTCCCGCGGCTTCTGCCCGGAGGTGTCCAGGCATTGCCGCAGCCGCCGGACGTACACCGGCAGCACGTTCGACTCCGGTGGCCGCTCCCAGAGCCCGTCGGTGAGTTCGTAATGGCTGACGGTCACGTCCGGGCGCAGCAGCAGCGCGGCCAGCACGGCCTGCTGCCGGACCGGACCGAGGTCCAGCCGCGTCTCCCCCTGCCAGGCCCGCAACGGGCCGAGCACCTCGAACCGAAGCCGCGAGTCCGGCATGTTCCCCCCTTCGTTTCGCATGGCTAGCCCGGCACCACGATCCCGTGGTCGAACGCGTAGACGATCGCCGCCGCCCGGTCCCGCAGCTGGAGCTTGGTGAAGATCCGGCCGATGTGGCTTTTCACGGTCACCTCCGAAATCACGAGTGTCGCGGCGATCTCCGCGTTGGTCAGCCCGCGGCCGATCGCCCGGAGCACGTCTTGTTCCCTCGGCGTCAGCAGTTCGGGCGAACGCCCGCCGCTGCCGTTCCCGGCGGCCTGCCGGTAGGCGGCGAGCACGCGGCCGGTGACCCCGGGGTCGAGCCAGGCGTCGCCCGCGGCGACCGCGCGCACGGCCCGGATCAGGTCTTCGGCGGGGGAATCCTTGAGGACGTACCCCGCGGCACCGGCCCGCAGCGCGTCCGCCAGGAGGTTGTCGTCGTCGAAGGTGGTCAGCGCGAGCACCGGCGGATGGCCACCGGAGCGCCGCAGCCTGCTGGTCGCCTCGACCCCGCCGACGTTCTTCATCCGCAGGTCCATCACGATGGCGTCGACCTCGTTCGCGGCCAGCGCCGCGGGCACTTCCGAGCCGTCGCCGCACTCCCCCGCGATGACGAACCCGTCGCGGCGCCGCAGGATGCGCCGCAGCCCGGAGCGGACCAGCTCCTGGTCGTCGACCAGGAGCACCCGGATCTCGGCGGCGGTCACGGCTTGGCCCCCGGCACGGTGACCTCCACGACCCACTGCTTGCCGCTGGGCCCGGCACTGAGCCGGGCGCCGAGCTGGGCCGCGCGGACGGCCATCCCCGCCAGTCCCGAACCGTCCTCGGACGTGCGCCGGGCGGCGGCGGGGAGAGGGTTGCTGACGACGAGCTTCGCGCCCGACCGGCCGGCGTTCAGCCGGACCTCCGCGGTCGCGCCGGGGGCGTGTTTGACAACGTTGACGAGTGATTCCTGCACGATCCGGTAGAGGCCCAATCCTTCCGAGGCGCCTACCCGGCCGAGGTCGCCTTCCTGTGTATAGCGCACCGCCAGTCCGGCGACCCGGGTGCGTTCCACCAGCGTCGCGATGTCCTCCACCCCGGGCAGCGGGGTGGAGCCCGACGGGGTGTCGGCGAGCAGCCCGACCGTGCGGCGGATGTCGGCCATCGCGGCCCGTCCCACCTGCTCGGCTTCGGTGAGCGCCTCGATCGCCTCGTCGACGTCGCGATCCTGCTGCAGCGCGCGCCGGGCCCCGGTCAGGTGAAGGAGCGTGATGCTGAGCGAATGGCCGACGACGTCGTGCACCTCCCGCGCGATCCGCTGCCTTTCGGCCAGCAAGGCCTTGTCACGGGACGCGTCACGATTGACGCGTTCGGCGTCCAGCACCCTGGTGTACCAGCGGACCATGAGCCCGCCGCTGAGGCCGAGCAGGATCGAGACCATGTACACCGGCACGCCGACCAGCCCGCCCCAGATCCCCGCGACGACCAGCACCGCCTCGCCCGCGCCGGTGACGAGGACGATCCCCCAGGTCGTCCGCAGGACACTGCCCGCTTCGGTGGCCGCGACCAGCAGCAGCAACGGCGCGAAATCCGGGAGGACCGGCTGGAGGAGCAGGATCGAGGCCGCGGCGATCAGCGCGGTCATCCGCACCCACGGCATGATCCAGTCGGTGATCGTCCAGATCAGCGACGGCGCGATCACGACCAGTCCGGCCAGCGCGATCGGCTGCGGCGGCAGGAGAGCGTCCCGTTGCACCAGCGCGACCGTCGTGAACACGAAGCTCACCGCGCTCGCGCACAACGCCCCCCACCAGGGCAGGCTCAGTCCGGCACGGGTGAGGCTGACCTGCACCCGTGCCCGGAACCGATCCACCAAGATCTCCAGCACGGGCATCAGCCTAGGAAGTACCGGGAAGCGCGTCATCGTGCGGCGGGCGGCACCCGTCTCCGCCCACGGTAGGAGGCCGGGGTGGCACGGGCCGATGAAATCCGGATGAAACCCTGGCGCTCACTCCTGGCTGAGCGCGACCCACTTCAGCTTCTCCTGTTCCCGCTTCGGCAGGCCCGCGACCACGAGGTCGTAGGAGTCCTCGACCATCTCCCGGACGAAGCCGTCGGTCAGCGAACCGTCCAGCTCGACGGTGTTCCAGTGCTGTTTGTTCAGGTGGTAGCCGGGGATGATCGCCGGATGTTCGGCGCGCAGCCGGACGGCCACGTCGGGCTCGCATTTGAGGCTGACGCGCAGTGGCTTCGCCTTGAGCGCGCTGAGCGCGAACATCTTGCCCGCGACCTTGAACACGCTCGAATGCTCGTCGAACGGGAACTCCGCGCGGGCACCGGGGAAGCCGAGACAGAGCTTCTCGAGAGCGGCAGGCGTCATACGGGAACCCTAGCCCGGCCCACCGACAGAAACCTGTCCTCTCCGGCGCATTGACCGGCTGTCGGTGATTCCCTGACGATGAAGGGAGTCGACTGGGTGGAGGCGTGACCGACATGCGACTGGACCGCGGAAGAAACCTGCTGGTGGCGGCGATCCTGCTGCTGGGCGTCGTACCGGGAGCCGCCGCGGCGGCTCCGGCCGTCCCGGTGGAAAACGGGGAAAGCACCGCCACGAGCGGCTGGGTGGGCACCTGGGCGGCCGCACCGGCGGCCGGGGTGGCGGGCACCGACAACGGCTACCCGAACTTCTCGATCCGCAACATCGTGCACACCAGCGCCGGCGGGCGCGAGGTGCGCGTGCGGCTGTCCAACGCCTTCGGCCGGACGCCGGTGCTGTTCGGCCGGGTGACCGTCGCGGTCGCCGCGGGCCCGGACACGCCGCAGGCGGTCCCCGGCACGATGCGCACGCTGACCTTCGGCGGCGACGGCGCGGTCACCGTGCCGCCGGGCGCGGACATCGTCAGCGACGGCGCGGCACTGACCGTGCCGAGGGACGGCGACCTCCTGGTGACCACGTACACCCCGACGCCGTCCGGTCCGGTCACCTACCACCCGCTGGCCATGCAGAACTCCTACTTCACCCGCAACGGCGACAAGGCCGCCGACGAGTCGGCCGCGGCGTTCCCGGAGAAGACCGCGGTCTGGCACTACGTGTCCGGAGTGGACGTCCGGGGTCCCGGCCTGCGGGGCAGCGTCGTGGCGATCGGCGACTCGATCACCGACGGGGCGAACTCGACGTGGGGCGCGAACCTGCGCTGGCCCGATCAGCTCGCCGACAAGATCAGCCGGGACACCGGCGTGCTCAACGCCGGGATCAGCGGGAACCGGCTGCTGCTCGACGGCGGCAACTACGGCGTCAACGCGCTGGCCCGGCTGGACCGGGACGTGCTGGCCCAGTCCGGCGCGCGGACGGCGATCGTGTTCGAGGGCATCAACGACATCCAGCAGACACCGCACCAGGCCGATCCGGACAAGATCATCTCGGCGCTGAAGCAGATCGCGACGAGGGCGCACGACCGCGGCCTGCGGGTGCTCGGCGCGACGATCACGCCGTGGAAGGGCTGGGGCTCGTACACGCCGCAGCTGGAGGAGACCCGGCAGGCGGTCAACCGGTTCATCCGGACCAGCAGGCTCTTCGACGGCCACATCGACTTCGACGCGGTGATCCGCGATCCCGCCGACCCGCAGCGGATGAAACCCGAGTACGACTCCGGCGATCACCTCCACCCTGGGGACAAGGGCTTCACCGCCATGGCGAACGCCGTCCCGCTGTCGCGGCTGAGGTAGCGAAATAAGAGCTGCGCCGCGCGGTTCCGTGGGGCACGATGAGCTGATGGCGATCAGGAATGGCTAGCGGCGACGGCGGAACCCGAGCGACGGCCCGCCTGGTCCGGTTCGCCGAACACGAAGCGCGCGCCGACGCGCTCCGGGCTCAGCTCGCGGGCTTGCACGGCACGATCCGGCTGGCGAAGCGGACGTCGAACCTGTTCCGGGCGCGGACGGCGACCAGCACCCCGGGGCTGGACGTCTCCGGGTTCACGCACGTACTCGACGTCGATCCCTTGGCTCGCACGGCCGACGTCGAAGGAATGGTCACCTACGAGCAACTGGTGGACGCGACCCTGCCCCACGGGCTGATGCCGCTGGTCGTGCCGCAGCTCAAGACGATCACGCTCGGCGGCGCGGTCACCGGCCTCGGCATCGAGTCCTCCTCGTTCCGCAACGGCCTCGTGCACGAGTCGGTGCTGGAGATGGAGTTGCTCACCGGCGACGGCCGGATCGTCGTCGCGCGGGCCGACAACGAGCACAGCGCACTGTTCCACGGCTTCCCGAACTCGTACGGCACGCTCGGTTACGCGCTGCGGCTGAAGATCGAACTGGAGCCGGTCAAACCGTACGTGCGGCTCGACCACGTCCGGTACGACGACACCGAGGAGTACTTCGCGGCACTCGGCGAGGCCTGCCGCAACGGGTCCGCCGACTTCGTGGACGGGACCGTCTTCGGCCCGGGCGAGCAGTACTTGACGCTGGGCACGTTCACCACCTCGGCGCCCGCGACCAGCGACTACACCTGGCTCGACATCTACTACAAGTCGATCCGCGAACGCGAGACCGACCACCTGAGCGTCCGGGACTACCTGTGGCGCTGGGACACGGACTGGTTCTGGTGTTCCCGCGCGTTCGGTGTCCAGAGCCGGCTCCCCCGGCTGCTGCTGGGCAGGAAACTGCTGCGATCGTCGGTCTACTGGAAGCTGGTGGCGCTCGACCGCCGGTTCGGGATCGCCGCGAAACTCCTCAAGCTTCGACGGCTTCCCCCGGAGGAGACCGTCGTCCAGGACATCGAGGTGCCGCTGTCACGGGCCGCGGAGTTCCTGGACTTCTTCCGCCGCGAAATTCCGATCAGCCCGGTGTGGATCTGCCCGCTGAAGCAGCGGCCGGGCGGCGTGAACTCGCCGCTGTACGAAATGGACCCCGAAACGCTGTACGTCAACTTCGGCTTCTGGTCCGCGGTCCCGCTGGACCCCGGCGAGGAGCCGGATACGCACAATCGGCTGATCGAGGCCGAAGTGACGCGACTCGGCGGGCGGAAATCGCTGTACTCCGACAGTTTCTATACCGAAGACGAGTTTTGGCGGCTGTACAACGGCGACGCCTACCGGAAACTGAAGACGGCCTACGACCCGGACGGCCGCCTCCTCGACCTGTACGCGAAATGCGTGCGGCGGCGGTGACCCGGGACGGGAAGAAGAGAGACGAACATGGCTGAGACGACGACCGTCGGGAAGATCTTCGAGCGGTTGCTCGGCCCGAGCGCCGCGGTGTCCATCACCGGCTACGACGGCAGCGCGAGCGGCCCGGCGGACGCGCCGGTGTCGATCCACGTGCGGTCGCCGCTGGCGCTGACGTATCTGATGTCGTCCCCGGGAGACCTCGGGCTCGCGCGCGCCTATGTCGCGGGCGCGCTCGATGTGGACGGTGACCTCTACACGGCACTGCGCGCGCTCGTGGCCCAGGTCGACCAGCTCAGCCCCGCCGACCGGGTGTGGCTGCTGCGCAAACTCGGCCCCACGCATCTGCGCCGCGTCGCCCCGCCCGCCGAGGAACTGCCGAGCAGGCTCAAGCGCGGCCTCGACGGATTGCGGCACTCCAAGACGCGCGACAGCAACGCGATCTCGAACCACTACGACGTCTCGAACCGGTTCTACGAACTGGTGCTGGGTCCGTCGATGGCCTACACGTGCGCCGCGTATCCCTCCGCCGAATCCTCGCTGGAAGAGGCGCAGGCGCACAAATTCGACCTGGTGTGCCGGAAACTCGGCCTCCGGCCGGGGATGCGGCTGCTGGACGTCGGCTGCGGCTGGGGCGGGATGGTCGAACACGCCGTCGAGCACTACGGCGTCGAGGCGCTCGGCGTCACCCTTTCGCGCGAGCAGGCGCAGTGGGCGCAGAAGGACATCGTGACCAAGGGGCTCGCGGACCGGGCCGAGGTCCGGCACCTCGACTACCGCGACGTCACCGAAACGGGCTTCGACGCGGTGTCGTCGATCGGGCTCACCGAACACATCGGCGCGCGGAACCTCCCGTCGTACTTCCGTTTCCTCGCCGGGAAACTGAAGCCGCAGGGCCGCCTGCTGAACCACTGCATCACCAATCCGGACACCTCCGTCGCGCACAGTTCGCGCGGCTTCATCGACCGGTACGTCTTCCCCGACGGCGAACTGGAGTCCGTCGGGGAGATCGCCACCGCGATGCACGACAGCGGCCTCGAGGTGCGGCACTCGGAGAACCTGCGCGAGCACTACGCCACCACCCTCGGCGCGTGGTGCGCCAACCTCGACGCGAACTGGGACGAGGCCGTCGCCGAAGCGGGCGCCGGGCGGAGCCGGGTCTGGGCGCTGTACATGGCCGCGTGCCGCCTCGCCTTCGAGCGGCGGGAGATCGAACTGCACCAGGTTCTCGGCGTGAAGGTCGGCCCGGACGGGGACTCGGGGATGCCGTTGCGGCCGGACTGGGGCGTTTAGCCGTCAGTGGCGGAAGGCTTCGGCCAGCCACCACGAGCCGCCGTCGTCGGCGATCTTCGCGTCGATGACGAGCGGCGCGTCCCGTGGCCCGCCGAGCCAGTCCGTGACGGCGGCCAGATCCCCGGCCGACCGCACGGTGACGCCGTCGCAGCCGAAGCCCCGGCCGATCGCCGCGATGTCGGTGTCGGGGAACCGGACCGTGGTCATGTCCGCGGCGCCGAAGTGGTGGATCTCGGCGCCGTACGCGGCGTCGTTGTAGACGACGACCACAAGCGGGATCCGCAGCCGTACCGCGGTTTCCAGTTCGGAAATGGCCATGTGGAACCCGCCGTCGCCGACACCGAGCACCGGGAGCCTGTCCGGCCTCGCCAGTGCCGCGCCGATCGCCGTCCCCAGGCCGAGCCCGACGCACTGGAACGCTTGGGTGAAACAGAAACCGTTCTCGTCGGGGACGGACAGGTACGCACTCGGGTAACCCATGAAGTTGCCGGAGTCGATCGAGACCACGCGTTCTTCCGGGAGGATCTCGTCGAGCCGGCGGCTGAGGGTGCGCGGATCGATCCTCCCGTTGCCGGACAGGTCGTCATACGGCACGTCGTTCCAGCTCGTCGCGGGAATTCGCGGTCTCTCGGCGCCGTGGCCACGCGTGCCGAGTTCCGCGTGGACGTCGGCGGCGGTGCTGGTGACGTCGCCGACCACGCCGAGGTCGATCGGCCGGTGCGCGCCGAGCGCGGCCTGGTCGACGTCGACCTGGACCAACCGGGCGTTCGGGCCGAGGAGCGTGCCGTGCCGCGTGGTCCACCTGTTCAGCGCGCACCCCCAGCCGATCACGAGGTCCGCGTTTCCGATGAGGTCCGCCGCCGCGGGCGACGAAAAGCCGCCCGAGATCCCGAGGGAGAAGGGGTCGCCTTGGAAGAGGCCGTGTGCCACGGCCGAAGTCGCCAGCAGCGCGCCGGAGACTTCCGCGAGTTCGCGGAGTGGCGCCGAACTCTCCCGTGCGCCGCGGCCGGCGATGAACACCGGCCGCCGCGCCCCGGCGAGGAGGTCGGCCAGTTTCGCGACCGCCTGACGGTCCGGCCGGATCGGCGCCGGACCGGGGATTTCCGGAACCGGGATCGCTTCGGGCGCTTCGTGGGCTTGGACGTCGAGCGGGAGGTTGAGCAGGACGGTCCGGCGTTGCTGCCAGGCCGTCCGGTACGCGCGGACGGTGTCGGCGATCGCGGTCGCCGGGCCGTGGACGCGTTCCGGCACCGCGCCGACGGCCGTCGCGAGCGCGTCCTGGTCGATCCGGAAGTTCGACAGCACCGCCGACGCCGCGGTGTCGGCGGTCAGGACGATCATCGGGGTCCGGCTCTTGGCCGCCTCGGTGATCCCGGTGAGCGCGTTGGTCAGCCCGACACCCTGGTGGAGACTCAGCACCGACACGCGGCCGCTCATCCGCGCGTACGCGTCGGCCATGCTCGCCGCGCCGCCCTCGTGCCGCACGGCGACGAACCGCACCCCGCCCGCCCGCAATCCGTTGGTGGCCTCGAAGTTGCCGCTGCCGACGACCCCGAACGCGGTCCCCACCCCGAGTTCCGCGAGGGTGCGGCCGACCAGCTCCGCGACCTTCATGCCCGCTCGACCAGCGCGTAGACCCGGGCCGGGCTGCCGGAACCGCCGACGATCGGGAGCGGGCTGACGACCAGCAGGGCTCCGGTGGGTGGCAGGCTCGCCAGGTTCCGCAGCTGGGTCAGGCCGTGCTTTCCCGCGCCCAGAAGGAGTTCATGGCAGGGGAAAGCCGGTTCGAGGGCCATCGCCTGCCCCGCGTCGGTGCCGACGGTCTCCACGCCGAACCCGGTGATCGGCGCCTCCTCCGCGAGCCAGCGAGCGCACTCCCCCGAGATTCCCGGCGTATGCGGGCCGTTCTCGTCGTTGTTGAGGAAGGTCTCCTGGTCGTGCGACCGGGCGTCCCACCCCGTGCGGTAAAGCAGCCAGCCGCCGTCGGGCAAGGGCCCGTTCTCGCGCTCCCACTCGCGGATGTCGTCGATGGAGAGCAGGAAGTCCGGATCCTCCGCCGCGCGGGCGGAGGCGTCGAGTACCACCGCCGGGGCGACCAGCGAGCGCAACGGCACCTCGGAGACGTCGTGACCGTCCTTGCCCGACAGCCAATGCACCGGGACGTCGAGATGGGTCCCGGTGTGCTCGCCGGTGTGGATGTTGTTCCAGTACCAGCGCGGCCCGCGTTCGTCGTACCGGCTGATCTCCTCCAGCCCGAACGGGATCGTGTTCGCGAACGGCGGCGGCAACTGGAGGATCGGCGTGCTCGCGCTCAACGGGGCGGTGAGGTCGACGACCTCGATCGCGCCCTTGGTGAGGGCGGTGGTCAACTGGGCCAACAACGACATGCGTGCCTCCCGGACGTGACTGCGGCGTCCGGATCACCTTAAGCGGTTCCGGGGTCGGGTGGGGCTGGTCCGGTGGTCCGTGAAGGCCTCCTTCCCTACTTTGAGGGTAGGGAAGGAGGCCTTCACGTCCTTTCACTTTGGGCTTATCGGGAATGCGAACTGCTTTCATTACACCTTTAGGTAGTACTCTTTTCCGCTCGAATATGTGTTCGATTCTTTGGTATCATGGCGGGGTGTCCAGCCCACGAATCCTCGAACCGCCACAGGAGCTGTGGCGTGCCGGTGCGCGCGAACTCGCGCACGGCGTCGTCGAACGATTGTCGGTGGCACGCCAAGCCCTGGCCGAGATCGGGCACTACCTGGTGGAGATCGAATCCCGCGGCCCGATGGAACTGTACGGACACGGCTCCACCGCGGGCTGGTACGCCGAAACCGCCCGCATCACGCCGAAGGAAGCACGCAAGACAGTGGCGCGGGCGATCGCGGTGAACGACGGCCGCAACCTCGACGGCACCCCCGCCCCCGCATCAGCACCGATCGCAGGTGCCGCCGCAGCCGAAGGCGACCTCGGCCACCAGCAACTCGACCCACTCCTCGCAGTCCTGAAAAAGATCCCCGCCGAAGCCCGGCCAGGCGCGGAACAGATCCTGGTAGACCTCGCCCGCCGCGCCGGACCACAAGAGATCATCACCGCCGGAGCGAACCTCGTGGCCCGCTTGGATCCCGACGGGAACGAACCCAAAGACGAAGACCTCAAACCACCCTCACGCGAACTGTTCCTCCGCAAACGCGACGACGGCTGGTGGCGACTCAACGGCCTGCTCGACCCCGAATTCGGAGCACGAGCGAACGCCCTGTTCGAAACCTGGGGACAACGAAGACCCGTCGACGACGACGGGAACCACGACCAGCGCACCCCCGCCCAGCGCCACGGCGACGCCCTCTTCGACGCCATCCACTACGCCATGACCAACGACAAAGCCCCCACCCTGTCCGGAGACCGCACCACCGTGGTCGTCACCATCCCGCTCGAGACCCTGACCTCAGGCTTGGGAGCCGCATGCGTGGACGGCGTCACCCAGATCACCGCCCGCCACGCCCGCATGCTCGCCTGCGACGCCAAAATCATCCCCGCCGTCCTCGGCTCCGAAAGCGAACCCCTCGACATCGGCCGCGCCACCCGCACCGTCACCCCCGGACAACGACGCGCACTGAACCTCCGCGACCACGGCTGCGCCTTCCCCGGCTGCCACCGGCGCCCCAAACACTGCGAAGCCCACCACATCCAGCCCTGGAGCCAACTCGGCGACACCGACCTCGACAACCTCTGCCTGCTCTGCCGCTACCACCACATGGTCATCCACGGACAATCCGGCTGGGCAGTCAGGATGGCCACCGACAGCCGACCCGAATTCATCCCACCCCAATACCTCGACCCACTACAAACACCACGCCGCTGAACCCCGAGAAACCCGCCACCACCACCGGCGACGGGCCCCTCGGCATGCCCTCGTTCAGTTGAACCAGGTACCGAACATCGAACTCTGCGACCGACCCTCCAGCCTCTGCCCGAGATCGACCGCCTGCGCCTCGGTGAGCAGGCATATGTAGTCGGTGACGGCGCGGGCACACCGAGCTTCCTCGTTCCTCTCGGATATCCCCTCAGCCGTGTCATCGCGCTTGATATCGCGATAGATTCCGCGGAGCTGGATAGGGATCTTCGGGCTGCTCGGAGAGTTCCCCAAGCACATCATCAACCGGTCGAAGAGTGAGCCGATGATCTGCTTCTGACCTTCCTGCTGGATGGCCAGCGGCGGCCTGTCGATCACGTAGAACCACGTGAGCTCCTTCAGCGCGGCAACCCTGTACTGACTGCTTTGTTCGATCTCCACATACGGAGGTTCGTCGAGGAGCCGAACCGCCTTCACGAACCGGGTGAGATGGCCGCTGCCGATCTTGTTCATCTGTACACGATTCTTACGTGTCTCCCAGCACTGGGAGTGCAAGCGTCCACCGAACTCGGAAATGATCGTGTCGAGTTCGTTCCGAAATCGGAACTCGTCGAAGCCATTGTGGTCCCTCAATCGGCCGAGGCCATGCTTGACTATTCGCTCCTTGTCCACGGACAGGCTATGCAAAGGGATCAGACCAGCACGGAAGTAGTCCTCGAGGTCATGGGTCGCGTAGCTGATGTCATCGGCCCAGTCCATCAAGACCGCGTTCGCAGATCTCAAGTCCTCGCGACTGTCTTCCCTCGCCCACTCGAAATCCACCTTCTCGGTCTGATACGCACCCCACTTGTCGCCGTAGCCCCGGTCGGTCCACAGGGCCGTTGGCTTGGCCGAATCACGCGGCTTGAGACGTGGGTACTTGAGGATCGCGTTCAGCGTCGCCTGGGTCAGGTTGAGACCCGCATGCTCCGTCTTCCGCCGGGCGAGTTTCGTCACCACACGGAAGGACTGCGCGTTTCCCTCGAAGCCTTCCAGCTCGTCGACCTTGGCCAACCGCTGGTCGAGGACCTCTTCGGCGATATGGCCGAACGGCGGATGCCCGATGTCATGCACGAGTCCCGCCGTCTCGACGACATCTTCGTTCAGATCAGAGCCCGCCGGGAACTCCGGATCTCTCGATTGATAGCGCAGATGCTGCACGAGTCTTCGGCCCATCTGCGCGACCTTCAAACTGTGCGTGAGCCGGTTGTGCAGCACCAGTTGCTCATTGACCGCGGCGACCTGTGCCACCCCGGCCAGCCGCCGGAACGCGGATGAATACAGCACCCGGTCCCGGTCGCGCTGATAATCGTCCCGATACGCCGTGTCCTGTTCCTTCACCGGATGGCGCCGCGCAGTTCCGAACGTCCCCTCCGACATGGTCGCCTCCTCGTCGTAGCTCCATGAGCTTTGAAAAGAAGGCGGACCAAGTCTGAAGTCTGTTAACGACTTCGGCGAAGGGGTATTGGTTCGCGACCAAACCGCAACCCGATCAGTCCACTATCGCCAGGTCCAGGCCCTGCAGCCGTTCCCGGTCCGCGATGACGTCGATCTCGGCGATCTTCCCGTCCTTGAACGTGAACGCGAGCACCACCGAAGGACGTCCTTCGTCGGCCATCACGAGACCGATGCCGCCGTTCACCAGCGCGAGCTGAGTGACGGCCGCCCGCACCGAAGCGGCCTTGCCGGCCCGGAGGACGACGTCGGGGTGAAGCAGTTCGAGGAGCGCCTCGAAGTCCCCGCCTCAGGCGGCGGCCAGGTAGGCGTCGACGACCTGGCGCCGTCGCGCGAGGTCCGGTTCCGCGGCGGCGGGGCGGCCCTGGACGCGGCGCCGGGCGCGGCTCGCGAGTTGCCTCGCGGCGGCCGGGGTGCGGTCGATCAGCGGGGCGATTTCGTCGAAGGGCACCGCGAACATGTCGTACAGGACGAACGCGAGCCGCTCGGCGGGCGCCAGCGTGTCCAGGACCACCGGCATCGCCAGGCCGATCGAGTCGGTGAGCACCGCGTCGGCGGCGGGATCGGCCGCGGAGTCGGCGGGCTCGGAGTATGCGGCGTCCAGCGGATCTTCGCGCCGGTGATCGCGCGAGCGCAGCACGTTCAGGCACTCGTCCACCGCACTCCTCGTTCCCGCAGAACCCCGCTCACATTTGACAACCCCCGAGATCGTCGGCGAACCGCACGCCCGAAGACCGGTACGAAGCGGCGCGTTCGGCGGCCACGGCCGGCGTCAGGACCTCGTTCTTCGCGTAGTAGACCCAATCCACCTGCTCGAGGTAGGTACTCGCGCCGCCGGTGTGCTGGGTGAGGTCGATGAACCACTGGTTGAAGTTCAGCGACATGTTCTGCCGCGGGTACACGTCGAACGGCCCGCCGCGATCGTGGTCGGCCACCAGGGCACCGTCGATGTAGTACCGCACATGGCCGCCGGACACGGTCGCGGCCACGGAGTGCCAGCCGTCGATACTGCGGCGCTGGCTGTTGCTCTTGTTCTCGGCGTACCAGGGATCCGGCGTGTAGGTGTGCCAGCTGGTCTGGAAATTGACCGGCCCCGCCTCGCCCCAGCCGCCGTTCGGCAGGTACTCCGAGAAGTCCAGCTCGCTGTAGATCGGGTCGTTGGCGTAGCGCAGCGGGCTGATCGTGAAGAACGTCTGGTTGATCCGGTCGCCGTCGGGGCCGGACGACGGCGCGTCGGAGAAGCGGATCCGTGCCGCGTAGGTCCCTTCGAAGAACCGCCGGTCGGGCTGCATGATCTCGGTCTGCGTCGTCCCCGCGGACGTGCCGTCGGTGGCGGAGGCGAGTTGCAGCACCTTGTCGCCGCCCGACGTCGGGAACGTGATGCCTTCCGGTGCCCACCGCGCGCCGGGGACACCGGGCCCACCGCCTCCGGAGCGCACTTGCCAGCCGTGCCGCGAGAGCAGACCGTCGGTGTGCGAGGAGTAGTGGAAGTCGTCGAACAGCGCCCCGCACGCGGCCGCGCCGCTCGCCGTCCCCGGCGCCAGCCCGAGCGCGGCGACCGACAACGCGGCCGAAGCGGCGAAACGGAACTTCTTCGAGTTCGACATCGCTCTCTCCTTTACCACTGGTCAGCTTCTTTCAAGGTCTCCCCGGGAAGTGGTAAAGTCAATAGGTCTAGACAACTTGTCCACCAGTCAATTCCCGGTGACCACTGGGTAGGCTGAGGTCATGCGGCGGACAGAGGTCAAGGAACGGCTTCGCAAGCTCATCGAGCGGCGGCTGCCGGGCGAGGTCCTGCCGTCGGAACGCGCGCTGAGCACCGAAATCGGCGTCTCGCGCCCCACCTTGCGAGCCGCGATCGACGAACTGGCGCGAGACGGCCTCGTCGTCCGCGAACACGGCAGGGGCACGTTCACCGCGCCGCGCAAGATCTCCCAGGACCTCGTGCCCGCCACCGGCGGCGAGCAGTTCGCCCCGCCCGCCGAAGGACACTGGACCAGCCGGGTGATCGACTTCGCCGTCACCCCGGCGGGTGCCCGGCTCGGCAAACGGCTCGAGGTCTCCCCCAGCCGTCCGCTGGTGGCCGTCACCCGGGTCCGGGTCGTCGAGGAGGCGCCGATGGCGATCGAACGGATCCTGGTCCCCCGGGACGTCGTGCCGGACATCACGGCCGCCGACTTCGAGTCCGGCTCGTTCTACGAACTGCTCCGCGGGCGGTACGAGGTCGTCCCGGCGACGGCCGTGCAGGTCATCGAGCCCACCGTCACCGACGCCGACGAGTCCGGCCTGCTCGGTGTCCCGCAGCACTCCCCCGCGCTGCTGTTCGAGCGCACCACCCGCGACGCCGGTGGCCGCGTGATCGAGTACACCCGCTCGATCTACCGTGGCGACCGCTACCGGATCACCTCGCACCTGAAGTTCGACCACACCTCCGGCTGACTCCGGCGTGCCGGGGCGGCCGGCCGGAGAGTCCATGCCAGACTCCCGGGCGATGTACACCCCGTCCGATCTCGCCGACCTGCTCGAATGCGAGCACCGCAGCGTCCTGAACCAGGCGCTGTCCGCCGGGCTCCCGGGAGCGCCGCGGCGGGGCTCCGGCCCGGATCAGCTGGCGGTCACCCACGGGCGCGCCCACGAAGCCGCGACGCTGGACAAGCTGCGCGGCGAGAAGAATGCCGTCGTCGAGATCGACGAACGGGACCCGGTCGTCGCCGCGAAGGCCACCGAAGAGGCGCTGCGGGCGGGCGCCCCGGTGATCTACCAGGCGGTCTTCCACGACGGCGAGTTCTCCGGCCGCGCCGACTTCCTGATGCGGGACGACGAGGGCCGCTACGAGGTGTACGACACGAAGCTGGCCCGGCACGCGAAGCCCGCCGCCGTGGTCCAGCTGACCGCGTACGCCGATGCCCTGCGCCGGGCGGGCTGGCCCGCCGGACCGCGGATGCACCTGCTGCTCGGCGACCACAGCACCCGTTCGTTCCGCGTCGACGACTTCCTCCCGCTGGTGGACAGGCTCCGCGCCCGGCTGCGGAACCGGCCGCCCACCCTGCCGGTCCCGCTGTGGGCCGACGAACGGCCCGCCTGCGGCGGCTGCTCCTACGCCGCTCACTGCGCGAGCGCCCGCGAAGCCGATCGCGATCTTTCGCTGGTGGCGGGGATGCGTGGTGACCAGCGGCGCAAACTCGTCGCGGCGGGACTCGGCACCATCGACGCGCTCGCGGAGGCCGCTCCGGAGGACCGGCCGCGCGACATCTCGACGACGTCGTTCACCACCTTGCGCGCCCAGGCCGCGATCCAGGTCCGGCAGGACGCCACCGGGCAGATCGCCTACGAGATCATCGATCCGGACGCGCTGGCCACTCTGCCGCCGCCCGCGCCCGGCGACGTCTTCTTCGACATGGAAGGCGATCCCTACGCCCTTGCGGGTGAAGGACTCGAATACCTCTTCGGCGCGGTGACGGACGAGGACGGCACGCCGTTCACGCCGTTCTGGGCGCACAACCGGTCGCAGGAGAAGCGGGCCTTCGAGGAGTTCGTCGACTTCGCCACCGCGAGGCTCGCGGAACATCCCGGTTCGCACGTCTACCACTACGCCCCGTACGAGGTCACCGCGATCAAGCGGCTCGCCGCCGTGCACGGGACCCGTGAGGACGCCGTCGACCACCTGCTGCGCAGCGGTGGGCTCGTCGATCTGTACTCCGTGGTGCGCAAGGCACTCCGGGTCTCGCAGCGGTCGTACTCCATCAAGTACCTCGAACCGCTGTACATGCCGGAGGCGCGCGACGGCGACGTGAAGACGGCGGTTTCGAGCATCGAGGCCTACGAGGAATACCTGACGCTCACCGCCTCCGGCGAGACAGCGCACGCGGCCGAAGTCTTGCGCGGCATCAGCGACTACAACGAATACGACTGCGTCTCCACGCTCCGGCTGTTCGAGTTCCTCCACAAGATCCGCGTGAAGGAAGGGATCGCGCTCGCCGAGCCACCCGCAGAGTCCGATGTGGACGCTCTGCTCCGCCAGACCGAAGAGGACGTCGCCGCTCAGAAACGCGCCGAACGCGCCGCTCAGCTCGCCGCGCTGGTCGATCCGCTGCTGGACGGACTGCCCGACGATCCGGCCGAGTTCACCGGTGAGGACCGCGCTCGCGCCTTGCTGGCCGCGTCCGTCGGCTACCACCGCCGCGAGACGAATCCGGCGTGGTGGGAGTACTTCCGCCAGCTGGCCGCCCCGCTCGGCGATCTGGAGACCGACAACGCCTGCGCCGTCCCGGTGACCATGGAGGCCGGGGAATGGGTGCCGCCTTCGGGCCGCGTCCGCAAGGCGAAGCGGTCGCTGACGCTTCGCTGCGACCCGGACCGGCCGCATCCCTTCGCTCCCGGCGACGACGTCCGCCTGCGCTACGGAGCCGCCGCGCGGGACGCCAAGGTCGTCTCGGCCACCGCCGTCGAACTGACCCTCGAGGAAAGCTGCCAGCCCGACGAGACCAGCGCCGACCGGCCCGTCGCGGTGCTGCCCGGGAGCCCGGTGCGGCCCTCCCCCAAGGACGACGCGGTCGCGGACCTCGCCCGGCTGGTCGTCGACGCGCTGCCGACGCTGCCCGCTCACCCCGGTGTCGACCTGCTCCGGCGCACGACGCCCCGGCTGCGTGACGACGCGACCCTGCCGGAACCGGGTCCCGACCTGGTCAACACGGTGATCGACGCGGTCGAGAAGCTGGACGGCTCCGCGCTCGCGGTCCAGGGCCCGCCCGGCGCGGGCAAGACCTATCTCGCGGGCAGGCTGATCGCGAAGCTCGTCCGCGCGGGCAAGACGATCGCCGTCACCTCGACCAGTCACAAGGCCGTGGAGAACGTGCTGTCCGCCGCGCTGAAGAACGCGCCGGATCTGCCGTGCGCCAAACGCGCCAAGCGGACCCCGGATCCGGCCGCGCCGTGGGAGCAGCCGAAGACCAATCCCGCGCTGGTGAAATGGCGCGAGGAACACGACACCGGCCATCTGGTCGGCGGCACCGCGTGGACGTTCGCGAACGCCGCGATCCGGGAAGAGCCGTTCGACCTGCTGATCATCGACGAGGCGGGCCAGTTCGCCCTCGCCGACGCGCTCGCGGTGTCGATGTGCGCCAAGAACCTCCTGCTGCTGGGCGATCCGCAGCAGTTGCCACAGGTCGTGCAGGGCACGCATCCCGCGGGCGCCGAGGCCTCCGCGCTGGGGCATCTGATCGGCGAGGCCGACATCATCCCGGCCGAACTCGGTTATTTCCTCGACGAGACCCGCCGGATGCACCCGGCCGTCTGTTCACCGGTGTCACGGCTGTCCTACGCGGGCCGCCTGCACTCGCATCCCTCGGCGGCCGAGCGGGCGATCGACGGGGTCGACGCGGGCCTGTACCTCGCCGAGGTCGACCACCACGGCAACACGACGCGATCGGTCGAGGAGACCGAGGCGGTCACCGCACTCGTCGCCGAACTCCACGGCCGCACCTGGACCGATCACGGCGAGCCCCGGCCGCTCGGCGACGAGGACATCCTGGTCGTGGCCCCCTACAACCTGCAGGCCCGCGTCGTGGCCCGCGCACTGGAGCAGGCCGGGCACCCCGGCGTGCGGGTCGGCACCGTGGACCGGTTCCAAGGGCAGGAGGCGCCGGTGGTGATCACCACCATGACCTCGTCGTCGGCGGTCGACCTGCCGCGCGGCCTGGACTTCCTGCTCTCCCGCAACCGGCTCAACGTGGCGCTCTCGCGGGCGCAGGCGCTCGCCGTCGTGGTCTGCTCGCCGCGGCTGGTCGAGGCCGACATCCGCACGGTCGAGCAGATGCGCCTCGTCTCGGGCATGCTCGGTTTGATGACGGAAGCCGTACCCTGGCGGCAAGGACGGAGCGACCATGAGTGAGAACAGTCCGGAGAAGAAGCCGGAAATCCTCGACGCCGAAATCGTCGAAGAGTCCCCGGCCCCGCCGGTCGAGGTTCCGGACCCGGACTACAGCGAGTCGGGGGTGCCCTCGTTCGACCACGTGCGTGACCGGATCGAGCAGCGGTACACGACCTCGCTGGGCTCGACCGAACTCGCGGGCTTGGGCGGCAAGGAAGACGTGGCGTCGCTGGACAAGAAGATCGCCGACCGGGACAAGGCGGCCAAGGACAAACTGGCCGAGATCCGCCGCGCCATGCGGGAGCAGTGAGCTAGCCCCAGTGCGGTGAACCGGCTTCGACCGCGATGGCGTGCGCCTGCCGGTAGTGCGCGGCGGCCGCGTCGTGGCGGCCCAGAGCGGTGGCGAGGTCACCGAGGTAGCGGGCGACCGGGCGGAGGGTGAGCATCCCGCTCCCAGCTCCGGCGATCTCTTCGGCGGCGGGCAGGAGTTCGGCGTACAGGCGGTCCATCAGCGTCCGGTCACCGGTTTCGATCGCGACGACGGCGTGGAGGCAGGTGCGGGCCTCGTACAACAGGTCCCGGGGCGAATCCGGGATCGGGTGCACCGGGCGGCACCAGCTTTCGTAGGCGCCGTAGCTCTCTTCGGTCGCTTTTCGCGGCAAGCCTCGCTGAATCCGGTCGCAGAACAGGGCGAGGGCGAGGATCCCGTTGTCCACTCCGGACATGGCCGTTCCGGCGAGCCCGGCGGCCGCGGCGCGATAGGCGGCTTCCCCGCCGGGACCGGTCGTCGCGGTCCGCATCGCGCGATACCACCGGGTGAACACGGCGACGAGCGGAAGGCCGTACTTCTCCCCGAGTTCGTCCGCTGACTCGGCATGCCGGTCCGCGGCCGCGAAATCCGCGAGCGCGCTCTTCGCCTGGACCAGCACGAGATGTCCGAGCACCTCGAACGTCACCAGCCGGTGCCGCGAGGCGAGATCGACCAGTTCCGTGCCGATCCCGGCCCGCCGGGACGCGAGCCCGGCGCGATCGAAGGACTGCAGGAACCGGGCGTTGAGCGCGAAGGCCAGCAGCGCCGGGTCGTCGAGCCGCCGTGCGAGCGTCTCGGCTTCTCGCGCGGCCTCGCGAGCTCGTCGCCCGCCCGCGTTCCGCAGTTCGACGGCGAGCGTGGCCAGCAGACGGCAACGCTCCGCCGTCCGTTCCTCGGGCAACGCGGCGAGGGTCCGTTCGACGGCGGCCGCGATCCGGGATGCCAGTGCGGGATCGTCGCTTTCGGTCCAGATGGCGGGGATGTCGAAGGCGCCGATCACGCGCGCGGTCAGGAGCGGATCGTCGAGCTTTTCCGCCAGTTCCAGCGCTTCGGCCCGATGCCGCCGGGACTGGCCGAGGCCGCCGGACACGGCCGACGCGCGGGCCTTGCCCATGATCAGCTCCAGGCGCTCCGCCGCGTCGGTGGCACCGGAGCGGTCGTACGCGGTGAGCGCGGCGTCCCAGAGTCTCGCCGCTTCCGCCTGCGCGAAACGGCTTTCAGCGTTCTCCGCGGCGGCTTTCGCGTAGTGCGCGGCGCGTCCCGCGTGTTCCTCGGACAGCACGTAATGGTGCGCCAAGGCATCGACGTCGTCCGGGCGAAGGCTCTCCAGCGCTTCGGCGATCTTGCCGTGCTCGCGGGCACAGCGGGACCGGGAAAGATCGTGGTAGAGCGTGTCCCGGACGAGAGCGTGCGAGAACCGGAACCGATGCGGCCCCGTTTCGGTCAGGAATCCGTGCTGGACCGCGATTTCGGTCGCGTCGAGCGCGGTTTTCCCCGACAGGGCTTCGAGCAGGCGGAGATCGACGTCCGTGCCGATCACCGCGGCCCGGCGCACCACCTCACGGGCGGTGTCCGGCAACACCTCCACCCGGTGCCGGACGACGTCGCGTACTCCCGGTGGAACAGCGTCCAGGGCGGCTGGACCTTCGGAGGACAGCAGGCGGGCGAGTTCGCGGACGAAGAAGGCGTTCCCGCCGCTGCGCCGGTGGATCACCGCGGCGGTTTCCGGATCGATCTCCTCCCCGGTCGTGACGCGGACCAGGCCAGCGACGTCGGTCTCGGGCAGGCCACCGAGGTAGATCCGCGTCGGCTCCACACGCGCTGCCCTGCCGAGGAATTCCGTCAAGGGGGCGGACGGATCGGTCCCGCGGTAGGTCGCGACGATCAGCACCGGCTCGGCGAGTACCGACGTCAGCAACGCCAGTGTCTCCTCACCCGCCCAGTGCAGGTCGTCGAGGACGAGCAGCAGAGGCGCGGCGCCGGCCAGAGAGGACGCGACCGCGCGATGCCATCGCCGTCGCGCGGTCATGGGATCCCCGGTCACCGGACCCGCCGTCGGCGCGGCGCCGTACCCGGCGTCGGCGAGCGTGGTCAGGATCCGGCTCCACGCGTAGGCGGGTGGCAGGCCCTCGTCGTCGGGATTGCTCCCCCAGGCCGTGGCCCAGCCCTGCGCGGCCAGGCGAGCGGAGAACGCTTCGGCGAGCGCGGTCTTCCCGACGCCTGCGTCCCCGGAGATGAGCACCAGCCTCGACCGTGTCGCGGCTTCGTCGAGCCTCGCCAGCTCCGTGGCGCGGCCGATCAGCGGCCGTTCGGCGATCTTGGGCACGGGCGGCGCCAGCCGGGGCGCCTGCGCCAGGATGCCGGCTTCCAGGTCACGCAGGCCCGCGCCCGGGTCGAGGCCGAGTTCGTTGGCGAGCAGCGCGCGCGTGGTGCGCAGCACGGCCAGCGCGTCACTCTGCCGCCCGGATCGGTAGAGCGCCAGCGCGAGCAACCGGGAACCGTTTTCCCGCAACGGGTTTTCGCGAACCCGTGACTCCAGCTCGGGGATCGCCTCGGCGGCCCTCCCGAGCGCGAGGAGGGCCTCGGCGCGGAGTTCCTCCGCCAGCAGCCGGAGTTCGGTCAGCCGGGAGACCTCGCCGCGGGCCCAGCCCTCGTCGGCGAACCCGGCATACGCGGGCCCGCGCCAAAGCGCGAGCGCGGTGTCCACTTGCGACAGTGCGGCGTCCGCGCGATGGGCATCGACCAGTTCACGGACCGTGGTGACAGCGGCCTCGAAATCCCAGGCGTCGACGGAGTCCGCGCGCAGGGCGTAGCCGCGGCCGACCGTGACGAGCAGCCGCGCCGGCTCGCGGGGCGCACGATCCGGTTCCAGTGCGCGGCGCAGGGCACCGACGAACGTCTGGACAGCGCCGACGGCGCCTTCGGGCGGACGCTCCCACAGGTCGTCGACCAGGCGTTCCACCGGCACGACCCGGCCGCGGGCGATCAGCAGCCTCGCCAGCACCGCCCGGTGCCGCGGGCCGTTGAGCCCGACGTCGCCCCGCTCGTCCTCGGCCACGAGCGGGCCGAGCACCCCGAACCGCATCGCCACCTCCTCGTTCACCGACGGTGATCATCGTGCCCCGGACGCTCGGCCGTCGCTGACCGGGTGCTGATTCGGGCCCGGGACGCTCGTGGTCGACGGAAACGACCAGGAAGGCACCCATGCGCATCACCGGATTCGACTACCAGCGCGTCCCCGTGGCCGAGGACGTGACACTCGACGTCGCCGTCGCCGGGACAGGCAGCCCGATCGTGCTGCTGCACGGTTTCCCCCAGACCCACCTCATGTGGCGGCACGTGGCGGCGGATCTGGCGGCGGACCACACCGTCATCTGCCCTGACCTGCGGGGATACGGCGAAAGCGACAAGCCGGCCGACACCGGCGAGACCTACTCGAAGCGCTCGATGGCGGCTGACGTCGTCGCCGTCGCGAAGGCCTTCGGCCACGACCGGTTCGCCCTCGCCGGGCACGACCGGGGCGCGCTGGTGGCCCTGCGGGCCGGGCTCGACCACCCGGACGAGGTGAGCCACCTCGCGATCCTCGACGTGCTGCCGACCCTGGACATGTGGGACGTGCTGCACGGCACCCGCGCCGCGGTCGGCTTTCACCTCTACCTGATGGCTCAGCCGCCCGGCCTGCCGGAACAGCTGATCAGCGCCGCGCCCGACGCGTTCTTCGGCCACTTCCTCGACGCGTGGACGCGGCCGGGCGACGCGATCCCGGCCGACGTCCGGGCCGCGTATCTGGAGGCGTCACGGAACGCGGTGACCTCGATCGTCGCCGACTATCGCGCGTCGGCGACGATCGACGTCGAGCACGACACCGCCGATCGCGAAGCGGGCAACCGGCTCGCCATGCCGCTCACCGTGCTCCAGCAGGACTGGGGCGCCGCGCTCGGCTACGACGCCGTCGCGCTCTGGGAGGCGTGGGCGACGGACCTGGACCACCGGACGGTCACCACGGGCCACTTCATGGCCGAGGAATCACCGTCGGAGGTGGTGAAGGCACTGCGGGAACTGCTGACGCGCTAGAACTTGGGTTTCGGCATGGACTTGCTCGGTGCGACGGTCGCGATGCGTCCTTGCGTTTCCCTGGGCGCGCGGGCGTTCGGGTAACCGGCGGAATAACCCGGCACCACCCGCCCCAGCACCAGCAACTCGAAGGGAACGAACTCGACGTCGGCCGACTTGAGCAGTTCCAGCGTCGGGCTTTCGACCCGTTCCGCGGCGAGCGCCACGGCAAGGTTCTGCTCGGCCGCCGCCCACGACGACGAGCCGAGGTAGAGCAATGTCACGGGCACGATCAGGGCGGGCAGGCACCAGGGGCTCACTCGCAGGGCGAGGACGGCGACGAGGAACGCGAGCGGCAGGAAAAGACCGATGCGCAACGATCCTTCGGCGTTCTGCCGATCGTATTCGCCGTAGAGCTGGTCCTCTCTTCCGAGCAGCCGCGGCCCGACGTAGTCCAGATCCTCTTTGGCCGATTCGACGTAGGCGTCGAGCCGGACGACGGTGCCGAGGAGGTGCCAGCGGTGGAGGTAGTCGTCCATGGCCCGTCGCCGGTGGTCGCCACCGCGCACCCCGGCGACGATCTCCGGCAGTTCCTGTCCTGCCCGCCGCGCGAAATCCTGAAGCCCGCTGACGTGGGACAGCACCTTGTCGCGGAAGGCCTCGTCGGTGAGGAACCGGTCCGACAGCTTGTTGAGCACGGCGTCCCGCAGCGCGCGCAGGATCAGCCGCCTGCCCCGGTATTTCGGCTCCAGCCAGGCGATTCCCTGGAGTTTCGACCGGCGGAACAACGGGGTCACGATCGTGTCGAGCCAATGGGTGATAGCAAGGGACATCGTCCCGAGGAGATACGCGGCGAAGGTGGCGGCCGCGAAGACCGCGGCCTTGCCCGACCAGGAACCCAGATCCAGCAGGTCCCGGTAGACGCCGGACGCCTGACCGGGCGGGGGCAGGCCGGGCCGGAAGACGAGCCAGAGCCCGAGAAGCCAGACGTAGCCCGCGGCGAGCGGCGCCCGGAGTTCCCGCAGTCCCGGGAGAAGACTCGACAGCATGCCCCTCCGCCCGTCCGACGACCGGTCCTACCAGGCGTCGTCCCCCGGTCGCTCGCCGTTACAGAACCGTCCGATCGCCCCCGGACTGGGCCGAACGGCGCAATCCGCGCCCCCGGCCGCCCCAATCCGACATACCTTCATGTTTAGCCTCCTTCCCGCGGGGTATCGGTTGTCGGCAGGACAAACGAGGGGCCCCGACATGAAACCCAGTCCCAGACGCGCGCACACCGTCGCCCGCGATCTCCTTTCCCTCACCAGATCCGGCGAGGCAGACCGGCTCGCCGCCGCCCTGATGTCCACCGCCTCGCCCACCCGGGAAGGACCGGCGCTCGGAGACGTCGTCGGGCGGCTGGTCGACACCTTCTCCCTGGCCGCCAAGGATCGCCGTCGTTCGCTGCGGATCCGTGAACCGTTCACCTTGCGCTTGCGGGATCCCGCGGGCCTGACCGTCCGGCCCGACAAACTGGACCCGGGCGTGGCCGCGATCGTCCGCGCCATCGCCGCCAGCGTCCGCGACGATCGGGACACCTGCGCCGACCAGATCGGGGCGGCCTGCGCAAACGCCGACCTCGACCGCCGGATCCGGGTGCTCGCGCACTGCCTGGTCTGGACATCGGACTTCCTCAGCACCGACACCACGGCCTATCCCCCGGTGCTTTCCTGCCTCAAGGGATCGCAGCCCCAGCGTCCACAGTAGACATTGCGCGGTTCGGATGACTTCCCGCCGAACATGTGGACAACCCCAGCGCGGCGCGGCAGGCTGGACAACCGCGCACGAAGTCCCAGTCCCCGATGACGGGCGCACCTTGGTGACCAGTTCCCCTGAACCAGGAGTGCAGACTTGGACGAGGTAGCGCCCTCGACGATACCCGCGGACTCCCGAGCGGCCGCCACGGCGGGGCTGCTGCCCAACCCGGAGAGCAGGCTGGTCCGGGCGGCCGTCGCGGGTGATCCGGACGCGGTCCGGGAGTTGGCCCGTTTCCTTTCCCCGCACGTGTTCCACTACTGCGCCCGGAGACTCGGGAGCACCGGAACGGGCGCCTGCGACGCACAGGACTGCGCGCAGGAGGTGCTTCAGGCCGTCTTGATCGCTTTGCCCCGCTACCGGTACCGCCCGGACGGGTTCCTCGCCTTCGCCTTCGGGATCGCCGGGCACAAGGTGGCCGATTTCCACCGGCGCCGCGCTCGCGAACCGGTCGCCGCCGTCGCGGAGATCGACGACGGCTTGACCCGGTGGATCCGCCGTGACCCGGACGAGATCGAACGGCTGGAGCACCGGATGCAGGCCGGCGTCCTGCTGGCCAGGTTGCCGATGCCGCACCGGCAGGTCCTCGCCCTCCGGTTCGTGTTCGGCCTTTCGGCCGAGGAGACGGCCGAACGCCTCGGCCTGCCGAGCGCCGGCGCGGTCCGCGCGGCCCAGTACCGGGCGCTGACCAGGTTGCGCGCCCTGCTCACCGAGCGGAATGCCCGTTACGCGCCAGCTGTCCCGGAACTCGAAGAGGTGGCAGTACCGGAGCTCGTCCCGGTATAGAACCGTCCACTTCGGACCGTCGTTTCTTGTACGCCACTTGTACGGGGATCTTGCATCCTGTCCACCTATCTGGGGAAACCACTGGAGGACAGCAATGAAGATCCGATCGAGGATCGTCGGCGGCGCCATGAGCGCGATCGCGATGGCCGGGGCGATCATGCTCGGCGGAGCGGGCGAGGCGCTGGCGGCGACGGGCACGGTGAACACCGACTCCGGCGTCGCCGTGACCGTCCGGTCGACCCCGAGCACGGGCGGGAGCGCGGTCGGCACGGTCGCGAGCGGCACCGCCGTCACCATCGACTGCCAGACGAACGGCTCGACGGTGACCGGGAAGTACGGCACCACCGACATCTGGGACTACGTGCCGTCCAAGGGCGGTTACATCAGCGACGCCTACGTCTACACCGGTTCGGACGGCCGGGTCGCCCCGAACTGCGCGGGCAGCACCCTCTCCTGCTCGACCGCGGGCACCGGCAACCCGAGGACCTGCGCGCAAGCCGTCGCGTGGGCCAAGGCACACGTGCACACCAACAACGACCCGGACTACTACCGCTGGTGCGACCGGATCAACTCGTGGGCCTACGGCTGGACCGCGAGCGGCTCGGAGACGGCCTACGTCCACTGGACCCAGCTCCCGGGTTCGTACAAGCACCCGGGTGACACCCAGGTCCCCGCGGGCGGGCTCGCCTTCTTCAGCAACGGCGGCACCGGGCACACGATGATCTCCATCGGCGACGGCAAGTTCCTGTCGAACGACATCAACGGCCCCGGCAGCTTCACCGAGACCACGATCGCGCAGATCAAGAGCAAGTGGAACTACACCTATCTCGGCTGGTCGCAGCCCTGGTTCAAGATCAACCACTGATCACCCGGGCCACCTGGGGGCGCCGCCGGACGAAGAGGTCTTCGTCCGGCGGCGTTCCTTCTTGTCAGGCGCGCCCAGCACCGGAAACAGCCCTTTCGTCGCATCGTGATAAAAATCGGCCACTCCGTCGGGTTAGAGTTGACGGATGGGCACCGAGGCTCTCGCTACTCCCGCACCCCGGGAGCAGCGTGTGCTCATGCAGGCGATGCTCACCCGGCTGCCCGAGTTCAGCGACCGCCTCGCCCGGCTGCTCAGCGACGAGGACGAGTTCTACCACCAGGTGGACAGCACCGCGCCGGACGAGCTGCGCAAGGTCTGCCGCGCGAATCTCGAGCGGGCGCTGACAGCGCTCGTGGAAGGCCGGGGGCTCCCGCTCGACGCGGCCCGCAAGACCGGTCTGGCGCAGGCCCGGCAGGGTATCCCGCTGCCGTCCGTGCTCCGCGCGTTCCGCATCGGCGGGATCTTCGTCTACGAGCGCCTGCTGGAACTGGCGGGCCCTGGCTTCATCAACCCCGCCCGCACGGTGGAGATCAACTCCAACGTATGGAAGACCATCGACCTCTACTCCGACGCGCTGACCACCGCGTACAGCGAGGTCGCCGCCGAACTTTCCCACGAGAAGCTCGCCCTGCTCGACGGGCTGCTGCAGGGCCGGTTCGCCACCCAGGCCGAGCTCGAGAACGCCGCGAAGGAACTCGATCTCCCGGCCGCGGGCACGTTCGTCGCCGTCGTGACCGAAGCCGTCGAACCGAAGGAGCGCCCCGGCGTCGAGGCACTGCTGCGGGCGCGGCGCTGGAAGTCGGCGTGGCGGCCGGGTGCGGAAACCGGGCTGGTCGTGATCGACCGCGTCGAGGACGTCCGGCGGCTGCGCGACGTACTGGGCGCCCTGCCGCTGGCGGTGGGGATGAGCAGGCCGTTCAACGGCTTCCTCGAAGTGCCGGACGCGGTGCACCGGGCCCGGATCGCCCGCCGGTCGCTGTCCACCGGCACCACCGGCGTCGCCGTCTTCGGCGACTCGCCGGTCACCACGCTGGTCGCGAGCGCGCCCGCGATGTCGCGGGATGTCGTGCGCTCGGTGCTCACCGGGATCCTGGTGCTCCCCCAGGCCGAACGGCACGTCCTGCTCGACACGCTGGTCGCGTGGTTCGCCGGGCACGGCTCGGCGAAGGAGGCCGCGGACAGGCTGATCGTCCACCCGAACACGGTCCGTTACCGGCTGCGCCGGGTGCAGGAACTGACCAGGCGCGACCTGTCCGACCCGGTCGACGTCGGCGAGCTCTACGTCGCGCTGGAGGCGGTCCGGCTGGCGGACGACGCGCGCTAGCGCCTGTCCGGCGCCATGTCGGCGTCGATGATCCTCGCGAGGTCCAGCAGCGTGTGCCCGAGACCGGGCCGCGCGGTGAGCCGTACCGCGAGCGTGCGGCCGCGCGAGGTCGTGGCGACCGGCAGGGTCACCTCGGGATTCGCGGACCTCGTCCACTGTGGACGGCGCCCGGCCGCGGACAGCACGATGTCCGGATGCGGGGACCGCCGTCCGGGACGCCACCGTGATCTCCTGGCGTCGAGGTCGCGGATCACGTTGCCGTGCAACGAAAGCAACGCGGCGACGTCCGCGACAGCGTCGCGGAGTTCGACGTCGGTGATGGAGTCCGAGTACGCGCCGATGTCCAGCGCGCGGGGATCGTTCGGGTCTTGCGGCACAGAGTTCCTTTCCACGCACCGGAAGTCGTCCGATGGTGGTCCCGCTCACGTTGTTCCCGGGAACAAACATGTTTGGCTGCCTGCGCCGAATGGCGGCACCCGTACCGCCTTCCGGCCCTGCGGCGTACCTATGACCGTCGGTCACACCTTTGACGCTGACCGGTCCACCAGCCACTATCTGGCGACCGATTACCGATGGGTAATGTGGATTTTCCGTGGTCTCACCAGGAGGACCGTTGCGACGTGCGTTGAGCCTGATCTTCTTGGCACTAGGGGTGTTCGCCATCGCCGGCGCGGTGTTGCTGCCGACCTACGTGAAACCCGAACTCGCCAAAGTGCCACTGAACCAGGAATCGACGTCGGTCCTCGAAGGCACCGCGTCCAAGGTGCTCGCAGTGAAGACCGAGGACGGCAAGACCGTCACCGAGATCCGTGACGACGCCAAGCTGAAGGCGACCGCCCGGGTGATCGCGAACTTCGCGCCGCCGGAGATGCGGGAGGGCACGGACGTCGCGGTGTGGCTGCTGGCCGTCTCGGTCGTAGACACCAGCGACCAGACCGTGGTCAGCGCGAGCAAACGGCAGGTCTGCTTCGACCGCCGCACCGCGGAGGGCTACGTGCCACCGGGCGGCGACCAGGAGTCGAAGTGCTCCCGCAACTCAAGCTTCGTCACGAAGCTCAAGGAGAAGGCCGCGAAGGAGAACGAGAAGCCCGAGGAGATCCAGGAGTACAAGCCGCAGCCCGGCCTGAACTTCAAGTTCCCCTTCGACACCGAGCAGAAGGACTACCAGGTCTACGACGACAACACCGGCCGCGCCGTCCAGGCCCGGTTCAAGGGCGTCGAAGACATCAAGGGCGTCGAGGTCTACAAGTTCGTCCAGGAGATCCCCGACACGAAGATCTCGACGAAGAAGGTGCCCGGCTCACTCATCGGCGCCACCGGGGACTCCGTCGAGGCGGGGCAGTTCTACCAGGGCACCGTCACCAGCTGGATCGAGCCGGTGACCGGGATCCAGGTGAAGCAGGAGCAGCGGTCGCACCAGGAACTCCGGTCGGCCGCGAATCCCACGCCCACGGTGGTCTTCGACGGCAAGCTGACCTTCACCGAGGCGACCGTCGAGGCGATGGTCAAGCAGGTCGGCGAGAACAAGGGCAAGCTGGACTTCATCGGGAGCACCGGGCCGATCGTGCTCGGGATCGGCGGGGCGGCCTTCCTCGCACTCGGGGTCTTCCTTCTGGTGAAGCGCCGCCCCGCACCTTCGCGCCACTAGCACTGGCAACAACTAGCGCTTGCGCAGCACCATCACCAAGTTCCACGACGCGACTTCCCGGACGCCGGGAACCCGCACGATCCACTGGGCCCAGGAGGGGTGGTAACGCGGATAGACCTCCTGGAGATCGGCGAGCGGCGTGGCCTTCCCCCACCGGATGGCCGCGCCGGCCGAAAAGGCGAAAAGGCTCTCCCCGAATTTGTTCTTCGGCTCCTTCCCGTTCTTTTCGAGATAACGCCGCCGGGCGTAGGAGCCACCCAGAAAATGCCACGGCGCCGTCTCGTGACCGCCCCACGGTGAATACCACGGCGTGAACGAGGCGAAAACCGTCCCGCCGGGCTTGGTCACCCGGCACATCTCGGCGAGCATGACCTCGGGTTCGGAAACGTGTTCGAGCACGTTCGAGGAATAGCAGATGTCCACGGATCCGGTGCGCACCGGCAGTTCCGTCCCGCTGCCCCGGACCATGTTCTCACCGGCCTCTCCCCGCGCCGTCAGCTCGCCGACGTCGGGATCTATCCCGAGATACGTGGCGCCGGCGGCACGGAAGGCGTCCGAGAAATAGCCTGGTCCGCCGCCGACGTCGGCGATGGTGCGGCCGTTCAACGGAGTGTGCTGGGCCAATTGCCTGACGGAGTCCTCGGCGAGCACCGAGTAGAAACCGTCCGGATCGGTCTGCTCGGTGAGAAAAGTACGGAACAAGGTCACGGATCTGCGCAAAGTGGCGCGATGCGGCATCACCGAGAGTGTCACTGACCGATTACCGACCATCGAACCATCGCTTTCCGAGAATGATTCATCTACCGTGTACGCACCGGTAACCTAGCATTGTCGCTAACAGGTTGGGAGAACCACGATGGAACGGCCACGTGTGCTGCTCGTCAACTGGCGCGACACCGGCCATCCGGAAGGCGGCGGCTCCGAAAGGTACGTCGAGCGGATGGCCGAGGGACTCGCCAAGGCCGGGTACCGGGTGGAGATCCAGTGCGCGGCCTATCCGGGCGCGAACGCCGGGGAGTGGCGCGACGGCGTCCGCTATCGCCGCCGTGGCAACAAGTTCGGCGTCTACCTCCACGCGCTGCGGGCGATCCGGAAGGCGCACGCGGACCTCGTGGTCGACGTCCAGAACGGGATGCCGTTCTTCGCCAGGCTGGTGGCGGGCTGCCCGGTCCTCGTGCTCGTGCACCACGTCCACAAGGAACAGTGGATCAGCGCGCTCGGCGAGACAGTGGGCCGGATCGGCTGGTGGATCGAGTCCCGGCTCGCGCCGTGGCTGTTCCGGCACTGCCGCTACGTCACGGTTTCCGAGATCACCAAGGGCGAACTCGCGGGCCTCGGCATCGAAGGATCCCGGGTCACCGTGGTGCCCAACGGTTTGGACGCTCCCCCGCGCGGCAAGGCCGTCCGGGAGAAGGAACCGACGCTGGTCGCGGTCAGCAGGCTGGTGCCGCACAAGCGGATCGAGCACGCGATCGACGTCGTCGCGGAACTGGCGAGGCGCTGGCCGACGCTGCGACTCGAAGTCGTCGGACAGGGGCCGTGGGAAGAGGTCCTGCGCGAGCACGCCCGTGACCGCGGTGTCGAGGATCGCGTGCGGTTGCACGGCTGGGTGGACGAGGCCGCGAAACACGAGATCCTGGAACGGTCCTGGCTGCACCTGTGCCCGTCGGTCAAGGAGGGCTGGGGCATCGTCATCATGGAGGCCGCCGCGCACGGCGTGCCGTCGGTGGCCTACCGGGCGGCGGGCGGGGTGGCCGAATCCATCGTGGAGGGCAAGACCGGGCTGCTGGCCGACGACTTCGGCGATTTCACCGCGAAGGTGGACGGACTGCTCGCCGACCGGGCACGCCGGAACGAGATGGGCAAGGCGGGCGTCACCTGGGCCGGCCTGTTCGACTGGGAACACAGCGTGAACCGCTTCGAATCACTCGTGCGCGACGTGGCCGGGGTGGCCATCCCCCATCCCAGGGTCCTGACGCCGCAAGGCTTCGACGATCCCGTCGGCCAGCCCGGCCGTGGCGGCGTCGTCGAAGTCCTTGCGGCGTGCGCGCACGGTGACGGTGCTCGTGTCCCCGACGGTCGCCGCGCCGAACGCCACGCCTGAGCGGCCGCTGGCCGCCGGGTAGAACGCGATCGAGGTGACCGCGTCGGCCGCCGAAACGATGCCGAGGTTGGAAACCAGGTAGGTCGAGCCGAGCCTGCTCGCCAGCAGCCGGGTGCCCAGCCGGGCGATCCTGCTGCTGCGGGCGGGAAAATCGGGTTCCGGCGGCTGGGCGGCCAGCAGCGCGCCCACTTCGGCCGCGACCGGCTTCTTGCCGAGCCGCAAGCGGAAGAAGGCACTGTCGTGCTCGGGTTCGGGCGCGGCGCCGCCTCGCCATGACGCTCCGACCGCGGCCACCACCCTGGCGGTTTTCTCGCCGTGCCGGGTATTCCACGTCTCGGTCAGGTCGGCGGCCGCCGCCGCGAAAGCCGAGGACCCGAGCCGTGAGCGAGGGAGGATCCTGGCGCTGAACACGTCCCCTGGGCCACTTTCGGCCCTTTCCGGGGTAATCCTCGCCGGAGGCGCGAAAACCGCTTCAGCGACTCTCTGGACGGCCGAGGTGAGGAATGACCGATCCGCCGTCCGCGCGCCGATTCCCTTGGCGGCGGACGAGATCGGGACGTCGAGGGCGAGTCCGAGGACGGCGAGCAGGCCGAGGCCGTCGAGCGCGCCGTGATGCGCGGCGATCAGCACTACGGGTTCGTCGGTGCCGACAGCGACGCGGAGCAGCGGCGCACCGCGTTCGTACGGCGCCTCGGCGAAACGATCCCGAATCACCGGGAGTTCTTCGCCGGGAACGGCGTCGATGTCGGGAGCGGCCCCGAGCCAGGGCCGCTCCTCGACCGCGACCGCCAGCCGCATCCGCGCTTTTTCCGGCGTCAGTACCGAAGACAGCTTCGCTTCCAGGAGGATGCTCCAGGAAACGGTGGGGTCGCCGTAGAGCCCGACGACGCGCTGCGCGTGGTCGGAGGCGAACTGGGACACCGGCTCAGCGGTTGCCGTAAATGACGTTCTCGGGGCCCGTGTTCGGGTTGAACTGCTCCTTGATCTTCGCCTGCACCTGGGGTGCGGCGTCCGGATCGGCGGAGTTCGTCAGCGCGTAACTCCCGCCCGCGGCCGTTGCGAGCCCGATGATGACGGCGGCGGCCGCGCCGATGAGGGTGCCCAAGACCTACTCCTTCCGCAGCAGGGAATTCCTGCGTCGGCTCAATGTACGCACCGGTAACTTAAGGCACAACAGTGCGGCGGCGATCGAGAGCAGCGCTACTCCGTTTGCCAGCACCACGGGGATCGGTGTTCTCGTCTCGGTCACGACGGGCACACCGGGAGTGCGGTAAAGCGTGAGCCAGTCACCGGACCACACCGGTTCCGCGCCGGTGAGCAACCGCGGGTCGACCCGTCCCGGCGTCCCGTGTTCGACCAGGATCCAGCCGATTCCCGCCGCCGCCAGGTCTTCGGGCGACTTCGCGGCGCGGACACGGTCCATTCTGGAATCCTCGCCGGAGATCTCCTCGCCGCCGACCCGCAACGTGTCGTCGGCGAGGACGGTTTCGGGCAATGCCCTCGGCGCCGGGTCCAGCTGTGTCCGATGGTCGTTCCAAGCGAACCTGCGGAACGTGGACAGCGGCAGCGCGACGACGTCGCCGGGCCTGTCGTCTTCCGCGAGCACCCGGTGGACCGCGTTCCAGTCCTCCGGGTACCGCACCGCTTCGAGCTTCCCCCAGCCGCCCCAAGCGAGATCAGGCATGGTGAGCAGGGGGAAGAGCGCGGCGGCCACGACGAGCGCCACGCGCGCCGCGCCGGTCCGCAGCCGGGAAGCGGCGGCCTCCACCGCGAGCGCGAATCCGAGCGCGACGGGAAGTGCCCACCAGGCCACCCATTTCTGCGCGTCCCGCAGCAGCCCCGCGCCGGGAACGTGTCCCATCGCCCAGGACAGCACGGGTTCGCCGAACGGCAGTGTCGCGAGCGCGGCGAGCACGACACCGAGAACTCCCAGCACCAGCAACGCTCTCGCCGGCGGTGTCCCCCACCTTCGCGCCAGGGGGCGGAGTCCGGCCAGTGCCACGGCGACCATGACGAGGATGAGCACCGGGGCCATCGGCGCGCCCCGGCTCCCGGGGACGACGTCGCCGTTCCAGATGCCGCCGAGCCCGAGCACGCTCAGGATCGCCGGGCCCCAGCTTTCCGCGCGGGCGCTGAACGCGGCCACCCCGGCAGGATCGGACAGCGAGCCGCCTTCATGCAGGAGCGTGGGCACGAGCCACGGAAGATTGAGCACGACGGCGAGACCGATGGTGTGGGCGATTTTTCGAGGTCCCGCCACGACGATCGCGGTGAGCGCGGCCAAGATCCCGCCCGGCGGGGTGAGCACCGCGGGGGCGCAGGCCAGCACCATTCGCGCGAGTGCCCTCGGCTCGCTGTCGCGCAGGGAAAGCGCGGCGCGCACGATCCACGGGAGGCAGGCGTAGGTGAGCAGGAGCGGCCAGTGCCCGATGAACAACCGCTCCGCGAAATAGGCCGTCCACGCATAGCCGGTGGCGGCGACGACCCGCGTACCGAGCTGCTCCGTCGGCACCAGCCGCGCCGCGCCGTATGCCGCTCCGAAGAGTGCGAGGAATAGCACGATCTTCTGGACGATGTCGCCGGGAACCACCGCGGTCGCGAGCGCGATCACGGTGTCGGCGGGCACCGAACGCGGCAGCGCGGAACCGAGCCCGAGCGCGTCCGGGACGAGCGACTGACGCTGGGCGAACACCATGTCGTAGCTCAGGACGAAGCCGCGTCCGAGCACCGGCAGGAACACCAGCAACGCCAGCCCCGCCGACACCGCGGCCAGGACCGAACGTTCGCCACGTGCGCCCAACGGCCTTTCCTTTCCGCCTCGATCGCGGTTATGGTCCCTTGATTACTCGTCGGTAATAGGAGAACGCCTTTGAGCGTAGACGTCGAGGTCGATCAGGCCAGGACCGACAAGCGTGTCGCGGCGATCCTCGTCTCCCTCGCGCTGGCGGCCAACAACGCCGGCGCCTACGCACTGAGCATCGTCGCCGCCCGGCTGCTCGCTCCGAGCGCATTCGGTGAGCTGAGCTCGCTGCTGGCGGTGCTGGTGATCGGCGTCGTCCCCGCGATGGGCCTGCAGACCGTCGTCGCGCTGCGCGTCGCGCGCAAGCCTCAGGACACGGGAACACTCCTGGCACTCGGCCTCACGACGAGCGCGATCGTCGCGGCGATCGGCCTGATCCTGGCGCCGGTACTGGTCTTCGTGCTGCACCTGGATTCCGTGGTGCCCGCGCTGCTGCTCGCCGTCACCCTCGGCCCGCTGACCCTGCTCGGCCTCTTCCACGGTCTGCTGCAGGGCAGCGGCCGGTTCGCACGGCTGGCCGGGCTCATGGCGCTCGAAGGCGCGGGCAAGGTCGGCGGATCGCTGATCGGCCTCGTGATCGGCGGCAACGCCACCGGCGCGCTGGCCGGGACCGCGATCGGCTCGTACCTGGTGATCTTCTGCGGCTGGCTCCTCTGTGGACGGCAGCGACCGAGGAAAGCGGGCTGGCACGCGGGCGACGTCCTGCACGCGGCACAGGCGATGCTGGCGCTGGTCCTGCTGGTGAACCTCGACCTGGTCCTGGCGCGCCACACCCTCCCCGCGAGCGAGGCGGGCGAATACGCGCTCGGCGCGATCGTCACGAAGATCGCCTACTGGCTCCCCCAAGCCGTCGGTGTCCTCGTGCTCCCCCGGTTCGCGAACGGCGACGACCGGCGCCGCATCCTGCCCGCCGCCCTGGCCGTCTGCGCCGCCCTCGACGCCCTCGTCCTCCTTGTCTCCCTCGTCGCAGGCCCGCGCCTGCTGTCCTTCATCGGCGGCCCCGGCTACGCCGCCAGCACCATGCCAGTCTGGCCGTTCGCCCTCGCCGGCTCGATGCTCGCGCTGGTGCAGATCCTCCTGTTCTCCCGCCTCGCCGCCGGCGACCGCCGGGTGACCGTGCTGATGTGGGCGACCGTGCTGGTGGAGACGGTGCTGGTGACGACCTGGCTGCACTCGTCGGCCACTCAGGTGGTGACCGTCGCTGCTTGCTGTGCGGGGGCTCTGGCGCTTTCCGGTGCTGTGCTGGAGTGGCGGTCGCGCCGGTCGGCCGACTCTTGACCGTGTGGATTTTGGGACGTCAGATGTCCCAAAATCCACACGGTCACGCACGAAAGGTCCGGTCACGAAGCCGGGCAACGTGGTTCTGTCGGTGATCGACTCCATGCTGATCAGGTGCGAAGGGGAGACTGGGCACGCCACCCACTGATCACCACCGGTTCGCCGGTGATCACGGCGAAGCAACTCGAAGCCATCGGCATGCCACGCCGGACGATCTCGCGGCGCTGCGAGCCTGGTGGGGCGTGGCGAATGCTGCTGCCCGGCATCGTGCTGCTCCAGAACGGCGAGCCGACCGAAGAGCAGAGGGTCCAGGCCGCCCTCCTGCACGCCGGTACCGGCTCGATCCTCACTGGAGTACGCGCCCTGGAACGCTATGGCCTGCGCAACCTTCCCAATACCGAGACGGTTCACGTTCTCGTCCCGGCGGAGCGGTCGGTCGCGGACAGCGGATTCGTCCACATCGAACGGTCCCGCCGCCTGCCGAATCCCCGCGTCAGATCCGGCGTCCCGACCGCCCCGGTACCGCGCGCGGTGATCGACGCGGCACGCAGGGCACCGGACCAGGACGCGATCACCGCGATGATGGCCGAGGCGGTGCAGCGAGGTTTCTGCCTTCCTCGCTCGCTCGCCGACGAGCTCGACGAAGCTCGTCGGGGAAGCAGCTTGCGCAGCGCGCTCCTGCCGATCTTGGGCGGCGCGCGTTCGGTCGCCGAGGCCGATGCCTGGCACCTCTGGCAACGATCGGACCTGCCCGAGTGCCGGTGGAACGTCAAGATCTTCGACTCGAACGGGATCTACATCGCGCAGCCGGACGGCTGGTGCGACGAGTTCGCCTTCGCCTGGGAAATCGATTCCCTCGGCTACCACGCGGGAGACGCCGGTTTTCGCGACACGCTCGCCCGCAACGCCCGGTACGCGGCCGCGGGGATCGTCGTTCTCCAGACTCTGCCGTCGCGCCTCCGTTCGGAACCGGATCAGGTCGTGGCCGAACTAGGGGCGGCGCTGGAAAGCGCGCGGCTACGACCCCGGCCGGACATCCGCTTCTTCGGATGACCGTCCCGCGAACCAAGGCAAACACATCGCCACCATCGCCGCCGCGGCCAGCAGCAGCGAAGCCTGCGTCACCGGACCGTAGGCCCACTCCTGGCCGTGCCCCAGCAGCCGCCCCACCACCGCGACGAGCGTCCCCACGGCCATCCCGCCGAAAGCGAGATAGCGTGGCGCGCGGTCGGTGAACTGGCGTGCCAGCAGGACGGCGATCAGCAGGACGATCGGCAGCATCCCGCCGAGCACCGCCAGCAGGCCGATGAGCACCACCGGGACCACTCGCCCGGATCCGGCCACTGTGGACACGGGACGCCGCCGGACCGGCCACAGGACGCCGATCAGCACCGCCAGGATCGCGACGGCGCCGATCAGCAGGCCGGAGCGGTATTTCCAGTCCGGGGTGAACTCGAACTGGACGACACCGCCGGACCCGGCCGGCAGGATCCACGCCTGTTGCCAGCCGTCGACGCGCGTCTTCACCAGCGGAGTCCCGTTCAGGGAAGCAATCCAGCCCGCGTTGGCGTTCTCCGGAACGGCCAAAATGGACTCGTCGCCGCCCGCGACGGTCACCGTCCTGGACGTCGCGTCCCACGAGTCCACGGACACGGCACGGTGGACAACGGGCGGGACCGCCTGCCCGGCGGGTTTGAGCCACAGGTCCTGGACCACGAAGGACTCGGACCGGTCGGTCCGGAGTTCGTGTCCGCCCGCCGCCAGGTCGACGCCGCCCTGGGAATCGGGGCAGGCGGAAAGCGTCAGCGGCCGGTGCGCGGCGAAATCGGCGAGTGTGCCGCGCACGGACGTGTCGTAGTCGAAGCCGTTCAGGTGGACGTTCGGGCCCGATCCGCACGGCACGGTGAATTCCGCGGCCGGAGCGGGAAGTTCGGCGCCGGTCAGGGACAGGCTCCCGATTCCCAGCGAGTTCCGGGTCCGCTGGTCGTCGTCGAGACCGGCGAAAGCGATCTTCAGCTGCGAGGTCTCCAGGGGCGGGAACGTCGCCGCGCCGGAAGCGTCGAGTTCGACGGAGCGGCTCGACGTCGGTGTCGTCAGCTCCAGCCGTGCGGGCGCTCTCGCGGTCCCGCCCGGATCGACGGCGACGCGGATTCCGGAGATCGTCTGCGCCTTGGCCCAGTCCAGGGTCAACGTCGGCCGCAGGTCGGTGACGTCGGGCAGCCACGCGGTCGCGGGATTCCCGTCCGCGGCGGCGAAAGCGCCCGCCGACGGGTCCCCGCCCAGTTGCGAGGTCGCCGACACCCGCACGCCCGGCAGGTCCGCCGGGAACCGGCCGCCGCCGGCGGGCAGCACGGTGCCGCCGAACTCGTACGCGCTCTGAGACGTCGTCGAGAACAGCCGTCGGATCCCGTCCGGTTCTTCACCGTCGCGACCTGCGTTGGCATCACAACGGACGTGCCCGTTGTCCGCCACGCACGCGTACCTCGGCTGCTGGCCCCGGGTGAAAGCGAAACCCGGCGCCGTCCCCTCGGGAAGGTCGGCGGGGACCTCGAGCGCGCGTTGCGGTTCCGCGCCGGGGATCTTGAGCTCCGAGATGCCGACGTTGCCGTCCTGCCTGCCGACCACGAGCGACAGCAACGTGATCCGCACCTTGCGCGTCACGCCCGCCGGCGCCGCGTAGGTGTGCGCCCCTTCGCCCCGGATGACCTGGTGATCGACGGAACCGTTGTCCGTGGTGACCCGGATCCTGGTCGGCGGCCAGCCGACGCGGATGTCGTCGACCATCGCGAGATCGACCGTGTTCACCAGCCTCGGCGTGTCCAGTTCGACTTCGAGCCACTGCCCGATCGGGCCGGTGAAGGTCGAGGAATGCCAAGCGGTCCGCGGATCCCCGTCCAGCGCGGCGAACGGCTGGTGACTCGGATCCGAACCGCCGAAGGCGTCCGCGAACGACGCCGCGGTCGACGCGCTGACCGACCGGATCCCCCGGTACGCGGCCACGGTCTGATGCTGCTCCCCCGGGAACGGCAGGACGTCCAGCGCGGCCCGTTGCTGTCTCGGCGATTCCCCGGCGGTCAGCGTCTGGCTCAGGTTGTCCCGCACCCCGCCGACGTTGCGTTCGGCCCGGCGCAGCCCGTCGGTGACCAGCCGCCGCCCGGACGGCGAACCACCGTCCCCGGTCAGCACCGTCGGCGTGCCGGGATCGAGCTGCCCGGAGTTCATCAGCGGCAGCAGGTTCTCCGGGCCGCCGCTCACCGTCGGAACGTCCTTCACGGACGTCGCGGTGACGAGCGGCACCGGCCGTTTCACCTCGTAGATCTCCAGCGGCCCGAACTCGGCCGCTTTCCCGATCCCCGGTGATCCCGCCAGTCCGGAGCGCAGCGTCGCGAAGTCGGGGGCGCCCACCTTGGCGCGGTCGATGTCCCCTCGCAGCAGCAAGAACCGGTAGCCCGACCGCGCGAGCAGGGCGGCGAGCCCGGGATCCCCTCTGCCGTCGGCCAAAGCCGCGTCGATCGAGTCCATCAGCCGGGTGTTGCCCTCCGACCCCAGCGGGACCTGGTTGCGCACGGCCCACGGGCTGTCCGCGATGGCCTGCGCCGGTTCGTCCACGGTGCGGCCCCAGTCGTACTCGCCGAACCCGGTCGCGGGCAGCAGCAGCGTCCGCGCGTTCGGATCGGCCTTGGCGACGTAGCCCATCGCGTCGTACCAATGGCCCGGCACCTCGTCCCAGCCCGGCCCCGGCCGCAGCGTCAGCAGCCACACCGGCGCGGCCATCACCACGACCAGTAACGCACCGAGCGCTGGCCGCAAATTCCGCCGCAGCGAAGGCGCGGCACTCGTGATGCCGTATACGAACGCCAGCATCAGCGGCAGCCGCAGCACCGGTTCGAATTTGTGCACGTTGCGCAGCGGCGCGAGCGGGCCGTCGAGCAGATGCCGCACGGGTTCGGCCAGCGGGCTGTCGAGCGTCCCGACATAGCCGACGGTCAGCAGCGTCAGCCCGGTCAGGACGCCGAGTACCAGGAACCGTCGTTCGGGCAGGCCACGCCGTGCGAGCCCGAACAGGCCGACCGCCGCCACCAGCCCGGTGGCCGCCATCAGCACGGGATTGTCGATCAGCGCCCAGCCCGACGGCCACCACGGCGTGCCCTGCACGACGTAGGCGACCCATTGGTTCGTCCCGCGCAGCACCTCGTACAGCGACATCGGCGCCGTCGTGTTCGTCGCGGATTCGATGTAGTCCAGGAACGGCAGGCTGTACTGGCCGAGCAGGACGAGCGGCAGGATCCACCACAGCGCCACGCCCGCGACGAAGACGAACCACCAGATGACGAGTTCGACGTGCGTGCTCCGCCATTTCCGGGTCAGCAGCCAGAGTCCCGGCAGCACGAGCGCCATCACGACCATCGCGCCGTTGATCCCGCCCATGCACAGCACGGCGAGCGCGGACAGCCCGGCGGCACGGCGTGGCGAACCGATGCGATCGGCGAGGATCAGCGGCAGCAGCACCCACGGCAGCAGGACGGCGGGCAGCATTTCCGACGACAGCGAGCCGATTTCGGTGACCATCCGCGGCGCGAGGGCGTACCCGACTGCTCCGATCAGCCGAGTCCGTTCGTTCCCGATCTTGAGCGCGCGGGCCACCAGGAGCGCGCCCCCGAACGCGACCGAGAGCAGGAGCGCGCACCACAACCGCTGCGCGATCCACACCGGCATCCCGACGGCCTGGCACACCGCGAAGAACGGCCCCATGGGGAACAGGTAGCCGTACGCCTGGTTCTGCAGTTCCCCCGCCGTCGCCTGGGGATTCCACAGGTGCAGCGCCCGGCCGAGGAAGGCCAGCGGATCCACGGCGAGGTCGAGTTTGGTGTCGAACGTCGTCCTGCCCGGACGCTGCACAAAGGACAGCACGGTCAGCGCCAGCACGATCCACGTGCTCGGCTTCTTCACGATCGCGCCGGTTACCATCCGGTAGATACTAGGCGGAAACGTGGCTACTATGCGCCTATGACAGACGGTTTCGAAGAAGCGTGGTCGCTCGCCGAACCCGTCAAAGGCTGGATGACGCGAGATCAGGGCCTTGCCTTGTGGAACGCGGCATGCCGCCTGGACAAGGGCGACCTCATCGTCGAAATCGGCAGCCACCAAGGCCGTTCGACGATCGTCCTCGCCATGGCGGCGCGGACGGCCGGGGCCACGGTGGTCGCTGTCGACCCTTTCGTCGACGGACGGCTCTTCGGCGGATCGCCGACACGCCAACGATTCGAGGCGAACCTGAGGACGGCGGGCGTCGAGGACGTCGTCGAACTCGTGGCCGAGTACAGCACGAAACTGCGGCCACGCTGGGACCGCCCGATCCAGTTGCTCTACATCGACGGCAAGCACGACTACTGGACCTACACCGACGACCTTCGCTGGTCGACGAACTTGATCGACGGTGGGGAAATCCTGGTCCACGACTGCTTTTCCTCGATCGGTGTCACCCTGGGCACGATCGCGAAAGTCCTCTTCGGACGGCGGTACACCTACCTCGACCGCGCGACGTCGCTGGCCCGGTTCCGGCTCACCCCGCCGTCGGCCGAGGACCGGCTGCGCGTACTCGCCCAGTTGCCGTGGTTCGCGCGCAACGTCGGGATCAAGATCCTGCTGCGGCTGCGCTTGAATCCCGTGGCGAAGATCTTCGGCCACGACAGCCCGTACGACCCTTACTGAGTGAGCGGCCTGCCGACGTCGACCTTCGCGAGGCAGACGGGAGCGCCCTTGGCCGACAACTGGAAACCGACCTTGTCGAACAGGCCCTCGATCGGCAGGTACATCGTGTGCAGGCCGGGCTGGAACCACACCGGCACGCGCGCCCCGTCGCGATCGACGACACCTTCACCGCCGTCCGAGGTGAAGTAGTCGATCCGCAGCAGGTAGCGGCCGAGAACGGGCGTGTCCAACGGAACCCGGACCAGGCTTTCGCCGACGGCGTACCCGCAGCCCGCCACCGGGCCGGGAAGGCCGCGGGAAATCGATTCCACGCCGGTGATCGTCCTCGCGGTACCCGAGTCGTCCAAAAGGGACATCCGGCTCGTCGGCTGATCGAACCGGACACCCGGGATCAGGCCCACCACCCGGGACGTGCGGGCGTTCTCGCCGAACCAGCCGTGCAGGACGTCGTTCGGCACCGCCGTGTCGTACAGAACGAGATCGGGGTTCCGTTCGATCGAAGATCGCGCGTTGGCGAGGAAGTCCCGGGAGTGCTCGAACCGCAATCCCGGTGCCAGCCGGGAGAAACCCACGGCCGAACTCGCGATCAAGGCGAGACTCAACACCAGGGCGAGCGGGCGTTTCGCCTGCGATGGCATGGGATCGGAAAGCCGGTCGAACGGTTTCGGCTCCAGGAAGGCGAAAGCGAGGCACAGCACGGCCACGAGCGCGAGATCCGCGACATAGCGGGGGTCGCTGCCCAGTTCGGGGCCGACCTCGGTGAGCCGGGTGGCCGCCGAAAGCCCGATGTCCGCCACGAACACCAGGCCCAGCAGCAGCCACGCCTTCCGCGCCCGGAGCCCGCCCGTGCGGATCCCGGCGACCAGTACGGCGACCGCGACGAGCAGCAGCAGGATCCGCGCCACGACAGGGGAAGCGGCGAACGTCGCACCGGGTCCGGGTCCTGACCACGGCCCGCCCGCCAGCCCCGGCACCAGGGTGTCGCCGAGCATCCGGCCCGTCATGTCCGCGACCGTGCCGACGGTGACCGGACCGCCGCCCTGCCCGACCTGGCTCGTGGTCAGCGTCAAGAAAACGGCCGCGTAGCCGGCTAGCACGGCGGCGAGAACGCCCCAGAGCACGACGTGACGGCGCAGGGAAATCCCGAGCAGCACGGTGATCCCGGCGACCAGCAGCGGGATGAACACCGCCTTTTCGTAGAAGGCGAGCCCGAAGACCGTCCAGGCCACGGTGGCGATCGCCCAGCGTCCGCCGTCGGCGAGATACCGCACGTGCGCGTGCAGGGCGGCCGTGGCGGCCAGCAGCACGGGCGCGATCTGGATGGCGTACGCCCACCACAACGTCGGGACGAGCAGCAGGGTCGACGTCGTGAACATCGTGAACGGGACGAGAATCCCCCAGCGGCGCCCGAAACAGCGCACCAGGACCGTCCACAACAGCACCGAAGCCGCCGCCTGCATCGCCAGGACCGGCGCCATCAGCACGGCGAAGTTCAGCGGCGCCCAGGCGGTCAGCAGATCGGCGAGCAGGAACCCGCCCGGCGCGAGATGGCCGTGGTAGTCCTGGAAGAAGTAGCCGAAGTCGAAGGGGCCTGCCTGCGCGGCGTGATAGGTGATGACGAAGTCGTCTTGCGCGAGACTGCCGCGCAGCGCGGCCCACGCGTGCAGGACGAACGGGATCACGCCGGCGACGATCGCGGCGATCGTGACCGGCGAAGGTCTCTTCCCCCGGACAACCACGTCTTTCCTCAATTCTTGCAGGTCGGCGGCTGGCACATGATCTTGCTCAGCGCCTGGTAGAAGACGTCCGAGATCTTCCGGGGATCGGGGGTGGTGAACGAATCCCCGCCGGTGGCGGTGGACACCTGCCGCAGTTCGGACGCGTCGATGTCGGGTCCGATGCCGATCCCGATGACGGGCAACGGCTTCCGCGGGTCCTGGAGCTTCCCCAGCTCTTCCAGCAACCGCGGCAGCCCGATCGTCTCGCTGTCTTCGTTACGCCCGTCGGTGAGGACGACGACCAGGTTGATCCGGCCGGGTTTCCAGTTCTGCCTGGCGTTCTGGTACGCGGCCAGGATCGAATCGTAGAGGCCGGTCGCCCCGCCGGCTTTCGGCCGCACCGCCTGAAGCTGCCCGACACCGCCCGAAGTCGTCTGTTCCGCGATCGTCCTCATCGGCAACAGGACACGGTAGTCCTTGTCACCGTCCAATTTGGTCGAGAACAGCCACAACCCCAGTTCCGTGGTGGGTTTGAACAGCCCGAGTCCCTGCGTCGCGGCTTGCAGGGTGAGTTCCATCCTGCTCTTCCCCGCGCCCGGCACGGCGGCGGCCATCGAACCGGAGACGTCGAGCAGCACCTGGACCCGGGCACTCAGGTTCGTCCCCGCCCAGGCCTGCAACGCGGCGTACATCTCCGTCACGGGTGGAGCGCCGGGCGGCTGGGGCGCCGGATCGGTCCGGCTGTCCTGCGCCCGGGGGACGGCGAACTGGCCGCCGGGCGCGCGGAATCCCTCGTTGGCGAAGGTCGCGCCCGCCATCGGATCGAGCAGCAGCCGCAGAAAGCGTTCCGCCGCCCCTCTCGACGCCTCCGACGCCTTGGGCAGGACGACGTATGGGTAATCGAACCCCTGCACCGGGACACCGGGGTAGGCCGCCACCAGATTCCGGGCGAGGGCGGCCTGTTCGGTCACCGGGAAGGCTGCCGGGAACTGGCCGGGGGCCGGATTCAGCTTCCGCATGACGGCGGTGAAGGCCGCGGCGGGATCGGGCGCCTGCTCGGTCAGCTTCCGCAGGCCGAGCAGGGTGGCGATGCCCAGCGGATCGCGGGCCGGGTCCGGCATCCCGACCGGGGAACCGTCGAGGATCTCTTGCCAGGCAGGGGTTCTCCCCGGCCAGCCGAACCGCCGAGCGGTCTCGTCGGGAAGTCCCAGCACCACCGGGGAATTCGCCACCGACTGACCGGATTCCGGCAGGTTCCACGCGCCGGCGTCCCTGGCCTGCGACAGCATCGTGCTCGACTCGGGGATCCAGACGTCGGGGCCGCCGGAGGCGGTGGTCCCGAGCAGGTCGGCCGTCGTGGCCGACTCGCTCGCGGTCACGGTGACACTGAAGCATTCTTCCTGTGGCACGGTCGTCGCGAGCCGCGTGAGCACCGGTGCCACGTCGGGCGCGGCGGTGATCGCGACCGGCGTCAGCGCGTCACAACCGTTGCCCGCCAAGCGGGCCCGCAGATAGTCCACTCCCCACCAGGCACCGAGCGCGATCACCAGCAACAGGCTCAAGACGACGACGGGCGCGGTGATACGCCGCCCACGCCTCGGGCCTACCTGCATGCGTATGCCTCCGAGGTGCGGGGTGAGGACCTGGGATGTTGCCCAATCCGCCCGCGTACGTCAACTCTCGGGTAACTTAGCGCCGCGCCACTGCGGCAGATGGCCTAACCGAAGTACCGGCCCGCCCCGATGTGGGCACCGGCGGACTGCCACCAGCCCGCGTCGCCGGTCGAGTCGATCCCGTCCGCGATCACCGTCGCGCCCGCCATGTTCGCGGTCTCGATGAGGTTTCGCAGCGAACGTCCGGCCAGCGGTTCCGTCCGCCGCTCCGCCAGCCGGGGAGCGATCCGGACCGTCCGCACGGGAACGTCCACGAGACAGACGACGTCACCGGCCGCGCCGAAGTCCTGCAGTTCGGGGTCCACTCCGATCTCGGCGAGCAGGTGCAGGTTGTCGACGGTCTCCCCGAGTTCGGCGAGCACGGCACCGGCGGGGAAGCCCAGCCGCAGCCGTGACGGTCCGAGCCCGGTCCCGGCGAGCACGCTCCGCACCGATCCGACGAGATCCGGATCCGCGGCCTGGTGCGGGGTCAGTCCCACGACCATCGGGAGCCTGTCGTCCGACTCCTCGCACGCGGTGCGGATGAGCCATTCGCCGAGTGGCACGATGAGACCGGTCTCGTCGGCGAAGCGGACGCACGTGTCGTGGCCGATCCGGCCGTGGCGAGGATGGTTCCACGCGAGTCTCGCCTCGATACCCGCCGGCCGGTTGTCCGCCAGCCAGGTCAGCGGCCGGAAACCGACCTCGAGCTCGCCGGTCTCCCAGGCACCCGCCATGGAGACGGCCAGGCTGAACTCGTGCCGTTCCCTGGTGTCGAGGGCGGAGTCGGACAACGCCCACTGCCGGTAGCCGTTGGACTGCGCCCGGCGCAGCGTCATGTCGGAGACGCGCAGCAGTTCGGTCGGCGCGATGTCCCTCGGCGGCCGGTGCACGACCCCGACGCACGCCGAGACCGCGACCCCGCTCCCGCCTTCGAGGTAGACCGGTTCGGAGAGTTCCTGGTTGATCATGCCGATGACGGTGGCGACGTCCGGGCTGGAAGCGGTGTTCTGGATGAGGATGCCGAACTCGTCACCGCCGAGCCTGGCGACGAGCGCGTTCTCGCCGCCCACGACGGTCCGCAGCTTCGCGGCGACGTTCTTCAGCAGGTCGTCGCTCTGTTTCTGGCCCAGCCCGCCCGCGATCAGGGAGAATCCGTCGAGGTCGAGGTGGTAGACCGTGACGCCGAAGGCCGGATCGGCATGCCGCAGCGCCTTCTCCAGCCGGGTGCCGAAGAACTGCCGGTTCGGCAGGCCGGTCAGCGGATCGTGCAGGGCCTGGCGGCTCAGCTGCCGCTGGAGCAGCGAGACGTCGGTGTCACCGTCGACCAGCGTGATCAACTGCTGGACCTCGCCGGCCGGGTCGCGGATGACCGCGCCGGTGAAGCCGGCCCAGGTCGGATCTTCGTCGTCGGTCAGGAGTCTTCGTGACAGTTCGAGCCGCTGACTCTCGCCTTCGAGCAGCTTCCGGTAACCCTCGCGCAGGCCACCGGCGTCATCCGGATGGACCAGGTCGTAGAGGTTGAGCCCGATCAGATCCGCGACGGGCCGGTTCAGCATCTCGGCGAACTTCGGGTTCACCCGCTGGACGCGGCCGTCCACCCTGGTGACGGCCACGCCGGTCGCCGAACCGGTGAACAACTGCTCGAAACGCGCCTGCGCGAGCACCAGTTCACGCCGGGTCTCGCGTTCGAGCGTGACCAGCGTGCGACTCAGATCCTCTTGCTGCGTCTGGATGCTCTCGCGCAAGGCCTCGCCGTAGCCGGACGCGAGAGCGCCGAGCACCTGCAACACCCGTTCGGGGAGCGACTTCACGCTCCGCAACTCCGGTTCGTGCAAGAGCCCCTTGCCGAGTATCTCCATCGTGCGGCGCAGGCTGTCCGGCCCGACGCATCTGAGCGCGACGAGCCGCGCGCCGGCCTCGGTGGCCTGCACGGGCTCGGCGTCGTCACTGAGCACCGCCGCGTACACCTCGTCCAGCAGAGCGGTGAAATGCTCTTCGATCTGGGCGTGGGTATACGGAAGGTACGCCGTACTCGTGACCAGGTACGCCCACTTGCGAACGAGGGTCGCCCGGGTCGGCGCGGCATTCTTCCGCTTCGGCGAAGCGGAAGACGAGGTTCTTTTCGAGGCGTCCGGCGATACGGAGAACTCATCGCCGTCCGGAAGTGGGGCAGTCACGTCCGCCGGTCCTGGGGTCGTTTTCGTATTCCGCGGTGGAGAAACATCCTCCACGATTCTCTGGCCATACTCACGGTTTACCGGTCACCCAATCGGGTGGTAACCCTACGGTACTGCAACACCGACCTTGTCCCTCAGCCATCCGCGCGTGGCGTCCCGGTACTCGGACGCGTTGCGATGCAACGCCAACGAATGTCCGGCACCGGGCAGAACATACGTGGAAAGTTCGGCCTCGGGCCGGTAATACGGCGCTTCCGCCGGTCGCAGGGTCGCGCCGCTCGAACAGTTCCGGAGCGCGAACAGGCCGCAGAACAGGATGTCCTTCTGCCCGACCGCCTGCAGAACCGGTACGCGGATCGCCTTTGTCGCGGGCAGCACGATGCCGAACACGGCGACGGTTCCCATTCCCGGGACCGAAACCTGGTCCTTGGTCGCTTCATCGGCCGCGATGACACCCGGGTCGGTATTTTCCGTCGCGTAGAACAGCCCGGCGCGCGCCCCCGGTTTCGTCGTGAAATAGAGCGGATCGCTGCCGAGGGAACCGAGCCTGTCGTCCGCGAACGCGGGCTGCAGGCCGAAGAGCACGCCGAGCGTCAACGCGGGCACCGACGGCAGATGTGTCATCCCGGTGAGGATCACGCCGTCCACGTCCTGATACGTCGACGCCTCGGCCGCGACGATGCCCGAACCGACCGAATGCCCGACGATCACGACCTTCTCGAACGGCGTGCCGCCGACCCGTCCCGCGCGCAGGTGGCCGATCACTTCGTGCATCGATCGCGCCAGCACCGGCAGCAGGAGCGGAAGGCTGAACGGTTTGCTGCTTCCGCCCGAACCGAGCTGATCCGCGGCGAAGGTCGCGTAGCCGTGCTTGGCCATGTCGCGCTGGTACGAGTAGCGATCCGGGTCGTAGGGCAGGTCCCAGTAGGCGCTGTTGTAGGTACCGCCGTGCACCAGGAGCTGGACGGCCTCGGGCACCGGGCCGTCGGGCAGGCAGAACCGGCCGTGCACCGTGGCGGGCGCGCCGAGCGGGCCGGTGACCGGCAGGTCCAGGTCGGAACAACGGATCTCGACGGCCGCGGCCGGGGCGGCGACCAGGAAACCACCGAGGAGCACGCAGCAGGCAGCCACCGCCGTGGCCAGTTTGAGCGGCATTCTCACAGAACCCTCTCCGGAATCGGAACGCTCGGAAGGAGCACGAACCCTACACCTGGTAGTCGGACGCTCACCGTCAGCCCGAGGTTCGCGGCAGCACGGTCATCGGCAACCGGTTCGGCTGCATCGTCGCTTTGATCTTGGGAAAGACCTTCACCCCTGGTACCGGCACCAGCCGCCACCGCGCGCCGATCGTCGCCGCGACCAACGCGATCTCCGTGGGAGCGAACTGGTGGCCGGGGCACAGCCGGGGCCCGGCGCCGAACGGGATGAACGCGCCCTTCGGCAACGAGGCCGCACGATCCGGCTCCCAGCGGTCCGGGTCGAAACGGCCGGGCTCGGGGAACCAGCGCGGATCGCGGTGCAACGTGTGCTGGCTGACCGCGACTTCGGTACCGGCCGGAAGGCGCACGCCACCGAGTTCGACGTCTTCCCGCGCACGCCGCATCAGGATCACCGGCGGGGTCCGGCGCACGACCTCGTTGATGATCCGCTGCGTGTAGACCAGGCGCGGCAGGTGGTCGAACCGCGCGGGTCCGCCCGCGAGCACCTCGTCCACCTCGGCGTGGAAGCGGCGCTCGACGTCCGGCCGCGCGCCGATCTCGTGGAAGAACCACGCCAGCGCGACGGCGGTGGTCTCGGCGCCGGTGGTGAGGATCGTGATGACCTCGTCCTCCACCTGGCGGTCGGTCATCTTCTCGCCGGTCTCGTCGTCCTTGGCCAGCAACAACATCGAGAGCAGGTCACCCTGATCCCCGCCCTGCTCGCGGGCTTTGAGGACGGCGTCGCCGATGACCCGTCTCAGGCGCGCGGCCGCGGCGTCGAACTCGCGGTTCGCCGGGATCGGCAGCCGCTCCACGAACTTCGGCGAGAAGGCCCTGACCATGACGTACTTCAACATGATCGGGATCGACCGCTGGATTTCGGCGAGCGCGTCGTCGCCGAGTTCGGTGGAGAACAGCGTGCGCCCGGAGATGGTCAGCGCGAGATCCTGCATCCGCTGGTCGAATTCCACCACCTCGCCCGGTTTCCACGAGTCGGCAAGCTCTACAGCGATTTTCGTCATCGTCGTCTCGGCGTAGAGCGCGATGCGGCTTCGCTGGAAGGCGGGCAGCATCATCCGCCGTTGCCGCTGGTTGAAGGCACCGTTGGAAGTCGCTAGCCCGTCACCGAAAAGCGGCCGCATTTTGTCGAACACGATGCCTTTGTCGAACTTCGCCGCGTCGACGGCGAGCAGCCGCCAGGCCAGTTCCGGCGTGGTGACCAGGTAGACCGGCATCGGGCCGAAGTCGAGGCGGACGACGTCGCCGTGCGATCGCAGTGACGACAGCAGTTTCAGCGGGTCGCGGAGCATCGGCACGGTGTGCCCCAGCAGCGGCCACCGGCCTGGTGCGACAGCGACGTCCGGAGGTGGTGCCATCGTGCTCGTCTCCCCGGTGCTCGGACGCTGAACCCGGCAACCCTAGGACCGCCGGGTCACGAACGGGGTTCCGCGGCCGCACATCCACACGATCGGACGATGGCAACCCGGCCCCGGCGGCCCGCTAGACTCCTGTGCTCCAACGGATTCCCCATGGAACGGCGGCGACGACGGTGACTTCCAACCTGAGCTGGGTCCCTCCCGAGGTCGACACGACCGTGCCGAATCCCGCCCGGGTCTACGACTACTGGCTCAACGGCGACCACAACTTCCAGGCCGACCGGGTGCTGGGCGAACAGATCCTGCAGATCATGCCGGGGATCCGCGACGCGGCCCGGCTCAACCGCGCCTTCCTGCGCCGCGCCGCGCTGCACATGGTGGACGCGGGCGTGCGGCAGTTCCTCGACATCGGCTCCGGGATCCCGACCGTCGGGAACCTCCACGAGATCGTGCAGCAGATCGACCCGTCCTGCCGGGTGGTCTACGTCGACCGCGAATCGGTCGCCGTGGCGCACGCCAAACTGCTGCTGCGCGGCAACGACCGGTGCGCGGCGATCCAGGCCGACCTGCGCGACGCCAACGACATCCTCGACGCGCCCGAAACGCGGGAGCTGCTGGACCTCGACCAGCCGATCGGCCTGTTCATGTTGCTGCTGCTGCATTTCGTGCCGGACTCCTGGGAGCCGAACGTGATCCTGGCCCGCTACCGGGACCGCCTCGCCCCCGGCAGCTTCCTCGCCATCTCGCACGTCGCCGCCGACGCGGACTCGAGCGGCCTCGACGAGGCCATCGAGGCGTACAAGAGCACCCAGAACGACCCCATCCCCCGGACCCACGACCAGGTGGAGGCGTTCTTCGCCGGTTTCGACCTCATCGAGCCCGGCGTCGTCGGCTGCGCGATGTGGAACCCCCAAGGTGCGGGCGACATGTCCGACGACCCGGAGATCAACTCGCTCCCGTACGCCGGCGTGGGCCGGAAGCCGTAAGACGCACTCCCCCCACCCGCTCCCCACTCCCCCGATCAGGGCAGTACGTCGGTCACGGTGTCCTTGATGACCTGCCACTTGCCGTGCTCGCGCACCAGCGTCAGGCTGATCGTGTAGTGCCGGTCGATGTTCTGCGACGGCACCTTGTAGTACGCGTCGAGGATCGCGAAGCCCATCGTGCAGTTCTCGACGACGGTGTGGGTCACCGTCCACGGCATGCTGTACTCGTACGGCAGCTTGAACTGCACGTCGACCACGGGCTGCACGTTGGCGTCGTAGCCGATGAACAGCTGCCCCTTGCGCCCGACGGTGACCATGTTCTGGTGGATGATCGCCCGATAGCGGGCCTCGTCGCGTTTGTTGTAGCTGTCCATGTCCTCCCAGACGGCGCGGTCGAACGAGCGCTGGCAGGACCGCCGCTCGCTCTCCGCCTGCTGCTCGCCCGCGGTCGCCGCGGCGGGCACGCCGATTCCCGCCGCCGCCACGACCAGCCCGGCCAACGCCGCGTAATACCGCTTGCGCATAGGGTTCTCCTCATCACGTCCGGTACTTCGTCCACCGGAAGGTTCGCCGGGTGGCGCATCACAGCTGCATCACTTCCGCACCGGCGCGGGCGCGGGGCCGGTTAACCTCGCGGGAGGGGGTGCGATGGAGTTCCGGATCCTGGGGCCGGTGCAGTGCCGGATCGGCGCACGGCCGCTGAAACTGGCGGGTTCGCGGCAGGAGCGGATCCTGGCCGCGCTGCTGCTCGGTGCCGATCGCGTCGTCTCGGTTTCACGGCTGGTGGACGTCGTCTGGGACGAGGATCCTCCCGCGACGGCCGTCCGCCAGATCCGCAACCTCACCACCGCGCTGAAGCGTGCTCTCGTCGCCGAGGGCGCCACCGAAGACATCCTGACCGCCGAAGGGCCCGGCTTCGTTCTGCGCCCGCGTACTTTCGACCTGCGCTCGTTCGAGGAGCACGTCTCACGCGGCGAGTTCCGGGAGGCGCTCGGATGCTGGCACGGTCCCGCTCTGTCCGGTGTGGACAGTACGGCGCTACGCGGTGAAGCCGACGAACTCGACGAACGGCGTCTGTCCGTTGTGGAGCGTTGCCTCGACGAGGACATCTCCGCCGGGGAAGACTCCGTCGCGGAATTGACGGCGCTGGTCGCCGAGCACCCTCTCCGGGAGCCGTTCGCCGGGCTGCTCATGCGCGCGCTGCACCAGCAGGGCAGGCAGGCCGACGCGCTGAACGTCTACCGGCAGACGCAGTCACGGCTGGTGGACGAACTCGGGATCGATCCCGGCCCGAAGTTACGCGAACTCTACGAGCGGATCCTCCGTGACGAGCCGGATTACGGCAAGGTCCGCTGCTTCCTTCCTTACGACGTCCCGGATTTCACTGGCCGGGAGGAGGAGATCCGCCGTCTCCTCGACGCCGTCCGGCTCGGCCGCCCGGTCGCCGTCGACGGGATGGCCGGGGTCGGGAAGACCTCGTTCGCCGTCCACGCCGCGCATCGGCTCGCCGCCGATTTCCCCGACGGGCAACTGTTCGTGGACCTGCACGGCCACTCCCCCACCCGCGAACCACTCGCACCCGAGGCCGCGCTCGAAGCCCTGCTCGGACAGCTGGACGTCCCGGCGAGCCGTCTCCCCGGCGGCGTGGACCGGCGCGCCGAACTGTGGCGGACCAGGACGGCGGGCCGGTCGCTGCTCGTGGTGCTCGACAACGCCGCGACCGCCGAGCAGGTGCGGCCACTCCTCCCCGGTTCGGCCACGGTCGCCCTCGTGGTCACCGGCAGGCGGCGGCTGGCCGCCGTCGACGGTGCCGCGTCGATCAGTCTCGAAGTCCTGCCGGACGAACAGGCGGGCGCCCTGTTCGCGGCGGCGTCGGGGAGACCGGACTCGGGCGTCGCCACGTTGTGCGGCAACCTGCCGCTGGCGATCAGGATCGCGGCCGCCCGGTTGCAGAATCGTCCACAGTGGACCGTGGAAACCCTCGCCGAACGGCTGGGCTCCGAACACGACAGGCTGGCCGAACTGAAGGTCGCCGGACGCGACGTGGCCGCGGCGTTCGCACTGTCCTATCAGGAGCTCGACGACGCGCAACAGCGCATGTTCCGGCTGCTGGGGCGGAATCCCGGCGCCGACTTCGGTGTGCCCGCCGCGGCCGCGCTGGCCGGTACCGGCGAGCGCGAAGCCGAACGCCTGCTGGAAGAGCTGCTCGACGCCCACCTGCTCAGGCAACCGTCGCTGGGCCGGTACTCGTTCCACGACCTGATCGCCGAACACGCCCGCAACGCCGCGCGCGACGAGGAATCCGTTCCGGCACTGGGCAGGCTGCTCGATCACTACCGCGAAGGCGGCGGACCCGCCTGGTACGCGACGGAACGGGCCAACCTGGTAGCGGTGACCGCCCACGCCCTCGGCACCGGTCACGACGACCATGCCTGGCGGATCGCCGAGAGCACCGCGGTACAGCTCCGGGAGAGCGGGCACCTCGACGAACTGCTCGCCGTGGCGCGAACCGGTATCGCCGCCGCCCGCCGGATCGGCGACCCTCGGGCGATCCAGCTGAGCCTGGCGAGCCTCACCCTGGCCTCGTGGGAGAACGGTCTGCTCACCGAGGGGATGGCCTGCGCCCTGGAGCGGCTGGACGTCGTCCGCGCGTCCGGCGACCGCGAGACCGAGGCGATCGCCCTGTCCAAAGCGGGCGCCCTGCACAGCATGCTCGGCAACTACCCCGAGGCGATCCGGTTCTATCGCGACGGCCTCGCCGTCGTGGACGAAACCGTCGACCTCGAAGCCGCCGCCACACTCTGGACCAACCTCAGCAACGCGCAGGAGATCCTCGGCCACTTGGACGACGCGCTGGCCTCCTCCCGGCGATCGGTGGCGTTGCGCGAGGATCCCCGCGGCATGATCCTGAGTTCGGCCCAGCTGGGCCTGGTCCTCGCCCGGCTCGGCCGGTTCGAGGAGGCTTTCGAGGTCACCGGGCGTTCGATCACCGCCTCGCAGGACCTCGGCTACCTGTTCGGCGAGGCGTGGAGCCGAATCGACCACGCCGACGCCCTGCTGCTCGCCCACCGGCCCCGTGAAGCGCGCGAGCAGGCCGGACGCGCGTGCGCGATCCTCGCCCGGCTCAACCATCCGCTGCTGCTGACCATGGCGGCCAACAGCCTGGGCACCGCCTGCCTCGCGCTCGGAGAGGTGACGGTGGCCCTCGGGCGGCACCGCCTCGCACTCGAAACCGCGAGGCGGATCGGCTATCGCCTCCAAGAGGCCCGCGCGCTGACCGGACTCGGGCAAACCCGTGCCGCACGGGAGCTTTACGCCGCGATGGGCCTGTCCCCCGAGCCGGTGAAGGCCGTCACCCGAGGAAGTCGGTGAGCAGCCCGCGCAGAGCGTCCGGCTGGTGGAGGACGCCGTGGTCCTGGCCCTCGACGGTGGCGTGCCTCGCTCCGGGAATCGCGTCCGCGACGGCGCGGGCGCCGGCCCGCATCCAGACGTCGCTCTCCCCGCCGCCCATCACCAGCGTCGGCACGGAGATCTTGGCCAGCCTGTCGGCGGGAAGGACGTTGCCGGGACCGCACAGCGCCAGGTCGTAAGGCAGCGTGTGGGCGAGGCCGGTGAACCAGGCCCAGAACGGGTCGTCCCGCATCCCCTTGACCACCTCGGCCGGAGTGCCCGTCCCCTCGACCAGGAAGAGTTCGGCCGCGCCGTCGCGGTCGCCGTCGGCGATCAGGGCCCGGACGCGATCGAAGAGGTCGGCCGCGGGCCTCGGACGGCTGTCGTCGACGACGTACGGCGGCTCGTAGGCGGCGAGGCCGGTCATGGCGACGCCTCGGGCGGCGGCCTCCAGCCCCAGCACGGCTCCCGACGAGTGCCCGAAAACCGCCGCCGAGCCGCCCACCCGGTCGATCACCGCGGCGAGATCCTCGACCTCGCGCTCTACCGAGTAGACGGCGCCCGCTCCGCTGTCGCCCCGCCCTCGCCGGTCGTAGGCGATCACGGTGAAGTCCGGGGCCAGCGTCGCGGCCAGGCCGGCGACCGTCGTCCGGTCGTTGAACGCGCCGCCGGCCAGGACGACCGGCGTGCCCTCACCGGTGCGCTCGAAGGCGATCAGGGTGCCGTCGGCCGAGGTCACGGTCTCGAACGAGGTGGTCATCAGGTCCTCCACGGGGTCGCTTGACTGTAGCTTCGTCCCGGGGTCGGAGCCGATGACCACCGCTCGACATCACTTCCGGAGACTTCCGAAGAACTCCCGGAGCTCGGCCACCACGTCGTCCGGGACGGCCATCGCGACCATGTGGCTGGGACTCTCGTGATCCGCCCATCGCACGAGGTCGTTCTTGCGGGAGGCGATCTTGCGCAGTGCGGACGGCCCGCCGTGCGACACGCCGGTCGGCACCACGGTCTGGTCGATCGGCATCGCGGCCGCGCCCTCGTAATACGGCCACAGCGAAGTGCCGCCGGTCGCGGTCAGCCAGTACAGCGTCGCGTTGGTGAGCAGCAGATCGCGGTCGATCGGCTCGGCGGGCGCCGCGCCTTCGGGCCAGCCGTCGAACTCCTTGAACCGTTCGACCAGGTAGGCCAGTTGGGCGACCGGCGAGTCGAGGAACCCGAAGCTCAAGGTCTGCGGCCTGTTCGTCAGGTACGGCGCATAGCCGCTGCCGCCCGCGAAACGCTCCATCAGCCCCGCCAGCTCGGCCTGGTCCTGTTCCGTGAGCCCTTCCAAATCGGCAGGATCGCCCATCGGCACGCCTAGTCCGGACGTGATGTGCGAGCCGATGACGTGCGCGCGCGCGTGCACCGCCAGGCAGGGCGTCACCAACGCGCCGGCGTCGTTCCCGTGTGCGCCATAGCGTTCGTAGCCGAGACGGCTCATCAGCTCGGCCCAGGTCCGCGCCACCCTCGCGATGTCCCACGACCGCTCGTCCGCCGGTTCCGGGAACGGCGAGAAACCGAAGCCGGGCAGGGACGGCGCGACGACGTGGAACGCCCGCGAGGGGTCGAGGCCGTGAGCTCGCGGGTCGGTCAGCGGGCCGAGGACCTCCAGGAACTCGGCGATCGAGTTAGGCCAGCTGTGCGTCATGATCAGCGGGATCGCGTCCGGTTCCGGGGAGCGGACGTGGAGGAAGTGCACCCGCTGGCCGTCGATCTCGGTGACGTACTGCGGGAAGTCGTTGAGCCGCTTCTCCCACGCGCGCCAGTCGTAGCCGTCTCGCCAGTACTCGGCCAGCTCCTTGAGATAGGAGACCGGCACTCCCCGGCTCCACTCGGCACCGGGCAGCGCCGACGGCCAGCGGGTGCGGGCCAGCCGGTCGGTCAGGTCGTCCAGCTCGGACTGCGGGATGTCGATGCGGAACTGCTCGATGTCGGTCATGAGGTGACCGTAGGAGCCATTTAGGCCAGTTCCTGACCTAAATCCTCGTGATGCTCGGGCGGGTTGGGCGTGAGTGGCGATTCGCGTTCTCTTGAGAAGACGGGCAAACGTGCAGTCTTCTCGGGCGGGTCATGCTGGGGCGGACTGAAGGCTCCCTTCACCGCGTCTGATGCGACGAAGGGAGCCTTCAGCGGCGTGGACCTGGACTGCCGACGAGAGCCAGCCACCTCGACTGTCCACACGGGATACTTCCGGGCAGATGAAGGTCCGGTTTATAACCATACGTACGCTTCACTGCGGGCGTCGTGAGTGACAAAGAGGGTTAGAACCCGCATTGCCACTCACGACCCCCGCCGCAAAGCGCGCAAAGCACCGAAATCAGACATCTACATCGTGACGAGTGTCCCTTAAGGACAGTCAAAGAGCTCCAGGTCTCCCTGGCGAGCCTGCGCCGCTATCGAGCCCGCCATAGTTGACTTACCCCTCGAGGGCCTTCATTGCCGCTCACGACCAACTTGAGGCTCATCGGCCGATACGGACGACCTGAGTGGCGCCGAAAGTGCCCTTCACCGGCACCTCGACGGTCTTGCGCCGCACCGTCACCTTGATGACGTCCTGCCGCTGCGTCGGATCCGAAACGGCCAGCTGCCAGCCGTTGTTCCCCCGTCCCAGCGCCACCGACGCCGGACCGGACACCGACACCTCGTCGACCGAACCCGCCGCGAAGAAGTTCGCCAGCAGCGTCGCGTCCCACAGCCGGACGGCCTGCACCGTCTCGGTGTTGGACCGCACACGCCACGCCCAGGCCGTCGCGATCGTCTCCAGCACCGACGCGGTGGGCAGGACGGCGTAGGCGTAGCTCGCGCCCGCAGGCTTGGCCCCGTGCTCGATCACGAGCTTCTGATAACGCCGGGTGTAGGGCACGGTGGTGCCCTTGGTGTTGGCGCCCTTGTCGACGTCGCGCCAGGTCCCCGTCCGGTCCTCACGCAGCGCCGTCACCTCCGCGTCGTCGAGCAGGATGTACCCGCCGACCTTCTCCAGGTGAAGCCATCGCTTGCGCCGCAACGATTCCGAGCCGCCGACCAACCGGCCGTCCGCCAGCAGGACACCCGAGCCGTGCTCGCCGAGGTTGCGGTTCTCGATCGTGGTGCGGATCCGCTCACCGGAGGTGTCGGTGATCCCGGCGCCGAGGCAGACCACCCCCGACGGCGTGAAAAACCACGACTTCTTCGCGGTCAGCGTGCCGTCCTGTGAGACGAAGTCGAGCGCGTGCGCGCCGTGCCGCGCGTCCCAGCGGACGCCGCCGCTGTGGTCCTTGCTCGTCAGCGGCACCTGTTCCAGGGCCGGGGTCGCGCCGGTCTTGGTGGTCGTGCCCGGCAGCAGCAGCGGGTCGACGGTCGGCCAGTAGGCGTCGGTGAAATGCCCCTTGGCCTTGGGCAGGAACAGGTACAGTGAACCGTCGCCGGTGTACCAGCCGTGCAGGTTCATCGAGTTGACCGACTCGTACCGCGAGATCCGCGTCGAGGCGACGCCGAGCGAGGCAGACCAGCCTTCGGTGACGTGCACCATCCGGTCCTGCTGGCCGAACACGCGGTGCGTCGCGACCGTCCGCGTCGGCCGGATCTCGCTCGCCAGCAACTCCTGCGCGAATTCGATGCCGGGGATGCCGACGAGATCCGGACCGGGCGCGAACCGCTCGGGGTCGGGGATCTTCAGGTACGGCGCGAAAGTGTCCTCGGTGATCCACTTCGCGGCGAGCCCCCCGAGCTCTTCCTTGCGCTTCCCGCTCGCCGACCGCGCCAGCAGCACGACCGCGCCGGTGAGCTGATGTCCGATGTCGTGCGCGGATTCCCCTTGCCGGGACAGGAACCGGCCGCGGACCGACTCCATCAGTGCGCCCGCGTAGACGAACGGCGCGAACGTGTCGGGGACCAGCGCGTACGCCGCCTCGCGCACGTCGGCCGCCAGTTCGAACTCCGTGCCCTTGGTGACGTGGATGGCGGACGCGACGGCGGTGAGCAGCACGATCCCGTAGTGCCCGGGGTACGGCACCGAATCGTGCTGGATGAAGGAGCCGTCGGTGTGGAAGCCGTCGCCTGCCGCGCGGTGGAGTTTGGCGATGACACTCGCCACTCCCCCGCCTTCGACGTCGGTGAACGCCCCGACACCGCGCTTGATCCGTTCGGTGTCCCCCAGCATCGCGCCGGAGACGAGGGAGATCGTCGACTTGTCCGCGCGGTTGGCGCCGGTCTCGACGACGCTCGGGTTGTTCGTGCGGAGGTTCGGGTTGCCGGAGAACTTCAGCACCGGCTTCAGGTACTTGGCGAGCTCGTCCTGGGTCAGCTCGTCGGCGACCGTCGCGAGGATGTGCAGCAGGTAGAGCGGGATGCCGATCTCGTAGGTGTACCAGTTGCCGATCTCGGCGGTCTTCTCGCTGTACTGATCGCTGGTGTACAACAGTTCCAGCGCCGCCTTGAGCCGGCCGAGCACGGCCGGGTCGCCCGCCAGCGCACCGCCGGGAGTGCCCCAGTTGACCGCGATCGCGCGAAGCCGCGCGTACATCGACGTTGTGAACTCGCTGCCGGGGCCGAGCGGGAGGTCCTTCCACAGTGGACCGCCGCCGGGTGTCATGCTGTCGTAGTAGGACTTCGCGACCCTGTCCAGGTTCGCCAGCGCGGAGGCGCGTTCCGCCGACGGCCGGTTGATCCCGGTCTGCAGTTCGCGGTAGCCGGTCACGATGGACGACGTGCCCACCTGAACCGAAGGCGCGGCCTGGGCCGACGAGGGGCTGGCGAGAGCGGTTGTGAGCGCGACCGAGGCGGCCGCTGCCGCACCTGAAAGCAGGGCGGTTCTCCTGTCGACGTAACCGAATCCGGGCATGACGAGGCCTCCCAAGGGGGTCGAAAGACAGCAACTAGGGGCGGCGGCGGATGCTGGGCCTCGTGAGTGGTAAGGACGGTTCTAACCGCCCTTACCACTCACGAGGATCTCTAGCGTTTCCCGTCGGTCCTGCGGGGCAGGTCCCACGGGTTGTTCTCCTGCAACGGTTCCGGCAGCAGCGCGTCGGGGAAGCCCTGCCAGGCGATCGGCCGCAGGAACCGCTCGATCGCGGCGGTGCCGACCGAGGTGCTGGTCGGCGCGGTGGTCGCCGGGTAGGGACCACCGTGTTCCTGTGCCCAGGTGACCGTGACGCCGGTCGGCCAGTCGTTCCACAGCAGGCGTCCTGCGACACGGGTCAGCGACGGGAGCACCGGGCGGATCCAGTCCACATCGGACTCTTCGCCCTGGATGGTCGCGGTGAGCCCGGGTTCCATCACACCGAGCAGGCTGATCAGCTCGTCCTGATCGGCGTAGGTGACGATCAGCGACGCGGGCCCGAAGCATTCCTCGCGGACCGTTTCGGCGTCGGCCAGGAAGTCCTTGGCCGTGGTGGCGAGCAGGGTCGCGCCGTGCGAAATCCCTTCCGCGCCACCGGACTCGGACAGCACCTCGACCCCCGCCACCTCGGTCAGCTTCGCGAGTCCGTCGGCGAAGCCGGCCGCGATGCGCTCGTTGAGCATCGGCTGCGCGGGGATCGTCGCGACGGCCTCGCGCAGCGTGTCTTCGAGCCCGTGCCCCTCCGGGAGGAACAGCAGTCCCGGCTTGGTGCAGAACTGTCCGGCACCGAGGGTGAACGACCCCGCGTACGCCTTGGCGATCGCCTCGCCGCGCGTGTCGATCGCGGTCTGGGTCACGACGACGGGGTTGACGCTGCCGAGTTCGCCGTAGAACGGGATCGGCGACGGCCGCGAGGTCGCGATGTCGAACAGCGCGCGCCCGCCCGGCACCGAACCGGTGAAGGACGCCGCCTGGATCCGCGGGTCCTTCAGCGCCGCCACACCGTTCTGCTGGCCGTAGACGACCGCGAAGATCCCTTCCGGGGCACCGGCCTCGACCAGTGCCTCCCGCAGGACCTCGCCGGTGCGGGCCGACAGCTCCGGATGCCCGGAGTGCGCCTTGAGCACGACCGGGCACCCGGCGGCCAGCGCCGACGCGGTGTCACCGCCCGCGACGCTGAACGCGAACGGGAAGTTGCTGGCGGCGAACACCAGCACCGGCCCGATCGGGGTGAGCAGCCGCCGGATGTCCGGCCTCGGCCCCATCGGCCACGCGGCGTCCGCGTGGTCGACCGTGGCGCCGAGGAACGAGCCGTCGGCCAGTACCTCACCGAACAGGCGCAGCTGGAACGTCGTGCGCTTCAGCTCGCCCTGCAGTCGCGGGGAGGCCGGGAGGTGTGTCTCCTGGTTCGCCAGCGCGATCAGTTCGTCGGCGGACGCGTCGAGGGCGTCCGCCGCCGCGTTCAGCCACCCTGCCCGCTGGGCTGGGGTCGCGGCCGCCGCCGTGCCTGCCGCATCGGCGGCGGCCGCGAGGATCTGTTCGAGCGTGGCGGAATCCGTTGCCTGGCTCATGATTTCTTGCTTCTCCTAGAGTTCTTGCGCGGCGCTGACGGCGGCGATGAGATCCGCCCAGCGCCCCGGGCCGGCGAGGCCGAGGTGGTACAGGTGCAGTTCGGTGGCGCCTGCCTTGCCGAGTTCGGTGGTGTAGGCCTCGATGTCGGGCACCGGGCTCGCCGCCACCGCGGTGATGTAGCTGCCGACGGCGACCTTGCGCGGCAGTTTCGCCCGCGCCGTCGCGACGGACTCCCGGCTGGCGTGCCCGGGTACCCAGTTCTGCAGCACCACCGCGTCGACGTCTTCGGGGACCGACGGTGTCAGCCCCGGCAACGCTCCGGTGACCCACGGGTCCATCGCGCCGTGCAGCACGATCCTGGGGCCGGACGGGATCTTCGCGAGCACTTCACGCCGGAGCGCGTCCGTCGCCTTCTGCCGCGTGTCGAGCAGGACCTGCCGCAGGGTGGGCAGGATCTTGTCCTCGGTGGCACGGAGGTCACCGGAGTCGATCAGCCGCCGGACCTCGGCACGCAGCTTGCCCAGCGCCTTCGCCGGATCCTTGCCTGCCTCGGCCCAGGACTCGAGACACGTGTCGCAGCAGCAGACCGACAGCAGCCGCGCCACCGCGGGCGACCAGACCCCGTCGGTCTTCTCGTGCTGATGCTGGTGGATGGCGCCGAGCGGGCCGCACGCCTCGAGGATGACCGAGGCGAAGTCGAGCCCCTCGAGGCTCTCGGCGACCACGTTCGCCGCGTACTCGCGGACCTCCTGCTGCCCGGGGCACAGCGCCCACGGATACCGCTCGCCGAAGCAGTTGCGCACGGTGAAATCGGGGAATTCCGTGCCCAGCTGCGAGTTGTGCGTCAGCACGAGCCACGCCGCGGCCGGGATCCCCGCCTCGTTCAGCAGCCGGACGGCGTCACCCGCGCTGTCGCGGCTCTCCACCCAGTCCGGTTCGGCGGGCTTCAGCTCACCCCAGGCCTCGTCGCGCACCGGCCGGTACAGCGCCGCGTGGCGCGCGACGACCGAGGTGCGCTCCGGCGACCAGGGCGTCGCCGCGCGGGCGCTGTGGTACGACACCGCGACGGCGACCTCGTCGACGCCGAGTTCCCGTACGCGCTCGACGAACCCGGGATCGTCGACGACGTCCCAGGGGTAGGCGTATCCGGTGACCTTCACCCCGTCACCACCGCGCCGTGTTCGGTTCGAAGTCTCCGACGAACTTCCGCATATAGGTCACGTCATCCCGTTTGGTCTGTCCACTTCGGACATAGTCTTCATGGGCCCGCGCCAGCGCGTCGGGGTCGAGTTCGACCCCGAGCCCCGGCTTGTCGGGCACCGCGACCGCACCGTCGGCGAACTCCAGCGCACCCGGGGCGATGACGTCGGCCGTCTTCCACGGCCAGTGGGTGTCGCAGGCGTAGGTCAGGTGCGGCGTCGCCGCGGCCACGTGCACCATAGCGGCCAGACTGATCCCGAGATGACTGTTCGAATGCATGGAAAGCCCCACGCCGAAGCATTCCGCCGTGATCGAGAGGGCTTGCGTGTCCCGCAGGCCGCCCCAGTAGTGATGGTCCGAAAGTATTACGCCGACCGCTCGCTGCCGGAAGGCGGGCTCGATGTCCGCGAAGCGCACGACGCACATGTTCGTGGCCAGCGGCATGCTCGCCCGCTCGGCGACCCGCGCCATGCCCTCGATGCCCGGTGTCGGGTCTTCGAGGTACTCCAGGACACCGTCGAGTTCTTCGGCGACCCGGATCCCGGTCTCAGGAGTCCAGGCCGCGTTCGGGTCGATGCGGAGCGGGTGGTCCGGGAACGCCTCGGCGAGCGCCCGGATGCCGTCCATCTCCTGGTCCGGGTCGAAGGCGCCGCCCTTGAGCTTGATGGAGCGGAAGCCGTACTCCTCGACCATGCGGCGCGCCTCGCCGACGAGCGCCTCCGGCGTGGTCACCTCGCCCCACGAGTCTTCGTCGGCGCCGATGTGGGCACCGAACTTGTAGAACAGGTAGGCGGAGAAGTCGACCTTGTCGCGCGCCTTGCCACCGAGCAGGTCCACCACCGGCCTGCCGAGGTAGTGGCCCTGCGCGTCGAGCGCGGCGACCTCGAACAGCGAGTACACGCTGGCGACCGTCTTGCTGACGGAGAATCCGCCGGTGAGCCCGTGAGCGTCGGCGAAGACGACCTCGCCGAGGGTGGTGGCGACCTTCCGGCGGAGGCCGGGCAGGTCGAACACGTCCTGTCCCTTGAGTTCCGGCAGCACCTTCCGGACCTGTTCGAGGAACGCGAGGTCACCGTAGGACTCGCCGAGACCGACCACGCCGTCTTCGCAGATCAGCTGGACGACACCGCGCAGCGCGAAGGGCTCGTGCACGCCCATCGCGTTGAGCAGCGGCGGGTCGGCGAAGGCGACCGGGGTCAGGACGACGTCGAGAACCTTCATCTTCAGGCACCGGTCCCGACGAACTCGAGGACGGCGAATCCGTCGTCGACGATCTTCTCCAGCCGCGCGATCTGGTCCGCGGTGGGCTCGACCAGCGGCGGCCGGACCGAGCCTGCCTTGTCACCGCGCAACCGCGCGGCGGCCTTGACCAGCGACACGGCGAAGCCCTGTCCCTCGTCCCGCAGCGCCACCAGCGGGAGATAGAACCCGGCGAGCAACGCCTCCATGACGGCGTCGTCGTTCTCCGCGAGCGCGCGGTGGAAGCGGGCCGCGATCTCGGGGGCGAAGCAGTGCACGGCCGAGGAGTACCGCGCCACGCCGATCGCCGCGTAGGCGCGCGCGGAGACCTCGGCGGTGGGAAGACCGTTGAAGAACAGGAACTCCCGGGCGCGGTCGGTGTCGACCGAGCGGATCGTGGTGATGATCCGGCTCATCAGCTCGACATCGCCGAAGCCGTCCTTGAGACCGACCACCGACGGGATGTCGAGCAGCTCCACGGCGGAGCCCGGGGTGAACACACCGGTGGAACGGTGGTACACGATCACCGGGATCGAGGAATCGCCGACGGCGTACCGCACGTGGTCGACCAGCCCGGAAGGCGGACCGGTCACCAGGTACGGCGGCAGGAGGAGGACGCCGTCCGCGCCGCCCGCCTCCGCCGCCGCGATCCCGGCACGGGCCGACGCCGCACCGCCGCCCGCCCCGACCCACACGGGTATGCGCCCGGAAACGACCTCACGAGCCTTACGCAGGATCGCTGCGTGCTCGTCCGGGGACAGCGAGCTGAATTCGCCCGTACCGCAGGCGACGAACAGCGCGCCGGCTCCGGCGGCCACATGGCTCTCGACGTTTTCCGCGAACGCGTCGAGGTTGAGTTCCAAGCCCTCGGTGAAGGGGGTCAGGGGGAACGCCAGTAGGCCGTCGAGTTCGATCTTGGGCTGTGCCATGGATTTCTCTTTCGTTCTTTGTGGTTGATCCCGGGTACGGGCCCGGTCAGGCGGGCACGGTGGTGCCGTCCTGCGACTTGCTGGGTGTGAGGTCGTCGTCACGGTCGATCGTGTCGATGATCTCGTCGGTGGTGGCCTTGCGTTCGGGCATGAGGTAGCCGAGCCCGATGAACAGCGCCAGCGAGACCAGGATCGGGGTAGACACGGTGACCGCGAGGGTGGCGTTGTAGCCGTAGTAAGCGATCGCGTAAGCGAGCAGACCGCCCGCCCACGAGATCAGGGCGGCGCGGGAGCCGGAGCGGCGGAACGCGGGGAGCATGCCCAGCAGCAGCGGTACCGAGATCGGGCCCATCAGCGCCGCGACCCAGAGCACCACGATACCCAGCACACCACCGAGTTTCTCGGCCTGTGTGGCCACCGCCATGGTGAGCACGACGAAGACCACCGTCGAAATCCGCGCCGCGAGCAGCCCCTGGGAGTCGGTGAAACTGCGGGCCTTCTTCCACAGCACCGGCATCATGTCGCGGGTGATGACCGCGGAGATCGCGTTGGCGTCGGAGGAGACCATCGCCATGGTGTGCGAGAAGATCCCGGCCAGCACCAGCCCGACCAGACCCGGCGGGAGGAACGTCGTGGTCATGATCGCGTAGGCGTTGTTGGGGTTCGAGATGTTCGGGATCAGCAACGGGGCGGCGAACATCGGGAACATCATCACCAGCGGCCACACCAGGTACAGGATCGAGGAGAGCCGCGCGCCGCGACGGGCTTCGTAGGTGTTCGGCGCGGCCATGTAGCGCTGCGCCAGGTTCCACATACCGCCGTTGTACTCCAGCGTCTTCACCAGCACGTAGACGAGCAACACCACGGTGGTGAACTTCGACGTGGTCGGGTTCAGGTGGGCGGGCGGGAGGTCACCCCACACGGTCCACAGCCCGGAGACGCCGCCGAGCTTGTCCAGCACGACCCAGAGCATCACGATCGCCGCGATGGCCTGGATGACGAACTGGCCGAAGTCGGTGAGCGCGTCGGCCCAGAGCCCGCCGACGGTGCAGTAGATCAGCGTGATCGAGCCGGTGATGATGATGCCCCAGGTGTAGGGCACGCCCGCGAAGACGTTGAGGATCGTCGCGACCGCGAACCACTTGGCCGCGATGTCGAAGATCTTCAGGAGGCTGCCGCTCCAGGCCAGGGCCTGCTGGGTGGGCACGTTGAAGCGCTTCGCCAGGTACTCGAGCGGCGAGGCGACCCCGAGCTTCGAGCGCAGGCGGTTCCACCGCGAGGCGAACAGCCAGCTGCCGATGCCGACGCCGATACCGATACTGGCCATGCCCCAGAAGTAGACGGTGATGCCGTCCGTGTAGGCGACGCCCGCGTACGCGACGAAGAGAACCGCGCTGTAGCCGGACATGTGGTGGGAGATACCGGCCAGCCACCACGGCATCTTCCCGCCGGCGGTGAAGAAGTCACTGACCGTGTTGACCCGGCTGTGCGACCACAGGCCGATCACCACCATCAGCACGAAATACGCGGACACCATGATCCAGTCCAGCAAATGCACCGCTGACTCCTTTCCGCGTCCATGTCGTGCACTCCAGCCGTCGGCGGTCGACTGTTCACATTCATGAACGGAGTCTGTTATAGTGATTATGTTCATCCATAAGAACGCTGTTCGGGACGCTAATATGGCCGGAGTCACAAGTCAACGGCCGGATGGAGGAGCGCGGATGCCACAGCAGGAAGCCGCTGTCACGGTGTCGAACGGCGCGGCCGCCGCGCCGGAACCCGCCGGGGTCAAATCCGCGCGCCGGGCGATCGACCTGATCGAGACCTTCGCCGCGAACGACGTCTGGCTTTCCCTGTCGGATCTCCACGCGCGCACCGGTTTTCCCAGGTCCAGCCTCCACGGGCTGCTCCGCACCCTGCTCGAAGCCGGCTGGCTGGAAGTGGACACCAACACCGCCCGCTACCGCCTCGGCGTCCGCGCGCTGATCTGCGGCACGGCCTACCTCGACCGCGACCCGGTCGTCCCGTACGCGACCGAGGCGCTGGAGCGGATCCGGGAGAAGACCGGGTTCACCGCGCATTTCGCGCGCCGCGAGGGCACCGACGTCGTCTACCTGGAGACACGCGAGTCACGGCACTCGACGCATCTCGTGTCACGCGTCGGCCGCACCCTGCCCACCCACGCCACCGCGCTGGGGAAGGCCCTGCTCGCCGAACTGACGCACGACGAGATCAGCGAACTCCTGACCGGAGAGCTGTCCGCGCTGACGCCGAACACCATCACCTCGGCCGAAGCCCTGCACGCCGAATGCGCGAAGACCCGCGAACGCGGCTATGCGGCGGAAATCGAGGAAGGCAGCGTCGGCGTCCGGTGCGTCGCGGCCGTGATCCCGTACCGCATCCCCGGTACGGACGCGATCAGCTGTTCCATGCCGGTCACCGAAGTCACCGACGCCGACGCCCGGCGCGTCGGCGAGCTCCTCGCCGAAATCACCGCGGAACTCGGCCAGCAACTGCGCCGCGCCGGCATCCGCTGATCTTTCCCGTCCTTCCTTTACTGACAAGGGGTTCTCATGGCAGACCAGCGCGTCCTGATCACCGGCTCGGCGGGCATCGTCGGCACCCTGATGCGGCCGCGGCTGCGTCGCTCCGGCCGGGTGCTGCGGCTGCTCGACCTGGCCGCGCAGCCCGAAGCCGCGGGCGGCGAGGACGTCGAGCTGATCACCGCGTCGGTGACCGACCCGGAGGCGATGGCGAAGGCGTGCGCCGGCGTCGACGCGGTGATCCACCTGGGCGGGCACAGCCGCGAGAACTCGTGGGAAGCCACACTCGACGTCAACATCAACGGCACCCACACCGTCCTCGAAGCCGCGCGGGCGGCCGGTGTACCGCGCGTGATCCTGGCCTCCAGCAACCACTCCGTCGGCTTCCGCCGCAACGACGAAGCGGGCGAAAACGGTCTCCCCGCCGACTCCACCCCCCGGCCGGACACCTACTACGGCGTCAGCAAGGCGGCCATCGAATCGCTCGGCAGCCTGTACCACTCACGGTTCGGCATGGACGTCATCGTCATCCGTATCGGTTCGTGCTTCGAAGACCCGCTCGTCCTCGGCCCGCGCGGCCTGACGACCTGGCTCTCCCCCGACGACGGCGCCCGCCTGTTCGAGGCCTGCCTGAGCTACCCCTCCCCCGGCTACCGGCTGATCTGGGGCGTCTCCGACAACACGCGCCGGATCTACTCGCTGGCCGAAGCCGAGGAACTGGGCTACAAGTCGCTCGACAACGCCGAGACCTACGCCGACCAGTTAGCGGACAGGCCGGCGCCGACCGGCGCGGCGGCGGAGTACGTCGGCGGGCCGTTCTGCACCGCTCCGCTGGGCGCCTACAACCCGCTCTGAGCGATCACGACCAGCCGGAGCGCTGTTCCCGCAGCGCGGACAGTTCGGCCGGTGGCGGGCCGGGGTGCACCACGCCCAGCCGGCGGGTGGCCCTGGTCATGGCGACGTAGAGGTCGTTGTGACCGTGCGGCGCGGTGCCGAGGATTCCGGCCGGGTCGGCGATCAGGACCGAGTCGAACTCCAAGCCCTTGGCCTGATCGGGGGTGAGCAGGACGACCTTGCCGGTCAAGTCCGGTGAGGTGGGTAGGGACAACGCGGCGGCCAGGGGCGCGGTGAGGGTGCTCGGGGCGATGATCCCGAGCTGGCCGTCGGCATGCGCCGTGGCGAGGTCGGCGACGGTCGCGATCAGGCCGTCGCGGGAAGTGCCGGCCCGCCACGGAGTTTCACCGGCCGAGCGGACCGACCGGGGCGGTGGCGTGCCGGGATGGTGGGTGGCGAGCAGCTCCGCGGTGGCGGCCATGATCTCCGCCGGGGTGCGGTAGTTGACCGTGAGCCTGGCGAGCCGCCACCGATCCCGCACGTGTGGCCGCAGCACGCGATCCCACGACGAGGTGCCCGCCGGGCTCCCGGTCTGGGCGAGGTCCCCGACGATGGTCATCGATCCGGTGGGGCACCGGCGCATCAGCATCCGCCAGTCCATTTCGGACAGTTCCTGTGCCTCGTCGACGACCACGTGCCCGAACGTCGCGGGGGCGGCGCGGTGGCCGATCAAGGCGGCGGCTTCGTCCAGCAACGGGACATCCGCGGCACTCCAGCCCTCAGCGTGGTCGCCGAGGAGGTCGGACACCACGCGCTCCGGGGTCAGCGACGGCCACAGCTCGTCGAGTACGGCCCGGACGCCGGTGTCGGCGAGCATCGAGTCCCGCAGACCGGTCCGGTCGGTCTCGTCCAACAGGGTCCGCGGCCCGTCGTCGTGGTCGATCACGACCCCCGCGGCGGCGAGCGCACGCAGGTCCGCCTCGCCGAGCCGGCCGTCCGGGCTGCCACCGTCGATCGCCTCACCCGTTTCGGTGAGCACGACCGCCTCCAAACCCTCGATCAAGCGCCGCGTGAGCACCTCCACGATCTCCCGCTCGAAGACCAGCTTGGCCTGGTCGTGCGGAAGCCCGGCCCGCGCGGCTCTCCGTACGGCGCGCCGGCAGTCTTGCGGATCGAGCCGCAGCACCTGCTGCTCGAACTCGACGTCGACCGGGTGCTCCGGTGTCCTGACCCGCGACCGCACCGCCGCCACCAGCCGTCCGGCCATCGCCGCCTCGCCCTTGAGCGCGACGATCCCGGGCGGATCCACCCGGCAGACCTCGACGTCCGGCCTCAGGTCGGCGATGGTCGCGGTCACCACGCTGTTCTCGCCGAGACCCGGCAGGACCTGGCCGATGTAGTCGAGGAAGATCCGGCTGGGACCCACCACCAGGACACCGCGGGTGCGCAGTTGCGGACGGGTGTAGAGCAGGTACGCGACCCGATGCAACGCGACGGCCGTCTTCCCCGTGCCGGGACCGCCCTGGACGACCAGCACCCCACCGGACTCGTGCCGGATGATCCGATCCTGTTCGGCCTGCAGGGTGGTGACGATGTCGTGCATCCGCCCGGTCCGCTCCACGGTCACGGCCGCCAGCAACGCCGCCTCACCGACCAGGCCGTCTTCGCCGGCACCGTCCGCGTCCAGCAACTCGTCGTCCAGCGCGACGACGGTCCGGCCTCGCGTGGTGATGCGCCGCCGTCGCCGCACCCCGCCGGGAGCGGTCGCCGTCGCGGTGTAGAACGCCCGGGCCACCGGGACCCGCCAGTCCACCAGCAGCGGTTCCTCGTCCTCGTCCCGGAACAGGCCCAGCCTGCCGATGTAGACGCGCCGGCCGTCGTGCGTGTCCAGCCGCCCGAAGCACAACCCTTGCTCCACCGCGTCCAGCCGGGCCGCCTCCGCCTGCCAGACACTCACCGCTTCCTGATTTCCCCCAGGCCGCCGTGCCGCCGCCAGCCTCCCGGCCGCCTCCTCGCGCAGGACGTCCAGACGGGCGTACAGGGCCGCCACATAGTCCTGTTCCCTGTCGATCTCACGGTCGACGCCATTGCCGGCCACGCGTCCCCTCCCAGTTCGACGATCAGTGCCGTCGAGCGTGCACGGCGACGACCGGGAGAAACAGTCTTGTTCTTTTCCGCCGCCTCAGCCGAGGGGTCGATCCGGCGTATTCGGGCGGCCCGCGCGGCAGTGGGTCAGCCGGTCAGCCCACCGCGACCGACTGGAACGTCACCGGGACCCGCGGCGGCCCCGTCCCATCACCGGGTCCCTTCGCCTCGTCCACGCCACCACTCGCGACCTTGTCCAGCGTCTGCAGTCCCGCGTCCGAGATGCTCCCGAACACGGTGTACTCCGGCGGCAGTTCCGCCGCACCGAAGACCATGAAGAACTGGCTGCCGCCCGAGTCCGGATTCTGGGTCTTCGCCATGGCGAGGATCCCGCGGCCGTACTTGAGCTGCGGGAAGATCTCGTCGGGGATGGTGTATCCCGACCCGCCCATCCCGGTGCCTTCCGGGTCACCGCACTGGAGCATCTGCAACCCCGAGGTGCCGAGCCGGTGACACGAGTGGCCGTCGTAGTAACCCTGCTGCGCCAGCGAAAGGAAGTTCGCCACGGTGCACGGCGCGAGCGCGCGGTCCAGGGTCAGCCCGATGTCGCCCGCGGTCGTCTTGACCGTGACCGCGGTCGTGCCGGACGCCGGTGTCGGGCCCGCCGCGGGCGGATTGACCTTCTTCGCCGGCTCTTTGGTGGTGTCCGCCGGGTAGGCGCAATCCGTCGGATCCGCCAGCGGTGTCGTGCGTTTCGGTAGTTCCGTCCGGCCGGCCGGGCTCTGTGCCGGCGTGTCCTCGGCACTCGACGTCGGGGCCTGCGACGAGGACGAAGACGCGACCGCGCTCTTGCCCTTCGAGTCCGACAGGAAGAACCCCGGCGCCACGAAACCGGTGATCGCCACGACGGCGACCACCACGACCAGTCCCAGCACACCGATCCCGATCCAGAGCGCCGTCTTGTTCGACGGAGGCGGCTGAGGTGGCTGTTGCGGTGCGCCGTACCAGCCCGGCTGCTGGTACGGCTGCTGCGGCGGCTGGGACATCTGTGCTCCTGTCATCCGGTGGAGGAAGTGCAGGAACACTCTCACGGATCAGCCCGGTGAAGTCACGGCATCCCCCATGGTGCGGCGTCCCCGTTCGCCGGGACGGGCCGGATCTCGAGATCGGGCCTGTCACCCTTGCGGTGCACGACGGCTTCTTCGCCGCGCCGCAGGTCGATCCGGACGTCCCCGTTCGGCAGCCGCCGCCAGCGTTTCGGCCGCCCCCACCGGTCGCGGACGGTCAGCTCCCCGTCCAGGTCCGTCCGCAGCACACACGGCGACCCCGCCTCGCTGGTGACCTTGACCCAGCGCGTCTTCCCGCCCTGCCGCGAGGCGCTGAGCAGGAACGCGCCTTCCGTCCGGAAGTCGCGCAGCGCGGCGTCCGCCCACTTCGCGGGAACGGCCGGAAAGAGCCGGATGACGCCGCCCCAGCTCTGCACGAGCATGTCGTGCAACGACTGCGCGGCCGAAAGCGGCGTCTCGATGACCGGCCCGGACTCCTTGTACATCGTGTTCGGCTGGATGTAGCGCCGCTGCAGTTCCCCGAGGTAGAACTCCGCCTTGTCGCCGCGCAGCATCTGCGCCGACATCGACGCGGCACCCGTGAACGTGTAGCCCTGCAACGCGCCCTCGAAGCCCACCCAATGGTCGAGCGAGGTCTCGATGATCCGCCGGTGCTCCGGCCGCTCCCAGGTGATCTCGTACAGCGGGTACACCTGCAGCAGATGCGAGTAGTGCCGATGCGATTTCGCGAACGGCACGCCGGCGCCGATCATGTAGCCGTCGGCGTCGGCCGGATACGGGACCAGCGTGGCCAGGACCTCCCGCCACCGCCGCGTGAGCGGGTCTTCGATCCGCAGTTCCGCCGCCGACTCCAGGAGGGTTTTGCAGCCCCAGCGGATGAGCGCGAGATCGTAGTTGCAGTCGGGGGCGTTGACGCCGTACTCCGGGGAGAACGTCGCGGGCAGGTGCAGCTTCCCGTCCGCGCCGGGGGCGAGGAAGTGGAGGTAGTAGTTGATCGCCTTGCGCAGCAAGGGGAACAGCGTGTCCCGCAGGAGGCGCCGGTCCATCGTGTGCCGATAGGACAGCCAGACGTTGTGCAGTGCCCAGGTCAGGTTGCCGACCTCCGGCGTCGGCGTCTCCTCGCCGGGAATGCCGACCGGGAAGCCGGAGTTCGTCCCGGCCGCGCCGTTGAGCAGGTTCATGTCGGTCGTGCGCGGGATGCCCGCGGAATCGTGCCGGTACGGCTCGGCGACCTGGCCCGTCAGGTTCGCGCGGTACTTGCCGAGCGCGTGACTGACGGCGTCCAGTTCGAGATGGTTCGAGCCGTGGATGAGCCAGTACTCCAGCTGGACGTTGAGGTTCCACCACGTCGCGGGCCACGGGGTCGGTTCGAGCCACGGTCCGCAGGTCGCCATGACCGGGGCTTCTTTTCGCGCCGCCGAAGCGATCTTGTACAGCTGGATCCAGTAGAAGCTCTGGAGCCGGGTGTCCGGAACGGACAGGAAGCCGTGCCGGTAGTAGTCGTGCCACCAGCGGCGGTGCTCGATCGTGAGGGTGTCGAACGACTCGGCCCGCCGGACCGTCTTCAGCGCCTCTCGCGCGGCCGTCCTCTTCGGGTACGACCACGCCACCGACGTGTACAGCGTGCGCTTCGATCCCCGATCGATCTCGCGCCAGGCCGTCACGTACTCGCCGCCCGCCAGCAGGCTTTGCACGGAAAGCCTGATGTCACCGCTGGTTTCCGCTGTCGCGGGCGGGTTGGCGACGTATCCGGCGGGCGGCGGCTTCCCGAACTTCGGATCCGCTCTCGGGCTCACCGCCTCGGCCGGATGGAAGATCCACTGGAAGCCGCGTTCCCCCTCGGTCGGCTCGATCTCGACGGCCAGCATCGACTGTCCGGTGTGGACGATCGCCCGCAGCGAAAGACCGCCCGCGGCCGTGGTGATCGTGCCCCTGAGTTCGGCGTTCCACAGGTCCATCCGCCAGTCGATCCCGGTGATGGCACCGACCGGTTCGAGGGTGAAATGCCCGATCGGCAACCGCGCGAGGCCGAACAGGGAGCCGAACTCGGGCCGATGATCCTGAACTTCGCTGTGCTGGACGTTGAACCGGATGGCGTTCCGGCCCGGTTCGGCGTAGATGCCCGAGCCGAGGAAACCGTTGCCGAGGAAGGGGCCTTCGTACCAGGTCTTCGGCATCCCGCGCCAAACCAGGTCCGCCGCACCGAGGAATCCGGCCCAGTCGAGGCCGCCGAGCGCGAAGTCGTTCTCCACGGCCGAGGCGGACGGCGCGAACCCGGCCGCCGCCACGCCCGCCAGCGCTCCGCCGAGCACCGTCCTGCGGGTGATGTCCATCCTTCGGACCTCCTTGTCGTGAATTCAGGCCGGAAGCCCCCACGCGGGAGTGGTGCCGTCGCCGGGTACGTCGCGCGGCTCCAGCGCCGGGCGCGCGCCGCGCCGCGTGACGACGGCCGTCCCGCCCCGGCCGAGCGGGACCGAGATCGTGCCCGGACCTTCGGCACGCCAAGGAAGCCGCCGCCCGCGCGCGTCACGGACCTCGATGTCTCCGGGGATCCCATGCTGGAGCGTGAGCGGCTCCCCCGCCTCGCTGCGGACTCGGACCCACTCGGTCGCGCCGTTCCTGCGGGAGGCGTCCACGAGGAAGGCACCCTCCGCGCGCAGGCTCTCGAAAGACGCGTCCCGCCACGACCGTGACACCGACGGGAAGATCTTCAGAACGCCGTGATCACCTTGCAGAAGCATGTCCACAACGGACTGCGCGGCGGTGATGGGACTCTCGATGGCGAGGTTCGAGCCTTCGCGGTACATCGTGTTCGGCGTCAGCTGGGTACCGGCGACGACGGTCCCGTCGAGGAAGATCTTCAGATACCGCAAGGCTTCTTCGGGCGCGTCCATCACGGAACTCATCGACGACGCGGCCGCGAAACTGTATCCGTGCCATTTGTCCTGGACACTCGACCAGTGCGCGAAGGTGCGGCGCATGAGGTCCCGGTCACCGGGGCGATCCCAGAGTTTCTCGCGCAGTGGGTAAAGCCAGAGCAGATGCGAGAAGTGCCGGTGTGATTCGGCCAGCGGGACCCCGTCGCCGATCAGCACCCCCTGAGCGGGATCCTGGTGATACGGCGCCAGTTTCTCGCCGATCTCCCGCCACGCGGGCACGCTCGGGTCTTCGATGCGCAGCTTGGCCGCCGATTCGACGAGCGTGCGCGCGGCCCAGCGGATCAGCGACAGGTCGTAGGTGCAGTCGCCCGCGTCGGCGTACTCGGGCGAGCGCGTCATCGGCAGGTGCAGGGAGCCGTCCGGGCCGGTGGCGAGGAAGTGGCGATAGTAGTTGAGCGCCTTGGCGAGCGTCGGATACAGGACGTCGCGGAGGATGCGGACGTCCATGCTGTGCCGGTACGCGAGCCAGACATTGTGCAGGCCCCAGATCAGGTTGCCGGTCTGGTCGTTCTTCGTGGCCGGGCCGGGGACGCCGACCGCGCGGGTGCCACCGGGCCGCAGCCGCCAGTCCCCCGGATGCGAAAGGGCGTACGTGTCGCCGTCCCGGTACGCGGGAGGGACCGAGAGCTCGAGGTTCGCGTGGTCACGGCGGAAGGTCTCGGTGACCGCGTCGAGTTCGGGATGGTTGCTGCTGTTGACGATCGGGTACGTGACCTGGACGTTGAGGTTCCACCACACCGCCGTCCAGCTGTTGCCGACCTCCGGGAACCACGGCCCCCATTCGGCGACGACCGGCCCGTTCGCACGGGTGGCGCAGGCGGTCTTGTACAGCTGGATCCAATAGAACCGCTGGACGCGTTTGTCCGGAATGGACACCAGACTGCGCCGGTAGAAGGCGTTCCACCAATGCCGATGGCGGGCGACGAGCATGTCCGGATTCGCCATCGACGCCCGCTGGACCTTCTTGATCGCTTCGGCGGTGTGGGTCGGCTTCGGAAACCCGTACGCGACCGTGGCCGCCAGCAGCCGCCGCGAGCCCACGGCACGCTCACGCCACGCCGTCGTATACCCGCCGCCCGCGTGAAGCGGCTGCTCGCAGTACTGGACCGCGCCCGCACTGGCGACCTTCGGATCGGGATTGGCCGTGTACTCGGGCGGTTTGCGGATCGTCCGGGTCGTCGCCGATTCGAGCGGCGTGAACCCCCAGTCCGCGGCCGCCTCCCCGGTCAGCGAGACGAGGAGGAGGTCCTGGTCGTTGTGGACCAGCGCGGAAAAGCGCACCGACCCCCGGGTCGTGGTGATCGTGCCGCCCAGCTCGGCGTTGTACAGATCGAGGTGCCAGTCCACCGCCGTGATCGCGCCCGCGAAGGTGAGGGTGAGATAACCGATCGGGAGCCGCGAGTACCCGATGCCCGCTTCCCACTGTCCGCGCTGGTCCTGGACCTGGGAATGACTGAGCATCACCTTGAGGATGTTCGGCCGTGCCCCCGCGTAGAGCTGCACGCCGAGGAAGCCGTTGGCGAGGAACGGCCCGTCTTGCCAGCTCTTCGGTAAGCGCTTCCACACCATGCGCGCGTCATCGACGATCCGGCGGTGAACGTCCTGCCCGGCGAACGCCGGCGGAGCCCCCTGAGCCCAGAGCCCCCCGAGCGCCGCCGCCCCCGCCGCGACCCTCAGCATCGATCGCCTGGACAGCTCGGCCATGGGTCGCCTCCAGATTCATACTACGTTTACCGCAGATCAAGTCCTGGCGAACGGCATGTTTCCAGAGATAGTCCCACTTTGACCAGAGCGCTCACCCGGAAAGCCGTAGATACATCCGACCTATCGGTCGTCGAGATCGACCCCGACCCGACGAAGGTTGACGGCGAAGGTCTTGCGCAGCGTTCGCGCCGACAACCCCGGCAGGCCGATCAGGACCCCGAAGACGACCACGAGACGGTTTCTGCCACCGCTGCGACCGAGTCTTGAGCAAGCTCGCCTCGGCGATCGCGGCACTCTCGACGTCCGCCGAGCCCCTCGCACCGTTGAGCACCTGCTGCTCACGGTGCCGGTTCACCCGCCGCTTGTGGCTCGGTCCTGGTCGCGGACCACCGATTACCGGCAGATCAGCCTGATTTCGGCAGCGCTGTGCGCGGCCACGAGTTCAGCGGCGACCTTCTCGGGCTCGGCTCGCAGCCTGCCCGGAAGAGTCTGCAGCACCATGATTCCTTCGGCGGTGTACCGGCTGTTCCTCTCGAGCGTGACGGCGTACTGCGCTCGCGCGAAGTGGAAGTCGTACGAATCGATCTCCCAGGCGAGGCGGACTTTCCCGAAATAGCCGTCAGGAGTCCCGATGTAGCGGCCACCGGCATCCCTCAGTTCCTGATTCCACAGCGGTTCCGGAAGACCGGTGCGGCGCCAGACGGCCATCGCGTCGATCTCCGCGACCGACCTCGCACCCCTCAGGACGTCACGCAGTACTTCACGGGGCAACGCGCTGCCGCGATCGCTGCCAGCCTCGAGTTCCCTGATGAGGACCTCGGGATCCAGCCTGCCGCGCTGCACTGCTTCGGTCAGCAACGCACGGACCGGATCCCGCGTGGTGAAACGACGACATTCGTCGAGGGCCGCCCGGACGAGCGGAGCCATGGCCACTCCGTCGACGATCGTGGGTCGGGGCATTCTCGTAGTCCGCTCCACCGTGACGTACCCGGCACTACTGACTTTGCAGGAGGCGGGTATCAGCAGATGGACAGCGTCCGACGCGATTCTCGGCCCTCTCAGACCTTGGCGACGGCAAGCCTCGAGACCGGTGACGAGCGCGTCCGGCCCGCCGTAGAGCAAGGCTCCATCGACCAGTTGCCGTCGTGTCGGCCGTCCTGGACCGAGCAGGAGCACTCCCGGAAGGAGACGCTGCCATGGTTGGCCGGGACGGCACCGCCGGTAACACGTCTTCCTCGGAACACCGAGTTCCACCAGCCGCGCGACAGTGATCACTCCGCCGCGGCTGAGCGCGAGGAGCGCCTCACGGTTCCATTCGCCAGTTCGCACCACACCCGCGATCGTGGCTCTCGCGGCTACCTCACACCAGCCCCATTCGCCGCCCCTGTGGACAACTCGCCACACCAGCCCCACTGTGGATAACTCGCGCGAGGTTCCCAATGTCGCATTTGAGTCGCTGAGCGTCTCAAATGCGACATTGGGAACGCCTCAAGGCAGAGGGGGCAGCGAGGGGTCGGTGAGCCAGGCGTCGAAGAAAGCGCCGAGCGAGCGCCCAGCGAAGCGTTCGGCCAACGCGACGAAGGCGTCGCTGGTCACCAGACCGTGACGGTTCTCCACCGCCCAAGCCCTCACCAGTGGGAAGAACACCGCGTCGCCGACCGTGCAACGCAAGGCGTGCAACAGCAGGCCGCCGCGTTTGTAGACCCGCTCGTCGAACATCCGCGACACCCCGGGATCGGCCAACCGCAGATCCGCGGGCTTCGCCTTCATCCGTGTGTGCCACGTCTTCGCCCAGGTGTGCGCGCTCTGCCCGCCGGATTCCTCGGACCAGAGCCATTCCGCGTACGTCGCGAAGCCTTCGTTCAGCCAGATGTGCCGCCAGTCGGCGACGGTCAGACTGTTGCCGAACCACTGGTGCGCCAGTTCGTGCACGACGAGCCGTTCGTGGGTGCGCCGCCCGTCGACGTGGTTGGCGCCGAAGATCGACATGCCCTGCGCTTCGATCGGGTCGTCGAGGTCGTCGTCGGTGACCACGATGACGTACTCACCGAACGGGTAGGGACCGAACAACCGCTGCAGCGAGTCCATGATCCGGCCTTGCCGCCCGAAATCGCGCTCGAAAGGCCGGCGCAGGCGCGGCGGGACGGCGGCCCGTTGCGGGACCGAGGCGAGCACGGAGTCACCGTCGAAGCTGATCCGGTACGCCGAAACCGAAGGCAGCGAAAGCCACCCGGCCTGGGGGCCGGAGACCAGTTCGACATCGTCGTACCGTCCTATTTGGACGCTCATCAGGTACGTCGGCGTCGGCTCCGGCCGCTCGAAGACCCACTTCGTGGTGCTCGCGCGCTCGTGTCGCGACACCAGGTTCCCGGTGACGGCGACGAGGTACGGCGACGACGTCGTCAGCGCGACGCGGTAGGTCGCCTTGTCCGCGGGATGGTCGTTGCACGGGAACCACGACGGCGCCCCGACCGGCTGGCTCGCCACCAGTGAACCGTCGGTCAGTTCGTCCCAGCCGATGTCGCCCCACAGCCCGGGCAGCGGACGCGGATTGCCGACGTAGAAGACCTCCGCCAGGAACTCGGAACCGGCGGCCAGCGACTTCGCGGGCTTCACGTGCAGCTTGTGCCCGCGCCGCGTGTACTTGGCCGGTTTCCCGTTGACCAGCACCCGGTTGATCCGGAACTCGCCGAAGTCGAGCGTGAAGCGCGAAAGCGCCTGCGTCGCCTCCGCGGTGATGGCCGCGGAGGCCGACAGCCGGTTGGGACCGATCTTGTAGTCGAGCTCCAGATCGTAGTGCCGCACCCGGTAACCGCCGTTACCGTGATGGGGCAGATAGGAGTCGCCGGAGGTGTCCGCGCCGGGCGAGGGCTGCGCGGAGGCCTTCGAAATCACCCGCGAAAGACCCCGCTTCCCTACTTCGTCCAGGCCGAGATGGGATTCCCGAGCCAGCGCGAGTCGGCGGGAATCGCGTCGCCCCGGGTCACCAGAGACCCCGGTCCGACGGTCGTCCGCGCGCCGATGCTCGCGCCAGGCAGCACGATACCGTGCGGCCCGAGCGTCGCTCCCTCGTCCAGGGTCACCGGCGACATCGTCATGATCCGATCGTGGAAAAGGTGCGTCTGGACGACACAGCCGCGGTTGATCGTCGCGCCGTCGCCCAGGCTCACCAGGTCCGACTCGGGCAGCCAGTAGGTCTCCAGCCACACGCCCTTGCCGATCTTGACGCCCATGGTGCGCAGCCAGGCCGGCAGCAGCGGCGTGCCGCCGAGCGAACCGATCAGCCACGGCACGGCGAGCGCCTCGACGAAGGTGTCGGCGAGTTCGTTGCGCCAGACGAACGAGCTCCACAGCGGATGGTCGATCGCGCGGAACTTGCCCACCAGCAGCCACTTCATCGCGGTGGCGGTCAGCGCGGCGACGGCACCGGCGGCGAGCAGCAGCGGCCCGCCGAGCAGCACCGCGACCAAGAACCCGAAGGACGACGCGAGCGCGAAGATCGCGGCGGCGACCAGGACGGTCAGCGCGACGCCGCACATCACCGGCACGATGCGGCACAGTTCGACGAGCGCACGGGCCGCCTTGAGCCGCAGCGGCGGCGTGTAGGTGCGGCTCGTGTCGGACTCGCCGACCGACCGGCGGACCGGCAGCGGCGGCATCCCGAGGTACGAGGAGCCCTTCTTCGCCTTCAGCGGGGCCGACGACAGCACGCCGACCAGGCCGCGCTTGGGCACCGAACGGCCGGGCGCGGCCATCCCCGAGTTGCCGAGGAACGCCTGCTTGCCGATCCGGGCGGGCGCGACGTGCAGCCAGCCGTGGCCGAGCTCATAGGTGGCGACCATGGTGTCGTCCGCGAGGAACGCGCCGCTGTCGACCTGCGTCATCTTCGGCAGCGCGAGAACGGTGGACGCCTCGACGTTGCGGCCGACCTTCGCCCCGAGCATCCGGAGCCACACCGGGGTGAACAGGCTGGCGTACAAGGGGAACAGCCCTTCACGCGCCATGCCCATCAGCCGTTCGGTCGCCCAGACCTGCCACGCGACGCGGCCGTGGACGGGGTGGTAGCCCTCGACCATGCCGATGCTCAGCGACCGGACGCCGACGAGCACGAGCAGGGCGTAGCTCACGAAGTACGCGATGGTCGCGAGCGGCGTGAACAGCAACGCCTGACCGAGCGCGGCTCCCAATGAGGGCGCTCCGGCGATCGCCTGACCCAGCACCGCGACCGCCGGAAGTGCGGCGACGGCGGGCAAGAGCCCCAGCGCGACCGAGGTCACGCCGTAGACCGTGGCCCAGAACCGCGAACGCGGCGGGCGGCTCGACGGCCATTTCAGCGCGTCCTTGGTGACACGGGCGGCAGGCACGCTGCCGCGGACGGTCGACCCGGCCGCGATCTCCGCGCCCTTGCCGATCCGCGCACCCGGGAACAGCGTGCTGCGCGCGCCGATCCGCGCGTCGGCGCCGATCCGGATCTTGCCGATGTGCACGAGATCGCCGTCCACCCAGTGCCCGGTCAGGTCGACCTCGGGTTCGATGGCGGCACCGCGGCCGAGTTTCAGCATGCCGGTGACCGGCGGCGGCGAGTGCAGGTCGACGTCCTTGGCGATCCGCGCGCCGAGAGCCTTGGCGTACGTCGTCATCCAGGAAGCGCCCGCGACACTGTCCGCGCCGCTGAACTCGGCGAGTTTCTCCGCCGCCCACAGTCGCAAGTGGACATTCCCGCCACGCGGGTAGCTGCCGGGACGGACGCCTCGCAGCAGCAGCCGCGCACCGGTCGCCGAGATCGCGATCCGGCCGGCCGGGCTGAACAGCGCGACCCAAGCGACGGCGATCCACACCCAGCTCAGCGTCGGCGCCCAGGCGAAACCGGCCAGCGACAGCACGTTCGACAGCGTGGCCGCGATCGTCGTCCAGCGCAGGCCGACCAGGCCCATCAGCGGGACCATCAGCAACGACTGGATGATCCCGGCCTTGCGCGGGGTCGGCGCGATGTCGCGGCGTTCGGTCTTCTGGCCGCTCAGCGCGTCCAGCATCGACGCGAGCGCGCCGAGCTTCGGGTTGGCGTAGATGTCGTTCACCGACACCTGCGGGTGCCGGGTGCGGATCCGCGCGATCAGCTGCGCGGCCGTCAGGCTGCCACCGCCGTGGCTGAAGAAGTCGGCCTTCGGGTTGTCGACCGAGACACCCAGGATCTCCGCCCAGCCTTCGGCGAGCCAGCTCTCCGTCGGCGACAGGCCGGATTTGGCGGCGTCCACAGTGGACAGCGGCCAGGGCAGCGCGTTGCGGTCGACCTTGCCGGAGGTGCGGGTCGGCAGGTCGTCGATCAGTGCCAGCAGCGGGACGAGGGCGGCGGGCAGCTGCTCGCGCAGCCGGGTCGCGGCCTCGTCGTGGTCGAACTTCGTCCCCTCGGCGGGCACGACGTAGCCGACGAGCACCTGGTTTCCGGCCTTGGTGCGGCGGATCGCGGCGGCGGCGCCCTGCACGCCGGGCAGCGACTGGAGCGCGGCGTCGACCTCACCCAGTTCGATCCGGCGGCCGCCGAGCTTGACCTGCTCGTCGAGACGCCCGAGGAACAGCAGGCCTTCGGCTTCGGCGCGGACCATGTCACCGCTGCGGTACGCGCGGCGCCAGCCCAGCGACGGCAGCGGCGCGAACTTCTCGGCGTCCTTCGCCGGGTCCAGATAACGGGCCAGGCCGACACCGCCGATGACCAGCTCGCCGGTCTCCCCCATCGCGACCGGTTCACCCGCCTCGTTGACGACGGCGAGCTGCCAGCCCGCCAGCGGCAGGCCGATCCGGACCGGGCCCTCGCCGGTCATCTGCGCGGCGCAGGCGACGACGGTGGCCTCGGTCGGGCCGTAGGTGTTCCAGACTTCGCGGCCTTCGACGGCGACACGCTCGGCCAGTTCGGGCGGGCAGGCTTCGCCACCGAAGATCAGCAGGCGGACGTCTTCGAGCGCGTCGGCGGGCCACAGCGCGGCCAGCGTCGGGACGGTCGAGACGACGGTGATGCCCTGCGCGACCAGCCACGGACCGAGGTCGACACCGGTCCGCACCAGCGAACGCGGCGCCGGGACCAGGCAGGCGCCGTGGCGCCAGGCGAGCCACATCTCTTCGCAGGACGCGTCGAACGCGACGGACAGGCCGGCGAGCACGCGGTCACCGGGGCCGATCGGCTCCTCGGTGAGGAACAGCCGGGCTTCGGCGTCGACGAACGCGGCGGCCGAGGCGTGCGAGACGGCGACGCCCTTCGGCTTGCCGGTCGAACCGGAGGTGAAGATGATCCACGCGTCGTCGGCAGGGGCGGGAGAGCCCTCGACGCCGCCGGGCGAGCCCACGACGGTGATCGCGCCGCCATCGGAGACGACGGCGGCGACTTCGGCCTCGCCGAAGACCAGTTCGGCGCGCTCGTCCGGATCGTCCGCGTCGACCGGCACGTAGGCGGCGCCGACGGACAGGATGGCGAGGATCGCGACGTAGAGCTCCGCGGTGCCGGAGGAGATCCGGACGCCGACCCGGTCGCCGACGCCGACCCCGTTGGCGGTCAGCTTGCGGCCGTAGGCGTCGATCTCCTCGACGAGCTTGCGGTAGGACAGCGTGGTCTCGCCGTCCTCGATCGCGCCCGCGTTGGGGTGGCGGGCGGCGGTCTCGGCGACGATGTCGATCAGGGTGCGCTCACCGGCGCCGAGGCCGGACCAGAACAGGGCCCGGTCGGCGACGGGGGCGGGTGACGGGGCGACGGTGACGTCGGCGACACAGGCGATCGGCCGGGAATCGGCGGTGAGTGTCATCGGGGCATCACCACGGGCAAGACTGAACCATGGGCGCGCAAGCCCATCACACACCTTTCGCGAAGTGCGTCATTCGGGCTCGCTCTCCGAATGAGGCGCCCGCTAGCAGACCAATCACTTTACCGCAGGTCAACGGCATATCTCGGGAGGGTCTCGGCAGAGTGTCGAAACTCACCGATGGACACGCCGAAACCCGAGGTCATCGGCGTGTCCACCCAGTGAACTATTCACCTACATCGTGAGAAATCAGCGTGCTTTTGGTTTACCCGACGGTTTGCCCGTCGATTTACCGGCCGCTTTTCCGCCTGCCTTGGGCCTTTGCTTCTTTTCCCGCACCCGGACATTCACCCGGACGGGGCTGCCTTCGAAGCCGAAACGCTCACGGAACTTGCGTTCGATGAACCGCCGGTAGCCCGCCTCGAGGAATCCGGTGGTGAACAGGACCAGTGTCGGCGGCCGGATGCCCGCCTGGGTCGCGAACAGCACCTTCGGCTGCTTGCCGCCGCGCACCGGCGGCGGGGTCGCGGCGATGAGGTCGGCCAGCCAGCCGTTCAGCTGACCGGTGGGCACCCGCTGGTCCCACGACTTCAGCGCGGTCCGCAGCGCGGGCGCGAGCTTGCGCACGGACCGGCCGGTGAGCGCGGAGATGTTGACCTTGTCCGCCCACGGCACCCGCACCAGGCCGCGGTCCAGCTCACGGACCATGGCGTGACGGCGGTCCTCGTCGACGAGGTCCCACTTGTTGAAGGCGAGCACGCAGGCGCGGCCCGCCTCGACGACCATGGTCAGCACCCGCAGGTCCTGCTCCGAAAGCGGTTCGGCGGCGTCCAGCAGCACGATCGCGACCTCGGCCGCGTCGATCGCGGTCTTGGTCCGCAGCGACGCGTAGTACTCCGCGCCGTTGGCCGAGTTGACGCGCTTGCGCAGCCCCGCGGTGTCGACGAACCGCCAGATGTCGCCGTCCAGCTCGACCAGCGAGTCGACCGGGTCGACGGTGGTACCGGCGACCGAGTCCACCACGGACCGCTCTTCGCCGGAGATCTTGTTCAGCAGGCTGGACTTGCCCACGTTCGGCTTGCCGACCAGCGCGACCCGGCGCGGGCCCGCGGTCGCGCGGTCGCCGTCGCGCGGCATCGTCGGCAGTGCCTTGACGATCGAGTCGAGCAGGTCGCCCGAACTACGGCCGTGCAACGCGCTGACCGGATGCGGTTCGCCGAGGCCGAGTGACCACAGCGACGCGGTGTCGGCGAGCAGGCGGTCGTCGTCGACCTTGTTGGCGACGAGCAGCACCGGCTTCTTCGAGCGGCGCAGCACCTTCGAGGCGGCCTCGTCGGTCGCGGTCGCGCCGACGCTGGCGTCGATCACCAGCAGCACCGCGTCGGCGGTGGCCATCGCGATCTCGGCCTGCGCGGCGACGGAGGCCTGCAACCCGGTCGCGTCCGGCTCCCAGCCGCCCGTGTCGACCAGGGTGAACCGGCGGCCCGCCCAGAAGGCGTCGTAGGCCACGCGGTCGCGGGTCACGCCGGGGACGTCCTGCACGACCGCCTCGCGGCGGCCGAGAATACGGTTGACCAGGGTGGACTTGCCCACGTTCGGCCTGCCGACGACGGCGAGGACCGGCTGCGCGAGCTGCGCCTCCTCCTCGGCCTCGCCCGCGGCGATCTGGGCGTCCAGCGCGGTGAATTCGGACTCGTCGGACCAGGAGCCGTCGATCTCGCCGACTCCGTCAAGCTCAGACATTCGTTACTTCACATTCTGTCGCGTGTCTTGGAGCCCTTGCTCCAAGCGCCATTCGTCCAGTGCCTTCACGAGGTCCGCGAGCGCGATGCGAAGCCGCTCGGTTCCCTCCTCCAGCCCTGTCCTTCCCTTCCCGATTTCGGGAGTGAAAGGTTCGCCGACCATGATGTCGACGCGTGGCCGCCAGCGCCTCTTGGCACCGGCGGGCTTGTACGTCCCCCGAGTGGCGACCGGAACCACGGTCGCCTTCCCGGCGCGGACCAGGAAGGCCGCGCCGCGCTCGAAGTTTTCGGCGTCACCGAGGCCGCGGGTGCCTTCGGGGAAGATCCCGACCGCACCGCCGTCCTCGAGCACCTTGACCGCCATCATCAGCGGTTTGCGGTCCACCGCCCCCCGTTTCACCGGGATCTGGCCCAGTTTCGGGAAGAACCAGCCGACGAAACCCTTGAACAGTTCCGCCTTGACCAGGAACGCGGTGCGCCGCGAGAACATTCCGAACAGCAGCGCCGGTTCCGTCATCGAACTGTGGTTGGCCATGAACACCACCGGCCCGGACGCCGGCACCCGTTCGGCACCGTGCACCCGGACCCGGAACGCGGGCCGGACGAGGAACTTCGAGATACCCCGGCCGAAGGTGTGAAACGGGTCGCTCGCGCCCTCGGGCAGTCCTTTCGCGCTCACCGCGCGGCCTCGGCGGGGCAGCCTTCGAGAAGACCGCGGTGCAGAGCCAGTTCCGCGAGCGCGACGATGACCTGGTCGATGTTGAGCGCCGAGGTGTCGACCTCGACGGCGTCTTCGGCCGCGCGCAGGGGCGAAGCCGCGCGCGTGGAGTCCAGGCGGTCACGCCGTTCCACCGCGGCCTTCGCGACATCCACGGTGGACTCGCGGCCGGCGGCGGAGTCCTGCGCGCTGCGGCGCGCGGCGCGGACCTCGGCCGAGGCGGTGAGAAAGATCTTGAGCGGGGCGTCCGGCGAGACGACGGTGCCGATGTCGCGGCCTTCGACCACGATGCCGCCGACGCGGCCGAGCACCTCGGAGATGATCTCGCGCTGCCGGGTGACCAGCAGTTCGCGGACCGCGGGGACGGCCGAAACCGGCGAAACCGCGGTGGTGACGTCCGCGCCGCGGATCTCGGCGGCGACGTCCTCGCCCGCGAGGGTCACGGTCGCTTCGTCAGGGCTGGTCCCGATGCCGAGTTCGGCCTTCCGGGCGACGTCGAAGACCGCGTCCGCGTCGGCCGTGTCGGCCCCGGCGCGCAGGACGGCGAGGGTGACCATGCGGTACATCGCGCCCGTGTCGAGGTAGCCGGCGCCGAGCTTCGTCGCGAGCTTCCGCGAAACCGTGGATTTCCCGGTCCCGGACGGGCCGTCCATCGCGACCACACCACGCAGGGCTCCCGCCACCGAAACTCTCCTCAGCTCATCTTCGCTCACCTGATCGACGACCATTCTGCCTGGTGGCGACCGACACGCCTCAGCCACCCACGGCGAACCGGTCGACGAGCATGCCGATCCGCTCCGCACGCGCGTCCGCGGGCAGCCGCCGGCTGCGTTCGAGGGTGACCAGGCCGTGCATGGCGGCCCAGAAGGTCTCGGTGTAGAGGGCGGGGTCGTGCTCACCCGCCGCCGGACCCGCGCATTCGAGCAGGGCGCCGAACGCGTCCTTCAGCGGGGCGGGGCTGTCCGGACTGGCGAAGGTCAGTTCGCTGGCGAGGGTGAAGATCGCGTCGTAGAGGGCGGGTTCGCGGTCGGCGAAGTCGAAGTAATTCTCGGCCAGCCGCAGCAGGGCGCCCCGCGAGTCCTCCGCCGTCCCGACTCCCCGCCGCAGGTGGGCGGCCATTTCGGTGCATCCCTCGAGCGCCGCGGCCGCCATGATCGCGCCCTTGCCGGAGAAATGGCTGTAGAGCACCGGCTGGCTGTACTCGATCTTCGCGGCCAGCCGCCGGGTGGTGACCGCGTCCCAGCCCTCCTCTTCGGCGATCTCGCGGGCGGTGGTGACGATCAGCTGTTCGCGTTGTGAGCGGTCTCGCTCACGTCGGGGGTTCGTGACCATACGAATATCCTAGCACCGCTAGACAAGCTAGCGGTGCTAGCGCTAGCGTCTGCGGTGTTCCTAGCGCTGCTAGATTTCGGAGTCGGAGACCATGACCCGCATCAAGATCGCTTACGCCCTGTCCATCGCCCTCGTGCTCTTCGTCCTGTACTTCGGGAGTGGTTACGTGTTCTTCCCGGAGACCCAGACGGGCGGTTTCGGCCTCCCGGTCATGCCACTGAAGGGTGATCCGATCCTCGCGGTCAAGGGCGTCCGCGACATCGGGACGGCACTCGTGGTGCTCGCCCTGATCCTGTTCCGGAACGTCCGCGCGCTGGGCTGGGCGCTCCTCGCGCTGGCGTTCATCCCGTTCGGCGACATGCTGATCGTGTTGACCCACAACGGGTCCGTCGGTGCCGCGCTCGGCATCCACGCCGCGACGTCCGCCCTGATGGTCGTGATCTCGGCACTGTTCCTGATCCGGCCGAAGCAAAACGGACAGTGAGTTACTGTTGACGTCGTGAACGTCGAAGTGACCCCGCTCCCCGGAATAGGCGTCCGCAAGGACTTCGCCACTCGCAACGGCCGCCGCGTCGGCGTCGTGACCCATCGCGATGGGCACGTCGAGCTGATCGTGTCCAAAACGGACGATCCGGACGCCTGTCTCGCCTCACTTCCGCTGAGCACCGACGAGGCGGGCGCGCTGGCGAACCTGCTCGGCGCGCCCCAGCTGGTCGCCCAGCTCACCGAGGAGCACCGGGACCTGCCGGGCATCAACACCAAGCAGCTTCCGATCAAGTCCTCCTCGCCGTTCGACGGCCGGACGCTGGGCGACACCGCCATGCGGACGCGGACGAGCGTCTCGGTCGTCGCGGTGATGCGGGCCGGGCAGGTCCACCCCTCCCCCAACCCGGACTTCAACCTCACCGCCGGCGACGTGCTCGTCGCGGTCGGGACGTCCGAAGGACTCGAAGCCGCCGTCAAGATCTTGAAGTACGGCTGATCGCGGATGGATCACACCGCACTGTCCTTGATCGAACTCGGGGCGGTCTTCTTCGGGCTGGGCGTGTTGGGGCGTCTCGCCGGGAAGATCGGGATGTCCCCGATCCCGCTGTACCTGATCGGTGGCCTGTGTTTCGGGCAGGGCGGGTTGATCCCGCTCGGCGACATCGGTGACTTCACCCACCTCGCCAGCGAGATCGGCGTCGTCCTCCTGCTTCTGCTGCTGGGCCTGGAGTACTCGGCGGCCGAACTGTTCACCGGGCTGAAACGCTCGTGGATGGCGGGGCTCGTCGACATCGTGCTGAACGCCGCGCCCGGCGCGATCGTCGCGCTGATCCTCGGCTGGGGGCCGATCGGCGCGATCGTGCTGGCGGGCGTCACCTACATCTCGTCGTCCGGGATCATCGCGAAGGTGCTCGGCGACCTCGGGCGGCTCGGTAACCGGGAAACGCCGGTGGTGCTCTCGATCCTGGTGTTCGAAGACCTGGTGATGGCGCTCTACCTGCCGATCCTCACCGCGGTGCTCGGCGGGGTGAGCTTCCTCGGCGGGATGAAGGCGGTCGGGATCTCGCTGATGGTGATCACGGTCGTCCTGGTGATCGCGCTGAAGTTCGGCCGCTACGTCTCCGCCGCGGTGGACAGCCCGGACCGCGAGGTGTTCCTGCTCAAGGTCCTCGGCGCGGCGCTTCTGGTCGCGGGCATCGCCTCGGCGATGCAGGTGTCGGCCGCGGTCGGCGCGTTCCTGCTCGGGATCGCGATCTCCGGTTCCACGGCGGAGAACGCGACGCACATGCTGGAGCCGCTGCGGGACCTCTTCGCGGCCGTGTTCTTCGTCGTGTTCGGGCTCAACACGAACCCCGCGTCGATCCCGCCGGTCCTCGGCTGGGCGGTCGTGCTGGCGGTGTCGACGACACTCACGAAGGTGGCCACCGGCTGGTGGGCAGCGCGGAAGCAGGGCATCGGGAAGATGGGCCGGGCTCGCGCGGGAGCGGCGTTGGTCGCCCGAGGCGAGTTCTCGATCGTCATCGCCGGGCTGGCGGTGGCCGCGGGCGCGGTGACCGGCGAACTCGCGGCCCTCGCGACGGCCTACGTGCTCCTGATGGCCATCCTCGGCCCCACGGCCGCGCGGATCGTCGAGCCGGTGGCTCGCGCACTGCAGCGCCGCCCCTTCGGCTCCAAAAGCCCCGCCTCCCAAACCGGCTGACCGCTCTCGCGCGCTATGAAAGGCCCGTTACTTGCAAATTTTGCAAGTAACGGGCCTTTCATAGCATTGGCCTACCCGCGCTCAAGCCCCGAAACAGCCGCCGGGGCGATCTGCACCGGAGCCACCGGAAGCGCCGCCGGGACGGCCGACGGACCCGCGCCCGAGACAGGCAGCGCCAGCGACGTCTTACCCAGGTCCACCGTGATCTTCGGGTACTGCGACGGCCCGCCGATGAACGAACCGTCCGTCCCGCCGATGATCAGCGCGAGCTGATGTCCTCGCGGGACGACGTGATCCGTACTCGCCAGCCGGAACGTCATCGTGTACGGCTGCCCCGGCGTCAGCGGCGATTCCTGGGTCAGCGAACGGTAGTTGGCCAGGTCGGCCCACCCGCGGCTGATGATGTTCAGCCCCACCGAAACCGAGTCGGCGCTCGTGTTCAGGTAGCAGGCGTCGTTGCCGGAAGCGCTCGATCCCCAGCACGACTGGGTCATCTCGTTCTTGATGCCTTCCTTGGGCCCGGTGTAGTTCCGGATGGTCGCCGGGCCGTAGTCCACCAAGATCGCCGAAAGCCGCGCAGTGGACGTCGACGGCGTCGCGGTCACCGTCACCTTCGCGGTCCCGGAGACGTGGAGGTCCTTCGCGAGCGCGCCGGTGCTGAACAGCACGCGTCCGTTCGAGGTCTCCGTCGGCCGTGCCGCCCAACTGTTCGAGGACTGGCCGGAGGAGTCGGTGAACGACGCCGTGCCCGTCCCCGCGGTCGTTCCGAGCGTGCCGACGCCGGGAGTGCTCCCTGACGCGGGACGCAGGGTGACGGCGCTGCCCGCGGGCCACGCCGCCTGGTCCACCCACACGTCCGGAGCGCGTTCCACACTCGCGCCCGGCGTCTTCTCGATGCCGTTGTCGACGCCGAGCAGGTAGTGGTCGAACCACTTGTGCAGGGTGTCGACCCACGCCGACCGCCGGTAGTCGAACGGATCGACGTGACCGGCCTGCGTCAGCCACACCTTGCGCTCGACGTTCAGCGCTTCCCACCACTGCCCGAAGTTGATCGTCTTGACGTTGAGGTCGCCCAGCCCGTGCGAAGCGAGCACGCTGGCCTTCACCTTCGAGGCACTCTGCACGTGGTCCCGGTCGAGCCAGAACGCGTTGTAGTCGCCGTTCGAGGTCGCGCCCTCGGTGAGCTTCCGGTTCGCCGCGCTGCAGTTCTGGCCGCCGTTGCGCTGGGAGACCGTCTGAGCCAACCCCGCGGGGCTGCCCTGGCGCAGGCTGGCGCCGTCGGAGCGGTAGTAGTCGTACCAGGAACTGATCGCGCCGATCGGCACGATGGTCTTGAGTCCGTCGACACCGGTCGCTGCGACGCCGTTGGCGATCGTGCCGTCATAGGACTTCCCGATCATGCCGACCGCGCCCGTCGACCACGAAGCGAGCGTCTTGGCCGAACCGGTCGCCGTCGTGTAGCCGTTCGCCCGGCCGTTCAGCCAGTCGACGACCTTGCGCGCCGAGTTGACGTCCGAGGGCCCGCCGACGTCGGTGCAGCCGCGGGACTTGTTGGTACCGGCCAGATCCACCAGGACCACGGCGTACCCGCGGGGGACGAAGAAGTTGTCGTAGTAGAGCGGGAACCCGACCGGCCTGCCCGCCGAGTCGTAGGTCTTGAGTTCGCTCTCGTTGCCCCGGCCACAGCACGAGTAATACGGGCTCGCGTCCATGATGACCGGGACCTTCTTGCCCTGCGCCGCCGGTTCCTTCGGCCGGATGATGTCGGCGGCGACCCGGTCGGAGCGGCCATCGCCGTCCCCGTCGAGCCCGATGTCCACCCAAGCCGTCTCGCGGACGGCCTGGGCGAAGTCGTAGACCGGTTCGCTGCCCCGCGGTTTCGCCACGGCCGGTGGCGCCGCGACCACGGCCGCGGCGACCGCCAGAATCCCTGCCAGCACAACTGATTTCACGGTCGAGCCCTTCCCCGTCGGCTGAAAGCCCGTCAGGAAGAGCTAAACGCGATGCTCATCGGTGCAGTAGAGCGGAAAGTCTTACAGTCAGGGCTTACAGATCGACAGCGCGGTAGAGCGAGCCGACCTCACCGCGGTTGAGCCGCCGGATCGAACCCGACCGCTGCGCGCCGAGCTGGACGTCGCCGAGCGCGGTCCGGACCAGTTTGCGCACCGGATGCCCGGTGGCCGCCATCAGCCGCCGCACGATGTGCTTGCGGCCTTCGTGGATGACGAGCTCGATCTGGGTGCGACCGGCCAGCATGTCCTTGACCCGGAACTGGTCGACCTTGACGATGCCGTCCGGCAGCTCGAAGCCCGCCCGCAGTTCCTTGCCGAGCCCGCGCGGGACGATGCCCTCGACCTCGGCGAAGTAGGTCTTCAGCACCTGGAAGGACGGGTGCATCAGCCGGTGGCCGAGGTCGCCGTCGTTGGTGAGCAACAGGAGGCCTTCGGTGTTCTCGTCGAGCCTGCCGACGTGCACGATGCCGGGCATCTCCTCGTACCGGCCGCGCAGGTAGTCGCCGACGCACGGGCGGCCGCGGTCGTCGCTCATCGTGCTGTGCACGCCCTTGGGCTTGTTCAGCACGAGATAGACGAGGTCTTCGCGGACCTGGACGCGGGTGCCGTCGACGTGGATCACGGAGTTGTCCGGATCGACCCGGCGGCCGAGTTCGGTGACCACCTTGCCGTCCACGCTCACGCGACCGCGCACGATCAGGTCCTCGGCCGCGCGCCGCGAGGCGACGCCGGCCTGCGAAAGGACCTTCTGCAGCCGAATGCCGTCGGGATGGGCGTCAGATGTCATCGATGGTGTCCACTTCGGGTAGCAAGGGAGCGATCGGGGGAAGATCGGCCAGGGACGACAGTCCCAGTCGCTCCAGGAACAGCTCGGTCGTCACGTACAGCGTGCCAGTGGTTTCGGGGTCGGTCCCCATCTCCTCGATCAGGCCGCGTGCCAGCAGCGTCCTGATCACCCCGTCCACGTTCACACCTCGGACGGCGGCGACCCTGGCCCTGGTCACCGGCTGCCGATAGGCGATCACGGCGAGGCTCTCCAGCGCGGCTCGCGTCAGCTTGGAACGCTGGCCGTCGAGCAGAAGCTTCTCCACGAACGGGGCATAGACGTCCCTAGTGTAGAACCGCCACCCTTCGCCTACTCGGCGCAGGTCGATTCCGCTGGATCGGTCGGTGAACTTCTGGGACATCGTGCGCAGCGCGACGGTCACCCGCGACTCGGGCTGGCCGACCGTCTCGGCGAGCGATTCCTCGTTGATCGGCGAGTCCACGACCAGCAACAGCGCTTCGAGGGCGGCCTCGAGCACCTCGTCGGAGGTGACGTCGGGATAGTCGCCGTCACCTGCCGCCACGAGCCCTTCGTCGGCAGGCGGCTCCGGCTCGGCCACCGTTTCCGGCTCAGCGGTGTCCGGCTCGGCGACAGTCTCGTGCTCGGCCGGGGTCTCTTCGGTCTTCTCGGTCTCTTCGGGGCTCACCCGTACTCCTCGTCCTCGACGACGGCCAGATCCTGCTCGGCCGCCACCGACGCCTCCGCCACGGACCCGCCGGTCCAGCGCACGTGCAGTTCGGCGAGCGCCTCCAGTTGCTCGAACTGGACCGTCGCCTCGCGGTACAGCTCCAGCAGCGCGAGGAACCGCGCCACGATCTCGACGGTGTGCTCGCAGTCCTCGACGAGCTCGCTGAACGTCGCCTCGCCCTTTTCGGCGAGCTTGAGCCGCAGCAGCGCGGCGTGCTCGCGGACCGAGACCCGGCCCATGTGGATGTGGGCGATCGACACCGTCGGCGGCGGCTTCGGCCGGAAGACGGCGACGGCGATCTCGGCGAACTTCGCCGGGTCGACGCCGAGCATCACCTCGGGCAGCAGCCCCATGAACCGGTCTTCGAGCGCGACCGACCGCGGGTAGCGCCGCAGCGCGCCGGCCTCCAGTTCACCGAACAGCGCCGCGACCTGCTTGTACGCCCGGTACTGCAGCACGCGCGCGAACAGCAGGTCCCGTGCTTCGAGCAGGGCGAGGTCGTCTTCGCTCTCCACCTCGGCGGCGGGCAGCAGCCGCGCCGCCTTGAGGTCGAGCAGGGTCGCCGCGATGACCAGGAACTCGGTCGTCTCGTCGAGGTTCCAGTCCGTGCCGAGCGCGCGGGTGTAGGCGATGAAATCGTCCGTGACCCGGTGCAGCGCGACTTCGGTGACGTCGAGCTGGTGCTGCGAGATCAGCTGGAGCAGCAGGTCGAAGGGGCCCTGGAAGTTCGCCAGGTTCACCTTGAACTTGGACGTGCTCAGCTCTTCGCTGGCCAGTCCTTCGGGGACCATCCCGCCGTGCACGGTCTCGTGCACGGCGGGGGTCTCGTCTGCCTCTGTCCGCTCGACCGGCTCTGGGCCGCTGGGAGCAGCCTCGGCCGGGTCGTCCATCAGCTCTCGGTCTCTTTCCCGTCCTCGCTGCCCGCCCGCAATCGCTGGACGAGCACCGATTCCTCACCGGCCGCGTCGAAATCGGCCAGCAGGACGGCCACCGCCTCGCGGACCAGCCTGCCGCGGTCGAGCACGAGCCCGTGCTTCGCCCGGAGGTTCAGCCTGGCCTGCTCCATCGCCAGCAGTTCGTCGCCGGAGACGTAGACGGTGATCTTCGCGTCGTGTTTGGTCCGGCCGGAGCCGCTGCGCGCGGCCCTGGCCAGCTGTTCCTTGTGCGCTTGTCCCGCCCCGTTCGAGGAGCCGTTCTCCGCGTCGTGCCTGTCGCCGTTCCCCGTGGCGGGGGCGGGCGGCTCAGGCGCGGGCGGGAGATCGAGGGCAGGACTGGAGGTGATCCTGAACAGTTCGGACGCTCCGGGCAGGGAAGCTCGCCTGCTCACCGAGCGATCACCTCGCGGGCCAGTGCGCGGTAAGCCGCCGCACCGGCTGATTTGGGAGCCCAGGTCGTGATCGGCTCGCCCGCGACCGTGGTCTCGGGGAACCGCACGGTGCGGTTGATCACCGTGTCGAACACGGTGTCGCCGAATGCCTCCACCACTCTCGCCATGACCTCCTTCGAGTGCAGGGTTCTCGGGTCGTACATGGTGGCGAGAATCCCGGTGATGTCCAGTTTGGGGTTGAGGCGTTCCTGCACCTTCTCGATGGTGTCGATCAGGAGCGCTACGCCTCGCAGACTGAAGAACTCGCACTCCAGAGGGATGATCACACCGTCCGCGGCGGTCAGTGCGTTCACCGTCAACAGGCCAAGCGAGGGCTGGCAGTCGACAAGAACATAGTCGTAGTCGTTCATGACCGGACGAAGGACCCGTAACAAAGTGTGTTCGCGCCCTACCTCTGCGACCAACTGGACCTCGGCCGCGGACAGGTCGATGTTGCTCGGCAGCAGGTCGACGCCGTCGACGCGGGTCTTCCGGATGACGTCGGTGATGCTGACCGATCGCTCCATGATGACGTTGTAGACCGTTTGGTCCAGTTCGTGCGGCTGGATGCCGAGGCCGACCGAAAGCGCGCCCTGGGGGTCGAAGTCGACCAGCAGCACCCGGCGGCCGCATTCGGCGAGGGCCGCGCCGAGGTTGATGGTCGACGTGGTCTTGCCGACGCCGCCCTTCTGGTTGCACATGGCCATCACCAGTGCGGGGCCGTGCCGCTCGAGCGGCTTCGGTTCGGGAATCTCGCGGTACGGGCGGCCGGTCGGGCCGATTCCTTCCCTCTCGCGTTCTTGCTGCTTGGTTTCCTTGGCGCGCTTGGCCTTGCGGCCGCGAGAAGAGATCGTGTCCTCCGACGGTTCGTCGCCGTCGTGTTCGGCGGGGGTTGCGATGGTCACCTGGTGGAGGCTCGCCGCGGCCGAACCGGCGGACACGGACGGCTTCGCCGGCTCGTTCGGTGTCGACATGGCGCGAAATCTCCTCCTCGGCAGGGTCTTCGGCAGCCTATGCGCGATTCGCGAGTCGTGACAAAGAGGCTCGCCGGGATCGACAGGGTCGATTAGCCGAGCGCGCGGGGATGTGCTGTCGCGTAGACCTCGCGGAGCGTGGTGACCGTGACCAGCGTGTACACCTGAGTGGTGGTCACCGAAGCGTGACCCAGCAGTTCTTGCACGACACGGACGTCCGCGCCGCCTTCGAGCAGATGCGTGGCGAAGGAATGGCGCAGCGTGTGCGGGGAGACGCCCGCCGTGATGCCCGCGGATTCCGCCGTGTCCTTGAGAACCTGCCACGCGCTCTGCCGGGAAAGCCGGGAACCGCGGGCGTTCAGGAACATCGCCGGTGTCCCCCGGCCGTGCAGGGCGAGCACCGTCCGCGCGCGGACGAGATAGGCGTGCACCGCTTCGAGAGCGGGACGGCCGATCGGCACGATGCGCTGTTTGCCGCCCTTCCCGTCGAGCAGCACGGTCCGCTCCGCGTCGTCGATGTCGTCGATGTCGAGCCCGACGGCTTCGGAGATCCGCGCGCCCGTGGAGTAGAGCAACTCCAGCAGCGCCCGGTCCCGCAACGGCCGTTCGCCCTCGGGCGGCGGGGTTTCCAGCAGCTTCAGCACATCGTCCACCGGCAGTGCCTTGGGCAGCCGCTTGGCCGCCGCGGGCGGGCGGACCTCGCGCGCCGGATCGTTTTCGGTGAGGCCGTCGGCGTGCGCGAACTTGTGCAGCCCCCGCACCGCGACAAGCGCGCGTGCCGCCGAGGACGCGGCCAGCGGCCGGTGCTCCTCGTCGCCTTCGCGCAGTGCCGCGCCGAACGAGGTGACATGCGCCGGGGTGACGTCGGTGAAGCGTTCGACCTCGGCGCCGCCGAGGTACGCGGTGTACCGGCGCAGGTCGCGGGAGTAGCTGTCGAGGGTGTTCCTCGCGGTTCCGCGCTCGACCACCAGATGGTCGAGGTAAGCGGCGACCACCTGGGCGACTCCGGCACCGCCAGCCCGTGACACACCGACACTCTAGGACCACCAGGGCGCTCGCGGGGGTTCGCCGCGCGCGGTAGGTCGCGGGTGTGAAACGGGATACCTTGGAGAGATGTCCCAGCACCCGGGCCCGGAGGAGATGCGCGTCGGCACCGCCGAGCGCGAGGAGGCGGCGCGGCTGCTCGCCGACCACTACAGCCAAGGGAGGATCACGCCGGACGAATACGAAGGCCGGGTCCTCGCCGCCTACGAAGCCGCGACGGTCGGCGAACTCCGTCCGCTGTTCCAAGACCTGCCCGCGCCGCATCCGGCCTGTTTCACACCCCGGTTCACCCAGCCGGTCCACGCCTACCGGCAGCCGGCCGCGATGGTGCCGTACTCGCCGAAGTCGAAGGTCACCGCCGGGGTACTGCAGATCGTGCTGCCGTTCGGGACCGGGCGGTTCTACACCGGGCATGTCGGGATCGCGTTCGCCCAGCTGGCGGTCGCGGTGTTCACCTGCGGTATCGGGGTGGCCTGGCCGATCGTGGACGGGATCGTCCTGCTGGCGAACGGCGGCACCGATCCGCAGGGCCGCCGCCTTCACGACTGAGCGTCCACGAATGCCATGAAAGTCCCCTTCATTGCAAATTTTGCAATGAAGGGGACTTTCATAGCGCGCGAAGGGACCTAGAGACCGCGCGAAGCGAACTTCGTCGGCCGGTCCTCCCAAGGCGCGTCCGCCGGACGTGAGGAAGCCGCACCCGTGAGCACCGCGTGCGCGGCCAGCACGCCGCCGACGGTCGCCCCGTTCACCAGCTCACCGGCCAGCGCCATCCGGACCGCCTCGGCGAGCGGGAACTTCCGCATGACGAGGTCGGCCTCCTCCTCGCCGAGGATCTCCCTGTCCACTTCGGACAGTTCCCGGGCGAGGTAGACGCGCACGACCTCGTCGGTGAAGCCGGGCGAAGCCGCGACGTCGACAAGGGTCTCCCAGCGCTCGGCGCTGAGCCCGACCTCCTCGACCAGCTCGCGTTTCGCCGCGCCGACGGGGTCCTCCCCCGCCTTGTCGATCAGGCCGGCGGGCAGTTCCCACAACCGCCGCCCGACCGGGTGGCGGTACTGGTGGATCAGCGTGACGGCGCCGTCGGCGTCGAGCGCGACGACGGCGACCGCGCCGAGGTGTTCGACGACCTCGCGGCGGGCGGTGCCGCCGCCGGGCATGACGACCTCGTCGACCCGCAGCCCCACGACACGTCCGATGTGGACGTCCCTTGTGGACGCGACGGTGAACTCGTGCTTGCCGGGCTCGGTCACCGGGCTCCCGTCTGAGCGGCCTCGGGCAGTTCGACCGGGAGCCGCTCGGCGACCTTGCGGTCCACGACGGCCTTGACGAACGCGCTGAACAGCGGGTGCGGCCGGGTCGGGCGGCTCTTGAGCTCGGGGTGCGCCTGGGTGCCGACGAAGAACGGGTGCTTGTCGGCGGGCAGCTCCACGAACTCGACCAGGTGGTCGTCGGGCGACGTGCCCGAGAACACCAGACCGGCCTCGGAAAGGCGCTTGCGGTAGGCGTTGTTGACCTCGTAGCGGTGACGGTGCCGCTCCGAGACCTCGGTGCTGCCGTACGCCTTCGCGACCTGCGAGCCAGGCTTGAGCTTGGCGATGTAGGCGCCGAGCCGCATCGTGCCGCCCATGTCGCGCTCGCCCGCGACGACGTCGCGCTGGTCGGCCATCGTGGAGATGACCGGGTTCGCGCTCGCGTCGTCGAACTCGGCCGAGTTCGCGTCCTTGATCCCGGCCAGGTTCCTGGCCGCGTCGATCACCATGCACTGCAGGCCGAGACACAGGCCCAGCAGCGGCAGCCCGTGGGTGCGGGCGTAGGCGATGGCGCCGACCTTGCCCTCGATGCCCCGCACGCCGAACCCGCCGGGCACCAGCACACCGTCCACATCGGACAGCGCGGCGGCGGCACCGGCCGGGGTCTCGCAGGAGTCCGAGGGGACCCACGAGATCTGCACCTTGGCGCGGTGGGCGAAACCGCCCGCGCGCAGCGCCTCGGTCACCGACAGGTACGCGTCCGGCAGGTCGATGTACTTGCCGACGAGCGCGACCCGCACCGTTTCCGACGGGTTGTGGACGCGGTCGAGCAGGTCGCCCCACACGGTCCAGTCGACGTCGCGGAACGGCAGCCCGAGACGGCGCACCACGTAGGCGTCGAGCGCCTCACGGTGCAGCACCTTCGGGATGTCGTAGATCGACGGCGCGTCGGGGCAGGCGATGACGGCCTCGGTGTCGACGTCGCACATCAGGCCGATCTTGCGCTTGAGGTCCTCCGGCAGCTCACGGTCGGCGCGGCAGACGAGCGCGTCGGGCTGGATGCCGATGTTGCGCAGCGCGGCGACCGAGTGCTGGGTCGGCTTGGTCTTCAACTCGCCCGACGGCGCGAGGTACGGCACCAGCGAGACGTGGAGGAAGAAGCACTGGTCGCGGCCGACGTCGTGGCGGACCTGACGGCAGGCCTCCAGGAACGGCAGCGACTCGATGTCGCCGACGGTGCCGCCGACCTCGGTGATCACGACGTCCGGGCTGTTCCCGTCCTCGTCAGCGCCGGCCGCGGCGGTGATCCTCGACTTGATCTCGTCGGTGATGTGCGGGATGACCTGCACGGTGTCGCCGAGGTACTCACCACGGCGCTCCTTGGCGATGACCTCGGAGTAGACCTGCCCGGTGGTGACGTTGGCCTTGCCGTCGAGAGCCCGGTCGAGAAAACGCTCGTAGTGCCCGATGTCCAGATCGGTTTCGGCGCCGTCGTCGGTGACGAACACCTCACCGTGCTGGAACGGGTTCATCGTGCCTGGATCGACGTTGAGGTACGGATCCAGCTTCTGCATCGTGACCCGGAGCCCACGTGCGGTAAGGAGCTGACCCAGGCTGGAAGCCGTGAGTCCCTTACCCAGAGAGGAGGCAACGCCTCCGGTGACAAAGACATACTTGGTAGCCCGCGACTGAAGTCCCACGGGCTTCCACCTTATCGCACGCCCGCCGAAGCGCTCACCGGCCACGCCGCAAGCGTCCGATGGAGTGGAAAACCGCTACCCTCGCGGCGTGACAGACGCGCACGACACCTGGACCGCACCGGTCGCGGAAGGCCCGCTCGACGCGGACGTCCGTGTGCCCGGCTCGAAGTCGATCACCAACCGGGCCTACGTCCTCGCCGCGCTCGCCAGCGCGCCGACGCGGGTGCGGACCCCGCTCGACTCCCGGGACGCGCGGCTGATGCTCGGCGCCATCTACGCCCTCGGCGCCCATTCACAGGAAGGCATCTCCGGTTACCTCGTGCACCCGCTCGGCCCCGGGCGCGTGCATCCCCATGACACCGTCCGGGTGGAACTGGGCAACGCGGGCACGGTCGCCCGGTTCACCCCCGCGCTCGCCGCGCTGGGCACCGGCCCGGCGCTGTTCGACGGGGACGAGGCGCTCCGCCGCCGTCCCATCGGCCCGCTGCTGAAGGCGCTTCGCGGCCTCGGCGCCCGCATCGACGACGACCGGCGCGACGCGGTGCCGTTCACCGTCCACGGCGAAGGCGGTCTGCGAGGAGGCAAGGTCGATCTGGACGCGTCGGCGTCGAGCCAGTTCCTGTCCGCGCTGCTGCTCGCGGGACCGTCGTTCCAGCAGGGCGTCACCGTGCGCCTGGTCGGCGGCGCGGTGCCCAGCGAGCCGCATATCGCGATGACCGTCGAGATGCTCCGCCGGTTCGGGGCCACTGTGGACCGCGAGGGCGCCGAGTTCCACGTCGCTCCGACACGGCTCTCCTGCCCCGAGTACGTCGTCGAGCCGGATCTCTCGACGGCGGCGCCGTTCGTCGCCGCGGCCGTCGCGACCGGCGGCACGGTGCGGATCGCGGGCTGGCCGCAGCAGACGACCCAGCCCGGAGACTGGCTCCGCAGCCTCCTGCCCGTCCTCGGCGCGACCGCCGAACTCGACGCGGGCGGCCTGACGGTCACCGGCAGCGGCACGATCCCCGGCGCCGAGCTGGATCTGCACGACGTCGGCGAACTCACGCCGGTGATCGCCGCGCTGCTGTGCTTCGCCGAAGGCCCGTCGGTCATCTCCGGGGTGGCGCACCTGCGCGGCCACGAGACCGACCGGCTGACCGCGCTCGCCACCGAGCTGTCGTCGTTCGGCGCCGACGTCCGCGAGACCGAGGACGGGCTGCGGATCACGCCCGCGCCGCTGCACGGCGGGAAGTTCCACACCTACGACGACCATCGCCTGGTGATGGCGGCCGCGGTGCTGGGGCTGAAGGTCGAAGGCGTCGAGGTGGAGAACCCGGGGACGGTCGGGAAGACCTACCCCGGATTCGCCGAAGCCTGGACGTCGATGCTCGGCTGAGCGAGGCCGCCCGCGAACGGCGTTTCCCGCCATTGGTCGATCATCGGCTTGAGACCGTCGACGAGCATCGGCAGGTCGGGCGCCATCGCCAGACAGGCGATCACCTGCAGCAGGCCGACGGCCTCCATCGTCCGCAGCACGGTTTCGTCCACCTCGCGCAGGCCCAGTTCCGCGGCGGCGGCGTTGTACGCCTCGATGGCCTCGGGGCCGTTGAAGGCGAGGTCGCGTTCGATCGGGCCTCGGTTGACGAGTTCGAAGTCGGAGTAGAGCTCGCCTTCGCTCGTGACGATCAGGTTGTAGCCCGGCGAGTCTCCGTGGATCGGCTGGACGGTGCTCCCGGGGAAGGCCCTGGCGAACGCCTCCTCCGATTCCAGCAGTGGCCGGAAGTGCTCCCATTCGCGGCGGGCGCGGTCGAGGTCGGCCGGGTCGAGCAGGTCCGGCCGGTGTTCGAGCTGGGTGAGAGCGTCGGGGATGAACGGGTCGAGCCCGGTCAGGAACGCCAGCTCGCCGGGGTACTCGCGGAGCGCGGCGTGCAGCTTCGCCACGAGTCCCGCCGAGTATTCGGCCCTGAGGTTCGCGTCCTCGACGAACTCGATGAGTTCCCAGAACGTCATCGAGAAGCCGTCCCGTCGCACGGGTTCCGCGGGCACCAGCGGGCTCGGCTTGACGACCGGCAGCCCCTTCTCGCCGAGCCAGGCGGCGACCGTGAGCTCACGCCGCTGGTCGGCCAGCTGCGTGTCCGGGGTGGTGGTGCGCGGCAGCACTGTCGGCACGCGCACGACCACGGGCGAAGGCGCCAGCTTCACGATGACGGAGAAGACGTCGTACAGGACCTCGGGTTCGATGACGGCGAGGCCGAGGTCGCGGCCCGCGGCGACCGCGGCGGCCACCGCCCGCGCGGTGCGGGCGGCCCGTTGTTCGTCGGTGATCATCCGGCGAGTCTGACATGTCCGGTTCAGCCCGCGGAACGTTCTCCGCCGTCCTCGGGGAACAACGTCCGCAGCGTGACCGCGCGATTCACGCGGACGTGCTCCACGGCGTGGTCCCGCGCCCTGCTCGCGTCGCCGGACGCGATCGCGTCGTAGAGGCGGCGGTGCTCGTCGAGCAGTTCGCCCCAGCGCTCGTTCTGGCTGGTGAGCCAGCGCAGCCTGCCTTCGAGCGGCCGCAGGATCTCGTGCAGCAGCCCGTTGCCCGCCAGCGCGACGATCTCGTCGTGGAAGCGGGTGTTGAGCGAGGTGATCCGAGCCGGGTCGCCGCTTTCGGTGGCACGCGCCGCGTCGGTGAGCAGGCGTTCGAGCGCGCGCAGTTCCGGCTTGCCCGCCCGCTCGGCGGCCAGCCCCGCGGCGAGACCTTCGAGCGCCTCACGGACGTCGAACAGCTCCTCGACGTCGGCCTTGGCCAGCCGTCGCACGACGATCCGCCGGGGCGACTGCACGGCGAGGAAGCCTTCGGCCTCCAGACTGCGGATGGCCTCGCGCACCGGGACCCGCGAGACGCCGAGGTCCTCGGCGAGTTCGCGTTCGACGAGCCGGTCCCCCGGTTTCAACCGCCCGGTGAGGATCCGTTCGCGCAGCTCGTCCCGGACCCGTTGCCGGGTCGCGCCCAGCGGCTGCCGCGGTCCTTCCTCGGCCACCCGATCTCCCCTCGACACAGCCGTAACAGCTCGTAACCCGAGTTTATCGGCAGAAACCTTGACGACGGGCCACCGCGGTTGTCCGCGGTCATCGCGCTGGTGCCGTTCTTCGCCCCCGCGGCGCCGTACTCGTGGTTCATCGGCACCGCTTCCGCGGCCGCGCGGGCCGGGCACCGAGATCCTGGCCAGAACGCCGTTGTGGGGCCCTGAATCCGCGGAGGGGCGCTGGACAGCTTTCTGAGCGCGGCGGCCGTCCTCGGCCTCCTGAACGGGCTGGACGAGCAGTTCGACGCGCTCGTGATGGCCGGTTTCGGCGAACATGGGCGGGAAGGCGCGCGAGACCTGCTCGACGTCACGCCCGCCCGCTCCCCAAAACCCTTCTCTGGCCCCGCAACTAGAGGACGAAACGCGGGGGGTCAGTTGCCCGCGGCGGCGATTCCGGGGGCGGGAGCCTGGGCGTTGCCCGCGATCCCGTAGCGTCCGGCGCCGCCTTCGAGCTGTTCGCGCAGCGCCATGATCGTGGTGACCCGGCCCGCCGCGGTCTCCGCGTTGTCCACAGTGGACAGAATCGAGGTCGACGAGGTGTCGGCGCGGACGACGCCGATCGCGCCGGTGCCGTCGGCGGATCCCGCGTCGCCCGCCAGTACCGTGCCCGCGCCGGACCGGTCGAGCTGGGCGGCGAAGCGCGCGACGGTCGAAGCACGGTCACCGGCGCCGTCGCCGGTGTACTTGGAGCCGGTGAGGACGATCGCGAGCTGCGCGGGTTTGACGTCCTGGCCCGCCTTGAGGAAACCGCCGTCGGTGAGGCCGCCGAGCGCGGCGGCGAGTTCCACCGGCGTCGACTGCGGCTGCGCGTTGTCCTTGTTCAGCAACGCCACCGAGCCGAGCAGCGCGCCGGCGAGGGTGCCGGGGTCGCCCGCGGTCGGGAACTGGACACCGGCGGGCTGCAGGCGCGTCACGACATCACGCAGCTGATCGGACCGCATCGGGTCCGAGAACGCCTCGGTCAGCTGGATCTCGCCGGTGACGGCGGCACCCGCCTGCCCGACGAGCTGCTTGAGCGCGTCGCGGTCCGCGGGCTTCGCGTCCTCTGTGGTCACCAGCACCACCGAACGCTTGTCCAGCTGACCGGCGACGACCTTCGGGCCCATGGCCCCGGCGAACGTGTCCGCGTCGCTGAGCCGGGCGTTGAGCGAATTGCGCTGCGCCTCCAGATCCGCGACCTGGGAGCCCAGGTCCTCTTTCTGGCTGGCGAGCCCCGAAAGCAGCGAACCGTTCAGGGCGGTGGACCCGAGCACCACCCCGAGCGCGAGCGCCAGAAAGCAGGCGGCGATGGAAACGATGTGGTACCGCAGAGAAATCACGTGAAGAGTCCCTTGCCCCAGGCGATGAACGAGTTCCAGGTGTCGCGGATCCAGTCGAGGTAGACCGAACCCACGTCGGAGACGAGCAGTGCGGCCGCGACGGCCACCAAGGTCGCCAGTACCAGCAGCACGATGGCGCCGATCGACACCCGGCTGCGGTGCAGCGTCGCGACGGCCTTGCCGTCCACCAGTTTCGTGCCGAGCTTGAGCCTGGTGAGGAACGTCGACGGGTTCGACCCGGACCGGCCGTGGTCGAGGAATTCCCGCAGTGTCGCCTGGAAACCGACCGTGACCACCAGACTCGCCTCGTGCGCGTCCGCCAGCAGGAGCGCGAGGTCCTCGGCGTTGCCCGTCGCGGGGAAGGTGACCGCGCCGATCCCGAGGTCCTGGATGCGCTCGACGCCCGGCGCGTGCCCGTCCGGCTGCGCCGGGACCACGACCTCACCGCCGCTGCGGAGCGTCTCGGCGCCGATGCCGTGCGGGTCGCCGACGATGACGTCCGGCTGGTACCCCTGCGCGCGCAGGGTGTCCGCCCCGGCGTCGACACCGATCAGCACCGGCCGGTGCTCGGAAATGTACTTCTTCAGCTTCTTGAGGTCTTCGGCGTGCCCGTTGCCGCCCGCGACCACGAGGGCGTGCCGGTCCTTCAACGGGACTCGGATCTCCGGCACCCCGACACCGTCGAGAATGAGGCTGCGTTCCCGGCGCAGGAATTCGATCGTGTTCGCGGAGAACGCCTCCAGCTGGGTGGACATCCCGGCCTTGGCCTCGATCATCTGATCCGCGACGCTCTCGCGCGTCTGCTGGATCCCCGATCCGAGCTGCCGCTCACCGATGTAGACGACGCCCTCGTGCAGGCGGAGTTTCGTGCCGTCCTTCACCTTGCGCAGCAACTCACCGCCGACCGAATCCACCAGCGGGATCCCCGCCTCGAGCAGGATCTCCGGGCCGAGGTTGGGGAACCGGCCGGAGATCGACGGCGAGGCGTTCACCACCGCCGCGACTTCGGCCTCCACCAAGGCGTCGGCCGTCGAACGGTCGAGATCGAGCTGGTCGAGGACGACTATGTCGCCCGGGCTCAGCCGGCGGAGAAGCTCGCGCGTACGCCTGTCGACCCTGGCGACGCCGGTGATACCGGGGAGGGTCTCTTGGTTACGAGTGAGCAAGCCGGTGAGCTTCATGCGACCGATAGTGACAAATCCGCGCGACCTTCTGCGTCCGCCACGCCGATGGAAACACGCCGATTAACCCACACCGGGTCGGGCTACGCCGGTTGTCCCACGATGGGGTCGACCCGGTTTCGGAGCGTTATTTCGCCTTCTTGCGCTTTCCGCCGCGACGGGCTTTGGGCTTGTCCGGCGCGCTCTTGTCGGCCTCGGCGACGGCGAGCAATTCCTCCGCGTGCGCGCGGCCGGTCTCGGTGCTTTCCATTCCGGCGAGCATGCGCGCGAGTTCGACGACGCGTTCCGATTGTTCGAGGACGCGCACGCCACTGCGGGTCACCCCGCCGCTCGTGCCCTTGTCCACCACCAGATGCTGATCGGCGAACGCCGCCACCTGCGGCAGGTGCGTGACCACGAGGACCTGGTGACTGCGCGCCAGCCGCGCGAGCCGCCTGCCGATCTCGACCGCGGCGCGGCCGCCGACCCCGGCGTCGACCTCGTCGAACACCAGCGTCTGCACGGTGTCCGCATGCGCGAGGACGACCTCGATCGCCAGCATCACGCGGGAAAGCTCACCGCCGGAAGCGGCCTTGTGCACGGGAAGCGGCGGGGCGCCGTTGTGCGCGCGCAGCAGCAGTTCGACGTCGTCGATCCCATCGGGACCGGCGTGCACGAGCCTGCCTCCGACCTTCACCGCGTGCGAATCGCTCTCGTCCACCGTGCGCCGCTCGACGGTAATCTCGATCTCCGCCTGTCCCATGGCGAGCCCGGACATCTCGGCGGTGATCGCCTCGGCCAGTTCGGCGGCGGCCTCGACGCGCGCCTCCGACAGACGGAGGGCGTGCTCGGCGAGGGTCACGGCGAGCGCGTCACGGCGAGTGGCCAGTTCGGACAGTGCCTCCTCGGAGGTGTCCATCGTGGACATCCGGCGGCGGGCGTCGTCGGCCCAGGCGAGCACACCGTCCACATCGGCCGCGTACTTCCGCGTGAGCCGCTTCAAGTCCGCCTGGCGCGCGAGCACCTTCTCCAGGAGCGCGGGATCGGCGTCGAGCGTTTCGAGGTAGCTGCCCAGCTCGGTGCTCACTTCGGACAACAGCACCGACGCTTCGTCCAGCCGGGGCCCGAGTTCACGCAGCACGGCGTCCTCGGAACCGGTCAGGTGGCGCGTCGCCTCGCCGATCAGTCCCAGCGCGCCGGGCGCGTCCGGATCCCCTTCCGCCGAACCGGCGACGGCGGCGTGCGCCGCGCTGGACGCGGACCGCAGTTCGTCGACCGCGGCCAGGCGCTTGATCTGCTCGGTGAGTTCGGTGTCCTCGCCGGGTTCCGGCGCGACGGCGTCGATTTCGGCGAGCCCGTGCCGCAGCAGGTCGGCCTGCTGGGCCATCTCGCGGGAGCGGGTGGAGCGCTCGGTCAGTTCGGCGACGACGGCGAGCCAGTCGTCCCGGACCGCGCGGTACTGCTCCAGCGGTTCGGTGACGGCCTCGCCGGCGAACCGGTCGATCACCGCGCGCTGCTCGGCCGGCCGCAGCAGCCTCAGCTGATCGTTCTGCCCGTGGACGGCGATCAGCTGCTCGGACAGGTCGGCGAGCACGCCGACCGGCACCGAACGGCCACCGAGGTGAGCACGGGACCGGCCGTCGACCGAGACCGCGCGCAGCGCGATGACACTGCCGTCCTCGTCGACCTCCGCCCCGGCGTCGGTGACGATCCGGGTGGCGCCCTCGGCACCGCCCAGCTCGAATCGGCCTTCCACGAAGGCCTTCAGCATTCCCGTTCGCACCTTGGACACTTCGGCTCGGCCGCCGGAGAGCAGGTGCAACCCGCTGACGACCATCGTCTTGCCCGCACCCGTCTCACCGGTGACCACGGTGAAGCCCGCGTGCAGTTCCAGCAGGGCGTCCTCGATGACTCCGAGGCCCTGGATGCGCATCTCGGCCAGCACGACGCCCACCGTAGCGGCCCACCCCGACCGTTCCCGCACCCGCCACGTCATGAAAGGGGCTTTCAAGACGTTTTTCGTCCTGAAAGCCCCTTTCATGACATCCGTCAGCGGGCGTGTCGCTCCCGCCAGCCCTTGATCGGCAACGAGAACTTGTGCACCAGCCGGTCGGTGAACGGGCCTTCCCACAGCCGGATCAGCCGCACCGGCACCCGGCCGCAGGTGACCCGCACGGACGCGCCGGCGGGAAGATCGAAGGTCCGCGATCCGTCGCAGGTCAGAACGGCGGGCGACCCGTCCGGATCGATGGCGACGGTGATCTCCGAGTCACGGGAGACAACCAGCGGCCGGGAGAACATCGCGTGCGCGTTGCTCGGGACCACCAGGAGCGCCTGGACGTCCGGCCAGATGATCGGGCCGCCCGCGGAGAACGCGTACGCCGTCGAGCCGGTCGGCGTGGCGCACAGGACGCCATCGCAGCCGAAGGACGACACGGGCCTTCCGTCGACCTCGATGAGCGCGTCCAGCACTCGCTCACGCGAACTCTTCTCGACGCTGGCCTCGTTGAGCGCCCACGTGTGGACGGTCTCCTCACCGTCGACACTGACCACGACGTCGACGGTCATCCGCTCTTCGACCTGGTAGTCGCCGTCGACGGCGCGCTGGACGGTGTCCGCGAGCTTGTCCGAATCGGCCTCGGCGAGGAAGCCGACGCGGCCGAGGTTCACGCCGAGCACGGGGACGCCGTTCGGCCTGGCGAGTTCCGCGGCCCGCAGGAGCGTGCCGTCACCGCCGAGGACGAACACCAGCTCGGTCCCGGCGGCGGGGTCCTGCTCCGGCGCCATGACCGTGCAGGGCGCGCCGATCCCGCCGTCCGCCTCGAGCATCTCCCGGACGTCCTCGTCGAGTACCCGCAGCCGCACACCGGCCTTGGCGAAACGGGCCGACACCTCGCGTGCCGCGTCCCGGGTCGCGTCCCGGTCCGGGTGCACGACGAGCAGCACCTCGCGATCGCTCATTGGGGTCCCTCCAGGACTGCGGTCCGGACGAGCCGTTCGGCGTCGGTGCCGATGGTCTCTCCCGCCCCGCGGGTAAGCCAGACGAAGTATTCGACGTTCCCGGACGGCCCGGGGAGCGGGCTCGCCACGACGCCACGCAGGCGCAGATCCAGCTTCTCGGCCTCGGCGAGCACGCCGAGCACCGATTCGACCCGCAGCTCGGGATCACGCACGACGCCACCGCTGCCGAGCCGGTCCTTGCCGACCTCGAACTGCGGTTTCACCATCGGCACCAGGTCGGCGCCGTCCCGTGCGCAGGCGGCCAGCGCGGGAAGCACGATTTTGAGCGAGATGAACGAGAGGTCCCCGACCACGAGGTCGACCTGCCCGCCGAGGTCCTCCGGGGTCAGGTTGCGGACGTTCGTCTTGTCGAGGACGACCACGCGGTCGTCGGTGCGCAGGCGCCAGTCCAGCAGACCGCGGCCGACGTCGGCCGCGATCACCGTGGCGGCGCCACCTCGCAGCAGGACATCGGTGAAGCCACCGGTCGAGGCGCCCGCGTCGAGGCAGCGCTTTCCCTCGGTGGAAAGACCTTGCGGGGTGAAGGCTTCGAGCGCGCCGAGCAGTTTGTGCGCGCCTCGGGAGGCCCAGCCGGGATCGTCACTGTCGCGCACCACGATCGGCGCGCCGGACTCGACCCCGGTCGCGGGTTTGGTGGCCACCATCCCGCGCACGCTGACCTTGCCCTCGGCGATCAGAGCGGACGCTTGCTCGCGGGAGCGGGCGAGACCCCGCCGGACGAGCTCCGCGTCCAGGCGGGCGCGTTTGGGCACGCGGTCAGACCTTGTCGATGGTGGACAGTGCCACCGTCAGCTCGGTGTGCACGGCTTCGAAGCGATCGACGTGCTCCGAGAGCGGAAGCGAGGCCAGGTCGTCGAGACCCGCCACGGCCTCGTCGACCCCGGCGCGGGGGTCCGTGTCCTGCTGCGCGAAGTGGTCTGCCTGGATCGCCGGTGGTCCGGGTACCGGCGGGGGGCCGGGCACCGGCGGTCGCGGAACGGGGTGGTGGTCTTGCACCCCACCAAGTTAGCAGCGCTGGTCAGGCGAGGCGCAGCTCGCCGAGCGCGGCGCGGGCGGTGTCGCCCACACCACGGACCTCGGTGATCCCCGACTCCCAGGCCACCGCGCACAACGCGCGCAGCAGGTCCAGGGAGTCACCTTCACCCTCGGCCTCGAGCACGTCACCCTGTGCGGTGACGCGCCAGCCGTCCTTGGGCCCGATTTCGAGCAGATCCGCGCGGTCACTCAGCCCGGTCAGGTCCTGCGCGAGGTAACGCGGACGCTCTTCGGGCCTCGCTTCGAGCAAGGACGCCGCGTCGGCGACACCGGTCATGACGCAGAGCGCGTCGATCCCGGCCGCGACAGCGCCCTCGATGTCGGTGTCGAGCCTGTCGCCCACCACGAGTGCCCGCTCCGCGCCCGCGTCCCGGGCCGCCGTGGTGAACAGCAGCGGCGCCGGCTTGCCCGCCACCAGCGGTTCGAGGCCGGTGGCGTGGCGCAACGCGGCCACCATCGACCCGTTGCCCGGCAGCAGACCGCGCTCGGTCGGCAAGGTCGCGTCGACGTTGGTCGCCACCCACAGCGCGCCCGCGCGGATGGCGAGACACGCCTCCGCGAGAGCGGCCCAGGTGTTGTCCGGGGAGTGCCCCTGGACCACGGCCGCCACGTCCGGACCGGCTTCCCGGACCGTCCGCAGCCCCGCCGACTCGATTTCGGCGGCCAGCGACTCCGTACCCACGACGAGCACGACGGCGCCCTGAGGCAGCCGCTCACCCAACAGGGTGGCGGCCGCCTGAGAGCTCGTGTGGACCTCTTCGGGGGTGGCGGGCAGTCCGAGTGCCTCGAGGTGCTCGGAGACCTGCGCGGGCGCCTTGGAGGCGTTGTTCGTCACCCACCGGACGGCGGTGCCGCCGTCCCGGAGCGCACGGAGGGCTTCCGGTGCGCCCGGGACCACGGTGCTGCCGTGATAGACCGTGCCGTCGAGGTCGAACAGGACCGCGTCGTACCCGGCTGACAGAGCGTCAGCCATTCGTGAGCTCCGCGGCGCGCTCGGCGGCGTCGGTCTCGTCCTCCTCGTCGGCCTCTGCCGCGTTGAGGAACCAGCGGATCGCTTCTTCCTTGCGGTCGGCGGCGGCGAGGTTGTCGGCGTAGGCGTAGAAAAGCCTGGCGCTCCACGGATCGCGCTTCTCGGCCTTGAGGTCGTCACTCTGCAGGGAGACGACCGCGGCGTCGAGCTGACCGAGGTCGCGGCGCGCGCCGGCGGCGACGATCGCGAGTTCGATCTGGGTCGCCTTGGACAGACGCTCCTTGTCGACCTCCTTCGCGAGATCCAGCGCACGCTCCGGACGGCCGATGGCCCGCTCGGCGTCGGCGATGATCGCGATGTGGTCGTCGGCCCGGGTCATCCGGCGGACGGCCCGCAGCTCGGACAGGGCGTCGGACCAGTTGCCCGCGTGGTAGGCGACCAGGCCGAGCGCCTCACGGACGATCGGGACCCGCGACGCCTTGGCCTTCGCGTACTTGGCGTGCGCGAGCGCGGCCTCGGGGTCATCGTCGACCAGCCCGCCGGCGGCGACGAGGTGCTTGCCGACGGTCTCCGCGAGTGCCTTGGGCAGGGTGCGGAGTTCGCGGCGGGCGTCTTCGTCGAGGTCGGAGAACTCGATGCCTTCGGGCAGTTCCGGGGCCTCGAGCAGCTCGCGCGCCAAGGTCTCGTCGTCGATCTGCTTGTCGTCCATGCGGGGCGAGGACCGGAAGTCCTTGCGCCCCTCGGAACGGTCACGCTGGGGACGGTCGTCGCGCTTGCGCTCGAACCGGCCTTCGCCGCCGCGGGAGTCTCCGCGCTTGTCGTCGTACCGCTTCTCCGGACGGTCACCGGAAGGCCTGCGGTCGGGACGGTCGCCGGAGGGGCGGTAGCCGCCACCACGGTTGTCGCCGCCACGACTGTCGCCACCGCGGTTGTCGCGATCGCCGTAGGACTTGCGCTCGTAGCCACCGCTGCTGGGACGACGGTCTCCCGAGGAGGGGCGCTTGTCGTCACGGCGGTCGCTGTTGTAGCCACCGGAACGCGAGGCGCCGCGGTCGTCACGATCGCGGTAGGAGGACGGGCGACGGTCGCCGCCGCCGCCCCGGTTGTCGCGGTCGCCGTACGACGACTTGCCCTGAGGGCGTCCTTCGTACCGGTTGCCGGACGGGCGGTCGTCGGAACGGCCGCGGTTGTCCGAGCTGTAGCCCGAACGGGCCGGGCGGCTGTCGGAACGCTTCTCGTACCGGCCCTCGGAACGGTTGTCCGAACGATTGTCCGAGCGGCGCTCGGGACGGCTGTCGGAGGAGCGGTAACCGCCACGGTCGCCACCGCGACTGTCGCTGCCACGGCTGTCGCCGCGGTTGTCCGAACGGTAGCCACCACGGTCGCCGCCGCCGCGGTTGTCGGACCGGAACCCACCGCGGTCTCCGCCACGATTGTCGCTGCGGTTGTCGCCGCCGCGATAGCCTCCACGGTCACCGCCGCGGCTGTCGCCACCGCGGTTGTCCGAGCGGTAACCGCCACGGTCACCGCCGCGGCTGTCCCGGCGGTCGTCGGAGCGGTAGCCGCCTCCGCGGTTGTCCCTGCTGTCGCGACCACCCGAACGGTCGTCACGACGGTCGCCGGCGCCGGGGCCCCGGCGGTCGTCGTTGTTGTTGTAGCGCGGACGGTTCTCGTCACGGCCCTGCCCGGCGAACCGGCTACCGCCGGAGCGCTGGTCACGGGGACCATCGCCACTGCGCGCGGGCTTGCCGGAGTAGCTGCTCGTACCGCGGGCACCGCGGTCGTCACGGCGCGGGCGGCCCTGGTAGCCGCCATCGCGGCCGCCCCGGTCCTGCCCACCGCCGGCGGAACCACGCCGGTCACCTCGCTGCGCGTCAGACCGGCCTCCGCGGGGACTCTCGTCCCGGCGGCCCGACCGGCCGGACGCGCCATCATCTGAGTCACGTCGACCGAACTCGGACACCTGGCCTCCTGCCACTATTGAAAAAGTTTTCGATACCGGCGACACCCTCTGGGCGCGCCAACGGACCACTGTAGTCCGTCCCTGGACATGAAAAGAGACAGGGCCCTGACCGGGGAGAACCTGTCAGAGGTTCTCGACCCTGGTCAGGACCCTGTCCTGAGGTTAGTCCGGCGGTGTCCTACTCTCCCACAACCCTTCGGTTGCAGTACCATCGGCGCTGTCAGGCTTAGCTTCCGGGTTCGGAATGGGACCGGGCGTTTCCCTGACGCTATAACCACCGAAACACTA